>JAJXXW010000001.1 GCA_021780905.1 bacterium
GCCGCCGAACTGGGCATCAGCTAGCCGAGCCTGAAGGAATGGAAGCGCAGTTACGCCGGCTCAGCGATGCCCGAACACGGGGACCTGGCCGCCGAGAACCGCACGCTGCGGGCGGAACTCGCCCGGGTGCGCGAGCAGCGCGACATATTAAAAAAACGGTGGGCATCTTCACCGAACCGCCGCCCAGCGCTACGAAATCATTGAAAGCATGAAAGCCGACCATTCCCTGACCGCCCTCTGCGCGGCCTTCGCCGTGAAGCGCAACGGCTATCATGCTTGGGGCAAAGCCGAAGCCAGCGAACGGGAACGCACCGACGCCGTGTTGCGCGCGCAGATCCACACCGTGCATCAACAGCATCGTGGCCGCTACGGCGCGCCGCGCATCCAGCAGGAACTCGCCGCCCAGGGCCACCGGCACGGGTGCAAACGCATCGCGCGGCTGATGCGTGCGGACGGACTGCGCGGCCTGTGCGCCCGCCGGTTCGTGCCACGGACCCCGCAGAGCGACCACGACCAACCGATCGCGCCAAACCGGCTGGCCGTGCCGCCGGCCCCCACGGCAGCGAACCAAACGTGGGTCACTGATCTGACCTATGTGTGGACGGCGGAAGGCTGGCTGTATGTGGCGGTCCTGCTGGATCTGTGGAGCCGCTGTGTCGTCGGTTGGGCCACCGGCGAAACCCTGCACGCCCGCCTCGCCACGCGGGCCTTGCAGATGGCCCTCCAGCATCGTCGCCCCGCTCATGGCCTGTTGCATCACAGCGATCGCGGGGTGCAATATGCCAGCGGCGAGTATCACGCCGAACTCACGACCGCCGGCTTGATCGCGAGCATGAGCCGCCCCGGAAATCCCTACGACAACGCCGCGATGGAAAGCTTCAACGCCACCAACAAACGCGAATGCGTGGGCCTGGCCACCGCGCGTGGCGGCTACGCCACGCGGGCGGAAGCCACCGATGATTTTTTCGACTACGTTGAAAAATACTACAACCGGGTGCGGCGCCACAGCGCCCTCGGTTTCAAATCCCCTGTGGACTTTGAACAACAAACCAACTAAACCATAACCATGCCCACCACCGCCACACCGTGTCCATCAGGACGGGTTAGCCCCAGTTTAGCCAAGGCCGATTGGATTTTGCCGATGCACTTGTCGGCCCGGCGGGCAAGGTCGTGTTCCCAAATGCGGATAACCCGCCAGCCGAGTTTGCGCAACTCGCGGTTTACGCGACGATCCCGTTTCCGATTGGCGGACAATTTCTTTTTCCAAAACGCGCGGTTGCCGGCGGGAATTTTGCAATGCCGGGGACAACCATGCCAGAAACAGCCATCCACAAACACCGCGAGGCACTTTTCCCTAAAAGCAAAATCCGGGCTGCCGAAAACTTTTAGATGCCTGCGCCAGCCGGTGATTTTGTGCGCGCGAAATAATTTTGCCAGCGCGAGCTCGGTTTCCTTGTTGCCGCGCGACCGGATGCGCGACATCACTTCCGAACGCTTCGCTTTGGTAAAAACATCCGGCATCAAAACAACCCGGCCACGATGCCGGCAATCTGGTGGGCAAGGAACGGCGGCACGGCGTTGCCGACTTGGTGGTATTGTTGTGTGCGCGGCCCCTCAAAAAAATAGTTGTCGGGAAAGGTCTGTAATCGCGCCGCTTCCCGAACCGTCAGGCTGCGGCATTGTGCCGGATCGGGATGAATGAAATAATGGCCGTCCTTGGAAATATGGGACGTGATGGTCGTGGAAGGACGGTCAGCAATCTGCACCCGGAAGCGGTCGTTGAATTTTGTCTCACGCAACGCCTCGGCGACGTTTTCGTGTTTGGGCAACAGCGTTCGGGGGAAATCGTCCAGCAAGGGCGAACGGCCATGAGCACGGCCAAAGGCGGCGACAAAAAAGTAGCGGTGCAAGTCTGCGCGAATGTGTGAACGCGTGGCATGATTGCACACGCCATGAAGGCGGGGGTCGGAAAACCAGCGCGCGTCCAAGCGCAGAACCCGGCGGGCGGGCCGCTGCCATTCTGCGCCCCGCCCCCAATCAGCAGAGACGAGTGGAAGGTAATGCCTGATTTCGCGGCGGACAGATTCATCCACACGCGGATCATTCAACCACGGCGCGGTGCGAATGGAACGCACGGCTTCATACCACCCGGCGGCGGAATCCGTTTCCTTGGACAAGCCGCTACGGAGCTCCGGCAGGTCGCCGATGGCTTCAGCCACCGAAACCTTGGGCTGGGGGATGAGCAAGTCGGGCATGACGTCCATGCCTTCAGCGATGCCGACGGTAATCAGTCGGTGACGCGCTTGGGGAACACCGTAATCTTCGGCATGAACAATGAAGTCGTTATGATTGATGTCCGCAAAATCCTCGGTTGGTGGGGCCGAGACGGAAAATAAACGGTAAGCCAACGGCTCACGCCGATGGCGCGGCCCATATATGGCCTCAAGTGGATGCTGAAGGTCGGCCAAAATGCGGCCGAAAATGCCCTCGTTGTTGACGCGAGCTGACAGGAGACCCTTGACGTTCTCCATGACAAACACACGCGGACGATGATCGGCAATAATGCGGAGATATTCGCGATAGAGGAAATGGCGGTGGTCTGACTCAAATTGAGTGCGTCCCCATTCGCCAATCATTTTGGAACGCCCGACCAGGGAGTATGCCTGACAGGGCGGTCCCCCGATAAGCAGCCAATCCTGTCGGCCATCTTCGAGCAACGACGCACCAAGAAACTTGCCCAGCGCCGCCGGCGCCGGGAAGAAAACCAAAAGCAGAAAACCGGCACACAAACAACAAACAAAACAACAACAATGCCCGCCAACCTTGTAGCGTAATTAACCCGCGCTTGAGGTCATTGATTCAAAAACACGCCGCAATTCTTTCGCGGTTTGGAGCGCGGCGGAACAGAATTTTCCACTAAAGGCTAACCCTGAACGCCTGTCGAAGTGCCGCAACGTCTGGCCAACCATCGCACCAATCACAATCTGGCGCAGCCCCCCTTGGGGACGGAAGGGGGGCGAGCACCGGGGGATGGGCGGGGGCTTTGGGGCAAAAGACGCCCCGACCAATTTTTCAAAACAGCGGAGCGGCGACGTTGGCGTGAAGGATGCCTGCAAACTGGCGCAACGATAGCAGCGACACGGGCGGTGGCGGCGGTCGCCGGGGACGGCGAAGCTATCGGTGTGACAGTGCGACAGCGGGATAGCACACAACGCCATTTTGTGTGTCATTTACTTCCAGCACAGGGTCTCGGGGTTCCCTGTGCGCCCGGAATAAATGACCGGAGGGTCACACACAAAATGTGTTGGGTTCGGTCCCGGAAGCAAATCGAAGGACCAGGCGCGCAGCTTGCGAGCACCGTAGCCGGAGATGTTCCCCCATGCCAACCCCAGAGCGGAGCCGCATCAATACCTGTGCCGGGTCACTTCGTTTCCCGGCTTCGTCGCGCCAGCGCGAAGCCAACTAATTTGACTCCCCGCCGATGGAACGGAGTGGAATGATGGCCGGCTGATGGTGACAGGGCAGCCGAGACAGCAAGCCGCGAAGTCCAGCGCCGGGGTGTCAGACCAACATGGTTTGCGCAGTGAGTTCGGTTGTTTCCGTCCGCTGCAATGTAGCCTGCGAAATGGAGGCGGTGCGGAAATGGCCGATCTCACGATTATTTCTGGCGTCTTGCCCGGACGAAGTCGCGCGGGCTACTGCTGGCCTCCTCGGCGACAGGCGCAGCCTCGCGCCGTAATGCTGATGCCTTGGCCGGACGAAGTCTCGCGGCCTCTGGAATCTTTGGGGGGCACCGCTGTCTTTGACGGTCTCGGCAGTTTGCGGCCGTCGGAACGAGCGAGAGCAATCCACCGTCAGAGGCGGATGCGGCAGCGAATGGAGCGGGCGCAAAGTGATGAGTCCGGCCAGCGGTGCGGGCGGAACAGTGCGGACACTTGGCGCGAAGGAAGCCGGTGGGCGACCAGGGATGCGGCAGCATCAGGCGAACGCAGCACAAATGTCCGCTCTGTGAAGCCACCGGGAAAATGCTGAAACCTGAAATTTGAAACGGCGACCGCAAACGCAGTGCGCGTTCGCCCCCGCGAGGAGCGACAGCGACGAGTCAGCAATTCACTAACTTTTCCCCGCCTGTCCGCGCGCTTAAATCATCCGCCAACCTGAATGGTTGGATCGCGCGGAAACCGTTCGAGAACCGGCGACGTTCGACGCGTGCGCGCGGAAGCGAAAGGGCCGCCGTGAGAAACCGTTCGTAAACCAGTGAAGGCGGCCCGGTGCTGGCGTCGCGGTGGCGTTAGCCGCCGCCGCCAGCATGAGCGTCAGGCGTCCGCGCACGCGCCTGATGTGCGGCCTTAGTTATTGAGCGCAGCGAACACAACCAAACTCCGCACAACGTGAACCATGGAAACCGTGTGCCTGGGCGCGTTCGTGTTGATTTATTGAGCACGCGAGCGAAGTGCAGCGCGAACTAAAATCCCATCGAGCGTAGCGAGCCATCATTCTTCCAGAGCAGACGAGGTTCAAGCTGCGTTCAAATACAGCACGACTCACAATTTCACTTGGTTGCACGCGTCAAAAAAATAAATCGCGCCATTATCGGTTTGGCGTTGGTATAGAAATACCGAAAGGCAACAGTAACGCTTGACGTTAATAACACCCCGCGTTATGGTTGGAGGCAGATGATAGAAAACTTCGCATGTGCGGAGACGGGAAAGATTTTCCGGGGCCAGGTATCCCGGGAGTTCCCGCCGGACATTCTGCGCACCGCCCGGCGAAAGCTGTTGCAGTTGCAGGCTGCCACGCAATTGCGAGACATGGCCGTGCCGCCGGGCAACCGGCTGGAACCGTTGAAAGGCGGAAGAATGGGGCAGCATAGCATTCGGATCAATGACCAGTGGCGGATCTGTTTCCGCTGGGAGTCAGGCGCGCATGAAGTTGAAATTGTGGATTACCATTAAAATGTTATGAAAAGCAAACTGCTGGAAAACATCACGCCCGGAGAAATTCTGGAAGAGGATTTTCTGAAGCCGATGGGGTTGAGCCAATACCGGCTGGCGAAAGACATTGGGGTGCCGGCCCGCCGCATCAATGAAATTGTGAAGGGTGAACGGGCCATCACGGCGGACACGGCTTTGCGTCTGGGCCGTTTTTTCAAGATGTCGGCGCAATTCTGGCTCAACCTGCAATCCCACTATGATCTGGAAATCATGGAGGGCCGGCTGGGTCGCCGCTTGGAACGGGAAGTCAAAGTGCTGGTTCCGGCCTGAGTAAGAAATCACCGAGAGCGATATTTTTTGCACGGCTCGCTGACGTTCGTCAGCGGGCCGTGTTGCTTTTGGAGCGCCGACAGGTGCGATGAGCCGGTGCTGGCGCACGGCCACCGTGCAGCTCACACCGGCCGCTCCCGGCGTGACCGCCGCAACCAGCCGGTGATGCTGAGGTAGCTGAACACGAACGGCTGCCACCAGGGTAACTGCGGCCGGAACGCTGCCGGCTGACCGCACGCACGCCAGAACGTGACTGGTGCTGTGACGCGCCGATAGTAAAGCCCGCTGACCGCCGACTGCCAACGCTGCCAACGGATGACGACTAGGTGAGGCCACGCGCGGGTGGCCTGGCTGGATGTGTGGTGGCTGCTCATCACATTTCCTGAGCAGCCACCACACAGCCGGACAGGACACCCCGGCAGGCACTAGAGACACTGCGCGGAGATAAACCGTGTATATGCCGCGAGGATCAATTCACCAATATTGTCTTTGCCGGAGCGAAGTGGCAGCTCGACGGCAGGTCAGCAGCAGGCGTGACAGCCCTGTGTTGCGCCTGCGGCAGGGCTGGCGCGACTGATGCCTGCCGGCGAGCGAACGAAGCGGTGCTTGCGGACGGCCACCATTGGTATTTACGAATTGCCGACGTGCAAAATTAAAAACCTGTCAAATAAAAATCTTCTGTCACCGGACGTTGCTGGCCGTCAACCAACGTCAAGGAACGTCAAGGGCCGTGGGTTGAATTGAAGGCGAAAACAGCGCGGAAAAATCCCGTGCTAATGTTCGCCTCGTGGCCGCCAATACGACACATCCTGATTACGATGCAAGCCTGCCTGCCTGGCTGCGCGCCCGTGATGTCATCGCCGGTGATGATGCGGTGAAGGCTGGTGGCACGAAGTATCTGCCCCGTCTGGATTCTCAATCGGACGACGAATATCTCGCCTACAAAACGCGTGCCTGTTTCTTCAATGCCACCAGCCGCACGGCTGATGGTTTCCTCGGTCTGCTCTTTCGTCGTGATCCCGAAGTCAAACTTCCTGACCGCCATGCCGGTGTTGGTGGTGCTTTGCGTGTCTTCACCGATGATGTGGATTTGATGGGCACGTCGCTGTTCACTTTTTGCAAGGGTGTCGTCGGTGAAGTGCTCGCCCTGGGCCGCTGTGGCACTTTGATTGATTGGCAGGCCGATGGTGAATCCCGCGCTTACGTTGTCCGCTACGCCGCTGAAGACATCCTCAACTGGCAGACGCAACGCATCAATGGTCGCAACGTGGTGACACTGGTGGCGCTCCGTGAAGTGGTGGCAAAACCGGACGCTGAAGATCCGTTCTCCATCAATCAAACGGAAACCATCCGTGTCTTGAAACTCGAATCGCTGCCTGATGGTGGCACTCGCTACATCGTCGAAATCTGGCAGGAACAAAAATCCGCCAACTACCGCCGCAAGAAATCTGAATGGAAGCTGCAAGAGAGTCGTGTGCCACTCCGCCTTGGCAAGCCGCTTCCGTTGATCCCTTTTGTCTTTCATGGTCCTCGCAATGCCTTGCCTGACGTGGACAAGATGCCATTGGCCGACATCATCACCGTGAATCTGGATCACTACCGTCTTGATGCTGATTACAAGCATGGCCTGCATTACACGGCCCTGCCGACGGCTTGGGTGTCTGGCTTTGACAAGGATTCAGAACTTCGCATCGGCAGCAGCACAGCTTGGGTGGCTGAGGCTCCCGGTGCCGTGGCTGGCTTCCTTGAATTCAAAGGTCATGGCTTGTCCACCTTCGAGAACGCACAGAATCGCGACGAACGGCTGATGGCTGTCCTTGGTTCCCGGATGCTGGAAGACACCAAACGTGTCGGTGAAACCGCCGATGCCATCGAACTACGCCAAGCTGGTGAGAACAGCATCTTGATGACGCTGGCCATCTCTGTGTCTGATTCCATCAGCCAAGTGCTTCGCTGGGTCTATTGGTGGAACAGCACTGAACCGGTCCCTGAAGACGTCAGTGAAAATCTCGTGCTGATCCAGATCAACACCGACTTCACGGCCAAAGGTCTGACCAGTCTGGAACTCACCGCCATCGTCTCTGCCTGGCAGGCTGGAGCCATCAGTCAGGCCACGATGTTCGATCTCTTCCGCAAAGGTGAAGTCCTGCCCACTGGACGCACGGATAACGAAGAAAAGAATCTCATTGGCAAAATCGGTCAGGAGAATCCGACCGGGGTCTTTCCTAAGCCTGGGAATTCCCCCGTGGCCACAACGATTCCAATGCCAATTCCAGCAGCAACCAACAACCAGTAAAATTTATGCCACTGAAATACAAATATACGGGCAAGGGTGAAATCCCTGCGGAACACGCAGCTCTCTACGTCGAGCGCGATGGCGCTTTCTATCTCGATGCCGAAGGCGTCGTGGACAAGGCCAAGGCCGATGAGATGCGCAATCACAACATCGAACTGCGGAAGCAAATCGAGGACCGCGATGCCCGGTTCGCCGGCGTGGATCCCGATGAGTTCCGCCGGCTCGCCGAGGAGAAACGCAAGCTGGAGTTGCAGGCCCAAGGCCACAAGCCCGAGGAAATTGACAAGCTCGTCACTGACCGGCTGAAGACACTGAAGGCCGATTGGGACAAACAGCAAGCTGCTGTTGCCAATGAACGTGATGCCCTGCTGGTGCGCCTGTCGGCCATCCAGATTGATCAAGGCGTCATCACGGCGGCCACCAAGCGCGGGCTGCGTCCAACGGCGATTCCTGACATCACCGCTCGTGCTCGCACGGTGTTCAAGCTCGTCAACGGTGCGCCGCAAGCCTTCGAAGCCGATGGCAAGTCCGTGCGCTATGGCAAGGATGGCATCACGCCAATGACTTTGGAGGAGTGGGTGGACGCGCAGGTGTCCGATGCTCCTCATCTTTTTGAATCCAACGCCGGTGGCGGGGCCGCCGGCAACGGTGCCGGGGGTGCCGCGGGTTCGCAACGGTCCGTGAAAAATCCGTTCCGCAAGGAAACCTGGAATCTCACGG
>JAJXXW010000024.1 GCA_021780905.1 bacterium
GGCCAACCGCCGACTGGCGGCTGCGGTGGGGACAGCCGTTACCACGGTTCGCACACTGAATTTTGAAAAAATCACCCATGAAAAATCGTGGCGCTGAAAAATCACCCGTTTTTCAACGGCCTGCTAAAGGCAAAACCGGAAGCCGGGGGCCCGGCTTCCGGCTGG
Source organism: bacterium (assembly GCA_021780905.1). Classification (GTDB taxonomy): domain Bacteria; phylum Verrucomicrobiota; class Verrucomicrobiia; order Limisphaerales; family UBA11358; genus UBA11358. Next base: position 166 of record JAJXXW010000024.1, read on the forward strand.
AAACGTTCAGTGAAATTTAGAACGACCAGTTCACGATCGGAAAGCCGGTGGCCAGCTTGTCCGGAAATTCCTGAAACCAGGGGTTATTCCGGGCGACGTTGATGAAGCCGATCTGGACGCCGCGCAGATTTTCCGCGTAGTTGACCAGGCCGAACTGGAGGCCGTGAAATTCCTCGGACACGTTGAGCCAGCCGGACTGGAGGCCCTTGAAGTAACCTTCGGAATAATTGACCACGCCGTCCTGCCAGCCGATAAATTTCTTGTGGCTGATGTTGACGACGGCCCAGGCGACGCCGGTGTAGGTGTCGGCGTAATTGACCAGACTCCAGCTCAGACCCTCGCTGTCGCCGGTGCTGCCGTTGACGAAGCCGAGCGCGAGCGCGTGCTGCGGATTCTCGCCCCAGATGCTCAAGGCGAGGCCATTGATCTGGGTGGATTTGGAATGAATGGCGATGTCCGGCGTCAGGGAAGCTTGGAACGGTGAGTCTGCCTTCAGGCTGGCGGCGCTGACGGCCAGGGCGGTGAGGACGAGTATTTTTTTCATAGTTTTGTTTACAAACCAACGATTTCTTTGTTTCCCGTGAGGGGAAGCAGTATCTTATACCATTTCACCGACCCTGCTACAAGCCGCAAAATGTTTTTTGCCCTGCCATTCGCCGGCGCCCGGGGCCCAACCACCGTTCTAAAAATTCCCTTCTAACTTGCGCCGGTTTCCGGCATTTTCTGCAAATAATTTATGGCCGCCAAACAATCGTCCTTCGACCTGAACCAATTCCTCGTCACCCGCACCGACGCCGTCAACCGCGCGCTTGACCACTTCATGCCGTCGGAAAAAACCAAGCCCGCCACGATTCACAAGGCCATGCGCTATTCACTGTTTGCCGGCGGCAAGCGAATGCGCCCCGCCGTGCTGCTCGCCGCCGCGCAAGCCTGTGGCGGCAAGGAAGCCGACGCGATGCCGCTCGCGTGCGCCGTCGAGTGCATCCACACTTATTCGCTCATCCACGATGATCTGCCGGCGATGGACAACGACGACTTCCGCCGCGGTAAGCCGACCAATCACAAGGTTTTCGGCGAAGGCATCGCCGTGCTCGCCGGCGACGCGCTGCTGACGCAGGCGTTTGAAATCGCCGCGCAGTGCAAAAAATTTCCGCGCTACCCGCACGATAAAATCATTTTGGAAATCGCCAAGGCATCCGGCTCATTACAACTCGTCGGCGGACAAGTGGCCGACCTTGAAGGCGAAAATAAAAAACTTTCCATCGCCGAACTGAAGTTCATCCACGAGCGCAAGACCTCCGCGCTGCTGTGCTGTTCCGTGCGGCTCGGCGGCATGAGCGCCAACTGCACCGCCATGCAGCTCCAAGCGCTGACCGACTTCGGCTACAACGTCGGCCTGGCGTTTCAGGTGATTGACGACATCCTGGATGTGACGCAGACGAGCGAACAACTCGGCAAGACGGCGGGCAAGGACGTGGCCGTGCAAAAAGCGACCTATCCGGCGATCGTGGGTTTGGAGAAATCGCGGAAGATTGCAGCGCAACTGACGGCGAAGGCGTTTGCCGCGTTGGACATTTTCAAAGGCCGCGCCGTCGCCCTCGAAGCGCTGGCGGAATTTTTGTTGCAACGGGAGAAATGATTCATGTCTGGTTTCTTACTTGGAACGGATTGGGTTGAATTGTCGGCATGAAACTATTTTACACCGGCCCGGTCGTCAACGCCGAGATGCTCGTGACGATGTTGGAACGGCACGGCATCGCCGCCACGCAGGCGTTCGCGGATGCCGCGCCGGACGACGGCGATTTGAACCGGCCCGCCCGGGTGTTCGTCCCGGCCGCCGATTACGACCGTGCGTTCCAGCTTTTTTACGCCGAGAGGCAGGATGAGCTTTGACGGCCGGCGGCTTCCCAATTGGCGCCGCCTGGAATTTCAATTTGGTTCACCCGCGCCAAGCAAAAATTTTCGCTAAAAGCTTTGCTTGGCGGCGGGCGGCGGTTTCTGCTAGAAAACACAGCGTGTATCTGGAGTTTTATGGCTTAAAGCTCGCGCCGTTCGACATCACGCCGAACCCACGCTTCCTTTTCCACAGTAACAAGCACCGCGAGGCGTTCAACCACCTGCTCTACGGCATCCGCGAACGCAAGGGTTTCGTGCAGCTCACCGGCGAGGTCGGCGCGGGCAAGACGACGCTCTGCCGCGCGCTGCTGGAACATCTCGACGGACATTTTTCCACCGCGCTGATTCTAAACCCGGTGATGAGCGGCGACGAACTGATGAAGGCCATCGCCACCGAATACGGCCTGGAGGTCCGGGGCAAGGACCGGCTGGAAACGGTCGCCACCATCAGCGATTTTCTGCTGCGGCAGACGCTGGCCGGGAAGGAAACAGTGCTGATCGTGGACGAAGCGCAGAATTTGACGGAGGATTTGCTGGAACAGGTGCGGCTGATTTCGAATATCGAAACGGACGACCGCAAGCTGCTGCAAATCGTGCTGATGGGCCAGCCGGAATTGCGCGACCGGTTGAACAGCCACCGGCTGCGACAGTTGCGCCAGCGCATCACGGTGCGGTATCACTTGAACGCGCTGACCTGCGCGGAGGTCGGGCAATACATCCATCACCGGCTCGCGCTGGCCGGGTCGCACGGGCGGCCGACGTTCACCACGCCGGCGGTGTGGCGGGTGTTCCGCTACAGCCAAGGCATTCCGCGCCTGGTCAACGCCGTCTGCGACAAGGCGCTGCTGGCCGGCTTCGTCGAACGCAGCAACCGCATCAGTTACCGGATGGTCGGCCGCGCCATCCGCGAACTGGAAGGACACATCCACGCATGAGCCTGATCAACGACGCCCTGAAACGCGCCCGGCAGCATCCGCCATGTGTCGCGCCCGGTCCGCTGCCACCGCTGCCGCCCGTGGCGGAATCAAGATCCCCGGGCTTGTGGCTGCTGCCGGCCATCGTGGTTGTGCTGGTGGCCGCCACCATTTTTTCCATCGCGTGGGCCATGGCGCGTCACTCGGTGCAAAACGTGGTCGCCCCGCCGTCCGCTCCGGTCGCCGTCGCGCGTCCGGCGGCGGAAATCGCAGTGCCGGTCATCCCGCCGCCGGCAACGCCGCCAACGCCGAACCCGATGCCGCCGCCGGCACCCCCACCGGCACCGGAGCCTTACCATCCGCCGCTCGCGCCACGGTTGCAGGGCATTTTCTACACGCCCACCGCGCCGGCGGCGATTTTGGACGGCAAAACCGTGAAACCTGGCGACCCGTTTCTCAGCTATCGGGTGGGGAAAATTACCAAATCCACCGTGACGCTGGTGGATGCCGCCGGCAAAACCCTCACGCTGGGCTTGAGCAACTGACATGCAGCTTCGGGAAAAACTTCGCGGCCATCCGACGGCGGTTCGCCTCGCACCGTTTCTCCTTTTCGTGCTGCTCACGGCGGCGCAAGGAAGATTCGGGGCGGCCTCGGCCTATTGGTTTTACCTCGCCAAAACGCTGGCCGGCGCGTGGCTGGTTTGGGAGATGCGCCCGTTCGTCGCCGAAATGCGCTGGGCGTTCAGTTGGGAGGCGGTGCTGGTGGGCGTCGGCGTGTTCGCCCTCTGGGTGGGCATCGGCAGCGAATGGACTGCGCAAAATTCGCTCTGGGTGAAACTCCGCCTGGCGCATCCGCCGGCAAACCGGGCGGTGGCCTGGAATCCGAATGCGCAGTTCGGCACCGGCGCCGCGCTGGCCTGGCTGTTTCTGGCCGTGCGCATTCTGGGTTCCACCTTCATCGTGCCGCCGCTCGAGGAGGTTTTTTACCGCTCGTTTTTGTATCGCTCCATCGCCCGCCACGATTTTCTCAGCATACCATTGAGCCGTTTTTGTCCGCGCTCCTTTTTTCTCACCGCGCTCATCTTCGGCTTTTCCCACAACGAATGGCTGGCGGGTGTCGTTTGCGGCGCGGCGTTCCAATGGCTGGTGCTGCGCAAAAACCGGCTCGGCGACGCCATGACGGCGCACGCGATCACGAATTTCCTGCTCGGCGTCTGGGTGGTCACGCGCGGCGCGTGGCAGTTTTGGTAAGTCCGTCTCGTCCACGCCAACCGCCCGGCGCAATTGGCATTGCCATGCATTTCAACCGGGCAACCCGCTTTTCTTCACCGGAAAACTTCCGCAGGGTGGGTGGTGTCCAGCTTCAATTCACCAGCCGATACCAGTTGTCGCGCTGATGCGGCTCGTAGCCGAGATCCTTGATGAGCCGGTGCATGTCCGGCACGGTCATGCGGAACGTCGTGCCCGCCTGCGACACGACATTTTCCTCGATCATGATGCTGCCCAGATCGTTCGCGCCAAACTTGAGCGCGACCTGGCCGATTTCCAAACCCTGCGTGACCCACGAACTTTGGATGTTCTCAAAATTATCGAGATAAATCCGCGCCAGCGCCTGCGTCCGCAAATATTCATGTGCGCCGACCGTCGGCGCCTTCAGCTTCGTGTGCTCGGCCTGAAACGTCCAGCCGATGAACGCGGTGAAATGCGCCGGCTTCACGCCCGGGCCGTTAAATTCCGCGACCCGCTTCAGTGAAACGTCCTGCTGCGTGCGCAGCCGTTCCAGATGTTCGATGCGGTCTTCAATTGTCTCAATGTGGCCAAACATCATCGTCGCGCTCGAATACAAACCGAGCCGGTGCGCCACGTCCATGACCTCCAGCCAGTCGTTGCTCATGGCCTTGAGCGGCGCGATGCGCTGGCGCACGCGGTCCACCAGGATTTCCCCGCCGCCGCCGGGAATCGAGCCGAGGCCGGCCGCCTTGAAATCACCGATGATTTTTTCCAGCGGCTCGTTGAACACGTCGCGGAAATGGATGAATTCGCTGGGGCTGAAGCCATGGATGTTGAAGCCGGGAAACTTGCTTTTGACATGCGCGAGCAGGTCGAGATACCACTGCTTCGTGAGCTTGGGATGATGGCCGCCCTGCATGAGCATCTGCGTGCCGCCGAGCGCGAGGGTCTCCTCGATTTTCCGGTCTATTTCGGCGAAGGTGATGACGTAGGCATCGTCGTCCTGCTCCGTGCGGTAGAACGCGCAGAACTTGCAATACACATTGCAAACATTGGTGTAATTCACGTTGCGGTCCACATTGAACGTGACGATCTCGTTGCCGCGACCGTGGTAAGAATTTTTCTTCGCGAGCTGTCGGCGGCGGTCGGCGAGCGCGCCGAGTTCCTCCAGCGGCAGCGCGTAAAGCCGTCTGGCCTCGACGGCATGGATGCGCGCACCGCTCCAAACCTTCTGGAGCAATTCGTCAAGGGAGGCGTCGTAAATCACCCGGTCAGTTTAGCAAAAGAAGTTTTTTTATCAAACGACAGATTGGCGATGCGAACCCTGACCGGTCTGAAGAATTTTGTTTGCTAAAATCCGGCGGACGGCTACAAAGGGTGCATGAGCGAAGCCCATATTGCCCGGAAATTCCCCTACGTGCAGGAAATGCAGCCCGGTAGCTACTACTGGTGCGCCTGCGGTCACTCCAAAACCCAGCCCTTTTGCGACGGCTCGCACAAGGGCACCGGCTTCACGCCGTTGAAAGTGGATTTGAGCGTGGCGAAAAAAGTCGCGTGGTGCGGCTGCAAGCAATCCAAGACCGGCGCGTTTTGCGACGGCAGCCACAGCAAGCTGGGCTAGGGTTCCGCCGGGTTGCCGGCGCGCAGCGTTGCCAGCGCCGCCAGCGCCGCCGCGCTTTCAGCGGCCTTTTTGCTTTTGCCGGTGCCGCGCGCGAGTTCGGTGCCGGCGTGGCGCACGGCGCATTCGAACACCCGCTGGTGGTCCGGCCCGGTGGCGCCGATGAATTCATACTCCGGCGCCAGCAGCGAGCGTGATTGCAACAATTCCTGCAACTCGCCCTTGGGATTGTCAATGTTCGCCGCCTCACCCAGCGCGGTGAAATCCGCGGCGAACCCACGCAGGACAAATCCGCGCGCCGCCTCCAATCCGCCGTCGAGGAAAATCGCGCCCAGCACCGCTTCGAACGCGTCCGCCAGCGCCGACTCGCGTTCGCGTCCGCCGGTGTTTTCCTCGCCCCGGCTCAGGAGCAGATGCGCGCCCAGGCCCAGCGCGCGGGCGTGCGCCGCGAGCGCCCGCGCGTTCACCAGCTTGGCGCGCGACTTGGTCAGCGCGCCCTCGTCCGCCGCCGGGAATTTTTCAAAAAGTTCGCGCGACAGCACCAGGCCCAGCACCGAATCACCGAGGAATTCCAGCCGCTGGTTGTGCGCCAGCACCGTCTTGGCCTCGTGCGCCACGGACGGATGCGTGAGCGCGCGGCGCAACAGATTTTCGTCGCGGAAAAAATGGCCGAGACGGTTTTGGAGTTCGGCGAGGTCGGACATGCGCAATGGATGAGTTACGATGGGCGACTGCCGGCTGAATCGTCACTGGCACACCGGGCGGCCCGTCGGGAATCGCCAATCATAAATCGCAAATTCAGCCGGCGGTTGTCGTTTGCGCCGCGGCAACGGCCGCCGTTGGTTCAGCGGCTGGAGCCGGCATTTCCGCCGTGGGCACCGGCGGGTTCAAGCCGTGCTCCAGCAAATGCGCCACGTCGCGCTGCACGGCTTCCAGTTGGTCCAGCTGCAAACCCGGATCGGCGATGGCAAAGAGGTCACCCGTTGCTGGCTGCTCGTAAATGAAGACGCGGCGGCCGTCGCGGGTGATTTGCTCCTTCACCTTGAGCAGGCGTTTGCGCTCCAGCATCACCGCGAGAATGAAGGCGGCGGGCGCATAGCGCGGATCGTTCTGCGTGATGAGCTGGCGCAAGACGGTCTCGGCGGTTTCTTTTTTGATGACGTCCACCACCGGCGGCGGCACCTCGAAAATCCCCTGCCAGTGTGAGATGAAACCGTCGCGGCGGCTGGCCTCGACTGCAAACTGCTTTTGCCAGCACGGCTCACAGATGTCCGAGCGGCGCCATGCCGGCGCGAGTTCCAGCAGCAGCGTGTGATACGGCTGCCGGTCGGCAAACGGCCGGGCGCAGGCTTCACAGGCGGGCGCGCGGGACTGGATGTTCCACTCATTCATGGGCGCAACATTTTAGCAGGAAACGCGAGCCAGGCCACCAAGAATTTTGCCGGCGGGTTGGTGTTCTGGGCATGTGCCATTTCAAAAGCGAACAGGACGGAAACCAAAATGAGGGACGTGATGAGGCGCATGAAGGTTCTTTGGCCAAAGGCTCAAACTCCGCTCCGGCAAATAAGTTGCGCGCTTCAGGCCCACAATTTCTCTGGATAATCGCCCTTGGCAATCAGTGTGCGAATGCTCTCGACGACTTGCGGGCGGTCTTCGCGGTAGGTGACGCCGAACCAGGAATCGGCCGAGCGCAGCACCTTGCATTTGGCGCGGCCGCTGGTCACGAGGTCGCCCACGGTCGCAGGAATGTAGCACTCGGATTTCAGCTCGCCGCCGGCTTTCGCCAAAAACTTCTCGAACTCCATGCGGAGCTGCGGGAACAGCGCGGGGGTAAAACCCCAGAAATTCATCGAGACCGCCTCGTCGCCGGTGAGCCTGGTGATCTTGCCGTCGGCTTCGGTGTTCTTCGCGCCGCCGCCATCCGGCTCGATCTTCATCATCTCGACGATGTGCGTCAGGTAATTGCTGGCATCCACGCGCGAGACGCCGCGCGCCACGCTGCCGTGGGCGGACAGGGTGTTTTTCAAAATGAAACCGACCATCGCATAGTCCGGCGTGCCGGAAGTCAGGTGCTGCGCGAGCACCTGATAAGCCTGCCGGCCGTAAAAATCGTCGGCGTTGATGGCGGCGAAATTTTCTTTGACCGCTTTTTCCGCCATTAAAATCGCGTGCGTTGTGCCCCACGGCTTGGTGCGGCCGGCGGGCAGTTGGTAGGGCGCGGGCAGCTTGTCGAGTTCCTGGAAAACATATTCGACGGCGATGCGCTGCTCAAAACGTGCGCCGACGATTTCGCGGAACTGCTGCTCGATATCCTTGCGGATGACGAAGACGAGCTTGCCGAAGCCGGCGCGTAGCGCATCAAAAATCGAGTAGTCAATGATGGTTTCCCCGTTGGGGCCGACGGGGTCGATTTGTTTGAGGCCGCCGTAGCGGCTGCCCATGCCGGCAGCGAGAACGAGCAAAGTCGGTTTTGTCATGCGCGGGATTTTAATTTGTCCGCCCCGGCTGTCGAGGAAATGTGATCGCCGCCGGTTCGGGCTTGTGCCAAGCTGGAAAAGAATTATACTTCCACTTTGTCATTTAACAATAAGACAACGGATATGCAAATCACTCAACGAGTCGTGGAAAAGGATGCCCCGCTGAAAAAGGATGACTTGATCGTCATCACCGGCGCGGGCGGATTCATCGGCGGCAACCTGGCGCTGTATTTCACCCGGAAAGGCTTCACCAACATCCGCGCGGTGGACAAGAAGCCGGTTTACGAATGGTATCTGCACGTCCCCGGCGTCCAGAATCTTTGCCTCGACGTGAGCATCGAGGCCAATTGCCATCGCGTCTGCGAGGGCGCGGTCGAGGTCTATAATCTCGCCGCCGACATGGGCGGCATGGGTTTCATCGAGCGCTTCCGCGTCGAGTGCCTGCGCTCGATTCTCATCAACACGCACATGGTCGAGGCGGCTTACAAAGCGGGCGCGCGGCGGTATTTTTATTCGTCGTCCGCCTGCGCCTACAACACCGACCTCCAGAAGGATCCGAAGGTGCGCGCGTTGAAGGAGTCCGACGCGTATCCGGCGATGGCCGAGCGCGGCTACGGCTGGGAGAAATTGGTTTCCGAGATGTTCTGCGAGGAATACTGGCACGAGCGCGGCATGAAAACCTTCATTGCCCGTTTCCACAATGTCTATGGCCCCAACGGCACCTGGGACGGCGGCCGCGAGAAGGCGCCCGCCGCCATCTGCCGCAAGACCATCGAGGCGATTGACAAGAAAGATTTGAGCATCAACATCTGGGGCGACGGCACCCAGACGCGCAGCTTCATGTATATTGACGACTGCGTGAAGGGCATCGACCTGATCACGCATTGCGACAAGCTGATCGCCACGCCGATCAACCTCGGCTCCAGCGAGCTGGTTTCCATCAACGAACTGGTGAGCAAGGTGGAGCGCATCGCCGGCGTGAAGCTCAAACGGTCCTACAAGCTGGACGCGCCCAAAGGTGTGGCGGGCCGCAACTCGGACAACACTTTCATCAACAAAGTGCTGAATTGGGAACCATCCACGACGTTGGATAAGGGACTGGCCTCAACTTACAAGTGGATCAAAACCCAATACGAAGCCCGCAAGGCCGGCAAGCGAGTTGGCATCGGCTGAACCGAAAACTTATTTTTCCCCGCAAGCCGCCGGCGAACGCCGGCGGTTTTTTGGTTCTTCCGGGCCGTTGGGGTCTGGCAGCCAATGGCGCGGTTTTGAGGCGCAGGCGAGGCGAAAACTTGCGAATCGACGGTGAAGTCAGCGAAGCAAAGAATGCCCTTTCCGACTTCGTCCCTCTGGGCGGCACCCGTGCAAAATCGGTTTTGATTTCATGCGCTGCCGCGACCGGCTGAGTTTGGTTTGACCGGCGGCGGTTTGGTTGTTAAAAGTGGTTGGTGATTTTTCACGCCGCTTCCAACCTATGACCAAAACCAAACGCCCCCAATACTCCCGGATTCTGCTCAAGTTGAGCGGCGAAGCGCTGGGCGGACCCAGCGGCGTTGGCATCTCCGCCGAGGCGGTGCAGGACATGGCCGAACAGATTTGCGAAGTGCGCAAACTCGGCGTGCAGGTCGTCGTGGTGGTCGGCGGCGGCAACATTTTTCGCGGCCTGAACGGCAGCCAGCGCGGCATCGAGCGCGCCACCGGCGATTACATGGGCATGCTCGCGACGATCATCAACTCGCTCGCCCTCCAAGATGCACTGGAAAAACTCGGCGCCCCGACCCGCGTGCAAAGCGCCATCGCCATGTCACAGATTGCGGAGTCCTTCATCCGCCGCCGCGCCGTGCGCCATTTGGAAAAGGGTCGCGTCGTCATTTTCGGCGGCGGCACCGGCAATCCGTATTTCTCCACCGACACCGCCGCCGCGCTGCGCGCCAACGAAATCGGCGCGGAAGTGATTTTAAAGGCGACGAAGGTGGACGGCATTTACGACAGCGACCCGAAGAAAAATCCGAAGGCGAAGCGCTTCGCTCAGATTTCCTACATTGACTGTCTGCAGAAGCGTCTGCAGGTGATGGATTCCACGGCGTTCTCGCTCTGCATGGACAACCAGATGCCTATCGTTGTTTTTGATTTCTTCCAGCCGCACAATTTGAGGAAGGTCGTCATGGGCGAGAAAGTGGGCACCCTGGTCACCGGCTGATGCCAGAGCTTCCCGAGGTTGAGGTGCTGGCGCGACACTTGCGCCCGCTGATGGTCGGCCAAACCATTCGTGCGGTGCTCATCCGCCGGGAAAAGGTTTTACGCCCGACGGCGGCGGCTCTTTTCAAAAGGGAACTGGCAGGCGCAAAATTCCTCGGCCTGCAACGCCACGGAAAATATCTCTTGTTTGAACTGCGCCAAAAAAATCCGCGCCAAAAATTCTTTCTGCTCGGCCATCTCGGCATGACTGGCCGAATGTTTCTCGCGCCCCCGGACGCGCCGCTGCCCAAACACGCGGCGGTGGTTTTGGATTTGGGCGCGAAAAATTTCATCTACGAGGACACGCGGTATTTCGGACGCTTCACTTTGGATGTGTCGGCGGTGGCCAACCTCGGGCCGGAACCGTGGGACGAAAATCTGACGCCGGAAATTTTCCGGCAGGAACTCAAACGTTCGCGCCAGTCGGTCAAGATAAAGTTGCTCGATCAATCGCTCATCGCCGGGATCGGCAACATTTATGCCAGCGAGGCGCTGTTCCGCGCCGGCCTTTCGCCGAAGCACGCGGCGAACAAGCTGACTTTGCGGCAGGCGGGAAAATTATTGCGCTGCGTCCGTGAAGTTTTGCAGCAGGCAATTGATTGCGGCAGCACGATTCCGCTGAATTTTGCCGGCGACAAAAAATCCGACGGTCTGTTTTATTACGGCAGCATGGCGGGCGCGACGGATTTTTACACCGAACGGCTGCTGGTCTACGACCGCGCTGGAAAGCCTTGTGTGAATTGCGGCCTGCCGGTCAAGCGTATCGTGCAGGCGGCGCGGAGCACTTTTTTCTGCGGACGCTGCCAAAAAGTATGAGGAATGAAATTGACTCACGCGGCGCGGCCGGTAGATTATTTGTCCATTTGCGTTCCAGAGTAGCTCAATGGTAGAGCACGCGGCTGTTAACCGTGTGGTTGAAGGTTCGAGTCCTTCCTCTGGAGCCAGCTTCAAATTCTTGGGTTTCCAAGGGGTTTTGAACGGCGGGAAAGCAGTTTGAGGGCGAGTGCCAGCAAAAATGCCAGCAAAAATTTGTTAAGTGGCTTACACCAAAACAATTTGAGCTAACATCCCGCTGCTCGCCTACTGCTCGCTAACGCGAATTCGGAAATCTCCCGTATGCTGGTTTATATGAATATAAACATGAAAACCGCATATCGTATGTATATGCAGAAATCGCACGGGTGTTTTTTACTGCGAGAACAATCAAACCCGTGAATAGCAAAGCCTCGGCACGTCTGACATCCGGGTCAACCGGGCTTGGGCTTGGCTGATGCGCGGGGTGGTTGCGGCGGCAATGGAAGATTCAGTGGGCCAGCAGCAAGGCCACGTCGCGGTCTGGTTCGGTGCGGCGCACCAGGTGATGAGTAGGCGCAGGCGGCGGCGGTGCTGGTGCTGGTTTGTTAAGTTGGGGGTGCGGCGGCACGCGGCTGCTCTCCTCTGACGCGAATAGGTTGCGTCGAACCAAACGCGGACGTGTCCGCGCACTCCAAAATATCTTTTGGTTCGCGGATAATTTCAGTTCTACAAGCTAAAGCTTGAACTCCAGCTTGCGTGTCTTAATTTGGCGGCGTTGAAATCCGATTCGCCCAACCTGCTCCCACTGCTGAAGCAATACTTCGGGTTCACTTCCTTCCGCCCGTTGCAGGAGGAAATCATCCGTGATTCACTCGCGGGCAGGGACACCTTCGCGCTGCTGCCGACCGGCGGCGGCAAATCGCTGTGCTTCCAGCTTCCCGCGCTCACCCGCGACGGTCTCACCGTGGTCGTCTCGCCGCTCATCGCGCTGATGAAAGACCAGGTGGACGCGCTGCGGGCCGCCGGTGTTCCCGCGACGTTTTTGAATTCTTCGCTCGCCGCCGAAGAATCACGGAAACGTCTGCGCGGTTTGCACAACGGTGAATTCCGCCTGCTCTATGTGGCGCCGGAGCGGCTGATGCTGTCCGGTTTTCTGGAAGACTTGCAGCGCTGGAACGTCCGGCTCATCGCGATTGATGAGGCGCATTGCATCAGCGAATGGGGTCACGATTTTCGTCCGGAATACCGCCAGATTGCGCAGCTCCGCGAACTTTTTCCCCAAGTGCCGTTCATGGCGCTCACCGCCACCGCCACCGAGCGCGTCCGCGAGGACATCGTCACGCACCTGAAATTGCGCGAGCCGCAAATTTACGTCGCCAGCTTCAACCGGCCCAACCTGAACTACCGCGTCATCACCAAGAACAAGCCGTTCGACCAGTTGTTTGATTTCCTCCGTGCGCGGCCCAAGCAGAGCGGCATCGTGTATTGCCTTTCGCGCAAAGGCGCGGAAAGCGTGGCCGAACGGCTAAACCAAAACGGCATCAGGGCCAAGCCCTATCACGCCGGTCTCACGCCCAGGGAACGCAGCGAGCATCAGGAACTTTTTCTGCGCGATAACATTCGTGTGGTCTGCGCCACTATCGCCTTCGGCATGGGCATCAACAAGCCGAACGTGCGTTTCGTCGTCCACTACGATCTGCCGAAGAACATCGAGGGCTATTATCAGGAAACCGGCCGCGCCGGCCGCGATGGCCTGCCGGGCGAATGCATTTTGCTTTTCAGCGCCGGCGACGCGGTGAAGCAGACGACGTTCATTGACGAGAAACCGAACCCGCAGGAACGTGAAATCGCCCGCAAGCAATTGCAGCAAATGGTGCATTACGCCGAATGCGCAAACTGCCGGCGCAGCGAACTGCTCGCGTATTTCGGCGAGGATTTTTCCGCCGACGGCTGCGGCGCGTGCGACAACTGCCTTTCGCCGCGCGCCACGTTTGACGGCACGCTGGCGGCGCAAAAGTTTTTGTCGTGCGTGTTCCGCATTCGCGAGAAAACCGGTTTTGGCGTCGGGCTGAACCATGTCGTCGAAGTTCTCACCGGCGCGGACACGGAAAAAATTCGCAAATGGAATCACACGCAGCTCTCCACCTACGGCATCGGCAAGGAACACGGCCGGCCGGAGTGGGCGGCCATCGGCCGCGAACTCGTGCGCCTCGGTTTTCTCCGGCAGACGGCGGAGAAGTTCAGCACGCTGGAATTGACCCATGCCGGCGCGGCAATTCTTAAATCACGCGACAAGGTGACGCTTACCAAGCCCGTCACCACGCCGGAAAAAACCGTCAGTCATGTCGGCGAAATCGCCTGCGACGAAGTTTTGTTCGAACGCCTGCGCGAGCTGCGCAAGCGGCTGGCCGACGAGCGCGACGTGCCGGCCTACATCGTGTTCTCCGATGTGGCGCTGCGGCAGATGGCGCGGAATTATCCGCAGACCGAAAGCGACTTTGCCCGCATCAGCGGCGTCGGCGAGAAAAAGCGGCGCGAGTTCGGCGATATTTTTCTCGGCGAGATCGCCGCGTATTTGCAGACGAATGCCCGCCAGATTTTTGCCGACGACTCCTTTACCACGCCGGCCTCCCGCCCGGCGGCGCGCAGCAGCCTGGGCGATTCTGCGCGCGAGACGCTGCGCCGCTTCCGCAGCGGCGCCAGCGTGGAGCAGATTGCCCGCGAACGCGGCGTGACCGCCGGCACGATTTACGGCCACCTGGCCGAGGGCCTCGAACAGGGCGAGTCGCTGGATCTGCAAAATTTTTTCACTCTCAAGGAACTGGCCGAAGTCGCCGCGGCCTTCGGCAACAAAGGTTTTGGCAACCTCGTCGGCGTGTTCGAAGCGCTGGGCGGCAAGGTGGATTATGGCCGGCTCCGGCTTTTCCGGGCGGCAGCCAACGCCCGCCGGACTTGAGCGGAAGATTTTCACGGTCGGCCGGCGGCAAAAAGATTTTCTTCAGTCCGGCAATGCCATAGCCTGTGCTGGCGATTCTAACGATGAAAATTTCCATCCAGGAACTGATGGCGCGCAGCGGCGTCGCGTTTGGCACGAGTGGCGCGCGCGGACTGGCCACCGAAATGACCGACCGTGTTTGCTACGCTTACACGAAAGGCTTTCTGCAATATCTCGAAGCCATCGGCGAACTCAAGCGCGCCGGCGAACGCGTCGCTGTGGGTGGTGACTTCCGGCCGAGCACCGACCGCGTGATGGCCGCCGTCGCCCGCGCCGCCACCGACATGGGCTACGCGCCGGTGAATTGCGGCAAGGTGCCGTCGCCAGCCGTCGCGCTGTTCGGCTTGGAAAATAAAATTCCGTCCATCATGGTCACGGGCAGCCACATTCCCGACGACCGCAACGGCATCAAGTTCAACAAGGCCACCGGCGAAGTTTTGAAGGACGACGAAAAAGGCATGAGCAGCCAAGTCGTCGAGCTGGACGATGCGCTGTTCAATGCCACCGGCAATTTTGCGCAGCCGAAACCGATGCCGGAATTTTCGCCCGTCGCCGGCGAAAATTATGTGATGCGCTACCTGAATTTTTTCAGCCACGACGCGCTGAAAGGCCTGCGTGTTGGCGTTTATCAGCATTCCGCCGTCGGGCGCGACGTGCTCGTGAAAATTCTTTCGCATCTTGGTGCGGAAGTCACGCCGCTCGGCCGCTCGGAAAAATTCATTCCGGTGGACACCGAGGCGATTCGCCCCGAAGACGTGCGGCTGGCGCGCGAATGGGCGGTGACGGGCAAATTCGACGCCCTCGTTTCCGCCGATGGCGACAGCGACCGTCCGCTCGTCAGCGATGAGCAGGGGAACTGGCTGCGCGGCGACGTCGCCGGCATTTTGTGCGCGAAATTTCTGGCCGCCGATTCCATCAGCACGCCGGTAAGCTGCAACACCGCGGTGGAAAAGTGCGGCTGGTTCCGCGACATCCGCCGCACGCGCATCGGTTCGCCCTACGTCGTCGCCTCGATGATTCAGGCGTCCGCCGCCGACGCGAAACGCACCGTCGGCTACGAAGCCAACGGCGGCTTTTTGCTGAACTCCGACATCGAAGCCGGAGGCAAAAAACTCCGCGCCCTGCCCACGCGCGACGCGGTGATCGTCATGCTCGGCATATTGCTGCTGGCGAAGGCGCAGCAGAAAACCGTGTCGCAGCTCGCCGCCGGTTTGCCGGCGCGGTTCACCGCCAGCGACCGGTTGAAAAATTTCGCTACGGAAAAAAGCCAGGCGATTCTGGCGAAGTTCAATTCTGGCTCCGAAGCCGCCGACAAAACGGCGATTGAAAAAATGTTCGGCTCGATTTGCGGCCAAGTTGTTTCCTTGAACCGCACCGACGGATTGCGCATCACCTTTGCCAACGGCGAAATCATCCACCTCCGTCCGTCCGGCAACGCGCCGGAGTTCCGCTGCTACGCGGAAGCGGCGACCGACGAGCGCGCCCGGGCTTTGGCCGCCGCCGCGCTCGCAAGAATCCAGGGCTGATTTTCAGCGCCAGCAGCCGCCCATCCAGACAAAAGTCGGATTCACGGGGCTGGCATGACTTCAACTGGCAGCCGCAGAGCCGGGGACATCCGCAACGACAGCGACCCCGGGCGGCTGGCGATAGACCACCTGCCATTCCACGCAGCCGGTCAACACCGGCAGTAGGGGCTATGCCATTAAGAAACGAGAAACACGTTATTTCACAGATCTTCGAGAGCCGCACACCACGGTCTTTGAGGCAAATGCTTGACCACTTGCCCGGAAGATTCTCACGACGTCCCCTTTCGATTACCTCCTGCGCGGCGTTCCCCGTCATTTCGGGCTTGGAATGTGAGCCGATCCGACGCAAAGTTGCCCCTTGAAAATACGCCAACGGAAAAAGCGCAGGATGGTTGCATACATGAATGACGTGGAAAAACATCAGTTGGCCATCCGGGCGGTGGTGGCGAAAAGGAAATTGAGCCGGAAGGCGAAGGCCCACGCCGTTTTTGCCGCCCGCGCAAATGGCTTTCGAGTTTTTGGGGCCGGTCATCCGTTCAAAAGCGAGGTCGCGCCGGACGAATTGCCGCCGCAGTCCAAAATGCGCCCGACAACCGAAATGGTTGACGGCGCGGTCAAAAAATAAAACGGCGCGACCCATGAATAGACTGCAACAATTCCGCACCGCCGGTTGAGTTCCTTCAGTTGAAATTCACGGCGCGGCCGGCGCGGCGCTCGGCCTGGATCTTCTCGTTCAGCATTTCAATCTTCAACCGCAGCAGTTCGCGGTTTTCCTGGTTGCGCTCGGCAAGGTCATTTTCCAGTTCTTGAACCCGGGCTTCATAGGATTTCAGCCGCTCCTGCATCGGCACCTTCAAATCATCGAGCCGGCGGACCAGCTCGGCAATTTCGCGGGCGGCGGCCTGCTGGGCCAGCAGCAGTTCGGCGCGCTGGCTGGCCAGTCCCTGCACCACGGCCTCCTTCAACGAAGCCACGATCTGCGGCGGCAAAACTTCCGGGAACACCACTGGCGCCAGTGCCGGCGATGCCGCGATGCGCGCCGGCAGCAACGACTGGTGCCGCCGGCGGCGGGCGAGCCACCAGAGCGGCACGAGCGCGGCCGCCGCGAGGCCGGCCAGCGCGACCAGCAGCCATTCGTAGCGGGCGCGGTCGGCGACAGCTTGGCTGCGCAGTTCGATTTCGCGGGCGCGGCTGCGCCGGGCCTCCGCGTGTTCGCGCCGCGCGAGATCTTCCTGCTGGCGAACCAATTCGCGCTGCGCGGCGAGCTGGGAGTTCAACTGGCCGGGCATCAGCTTTTCATTCAACTGGGCCAGTGCCGCCACGGCCCTGGCGTCCAGCACCGCGCCCCGGCGGACGATGAGCTGGCCGGCATCGTAGTGATTGACCACGACCAACTGGCGGCTGGCCTGGGCGCGGGCCTGCTGCGTGAGATTTTCGTCCGGGATGCAATCGGGCTTGATGAGCATCGCCACGGCGCGCGCCAACGGCTGCTCGTCCTCGGAAAATTCATTGCGCAAGTTGCCGCGCATCTTCGCCAGCACGCCGAGGCTGGCGGCTGTAAAGATTTTTCCGCGCGATTCCGCCTCGTCCAACGTCAGCGGCGCGGACACACTTCCCACCGTCACCAGCCGCCACGTGTCACCCGTCTGGAATCCGGCCGGCAGGGCCTCGGGCCGGATCGGCCGGCGCAAAACCTGCCGCAACTGGTTTGCGATCTGGTTTTGCACCTCTTGTCCCGCATCCCCGGCGGCCCACAGCCGGGCCAGGCGCAACGGCACCGGAAGCGCCGGATTTTTGCCGTTGAACTGCGTGACCAGATTGGTGAATTCCGGTGCGACGGCGACCTCGGCGGCATTGGTGATCGCGCCAAAGTTTTTCTTCAGGGCGGCGTTGAAGCTGGTCCGCGCCGCGCCAAACTTTGCGGTGAAATCCCGGATGGTCTGGTCGGCTTGCCCGGAATAACGGCGAAAAATCGCGGGCGTTTTGAGACGTTCCTCGTCGCGGCGGGCGGCGGTGGCGACGGGGTCAATCACCTCCAGCGCCACCGGCGTGGTGAGATCCTGCTCTGCCGTGTCGCCGACGCGATAGGCGGCCAGATCTTTGGCGTGAACATTGGCCAGCAAAGCCGCCGCGCCGAGGCTGGCCCGCCAGAAATGTCCCCGGCCCGTCACCATAGAAAGGATTTTTCCTCGCCCAGCCGCCGGTCGCCGTCCCACAAGCTCGCGCGCCAGGCCGTGACGGTGCCGAAGCTTTTGAAGTCGTCGCCGCCGAGCGTGAGCGAAGTCCACCGGCCCCAACGGCCGGGCGCGGCGGCGGCGGTTTCCAGCGTTTTGAATCGCGGCAGGTTGCCGGTGCCGACGCCGCGCAGTTCGACGCGGATTTTGAGTTTGGCGGCCCCGGCGTTTTTGGCCGTCCAGAGCACGTCGTAGCGGATGGCGGAAACCTGGTTGGTGTGCGCGCGCAACTGGGCCTGATAGGCGTCGCGGTCAAACAGGCTGGGCGAAAGCGCGGCGCGACCCTGCAAATCGAGCAGCAGCGGCAGCACTTTGCTCACGCGGCCGGTCACGGTTTCGGCGGCGTGGACCGGCGCCAAAAGGCCAAAGGCCAGCAGAAAAATCCCGAGCGCGCGCACGGGCCAACGATAGCGGGCGGCAACCGGAATTCAACATTTTATTTCGGGTGAAACCCGACGACGAGAACGCTGTTGCCCGCGCGGAGAATCAGGGCGACGAACTCCCGCTCGTCCGGCCCGACGCGGGCGGTCGCGTGGACTTCGTAAGTGTCGCCGCGGACCGTGCCGTAACGGTTGAGCGCCTGCTGCGCCAGCGGATTTTGCACCAGGGCATTCGCCTGGCCGGGGCTTTGGAAGAGGCCGAGCGAATTATCCAGGCCGTTTTCACTGGTCCGAAAGGTCAGGATGTTCTGGACCGAAGCGTCATCCATGCCGGGAATGCAGGACAGCACTTTGCTGTCGGCGGTGTTGAGGTTGATTTGGCCGTTGGAATAGGGCGTCAGCACGTCGCGCAGGCCAAACGCATAATCCGGCGCCTCTCCCGGCGCATGGCCCAAGCCCAGCTTGTGGTGCTGGAACGGAAAATTCGGATCCGCCCCGCCGCCGCCGCCCTTGAACATGTCCGGCGTGATGCCCTTGATCAACTGCAACTCCTCCAGATCGTCAATCGGCGCGTTCTTGGCGTTATACGGCGGCGTGAGGCCCTGATAATAATCGCTCTCCGCGCCGGCGGGCCGCGTGGCGTCGTCCGCGTCAATCCAGTCCTGGATCGAGTCGGCCACCACGGAAATATCGCCGGCATCCGCGCCCATCGCGGTGAGAATCTGGTCCAGCAGCGGCGTGTCGGCGCGGTTGACGTTGATTTTGCTCTCCTGCTCGACCAGGTGGATGGAAACCGAGCCGTCGCCGACGGGAAAATTATCCAGCGCCAGGCCGGCCAGCGGGCCGTTCGTCTCCGGCCCGATTCCGGGACCGCCGGCCCAGACTTGCTGCAACGAGGACGGCCCGCCCGGCTCGTTCGCCAGCAACCAGGCGGCGCGCTCCACGCCGGCGCGGCCGATCCACAACAGTTTTTCATCGTCGTTGCCGTTCTGCGCGAGCTGCGATTCCACCTTCATGAATACCGCCAGCCCGCCCGCCAGCATGGACATGACGGTGATGGCCACCAGCACGATGATGACAGCGAAACCACGGTCGGCATGGCGACGGGGAATTTTCATAGTGGCGGCAGCCCGGGAGGCACCCCGGGAGGCACCCCGGGAGGGACTCCGGGAGGGACTCCGGGAGGCACTCCGGGCACTGGCACGGGCAGATTGGGCAGGCCGCCGTTGACCGGCCCGCCATTTTGTTCCGCAGCCGGCAGCATGTGCGACGGCAGTGAATAAACGCGCGCCACCGAAAAATCCGGCGCGGCCAGGCCGGCGGTGGTGTTGCCGCCCAGCACCAGCTGCACGCGCAGCAGCGTCGGGATGGAGTTGGTGTCGAGCCATTCCTTGCTCCATTCCAGTTTTTGCGGGTTCCAGCACTGCACGGCGAACTTGCGGACGTTCCGCGCCAGCACGAGCGGAAAATCCTGTTCGTCCTGGTCCAGATCCATCAGCACCGGGTTTTGCCGCAGCACCAGGTTGTTCCCGCCGCTCTTGGCGGCCTCCAGTGAAAACGTGAGCCGCCGCAGGTTGAAATTGCGGCCGGTGCTCGGGCTGAAGAATTTTCCGTTGCGGGGAAACACCTCCGGCACCCGCGCCGTGAAGCTCAACACGTTCGCGTTTTCCTCGCCCGCCAGCATAAAACTGTAATACTGCGGCGACGCTTGGAACGACTGGACGGCCATCAGCGAATCCTCGATGGTGCGCAGCGTGATGCGCTGGCGCTGCGCCTGCGCGGCCACATCCTGCGCGACGATGCTGGACTTCATGATCACCGCCCACGTCGCATAAATCGCCGCCACCACCAGGCTGAAAATACCGATGGCAATCATGATCTCAATGAGTGTGAAACCGTGGCGGAATGGCGGATTGCGGATCGCCAATACCGAATCATCCCCGCCGCCACGGACTGGGACTATCCGCCATTTGCAAGTTGCATTCCTCAATTTCATCGGTGCATGAAGTTGCCGCCGTCCAGGCTGCCGGGGGGCGATTGCGGCCGGTAAAACAGCGTGGTCAGGTCGGAGATGGGTTCCCGGTTGCCGCGGTAATAGACCTTGCATTCGACCGCGAACAGCTTGTTGGTGGCCACCTCCTGGATTTCCGTCGTCCACTGGTAATCGCGGTAGGCGTTGCCGAGGATGTCCGCCATGCTGCCGGAATACGGGGATCTCTGCTCGTCCAGAATATTCGTCGCGGCCCAGATGGCCAGCACCGGGCCGGCATCCACCAGCGGCCGTTGCAGCCGGCGCGCGTTGGCCAGCGAACTGGAAACCACGCAGAGGATCGCGAACGCGGCGAGAAAGAAAATGGCGATGGCGATCATCACCTCCAGCAGCGAGAACGCCCGGGGGCGCGCGGAATTTTTTAAGGCCGGCTTCATTGGTTCACATCGCTGACCATCGGCGTGGCGGTGGCGTAATCGAGGGTGATCATTTCGGATTCACCCCGGCCCATCAGCACGACCTGGGTTTCGTCGCAGGTGCCGTCGGGATAAAAGAAAATGTAAGTAGGATCTGATTCCAAGTAGTCCTGCCGGAAAATGTCCAGCAGCGCGAACGCGATTCCGTCCGGCAGCGTGCCGGCGGCCACCTTGCCGTGGCTCGTCGTGCCGGCCGCCGCGCCGTCCACGCTGAAGCTGCCTTCCGCCGGATGGATCAGCACCGAGGTTTTTTGGTGGCTGAAAATCGCCCGCTCCCGCGCCGTGAAACACACGTCCTGAAAATCGCTCACGGCCTTGCGCATCCCCTCTTTCTGCACCGCCTTGATGAGCGACGGCAGGCCCATCGCCGCCAGCAATCCCAGGATCGCCACCACCACCATGACTTCGATGAGCGTGAAGGCCGGAGATTTCCGATTTCCAACCATCGCGGGCGCGTTGGCAATTGTTGGCCAGCGGCCATTGGCAATCGGCAATTTCATTTCAATGGATGGAGGAAATGAGCTTGAACAGCGGCAGGAAAATGCTCATCAGCAAAAACCCGACGATGATCGCCATGACGATGATCAGCACCGGCCCGATGAGGTCGCTCATCACGCGCAACGCGATCTGGAGTTCGCCCTCGTAGGTGTCGGCCAGGTTGTTCAGCGCGCCCGGCACGTCGCCCGTGTCCTCGCCGATGCGCACCAGGTCCACCATGAGTTGCGGGAACAGTTTGCTCTGGGCCAGCGGCTGCGCCAGCGTCTTGCCGTCCGTCACCGCCTCGCGGGTCTTGGCGATGGCCTCGCGGATGAGCCGGTTGGACATGACCTGCTCGGTGATTTTCAGGGCGGACAGCACGGGCACGCCGTTTTGCAGGAGCGTGCCCAGCGTCCGCGCGAACTGCCCGAACAAATTTATCTGCACGACGTTGCCGAACACCGGCAGCTTCATGCTCCACTCGTCCAGCTTCCGCCCGCCCGCCGCGCTGGACTGGAAGCGCTTGAACACGATGATCACCGCGACCACCATCGAAACCAGCAGCCACCAATACGACGTGAACAGCGTGCTGAGACCGATCAAAAACCGCGTCGGCAGCGGCAACTCGATGTTGAATCCGTTGAAAATCTCGATGAACTTCGGCATCATCACCGTCATGAAAAACGTCACCAGCAAAATACCCACGCAGATCACCATCGCCGGATAAATCATCGCGGATTTGAACTTCGCCTGCACCTCCGCGAACTGCTGGAAGTGTATGGCCATGCGCCGCAGCACCGGCACCAGCGAGCCGGACGATTCGCCCGCGCGCACCATGTTGACATACAGGTCGGTGAAAATCCGCGGCTGCCGCGTCATTGCGTCCGACAGCGACCGGCCTTCCGTCACCTCCTGCTTCAGTTCGCGGCTGACCTCGGCGGGAATGCCCTTCGTCTGGAGATGCGTCATGCTCGTCAGCGCGACCGTCAGCGGCATGCCCGAATTCAGCAGGTTCGCCAGTTGCGTGGTGAACGTCGCCAGCTCCTGCAGCTTCGGCTTCCGCTTCTGCGACATCTGCTCCCGGAGCGACTGCGGCAGCAGTGACATCAAGTTCACGCCGTCCTTGGTCGCGCCTTGGCCGGCCGGCGTCGCGCCCGCCTTCACATCGGTCACGGCCAGCGGAAAAAATCCGGAGCGCTGGATTTGCGCCAGCGCGGCGCTGCGGTCGGGCACCTCCAGCACGCCCTCGACGAGTTCGCCGGAGCGCTTGCGGGCCTTGTAGGAAAACTGCGGCATAAAGTCTTTGATTCAAAACCGGAACCGGGTGAAAGTTGCAGATAATCCCCCGGCGGCAAAGCGGAAAACGCCCGCCACCGGCACCCGTCCGCCGGTCCGCCGACCCCGCGAAATGAATTGTTTCCCCGGACCGTTCGTGTTCAATCAATGGCCATGAGCCTCTTCGCCAAGCTCAAAACGGTTTGGGCGAGTCCGCCGGAGCCGGAGCATTTGCGGCGCGGCCGGCTGGGCGAGCGCGCGGCGAAAAAACATTTGCAGCGGCTCGGGCTGAAGTTTCTCGCGGCGAATTTCCGCTCCGAGCACGGCGAAATTGACCTGGTGTTCCGCGAGGCGGACTGCCTGGTGTTCGCCGAGGTCAAAACCCGTTCATCGGAGGACTGGACGCGGCCGGCGGCGGCGGTGGACGCGCGGAAGAAAAAACTGCTGTCGCACACGGCGCTGGATTATTTGCGGCGGCTCAAAAATCCGCCGGTGAAATTCCGGTTCGACATCGTGGAAGTCCTGCTGGCCGACGGCGCGGTGCGCGAAATCCGCCATCTGCCGAACGCCTTCGCCCTGAACCGGCCGTTCCGCTACGCGTGAGTGGCGGGATGCCCGCTCCGCCATTTTGCTTGCCTAAACGCGCCGCCGGGTTGAGCTTTCGGCAGAATCATGAGCCACCCGCTGCAATTCATTTGGAGTGTGCTGCTGCCGCTGTTGGGACTGGCGTTTGGCGTGTGGCTGCTGGGGTATTCATGGAAGCGAAGCGAGGAGCCGAACAAACTGGTTTTCAAATGGCTGCTGACCTTGGCGTTGGCTTGCCCCATTGCCTGGGGCGTGGCGCGGCTGTTCAAACTCGGGTTCGCGGCGGGCGGGTTGGGGGGCGCGGCGGTTGCCATCGGCGGACTTTTTCTAACCGTCGCCGGAGGGTGCGCGATGTATGCCATTTGGCGCCACAGCCTGATTGATGTGGTGACCAGTCCCATCACCTCCCTCTATGACGGCGGCAACGAGCCGCCGGAGCCGAAGCCGCTTTATTCCATTGCGCTGGCAAAACGGAAATTCAACCGGCCGCTCGAAGCCATCGTTCTCATCCGCGAGCAGCTTGCGAAATTCCCGAATGATTTCGAGGGTGTGATGCTGCTCGCCACCATCCAGGCCGAAGACCTGAACGATCTGCCGGGCGCGGAAATCACCTTGAACCATTTCTGCGCCGCACCCCAGGCACCGGACCGGCAGGTGGTCGCGGCGTGGCCGATTGGCATTTGAAAATGACCGTGGATGTGGACGCGGCGCGGGCCGCCTTGCAGAAAATCGTGGCGCGGTTTCCCGACACGGAAATTTCCCTGCGCGCGGAGCAGCGGCTGGCGCAGCTGGGCGAAACGGAGAAAATCCTGCTCGCGCAGCACGACCGGCAGGCGATGGACGTGCCCGCCGGCGTCACCAACCTCGGCCTGCTGGATTCCACGGCGTGGTTGCGGCCCAGGGCCATTGAGCCGGGCAAGCTGGCTGCCGTGCACGTCAAGCACCTGGCGCAGCATCCGCACGATGCCGAGGTGCGCGAAAAGCTGGCGACGATTTATGCCCGCGACTTCCGGCGGCTCGATTTGGCGACGCTGGAGTTGAACCAATTGATCAACGAGCCGAAGCACCGACCCAAACAGATCGCAGGCTGGCTCAACCTGCTGGCCAATTTTCAGGTGGAACTCGGCGCGGAACCGGCCGAGGTGATCGCGACGCTGGAAAAAATAGTGGAAAAATTTCCCGATTCGTCCCTGTCCGAAATCACGCAGCGCCGGCTGGCGCGGATCCGCCTGGAGTTTGAGGCCAAAAAAGAAACGCCGGGCGTAAAGCTCGGCGTTTATGAACAGAATATCGGTTTGAAATACGGATCACCGCGCCAGTTGTAGCGCAATTTCCTTTTCAAGCTGGTGGGACAGCTCCACATCGCTCACGCCCCAGCCGCTGCGCGTCTCCACATCCACCTGCGTGATCCGGGGATCCACGACTTGCACCCGGATCCAGACATCCTTCTGGTTGACCTTGCCTTGCAGCGACCGGGTGGCGTTGGTGGTGTCGTGCGGAATGTATTCGTCCAACAGCACCCCGTTGTTCTGGATCACAACGACGGAGGCCTGATACACCTGGTCAATGGTGCGCTGATAGCGGCCCGTCACGCTGTCCTGACTCCAGGTGGTGGCAAAATGGTTCGTGTCGCTCACGGTTTTGACGCAGCCAACGGCCACCCAAGCCGCACCGGCGAGAACGGCGAAAAATTTAATTTTCATATAATCACAATCCAACCGAAAACCGCGCCCGCGTCAAGCACGATTATCACCCCGCCGCTCAAAACCGTTTCGCCGCCGCCGGCTTCAGCGGCGCAAACGTCCGGCGATGAATCGGACACGCGCCGTGTTTTTGAATCGCCGCCAGATGGCGCGCCGTGCCGTAACCCTTGTGCTCGGCAAAGCCGTATTCGGGAAACTGCACGGCGTATGCCCGCATCCGCCGGTCGCGCGTGACCTTGGCCAGCACGCTCGCGGCGGCGATGGAATAGCTCCGCGCATCACCTCCCACGATGGCCGTCTGCGGCACGCGCAAGGTTTTGACCGGGCGACCGTCCACGAGCGCGTGCGGCGGCAACGGATTCAACTGCGCCAGCGCGGCGTTCATGGCGCGGTGCGTCGCCTGCAAAATGTTGATTTCGTCAATCACGCCGGCATCCACGGCGGCGATGGCGAATTCAATCTCGGCGCAGCGGGTGAGAAATTCAAAATACTGTTCGCGCTGGGCCGCAGTAAGCTGCTTGGAATCGTTCAGACCGGCGAGTTCGCCGGGCAAGCCGGATTCCGCCCAGCGCGGCGGCAGTATGGCGGCGGCGGCCACCACCGGCCCCGCGAGCGGCCCGCGCCCGGCCTCGTCAATGCCCGCCACGCGCGCCACTTTTTGTTGCCAGAGCGTGCGCTCGAATTCAAAGCGGTCTAGGAGTTGGGCGGACATGGAAAAATCGCGGCGAGCCAAAACGAATGGCCACTTATTTTACAGGCGTTTTTGCTTTCTTTCTTAGAACTGAATCGCTCTCTCCAACGAGTGACGCGCCCTACCAGCGTCGTGATTTTTAATATGGGTGATGACCTTGCCCTCGGAAATCTGCATGGCGGCGAGGCTCATCGCCGGGGCGTATTTGGCGATGAAGCCGCGCGCCGCCTTGACGCTTTGGTTGATACCGCGCTTGTGCCGGCAGACCGTCACGGAAAATCCCCCGCGGCGATCCCGCGCCAGCGTGTAGCTGACCAGACCGTTGACCGCGCACATGAGGCTTTGCACCTCGGCCTGGTGGTGTTCCAGCAGGCCGAACAGTTTCTTGGCACCTTTGCCGTAATAGGTTCGGATCACAACTAGCATGATTTCACCTCAACTTTCATTTCCACGGGTTGGGTTCGGCTAATCCGAAGCGACCCTAATTCTGGCGCCGCCGGTTGTCGAGCCAAATTCCGCCCACCGGCCGGCTGACGCCGGCGGGATTTGTAAAATAACCGTGACATTCGCCGCTTGACCTTTGGGGTGAAGGGGTTTTAACTGTCCCCGACTAGGCACATTCATGCTAGAGCAATTCAAAAGCCTGTTCTCCAATGACATTGGAATAGACTTGGGCACGGCCAATTCCCTTGTCTATGTGCGGGATCGTGGAATCGTCCTGCGCGAACCATCGGTGGTGGCCATCCAGGCGGGAACAACAAATGTTCTTGCCGTCGGTGACGAAGCTAAACGGATGCTGGGCCGCACGCCCGGCAATATCGTGGCCATCCGCCCGATGAAGGACGGCGTGATCGCCGACTTCGAAATCACCGAGGCGATGTTGCGTCACTTCATCCAGAAAGTGCATCACCGGAAACTCATCGCCCCACGCGTCGTGGTCGCGGTGCCCTCCGGCATCACGGAGGTGGAGAAACGGGCCGTCAAGGATTCCGCCACGCACGCGGGCGCGCGCGAGGTGTATTTGATCGAGCAGCCGATGGCTTCGGCCATTGGCGTCGGTCTGCCGGTGCATGAGCCGGCGGGCAACATGATCGTGGATATCGGCGGGGGAACTTGCGAGATTGCAATCATCTCCCTCGCCGGCATCGTCTTCAGCCGCAGCCTGCGGGTGGGCGGGGACGAACTGGATGCCACGATCATCGCCCACATGAAACGTGCCTACAACATGATGATAGGTGAACGCACCGCAGAAGAAATCAAGATTCGCATCGGCTCCGCCTTTCCGCTGGAACAAGAACTGACGATGGACGTCAAAGGCCGCGACCTGGGGTCGGGGCTGCCCAAGACGTTGACCATCCGTTCCGAGGAAGTTCGCGAGGCGCTGCAGGAACCGCTTTCGAGCATTCTCGAATCCATCCGCATCACGCTGGAACGCTGTCCGCCCGAACTCGCCTCCGATCTCGTGGATCGCGGCCTGGTGATGGCCGGCGGCGGCTCGCTGATCCGGGGCATTGACAAGCTCGTGGCCGGCGAAACCGGCCTGCCCGTGCATCTTGCTGACGACCCGATGAGCGCCGTCGCCGAGGGCACGGGCCGCGTGTTGCAGGAGATCGAATTCCTGAAACGCGTCGCGACCAACGCCAAATACTGATTCTTCCGGGAGTTCACCGCCTGACGGCGAAGGCCGTTTAGCGGATGTTTAAACAAAAAAATTATCTGGCGCTCGGCGCGGTGGTGTTCGTGGCAATCATTCTGTTGAGTCTGCCCACGCGCGCGACCTCGCGCCTGAAACTGGTCGTCGGCAGTTGGTTCCTGCCCTTGTTCGGCCTCGCCGGTGCCGCGCAAAAACTCCCGGCCGACCTGGCCGATTCCGTCCTGCCGCGCCGCGAACTGCTGAAGCAAATTGACAACCTCCGCCGCGAAAACCAGCAGCTCCGCTCGCAGTCCGTCCAGAGCGCCGCCATCGCCCGCGAAAACGAGCAGCTTCGGGCGCTGTTTAATCGGGCAAAACAACTGCCGTGGCGTTTGAAGATGGCCTATGTCATCGGCCGCGATCCGGCCAATTGGTGGCGCACCGTTCGTATTGACCGCGGCAGTCAGGATGGCCTCACCAACAATCTGCCCGTCTTGTCCGCCGAAGGTTGTCTGATCGGCCGGATTTCATCGGTGGCGGATCACGATGCCCAGGTGGTTTTGGTTGGCGACCCGAACTGCCGCGTTTCCGCGCTCGTGGAAAATGCCGCGCACGATATGGGCGTGCTCATTGCCGGCGGCACGCTCGACACATCGCTCGTGGAACTGACCTACCTGGCCAGCAGCACGAATTTGAAGCCCGGCCAGAATGTCATCACCAGCGGCCTCGGCGGGATTTTTCCGAAAGGCATTCCCATCGGCCAGGTGGTGGACTCGCGCTCCGTTGAATACGGTCTTTACACCGACGCGCGAGTGAAGCTGAACGCGAACCTCGGTTCGCTGGAACAAGTCTGGGTGCTGTTCCCCTAACATGAAAAAACCTTCAACCTTCAACCGTCAGCCGGCAACGCCCAATGAGAGTTTGGTGAGGCGCGCCAGCGGCATTGAATGGTGGGAGTTTGCGGCTGATTGTTGAATGTTTTCCCCACCGTGAACCCGTTCCAAACCATCCTGATTCTGGCCTTTGCGTTGCTCGCCGTCTTTGGCGAGGCGACGCTATCCGCGCCGCGCCATTGGCTTGGCGCACAGGTGGACTTGCTGCCGGGGCTGATGGTTTACGCCGCGCTCAACGCCGGTCTGCCCACCGTCGCCCTGCTGGCGGTGCTGGGCGGCGTCTGGTTCGATACGTTGTCGGCCAATCCGCTCGGCATCAGCATTCTGCCGCTGGCGGTCGTCGGCTGGCCGATTTACTGGCGGCGCGATTTGATTCTGCGCGATCTGCCGTTCGCGCAATTTGTCCTTGGGGCCGCCGCCAGCGGGGTCGCGCCGGCACTGACGATGTTGATGCTGTTGAGCGGTGGCCAGGAACTGCTCCTGGGCTGGGGCACGCTCTGGCAATGGCTGGTGATGACCGCCGCCGGCGCCGTCGCCACGCCGTTTATGTTTGAGCTGATGGCGGCCTGCCGCCGCGCGCTCGGCTACCAGCCGCGAACGGAGGTCAGTTTCCGCCCCGACCGCGAAATCCAGCGCAGTTGGAAGAAATTATGAAATGAAACAACAAACCACGGATAGACAATGAACACGGATAAAAACGGCGAGGCGATGTTTCTTAAATTCCAAATCGGGGTCCATCTGTTTTTATCCGAGGTTGAAAAATTAAAATGCTAGTCTTTGACGAACTGAAAAAAAACGAGCCGCATCTCCGCCTGGTCGCGGTGGGGTTGATGGCCGGGCTGTGCCTTTTGCTCGTCGGCCTCTGGTGGGTGCAGGTCGTTTCGTCGCGCGAATACCAGGAACATTTGACCACGCAGGCGTATCGCACCATCCGGTTGCCGGCGGTGCGCGGCAAGATTCTCGACCGCGCAGGCCGGGTGCTCGCCGAAAACCAGCCGCGCTACAACTTGAGTCTTTACTTGGACGATTTGCACCAGCCGTTTGATGCGGCTTACGGCGGACTTCTGAAATCCGCCCGCCTCGCGCAGCGGCAAAACATCGCCAGCGCCGAAAAGCGCCTCCACCGCTCGCTGACGAAGGCGGAGCGGAAACAATTTGCGTTCAAGCCGGAACAGCTTCAAGCGCTGCGCGAACGGGCGCGCGCGCGTGTGGCCGGCGGCATCATCGCGCAGGTCAGCGAGAAAATCGGCCAGCCGCTCGCGTTCGACGCCGCGCAGTTCAACCGTCATTACGCCACGCGGCTGGCGCTGCCGTTTCCGATTTTGAAAGATCTTGATGCGGCGCAAATCGCGCGTTTCGAGGAAAACTTTTCCGGCGGCCTCGGCGCGGATCTGGATTTGCAGTCGGTGCGCAGCTATCCGCTCGGCGACACGGCGGCGCATCTGCTCGGCTACTTGCAGCACGACAACAGTTCCGAGGAGGGCGAGGACGCCTTTTTCAACTACCGCCTGCCGGATTTTCGCGGCGTCGTGGGGGTGGAATACGGCTTCGATGAGGAATTGCGCGGCCGCGCCGGCGCGGAATCGCTGCTGGTCAACAGCCAGGGCTACCGCCAGTCGGAAAACATCTGGAGCCAGCCGGAACCGGGCCGGAATGTGGTGCTGACCGTGGACCTGGATTTGCAGCACGCCGCCGAGGAATCCATCCTCCGGCATCACGGCGCGGATGCGCGCGCGGCCGTGGTGGTGATGGACGTGCGCAACGGCGACGTGCTGGCGATGGCCTCGACGCCGGCGATCAACCCGCTGTTTTTCACCGGCGGACTCTCGCCGCAGGAAATGCAGCGCGAAGCGGCGCGGCGCGCAGACATGAAACTGCGTCCGGAAATCAACCGCGCAACACAGGAAAATTATGCGCCGGGTTCCATCTTCAAAGTCATCGTCGGCCTCGCGGCGCTGGAGGGGGGCTTGAATCCCGAAAAAGTTTACGGCGTGCAGGCCGATCCGACGCGGCCGGGGCGCGGCTGTGTTTATGTCGGCCGGCGCAAGATTGACGACACCGCCCCGCCCGGCGAATACAACTTCAAGCGCGCGCTGGAGCGGTCGAGCAATTCGTATTTTATCCAGACCGGCTCGGACGCGGGCGCGGAACGCATCGTGGCGCTGGCGGAGAAATTTCATCTGGGCGAAAACTTCGACCTGCCGACGCGGCAGGAGACGAGCGGCAACCTGCCGACGCTGTCGCGGATCCACGAGGGCTGGAGCGCGGGCGACACGGCGAATCTGTGCATTGGCCAGGGCGAAGTTTCGGTTACGCCGTTGCAGATGGCCGTGGTTTATGCGGCGATTGCCAATGGCGGCACGGTGTTCTGGCCGCGGCTGGTTTCGCGGATTGAGCCGCAGGATCCGATGTCGCGTGACGTGGCGACAAATTTCCCCGCCGCGCTGGTCTGCGACCGCATCGGCGTGAGTGCGCGGAGCCTGGGCGTTTTGCACAGCGCGATGCTCGGCGAGACGGAAGACCAGATTGAAGGCACCGGCATAAAAGCCTGCGTGCCCGGCCTGCGCATCTGCGGCAAGACCGGCACGGCGCAGGTGGAAGACGAACACAACCGCGTGGTGGACCATACGACGTGGTTTGCGTCGTTCGCGCCGTATGAAAAGCCGAAATACGCCGTGGTGGTGATGGTGGAAAGCGGTTCGTCCGGCGGCGCATCCTGCGCGCCGGTCGCGCACGACATTTACGAAACAATTTTGGAGAAGGAAAAATCCGGCGCGGGGAAGACTCTCGCGTCGGCCTATTAACGATGTTTTCGACCGGCACAACTCCGCGCGAATCGTTCGACCGGCTGCAAATCGCGGCCCTGGCCGGGCTGATGTTTGTCGGCGCGGCCTTCGTGTTCAGCGCGACGATGGTGAGCGACTTCGCGGCGGCGCAGCCGTGGTATGACCAGACTTGGGTGAGGCAGATCGTCTGGTATGCGCTCGGCTTCAGCGTGGCGGCAGCGATGTGCCTGTTGGATTATCACACCCTGGCGCGGTGGTCGTTTGTCGCGTATTGGGCGATGATCATTTGCCTTGTCGCCGTGTTGATTCCGCACATCGGCTCGATGCACTTCGGCGCGCGGCGGTGGATTGATCTGCGAATTTTCCAATTCCAGCCGAGTGAATTTGCCAAGCTGGCGTTCATCCTGGCGGGCGCGAATTTTTTGAGCCGGCCGCCGGACGAACTGAAACGGCTGGAAGTTTTCTGGCAGGGCATCGGCCTGCTGCTGCTGCCGTTCCTGTTGATTTTGAAGGAGCCGGATTTGGGTTCCGCGCTGGTGCTGCTGCCGACGGGATTGGTGATGATGCTGGTCGCGGGCACGCCGCGCGGCTATCTGCTCAAGCTCATCGGCCTCGTCGGTTTGCTGGCGACGCTGTTTGTTGTGGACATCAAATTTTTACCGGCGCGCTGGCAGGTGCCGATGCAGGACTACCAGCGCAACCGGCTGCTGATTTATTTTGGCCGGGATTACACCGATTTCGCTCCGCCCAACGCCACCCCGGCGGAGTTGCGACGCCTCAAACAAAAACAAGCGGATGATGGTTACAACATCCGCCAGGCGTTGATTTCCGTCGGCTCCGGTGGGCTGACGGGAAAAGGCTGGCGGCAGGGCACCCAAAACGCTTTGGGCTATCTGCCGCGGGCGGTGGCACACAACGACTTCATCTTCTCGGTCATCGCCGAGGAGGAAGGCTTCGTTGGCAGCGTCGCCGTTTTGGCGCTGTATGCGGTGGTTCTCTTCACCGGATTGAGAATCGCCGGCCAGGCGCGCGACCGCCTGGGCAAGCTCGTGGCGGTGGGCGTGGTGACGCTCATCTTCAGCCACGTATTCATCAACATCGGAATGAACATTCGCATCATGCCCGTGACGGGTGTGCCACTGCCGCTGCTATCGTATGGCGGATCTTCAGTGCTGTGCTCGTTGATCGCCGTGGGCTTGATGCAAAACATACACATCCATCGAAAGGGATACTAAACTATGAGCAATAACTTCTCCCGGCGCCGCCGTGGAATGCGATTCAAGCCCAAAGGCGGACTGAATCCCGCTCACCAAAAAACCGACCGCGACGCCGTCGAGGCGCGCCAGGAAGTCGTCACCGAACAAGGCGGACAGGAACGTCTGTTCGAGAAACGCCACCAGAACGAGATCGAACGCGCCGAAAACATTGCCGCCGGTTTGCCGCCCGAAGGCAGGACCGAAGTTGCGCCCGCCGGTCACGCCCACCCGCATGGACACAAGCACGAACCCGTGTCGGTCGCGGAAGAGGCGTTTGTGCCAGTGAAAATTCCCGAGCAGCCGAAAGGTTTGATTGAGACGATCACCTCCACAGCGGCGAACATTGTCAAGAAGGTCCAGAAACTGATCCGCCCGGAAAAACGCATCCAAAAGGAGGTCGTCATCAACGCCGAGACGCTCGAAACGCGTGTCGCGGTGACCGAGGACGGCAAGCTGGAGGAATTCAACATCGAGCGCACCACCGAGGAACGGCTCGTTGGCAGTATCTTCAAGGGCCGCGTGCGCAACCTCGAAGACGGCCTCAAGGCCGCGTTCGTGGACATCGGCTTCGAGAAAAACGCATTCCTGCATTACTGGGACATCGTGCCGAACCAGTTCGACTCCGGCGTGGAAATCGTCGAACGCGAAAATCAGGCCCGCCGGCCGCAGCGCCCGAAGATCACGCAGAAGGATATTCCGCGTTTGTATTCACCCGGCGCGGACATCATTGTTCAGGTCACGAAAGGGCCGATTGGCACCAAAGGCCCGCGTGTCACGACCAACTTGGTTTTGCCCGGACGTTTCCTCGTGCTGCTGCCCCACTCGGATCAAAGCGGCATTTCCCGCAAGATTGAAAACCCCGAGGAGCGCAAGCGCCTCAAGAAAATCCTGCGCGAACTGCACATCCCTGACGGCATGGGCGTCATCATGCGCACCGCCGGCGAAGGTCAGCAACTTCGTTACTTCGTGCGCGACCTCGCGTTTCTCGTCGAGGAATGGAATCAAATTCAGGAGCGCATCAAGAAGCAGCCGTTGGCGACGTGCGTCTTTCAGGAGCCGGATTTGATTGAACGCACCGTGCGCGATTTTCTCACCGAAGATGTCGAACGCATTGTCGTGGACAACAACAAGGCCTACGACCGGATGCGCGAGATGATATCCAAAATCTCCAAGCGCTCGGCGAACAAAATCAAATTATACACGGAGGCGCAGTCGATCTTCGACCGCTTCAACGTCAGCAAGCAGTTGGAAAACACCTTCTCGCGGCAGGTGAATCTAAAGAGCGGCGGGGCCATCGTCATTGACGAAACCGAGGCGCTCGTGGCGATTGACGTGAACACGGGCCGGCACAAAGGCGGCAAGGATCAGGACGCGCTCATTTTGAAAGTGAATCTTGAAGCCGCCGAGGAAATTACGCGGCAACTGCGCCTGCGCAACATGGGCGGACTCATCGTGCTCGACTTCATTGACATGAAATCCGGGCGCGACCGGCAGGCGGTTCACAACAAAATGCGCGAGGGATTACGCCGCGACAAGGCCAAGACCCATATCCTGCCCATCTCGCAGCTTGGCCTGATGGAGATGACCCGCCAGCGCCACAGCGAAAGCGTCCGCGCCGCCGTCTATGATGACTGCCCGTATTGCAAGGGCCGGGGCAAGGTGAAGAGTTCCATCACCATGAGCGTCGAGATTCAGCGCAAGCTGCAGGAAATTCTCAAGAAACGCACACGGGACGAGAACGACTTTCAATTGCGTATCGTCGTGCATCCAACTGTGCTGGACCGGCTGCGCACCGAGGACGAGAAACATCTCATCGAGATGGAGAAGCGCTACTTCGGCAAATTGTCCTTCCGCGCGGACACCGGTATGCACGCTGAACAGTTCAAGATTGTGAACGTGGAGACGAACGAGGAACTCGCCAGCATTGGGGCGTGAAATCTGGTGGGGCGAGATGACCGGCGAGCCGGTTTGCACGGGCACTCGCTCCACCAAAGCCAAACTGCGGGGGGTGCGGGTTCAAAACATCGGTGACGGGTTGGTTCAGGCCATAGGTAACACTTTAAGTGGGCAGGCAGGAGCGATAGGCTTCTTGGATGCCTTGGAAAACAAGTGAACCTATGGATCAGCGAATTGAGTTTGGGATACGGGCATTGCGGACGGAGAACTTCCGTGCGTTGTGCGCCGAATACGGCATTAGCAGGCCGTTGAAAAACGGGTGATTTTTCAGCGCCACGATTTTTCATGGGTGATTTTTTCAAAATTCAGTGTGCGAACCGTGGTAACGGCTGTCCCCACCGCAGCCGCAAGTCGGCGGTTGGCC
>JAJXXW010000092.1 GCA_021780905.1 bacterium
TGCAAGGCACTTCGCTCGCCCTGCCCAGCGGATTTCTGGTCAACGGGCACAGCTACGTTTGGAACATGACCACGTTCAATGCGAGCGGCGAGGGCAACGCTTCCGGTGCCAATGCACTCTATTTCCAGACGGCAGCGAGCTTGCTGTCTCCGCCGACGCAAATCAGTCCCGGCAGCAGCACATCGCCGGGGCCGAGCCTGTCCACATTAACACCGACTTTCAGTTGGAACGCGGTCGGTGGTGCGACGGGTTACGGGCTTTACATCAAAGACTTGACGACCGGGTTGTTTGTTTATCCCTATTCCACCAGTTCCAACCCGACAACGACCACACCCCTGCAAGGCACTTCGCTCGCCCTGCCCAGCGGATTTCTGGTCAACGGGCACAGCTACGTTTGGAACATGACCACGTTCAATGCGAGCGGCGAGGGCAACGCTTCCGGTGCCAATGCACTCTATTTCCAAGAATCGTCATCATCAGGTCCCTCTTTGTCAGTGACCTCTCCCATCGGCGGCCAAAACTGGACCGCCGGCACGTCCCAAACCATTTCTTGGACAGTGAATGGCACCCCGAACCCGCCCATCAATTACTTCTGGATGAATTACTCCCTGAATGGCGGCCAGTCTTGGCAGCAATACGGCTACTTTGTCCCCGGTTCAGCCGCTTCTGGAACTTGGTCCATCGCTTCAACGATTGCCTCCAGTCAGGCAATTGTTCAGATCGTTGCGGTCAATTCCGGAGGAAATGCCATGTTTTGGAACCAGAGTCCAGCGTTCACCATCAGTGCGCCGGGACAAAATCCAGTGGCCAATCCCACGGCTGACAACCACGCACCCCAATCAGGCCAACAAGTTAATTTTACTGGCACCGGTTCGACAGACCCGACGCCAGGATGTTCCATAAACTCATACCTTTGGAATTTTGGCGACGGTTCAACCAGCACGGCACCCAATCCATCCCATGTGTTCAGCAGCCCGGCCGGCAGTAGCAAGTCATACACGGTCAGTCTTCAAGTCTCGGATACTTGTGGAAGAAATGGGACAAGTTCATTATACATTTATGTCACCGGCCAGGCCTTGGGCAACAACAACTCCACGCAGCCTAAATCTTCAGATCCGGTGAATCTCGCCACCGGAAATTACATTTACAACCACGTTGACCTTCAGATACCCGGACGCGGACTGCCGTTTGAATTCCAGCGCTATTACAATTCCAAAGCCGCAGCCAGCGCGATTCAGCCGCTCGGTTTCGGCTGGACACATTCCTACAATATTGCTCTGTCCATCAATTCCTCCAACAGTGCCGTCATTGCCTTTGGCGACGGCCATCAGGAAACGTATGCCACGAATGGCGCAGGCGGCTACATCAGCGAGCCGGGCATATACAACATCCTGACCACGAGCGGCGGCAACTACACCCTGACCACGAAAGAGCAGCAGAAATACAATTTCAATTCGTCGGGCCATCTCACTTCCATCGTGGACAAAAACAACAACACCGTGTCGCTGGCCTACGCTGGAATCAAGCTCACCGCCATTACCAACACCGTGGGGCGGGTGATTAGCTTTGCCTATAACGCCAACAACTGCCTGACGAACATCACCGACCCGCTGGGTCGCACCGTCCGGTTTACTTACGATGCCAACACGAATCTTATCAGCGCAATGGACACGCGCGGCGGCTTGACGCAGTTCGGCTACGACCAGTATCACCAGATGACCAACGCGATTAACCCGCGCGGCAACACCTTTGTGAGCATGAAATATGACGACGAAAAACGGGTGGTTTCCTGGCAAAAGGACGCGCTGCTAAACTCGACGACGTTCACCTACGACTTCGTCAACAACGTCACCACCGTCACGGACGCGATGAACAACGTCTCCTACAATTATTATGACAGCCAATTGCGGGTGGTGCGAAGCGTGGACAACTTGGGGAACCAGCAGTTCTTCCAATACGACACCAACAACAACCGGACGAACGTGATTGATAAGAACGGTGCCGTGACGACTTACAGTTACGACGCCAACGGCAACGTGATTTCCAAGACCGATCCGTTCGCCCAACCCACCACGATTGCCTACGACGCCTTGAATAATCCCACCAACCGGCTGGACGCGAAAAACGGCCTGACCATCTTCAAATATGATCCCAAGGGCAATCTCACCAACACTTTCAATTCCCTCGGCAAAACCAACACCTACCAATACGACGCCTATGGCGAACCGCTCGTCGTCACCGACGCCAACGGCCAAAGCACCACCAACACCTACGATTCGTTTGGCAACCTGATCTTGACCCGTGACGCCCTCGGCGACACGAACGCTTTTGCTTACGACGCCGTCAGCCGCAAAATCAAATCGGTGGACGCCTTGGGACACACAAACCTGTTCATTTACGACAATGCGAACAACCTGACCGCAACGGTCAACGGTCTGGGCAAAACCAATTATTTCACCTTTGACGGCAACAACAACCGCATCACCGCCACGGATTTCAACGGCTACACCACCACCAGCATTTACGACCCCAAAGACCGGCTCATCATCGTCCGCGACTCGCTGGGCGGTTCTATCACCAACGATTACGACGCGCTGGATCGCAAAATCCGCATCCATGATTCAATGGGCGGCGTTACCAGCTACGCCTACGACGCCGATGGCAACCTGCTGGCTGTCACCAACGCCGTGAAAGCCGTCACGCGCTACGCCTACGACCCGAACGGAAACCGCACCAACAGCATTGACGCCTTGGGAAATTCAACGACGTTCGTTTTCGATTCGTTGAACCGGCTCGTCTCCACCTCAGACGCGCTGGGGCACACCACCACGTCCGTTTATGACGCGCTTGGCCGGCGCATCCAGGGCATCGACGCCCTGAACAGGACCAATTTCTTTACATACGATTCAATGGGCCGGCTCACCAATTTCACCGACACCGCCGGCGGCACGGTTGTCAACACCTATGACAATGTCGGCAACCGTCTTTTTAGCACCGACCCCAACGGCCACACCACCACGAATATTTTCGATGCCCTCAACCGCCTCGTCAAAACCACCGACCCGGACGGCGGCGTCACCCAACTCGGTTACGATGCGGCGGGCAATCTCATCAGCCGGAAAGACCCGAATGGCAATACCACCACCTATCTTTACGACGCCAACAATCGCCGCACGAAAATCACTTATCCCACCGGCACGCCGGTGACGTTTGGTTACGACAATAACGGCAACCGCACCAGCATGACTGACGCTTTGGGCACGACGACCTATTCCTACGACGCGCTCAATCGCCTCACCAGCGTCACCGACTGCTACGGCAAGACCGTCAGCTACGGCTACGACAAGAACGGCAACCGCACCTCCATCACCTATCCGGGCGGCAAGACCGTGACGTATGCCTACGACGCGGCGAACCGGCTCAAATCCGTGACCGACTGGCAATACAATACAACCACCTACAATTATGATGCGGACGGCAACCTGACTAATTCCGTCAACCCCAACGGCTCGTCGGCGGTTTATCAATACGATTCGGCGAACCGGCTCAAGTCGCTGACCAACACGGTAAATTCAACCGTTATTTCCAGCTACCAATATACTCTCGACGCCGTCGGCAATCACAGCCAGGTCAGCCAGACCGAACAGCTCCCCACCATCCCGGTTGTCGGCTCTTCCACCTACAGCTATGACAACGACAGCAAGCAAATTGCGCTGGACGGGCAGACGCAGATGTTCGACGCCAACGGCAACATGACTTACATCAGCGCCGGAAATACTCTCTCCTACGATTACGAAAACCGGCTGACACGGATGAGTTTCACCGACCAGACAAATACGTTTCTATACGATGGCGCGGGCAATCGGATGGCAGCCAACCGGGATGGCGTGGTCACACGCTACGTTCTGGACCGGAACAGCCCGCTGGCCCAGGTGCTCGCCGAGACGGATGGCAGCGGCAACGCCATTTACTATTACATCTACGGTCTCGGTCTGGTTTCGCGGATTGATGCCGGCGGCAACGCGCAGTTCTACCACTACGATTCACGCGGCAGCACGATTGCCATGACCGACGCCACCGGGAAAATCACAGAAGCCTACGCCTACGATCCGTTTGGCCGGCCAATCAACGGGCAACTTTCCGACAACCGCTTCCGCTATTTGGGCCGGCACGGCGTGATGGACGAGGAGAACGGCCTGCTTTACATCCGCGCCCGCTACTACTCCACCAAACGCGGACGGTTCATCACCAAAGACCCGACGAACGGCAAGGACGGCGACAGCCAGAGTTTGAATCGCTACATTTATGCACTGAATAATCCGGTGAGGCTGATTGATATTTCAGGATTGTCAGCGCAAGAGACGAGCGGCTCAAAACTACCTCTTGTAACTTCGGATTCGATTTTGTCGCATAACTATTTAATTAGTCCCTCGACAGGAGGTTTTGAAACTCAAACAGCGGGTTCCACACCAGCCGTTATTTCAGTGAATAATAGTATTTCCATTGAAAGTTTATGGTCAGCAACAACTTCAGGATGGAATAATCTTCAAAATTCTCCTGTTTTCCAAAGAACCATTACAGGCTTATACGGAGT
Organism: bacterium; assembly: GCA_021780905.1. Lineage (GTDB taxonomy): Bacteria > Verrucomicrobiota > Verrucomicrobiia > Limisphaerales > UBA11358 > UBA11358. The sequence continues at coordinate 4,595 of JAJXXW010000092.1, forward strand.
TGGCGAAATATACGTTGGTGTTGCTGCTGTAGTTATAGGCGGATCTGAAGCAGTGGCGGGATTTGGTGTTGGCGCCCCTTTTGGGGTCGTGCCTGGAATTATTTTAGCAGCACCCGGCGCTTTAGGAGTTACCCTTGGAGTCGGAGGTATCATTCATGGAGTTGGGGATGTTTACAGCGCAGTGGTGAATCAGGACAATCCGACTGACAAAATTCCAGTGATAAATCTTTTGCAGCAGATTGATGATAGTAAGGGCGCAGAATCGCCGTAGCCTATGTTTTACAACAAAAATAAATACTCAATTGCTTTGCAAACCAGAACAACCTTGTTCTGGTTGGTCGTGGTCATTTTTTCTATCTGTCTTTCAATTTCAAATTCGTTTGGGATTATTTATTCTTACGACTCGCTCAATCGCCTGACGAACGTGGATTATGGCAACGGTTCGGTCATCAGCTACACCTACGATCCCGCCGGCAACCGGCTCACCTATTCCGCCGTGGTTTCCAGCGACACCACGCCGCCCGTCATTGCCATCACCAGTCCAACCACCGGCTCTGGCTACACCAACAGCACCGCGACCATCAATTTGAGCGGCACCGCCTCGGACAATGTGGGTGTGACTCTGGTAACGTGGCAAAACTACAGCGGCGGCCTCGGCACCGCCACCGGCACAAATTCATGGAGCATCACCGGCATTCCGCTGAAACCGGGAGAAAATGACCTTGTTCTCACCGCTTGGGATGCAGCCGGCAACAGCAGCATCGCCATTCTCATCGTCACGTTTGCCCCCGGCACCGGCGGCACCGGCACCACCACCAGCACGGTCTTCACTGAAACCGGCAGCGGCAGCACCATTGACCCAACCAAATGGACGACTTCGGGCAGCACGGTGGTTGAATCCGGCGGCATGATGCAGGTGTTGACCACGGTAACGGATGCTGGCGGACTTCTGACCAGTTTGCCTATTCCGATCAATCCCACGGGTGATATCACCATTACGCGCAACGTCCTTGTCCACTACGCAAACAACAATTACGTGGGCGACATTTGCATGAAGTTTGGCCCGACACCGTGGGCGGCGGTTTTCTACGCCAACGCTACCTATAGCGGCACCGGCGATGAACCTCGTTACGGAACTTATATTGGACGCAACACCGATATTCCGGCAGGTGCTCATTTCAATTGCATCGAGATCGGACACAACGCTGACACTAGTGCGGCGTTTCCTGTGCTTTGGGATACCTGGTTTAGCGAGAAGATCATCTATTCGCCGACCACGGGATATTTGCAGTATTTTGTGAACGGCCAGCAGTTCACAAATTATTTCATCGGCATCATGCCGCCCACGAACAATCCCACTCTGCAATTGGGCTTCCGTGCTTGGGGCTGGAATACCGGACATGAAGAATTGTTCAGCAATCTAGTCGTATCCCAAGTCGCCCCGGCGTCGGTATCGGCTCCGCTAAATCAGATTGCCGGATACAGCCGTCTAGGCAATGGCGTATTCCGTCTGACGATGAATGGCACCGTGGGCAGCAACTACGTCATTTACGCCTCATCGGATTTGAAGTATTGGACTCCCCTCTATACGAACACCGTTCCGCCCGCTGGCTTGATCACCTTCGTTGACCCCAGCGCCAGCGGCTATCCCCAGCGTTTTTACCGTGCCGTGCCGCTGGGCACCGCCGTCACCGTGCAGCCGCCTCCGCCCACGCCGCAACTGACCGGCATCAGCGTGACCGCCGGAGGTCAGTTCCAGTTCTACTTGAACGGCCCGGTTGGCAGCAATTATGTGGTGCAGGTGTCGTCCAACCTCGTGAACTGGGTCAATCTGGAAACCAACGCCATTCCCGGTGGCGGCGTAAACGTGTATGCTTTTCCGATCCAGAAAACCCAATCGCGGATATTTTACCGCGCCGTTCCCAAGCCGTAGAATCTTCATACAAAAACGGGTGAACCCTCATGGAAACCAGCTTTCAGGGATTCCCCGCGCGCAGGTTGACCATCTTTGCCGGCATGATTTTGTGGCAGTTGTTTGCCACGACGTGCATCGCCGACTCTTGGTCAATCACACCCAACCCGGCATCCGTGAACGAGAACAACGGGCATTTGACGTTCACCATTGCCCGTTCCGACAATTCCACGGCGACAACAGTCTATGCCAGCACGGTGCATGACCAAGGCTACAGCAACAGCGGCTATTACGTCGGCGTTTTGAACCAGACGGTCTATTTTTCCATCGGCCAGACCACGGCACAAGTGACGGTGACGATCAACGACTTGGGGCTGACTTCCGGCAGCGAAACATTCCGCTTCATCGTGCAGGTAAATCCGACCGATCCGGTCAACACCTACCTTGCGACCGACAACTTCACCATCGTCAACAATGACGGAGGGGCATCCACCGGAACCGTTCTCGCCGGGTTTGATACCCGCGCCTATCCAACGGATCAAGCAATGGCGTGGCTACGCCAAAACAGCAATCTCGCCTGGGTGGGATATTATCTCTACCCGGCTCCGAGCCGTAATGTTGCCAGCAACGGTGGCAGCAGTTGGATGGGGCATTTTTTCACCTTGGCGGCGCAAGGCTGGGCGGTGGCTCCAATCTACATCGGCGAACAAGACCCGGCTCACGAAAGTCAAGACCCCGGCAACTCGTCCAATCCCTCAACCGCCAAAGGAATGGCCGACGGCAATTCCGCTGAAACGAATTATCTTGGACTGGCAAACTCCGCCGTTCCGTTATTGATTCAAGAAGGATTTCCCATTGGAACCACAGTTTATCTCGACATCGAAACCTCGGGTGCCCAATCACAACCCGAACTGGACTACATCAGCGCCTGGTGTTCTGCCGTGAGAGCGGCGGGATACATCCCCGGCATTTATTGTCTCGCATCGGCGTTCGCGTCCATCGCGACGGTCGAACCCAATGCGCCATTCTGGATCGCAAACCCAATCAATCCTTCTCCGGGAGGCACACCATTTCCGACAATGGATCCTTCCGGCTCGGGCGTTTCGAGCGCCACCGCGTGGCAATACCAGACAGCACCGGGCTACACCATTGCCATCCCTACCCCCATTCTGCCCAGCGGCTCGTTGCAGGTTGATTTGGATGTCGTTAAAGCCGCCATTCCATCACAACCTGTTTTTGGCGGCTTAATCGTCAGCGGCGGGACATTGAACGTCACTTTGTCCGGTCTGTGGGCGAACGAAACAATTGTGATTTACAGTTCCCCGGACTTGAAGGCGTGGACACCCATTCAAACGAACATTGTAAGCGGTTCAACGCTCAAATTCACCAACACCATCAATCCGACTGTGAGCAAGCAATTCTTCCGCGCGATGGTGCAGTAGGCATAAAATCTTGCGCCGACACCCCAATCACACAAAACTGCACAGGGATATGCCCTTGATTTTTCAAAATTACCTGTTGTGGCTCGAAGTCACGCCGCCAACGCCGCGCATCGGCTTTCCGACGAACGGCAAATACCCGTTAATTTCCTAACGCACCGCACATGGCACTGAAAAAATCTGAACTGTATTCCTCGCTCTGGCAGTCGTGCGATGAGTTGCGCGGCGGCATGGATGCCAGCCAATACAAGGATTACGTCCTCGTCCTGCTGTTCGTCAAATACGTCAGCGACAAATACGCGGGCCAGAAATACGCGCCCATCACGATACCGCCCGGCGCGAGCTTCACCGACATGGTCGCGCTCAAAGGCAAGACCGATATCGGCGACCAGATCAATAAAAAGATTCTCGGCCCGCTGGCCAAGGCCAACAACCTGTCCGACATGCCGGACTTCAACGACGCCGCCAAGCTCGGCAGCGGCAAGGAGATGGTGGACAAGCTCGGCAACCTCATCGCCATTTTCGAAAATCCCGCGCTCGACTTCTCCAAAAACCGCGCGGAGGGCGATGACCTGCTTGGCGACGCATACGAATATCTCATGCGGCACTTCGCCACCGAGAGCGGCAAGAGCAAGGGCCAGTTCTACACGCCTTCCGAAGTCAGCCGCGTGATTGCCCAGGCGCTCGGCATCCGGCACGCCAAAATCAGCAACCGCACCACCGTGTATGACCCAACGTGCGGTTCCGGTTCACTGCTCCTGAAAATCGGCGATGAAGCGGCCCACGGCAAAGATGTCAAGGTGACGCTTTACGGACAGGAAAAAGACCTGACCACGGCGGGCCTTGCTCGCATGAACATGATTCTCCACGATCATGCCGAGGCGCTGATACAATCGGGCAACACGCTTTCCAATCCGCTGTTCAAAGACGGCGACGTCCTGAAAACTTTCGATTACGTCGTCGCCAATCCGCCATTCAGCGACAAGCGCTGGTCCACCGGCTTGCATCCGAATGAAGGCGGCATCAGCGGCAACGAACAGCAATCTGCCAAAGATTACGGACGATTCACCGGCTACGGCATCCCGCCCGCCAAGCAGGGCGACTACGCCTACCTGCTACACATTCTCCGTTCGCTCAAACCCGACGGCAAAGGCGCGTGCATTCTCCCGCATGGCGTGCTGTTTCGTGGCAACGCCGAGGCAGCCATCCGCAAAAATCTCATCCTGCGCGGCTACATCAAGGCCATCATCTGCCTGCCAGCAAACCTGTTTTACGGCACCGGCATCCCCGCGTGCATCATTGTGCTCGACAAGGAAAATGCAGCAGCGCGCAAAGGCATTTTCATGATTGATGCCTCCAAAGGCTTCATCAAGGACGGCAACAAAAACCGTCTGCGCGAACAGGACATCCACAAGATTGTGGACACGTTCACGCGCCAACTTGAAGACAAACGCTACTCGCGCATGGTGCCGGTGGCGGAAATCAGCGACCCCAAAAACGACTTCAATCTCAATCTGCCGCGCTATATTGACAGCACCGAACCGGAGGACATCCAGGACATAGACGCGCATCTGCGCGGCGGCATCCCGAATCGCGACCTCGACGCGCTCGATGCTTACTGGCAAGTCATCCCCGCCGTGCGCGCCGGGCTGTTCAAAAAAGCCGACCGCGCCGGTTACAGCCAGCTACGGATTCCCGCCGCCGACATCAAAGCCGCCATATTCAGCCACGACGAATTCACCGCGTTCAATCAATCCGCGACCAAGCTGTTCGGCAAATGGAAAACGGCGAACACGCCGCGCCTGAAAAATCTGGCGAAGGACACGCGACCCAAGGCGCTCATTGAAACGCTCTCCGAAGACCTGCTGGAAACTTTCGAGAAAGCCCGGTTGCTTGATCCTTACGACATCTATCAGCACCTCATGGATTATTGGGCGGAAACCATGCAGGACGACGTTTACCTCATCACCAGCGACGGCTGGCGGGACGCCGCGCAACCGCAATTGCTGATTGAGGACAGAACCAAAAAGTCCAAGGAAAAGCCCGCACTCATCGTCGGGCGACGGAAATACCGGATTGAACTGATTCCGCCCGCGCTCGTCATCGCCCGATATTTCGCCACCGAACAAGCGGCCATCGAAAAACTGGAAACTGTAATTGCCGCCATCGCGCAGACGATGGAAGAAATGGCCGAGGAAAACGGCGGCGAAGACGGCTTGCTGGCCGAGGCGAAGAATGAAAAAGACAAGCTGACCAAGGCCAGCGTCAAAGCCCGACTGGCAGCAGCCGAAGAAGGCGGTGCCGACGTGGCCGAGCCGGGAGAAATTTCATTGTTAAAAGAATATCTCGCCCTCGCCGAAAAAGAGACGGCGACCAACGCGGCACTGAGCGAGGCGCAAGCCGAGCTGGCGGAAAACACGCTCGCGCAATACGGCAAGCTGACCGTGGACGAAATCAAAACGTTGGTGGTGGATGACAAATGGCTGGCCACCATCGCCGCCGCCGTGCAAGGCGAACTGGACCGCGTGTCGCAGACGCTCACGGGACGCATCCGCCAACTCGCGGAACGCTACGCCGCACCGCTACCGCAACTCACCGTCGAAGTGGCAACGCTCGCCGCGCGCGTGGATAAACACCTCGATAAAATGGGAGCGGTATGGAAGTAAAGTCCGGCTACAAGAAAACCGAGGTGGGCGTCATCCCGCAAGATTGGACAATCAAACCTCTCAAACGCATCTCGCCGAGTCAAAGTGTCGGATTGGTAATCAATCCTTCCACGTATTTTGACAAAGCGGGCACTGTTCCGCTCCTCGTAGGCTCAAATGTTTCGGAGAACGTCATTGATTCGACAACAGCAAACCGCATCACGAAGGCAAGCAATGAGATACTACCTGCGTCGCGCCTAGCAGCAGGCGACTTGGTAACCGTTCGTGTTGGAGAGCCGGGAGTCACTGCGGTCGTGCCGCCTGAACTCGACGGATGCAACTGTGCCTCCATGATGATAGTCCGGCAGCATCCGTCGTTCGACTCACACTGGCTATGTTGCATGATGAACTCGCAACATGGACGAAAGCAAGTTGAGCATGTTCAATACGGCACAGCTCAGAAGCAGTTCAACATCAGCGACGCAGTTGATTTCCTATATCCCGTTCCACCCCTTCCAGAGCAACGCGCCATCTCGGGAGCGTTAAATGACGTGGATGCTCTGCTCGGCGCGCTGGACAATCTCATAGTCAAGAAGCGCAACCTCAAACAGGCCGCCATGCAACAACTCCTCACCGGCAAAACCCGCCTCCCCGGCTTCCACGGCGAGTGGTCGTTGAAGCGATTGGGTGATGTAGTTGAAACAGACCCGGAAAATCTCGGCAGCAGCACGGATGCGGGTTTCACTTTTAATTACATCTCACTCGAAGATGTAGATCGCGGCACGCTCACAGGCCATTCAGAACAAGTCTTCGCGCAATCACCGTCTCGCGCCCGCCGCAAGCTACGAAATAATGATGTTCTCGTTTCCACCGTCCGACCGAACTTGAAGTCACATCTTCAATTCCAACATCAGAATGGAAACTGGGTCTGTTCAACGGGATTCTGCGTAATTCGCTGTAAGGAGGGAGAAACAAATCCAGGCTATGTGTTCTTTCACCTTTTCGCCGCCTGTGTAAATCGCCAAATAGATACACTCTTAACCGGTTCCAATTACCCAGCAATCAATAGCGGGGATGTCAGAGCCTTGGAAATTCCGTTTCCTGATTACACCGAACAAACCGCCATCACCGAGGTGCTATCCGACATGGACGCGGAACTGGCGGCGTTGGAACAACGCCGCGCCAAGACCCACGCCCTCAAACAGGGCATGATGCAGGAACTGCTCACCGGCAGAACACGTTTGGTTTGAGACAAATTTTTAAGCAATCAACAATTCAATGTGTAACAACAATCCCTACATCAATTGCGACCAACTCAAAGCCGGCGACGTTCTGCTGTGTGTAATGTCGGGCGAACTGGCACAACAGGTAGAGGATGCAACGGGCAGCAAATACAGTCATTCCGCGATCTGTTACAGCTCGACAGAAATTGTGCATGCCGAAAGCAGGGGGATTAAAAAAATGTCCACGGAGATTCTTGCGAGAGGATCAAATTATATCGCCGTGTTCAGGAATCCATACGTGTGGAACCATCCGGCATACGTTGCAGCCCTTCAAAACTTTTTGGACCGAGCCGTGCAGAATAATGCACAATATGACGTGGAAAGTGCCGAGGGGTTAATGGAGCGCCGCGCAGACCATCAATTGACATTGCTTGCAAAGCTCCATGAGCATTTCCTAAACGGACTGGAACCAGAAAATCCTGAAAAATTAAAATACATCTGTTCCGAACTCATCGTTGCTTGTTTTGCAGGAGTGGGGTTCATAAAGCCAGATGCAAGGATTGTATATCAGTGCAACACGTTCACACCGGCAGACCTTGGAAAAGACCCAACCTTTGGATTTTTTGTGGGTTACATAAAACGGCGACACGACATTCAAATTCCCAACAATGACGAGTTCACAAAAAATGTAACCTTGCGCGAAATTCAACTCGCTGAATTAACCGCATGAGTCGCACCGTCCAAAAACACGATGCCGGAGGCAAGAGCCGTCCCGCGTGGCCAGGAGACTCCACCGTCACCGCCGTGTTTTCGGACTGCCAGAAATATCGCTATCAACTACGGGAAATCTGGGACACGTCCAAACCGCTCGTCCTCTGGTTGCTCATGAACCCTAGCGTCGCCTGCACCGATTACAGCGATCCTACCTTGCGTAAGACGGGAAAATTCGCCCGCGCCTGGGGCTACGGCGGTCAACTCGTCGGCAATGTCCACGCCTACCGCGCCACCGACAAAAACCGATTGCTGGAAGTGGACGATCCCGTCGGTCCCAAGAACGACCAGATGATTCTGGAAATGGCGGCAGCAGCAAAAACCGTCGTGCTCGCCTACGGACAGCCGCCGAAATCCCTCCGCGCACGCGGTCAGGAACTGGAATCGCTTTTGCGCAGCCATCCGGGTCTTTGCCACCTGCGGCTTTCCCAAGATGGCACACCGGTTCACCCGCTCTACCTACCATCAACACTTTGCCCCAAACCCCACGGCGTGAAGCCAAGATGCAAGAGCAAAACCTGATTGATATAGAATGAAACCCAATCCAACAGGCCAAGGCATTCTTCACACGAAGTGCATACTCAAACACGATCACGAGTTTGCGTTTTCATGGGAACTGGAAACATTCAGAGACGGCGCAACCAACGCAGCCAAGGATTATTGGTGCTTTAGCGTCGTAGAGGATAATGAAGCATTTCAATTCGAGCTTGTAGATGAGGGCAACTACATGCGTGTTCAAAACATGCACAACAACGGTCACGACCGATACAAGGCCAAAGGCATACCGGAGGCATTCATTCGTCTCAGCTACGATTTATTCAAGATTCCCATTGGCTCATCAAGAGAGGGATGCATCGAGTCCCAAGCAGCGCCAGAAATGTTGGTAATGCCAGAACAACAATCACCATCAGCAACAAAAGCTTGGGAACGTCTTGTGTCATCAGGAGAAGCTTACAAAGACGAGAACCAGCAGCGGTTTTTTTATCCCAAACCGTAATTAAGGCAAATCGCCAACAAGATTATCCCATGAGCAACATCGGCAAACCAGAACGCGAAACGCAAAACCGGGTCGTCGCCATGTTCCGTGACGATCTCGGCTACAAATATCTCGGCGACTGGTCCGACCGGCACACGAACAGCAACATCGAGGAAAATCTTCTCGGCGAATACCTGACCCGGGCGGGCTACACGAAAGACCAGATCAGCCGCGCCATCCACCGATTGAAAACCGAGGCGGAAAATCCCAATCGCAGCCTCTACGACAACAACAAGGCGGTTTACAGCCTGCTCCGCTACGGCGTGCCGGTGAAAATCGAAGCCGGCAAAGTCACCGAGACGGTCAAAGTCCTCAATTGGGATAAACCGGAGAAGAACGATTTTTACATCGCCGAGGAAGTCACCTTGCACGGCAATCTGGAACGCCGGCCCGACCTCGTCCTCTACGTTAACGGCATCGCCGTCGCCGTCATTGAACTGAAAAACAGCTACGTCTCCATCGGCGACGGCATCCGGCAACTCCTGTCCAACCAGCAGAAGGAATTCAACGAGTGGTTCTTCACCACTGTCCAGATGGTCATCGCCGGCAACGATTCCGAAGGTCTGCGCTACGGCGCAATCCGCACCGAGGAAAAATATTTTCTCAAATGGAAGGAAGACGAAGCCGACAACACGCAATTCAAGCTCGACAAATATATCGCCAAGCTCTGCCGGAAGGAACGGCTCATTGAGCTGATGCACGATTTCGTGCTGTTCGACGGCGGCATCAAGAAACTGCCGCGCGTGCATCAATACTTCGGCATCAAGGCGGCACAGGAGCACGTCAATGCCTACAAAGGCGGCATCATCTGGCACACGCAGGGCAGCGGCAAGAGCATCGTCATGGTGTTGCTCGCCAAATGGATTCTTGAAAATAAACCGAAGGCCCGCGTCGTCATCGTCACCGACCGCGACGAATTGGACAAGCAGATCGAACGTGTTTTTACGGATGCGGGAGAAGGCATCAAGCGCACCAGCAGCGGCCGCGACCTGATGAATCAACTCTGCCAGGCCAAACCGCGCCTGCTCTGTTCGCTTATCCACAAATTCGGGCGCAAGGGCGTGGATGACTTCGACGCATTCATCAAGGAACTCCAAGCGCAGCCGTGCAAAACCGTCGGCGAAATTTTTGTGTTCGTGGACGAATGCCATCGCACCCAATCCGGCAAACTCCATCGCACCATGAAGGCCCTCATGCCCGGCGCGGTATTCATCGGCTTCACCGGCACGCCGTTGCTTAAACAGGATAAGGAGACCACCTACGAAGTTTTCGGCGACTACATCCACACCTACAAATTCGACGAAGCCGTCGAGGACGGAGTCGTCCTCGATCTCGTGTATGAAGCGCGCGACATCGAACAAATTCTCGGCTCGCAATCGAAAATTGACGCGTGGTTCGAGGCGAAAACCAAGGGCTTGAATAACTGGCAGAAAGCGGCACTGCGCGACCAATGGGGCACCATGCAAAAAGTTCTCAGCTCGCGCTCGCGCATGGAACGCGTCGTCGCCGACATCGTCTTCGATTTCGGCGTCAAACCGCGTCTTAATAACGATCGCGGCAACGCCATGCTGGTCGCATCAAGCATCTACGAGGCGGCGCGCTATTACGAGCTATTCCAAAAAACGGTCTTCAAAGGCAAATCCGCGGTGGTCACGTCCTACAATCCGATGGCCAAGGACGTCACGCTGGAAGACACCGGCGCGAACACTGAAACGGACAAGCAATTTCTCTACAACCTCTACAACGCCGTGCTGAAAGACGTCACGCCCAAGCCAGGCAAGACGAAAACCGAAACCTACGAGGACGAGGTCAAAGAATTATTCAAATCGCAGCCGGCCAACATGAAATTGCTGGTGGTCGTGGACAAATTGCTCACCGGCTTCGACGCACCGTCCTGCACGTATCTTTACATTGATAAATCCATGCAGGATCACGGACTGTTCCAAGCCATCTGCCGAACCAACCGGCTTGACGGCGACGACAAGGATTACGGCTACATCGTGGATTACAAGGACCTGTTCAAAAAGCTGGTCAACGACAAGGGCACCGGCGCGCTCCAAGTTTATACGGCGGAGCTGGACCATACCGCGCCCGGCACGAGCCCCGAGGTCCTGATGCAAGATCGGCTGAAAAAGGGCCGGGAACGTCTGGACACCGCCTTGGAAACCGTCGCGCTCCTCTGTGAACCGGTTAAACCGCCCAAGGGCGAACTGGAGCACATTCATTTTTTCTGTGGCAACACGGAAATCCCCGGCGATCTAACCGAGCACGAGCCGCAACGGGCGGCACTTTACAAATCAACGGCAGCTCTGATGCGAGCCTACGCGAACATCGCCGATGATCTGACGCGCGCGGGCTATACGGACGCAAAAGTCGGCCAAATCAAAACCGATATTGACCGTTACTTGAAACTCCGCGACATCATCCGGCAGGCCAGCGGTGAAACCATTGACCTCAAAGCTTACGAGGCCGACATGCGGCACCTGATAGACATCTACATTGAAGCCGCCGAGCCACGGAAGATTTCCAATTTCGACAACGTCGGGTTGCTGGACTTGATCCTCAAAAGCGGCATGGCCGACGCCATCGGCAGTTTGCCCGATGGCATCAAAAACAATCCGTCAGCCGTGGCGGAAACCATCGCCAACAACGTTCGTAGCAAAATTATCAAGGAGCACCTGAATGACCCGGCGTTCTACGACAAGATGTCAGCTCTCCTGCGTGAAATCCTCGATGATCTCCGGGCGCAGCGGATAGATTATGCGCAATTCTTGAAGCGCATGGCCGACCTCGCCAAACAGGTGCAAGCTGGCCATGCTGACAATACGCCGGACGAATTGAAAACCAGCCCGGCCTTGCGGGCGCTCTACCATAATTTGCAGCAGTCCACGCCGCCCAAACCGGCGGGCAACGTTGCCGATGGATCAACCAATTACCACGTCACAGGCGACCCAGCCTTCACGCTGGCAAAATCGATAGACGCGGCGGTAAGGCACGTTCGCCCCGATGACTGGCGCGGAGTCCAAGCCCGCGAACAGGTCATCAAACGTGCCTTGTATGGCGTGCTCAAAGACGAGGGCGAAGTTGAACGCATCTTCCTCATCATCCGGGCGCAAAAAGAATATTGATGTCCACTCAAATCCAGCTCGGCGACATTGCAGTGGACGTCATCCGCAAGGACATCAAGAACGTTCACCTTAGTGTCCATCCGCCCACCGGTAAAGTGCGCATCGCGGCCCCGGCACGCATGGGCTTGGACACCATCCGCGTCTTCGCCATCAGCAAGCTCGCATGGATTAAGCGGCATCAGCGGCACGTCCAAGATCAGGAGCGCGAGACGCCGCGAGAATTCTTGGACCGAGAGAGTCATTATGTCTGGGGGCGGCGATACTTGTTGCGGCAGCAGGAAGCGGAAGCCGCCTCGCGCGTCGAAATAATCCACAACCGGCTTCACCTACGAATTCGGCCCAAGGCCACAACTGCGAAAAAGCAAATCGTCCTCGACCGCTGGTATCGTTACTTGGTCAAACAGGCGGCACCACCGATCATCGCCAAGTGGGAAAAATTGATGGGCGTGCAAATTAAGAGCTTCCACGTTCAGCACATGAAGACCAAGTGGGGCAGTTGCACGCCGACGCGCCGAACCATCCGCTTGAACAGTGAGCTGGCTAAGAAGCCGAAGGAATGCCTGGAATACATCATCGTCCATGAAATGACCCATTTGTTAGAACCGACGCATAACGCGCGGTTCATTTCGCTCATGGACCAGTTCATGCCGAAATGGCAGACCCACCGGCAAAATCTAAACCGGTTGCCGGTGCGGCACGAGACTTGGGAGTATTAAATCGCTATGACGGCCCTCCGTGACGGAGGGCAGCATCAGGGCTGGGGGAAGTCACTACAATTCGGCTCATCTTTTGTCCCGGCGCGGCCTGTGGCCGCGTAGCTTCCATAATGGGCCGCTTCCCAAAGCCCCGCGGACTGCGAACCATTCTCATGTAAACCCTACGGCCTCTCTTTCAAAACCCGGCGCAATTTTCGGATCCAATAATAGACGGCGGGCATGTTCAGCCAAACCCCGTGCTGTTGTTGAAGCCAGCGCTGAACCTCCTTGGCCCGCTTCCAACGACCGGATGCCAGACCGGCCATCAATTCGTCACGGACCGCGCCTTGGACTTTCGGCACTCGCCCGCCGCCGTGCTGGCGGCTCAGCAAGCCGGCCACTCCACCTGACTTGAACGCCTTCATCCAACCAAAGAAGCAGCGGCGGCTTATCTTGGCCCTGTCTAGGATTACCTCTAAAGGCCAAGTTCCACGACCTGCTAACCACGCCACGAACAAACGCTTTCGGCTCGCTTCATCGTAATGTTTTTTACGTAACTCGTCTGTTACGGCCTGAAACAAATCAGGCCGATTCAGGCGGTAGCGTTTTTTCATTATTATCTTATACCGCATTTTTGACTATAGTGCAATCTCAAACTATAAAGCATCAAAAAACCCCGATATTTAGTGGTTTTTAGATTCAAAAAAGGACAGAAAGTGTTTTTAGCAATCGTCAATTCGTCTTCTGAAACACTGATAACATGAGTTTGAGTGGATTTGTGCTCATCGGAAAACTGGCCATTACGGCAGCCCGTGGAGCACGGCCCACGCAACCTGAACATGACAAAAAAAGAATGCAAGAACCTGATCATCCGGGCGGGATACCATCCCACCCCGGCACTGGTCATGGCGGTGCTAACCGCCATCCACAACATGGTCACACCCGCCCTGGTCGAGCGCGAGTTTAAGAAGCTCGTCAAGGCCGGTCTGGCCTCCGCGCCTCAATCCGCCAAATCGGCGGATGTGCCGCCGCCCAAGCCGAGCGGTATGCCGCCTATACCCGGCATGCCGCCCAAGCCAACAAGCTAATCCCCCCGTGATTCATCACGCGTTAGCTGCGGAGCAAATGGTGGGCGGCGAATATGCCGCCTGCCATCTTTTTGTTGTTTTGGTGGCCCCGGAAAAAGTGAACTTATTACACAATTTATGGCTCCGCCCGTGCTCCGCACGCCCTACGGGATAAATTGTTCCATAAGCCAGGGCGCCGCCCTGGACCCGGAAAAGGCGGTGCCTTTTCAATCCCTTTCGCTTTCGTCAGAGTCTCGGTCCGACTCCGACACCTTGGGCCGATGTTTTGCAATCCGTTTTTTCGTTTTCTTAAACCTTATCTCGTATGGAAAATCAATCTTACAGTTCCGTTCTCATCTTTCGCAAACTCAAATCCGACGCCGATTTAGTCGGCGCGGCAGAACATAATTCGCGCTGGAAACAGCCCCCCAACGCAAATCCCGAACGCAATATCGACAATAAAACCATCATCGGCGGCGATAAATCTATCCGCAACTTGGTCCGGGAACGCATCCAATCGAGCGGAGCCAAGCCCCGGAAGAATGGCGTTCTGGCGCTGGAATTCATCCAAAGTGCGGGCCGGGAATTTTTCAAAAACATCGCCGACCGCGAAGACCAATGGGTGCAGGCGGCGATTGATTTTCTGGCGGACCGATTCGGGCGCGAGAACGTGGTGCATGTCTCCTTGCACAAAGATGAAACCACAACTCACCTCCATGCTATCGTCGTTCCGCTCGTCAAAGCAAATTACAAAGACGGACGCTACCGCAAAAACCACAAGACCCGTGAATGGAAACTGGACGCCAAAGGCATCTTTGAAAAGAAAGCCGACGACCGGGAAAAAGGCGTGTTTGATCGCAGTGCCGCCCTTTTTTGCCAGACGGATTTCACCACTTCCTTCAAGTTCATCAAAAAACTCATCGCCAAAGCCGATCCGGTTTCCGCGATGCTGGCTAATAAAATCAGCCAAGGCGCGATGGATTCCTTTTCCGACCGGAGCATCAAGCTCGCCGAAAAACGGAAAATTCTGATCACTGAAATGAACAAAATCCTCGCCGGGCCATGCCTCTATGATGAACCGGCGATTGCCCAATTGCCGCTGGACCCGGCACTCAGGAATTATTATCCCACCGGTGACGCCCTGTATTGCCTCAATCGCCGGTTGATCGAATCGGCCTACGTAGGGCTGGTCGTTAAAGGCGAAGGACGCCCCATCGGCAATCCGGCGGCACCTTACATGCACGATATGCAAGTGAAGTATTTCGAGCTGTGCCACAAGATGGACCCGAAAATTTCCGCGCCGCTTTATGGCGCAAAAATGGAGCACCAGCGGCTGTCTGATTTCTACGCCGCGTTGGAAAAGGCGTTGCAAAACGGAATTAACTCGGTGGACGTTCAGGTGCGACCGACGCCGCTTTTTGCGCCTGCCGTTAAACACGCCGAAGCGGAAACCGAGCGGATACAGAATTCCCTGGACCCCCTGATTGCCGCCGCCGCCCACGGCGAACTTTTGCGCAAAGAGGTCGAAGCATTGAAGGCAGCCATCCGCCAGGCGAATGATAAAAACGCCAGCTTGAAAACCATTAACGATGACCTGCGCCAACAGATGCGCCTGATTCCACTCAATAAAGTAATGGAGAAGCTGGGCTACCAGCGCGTCCCCGGCAAACAAAATCAATTCCAGTTACCAGATGAACGCATCATCGAAATCTCGGAAACAACCGACAAGAATTCAAAAGCGGGTTTTAAGGACATCAGCGGACACGTCGGCTTGGGCCAGATGAACAACCGAACCAGCGGAAAAGGTGCCATTGATTTGGTCATGTTTTTGACCGGATGGGACTTGAAGCTGACGCAAAAATGGTTCAGCGAGAACTTTGTTTCGGATGAGGTTCTCAACGTGGCCGCTGACCGGTTCAAAGAGGAATTGCGCTCGGAACTTGCCGTGGCCGTCACGGCTGAACAATCCAAATCATTCCATAATCAAATTGTTGCACCCTTGCTCCCGGATTCTGACAAGTGGTTCCAAGTTCGCGAATTCCTCGTCGCGGATTACGGACTTGACCCGCAAATGCTTAATGATTTGCGCCAGCAATCCTTGATTGACGCCAACCAGCACGGCGCACTCGTCTGCATTAAATTCAATCGGAAGCAGGTTGTGGGCGGATTGGCGCTCGGACTTAAACCCAATCCCCTAACGGGTGCGGCCTCGGTTTATGAAACTCCCGGTGACAATGGTTACCCATTTGTGCTTGGAAATCCCCAAGCCAAGATGTCCGCCGTCGTTTCGTCGCCGCTGGACGCGCTCGCGTTTTATGAATTGAGCGGACGCAATGCCCGCGTTCTCGCGTCCAAATCCCCACTCCCTCCTGGCATCGTGGCTGATTTGAAACAATCCACCACCGTCACCCGCCAACCCGTCTTTCTGGCTTACAATTGGTCGCCCGAAGACGAGAAGCTTGCCAATATCATGAAAGCCCAGCTTGATTTGGCGGCGGTTCCCACCACGCCCTGTCGCCCGCCTAAAATGAATGACCAGCCCAAATCGTGGGGCGATATGTTGCTGGCCGCAAAAGGAAAACTCGATAAATTCCTCAGCGTCTCGTTCGATTCCATTCAGGTGGCATTGGAAAACTTCAAAAAGAAGCTCGGCTTTTCTACGCCATCCGCACCGGACAATCCTGATGTTGTGCTGGCAAATGAGCCGCAGAGTCGCTAAATGGTGATTAAAGTTGAGTTTTCCACAAGGCCAGTTGTAGCGGCAAATCGGCCTTGTGGCATCGCGCATCTGTCGCGGCAATAAAGCACTTCGTGCTGTGCCCAAAACTAAAATTAAGCGGCTCCGTAAGGTAAGCCGTGGTGTGGCGTAAGCTAAGGCGAGGTGCGGCGTGGCCGGAGTGTATGATTCTATTTTATGAAATGACTCATCATTTGGCTTGGCATCGCCACGGTCCTTAAACAGATCAAGCGCTCTGCGCCTACAATCCGGCGCAAGCTTCCGTTCAATGAATTTGGAATGGCGTTGTTGAAATGAACAACGGACAGCAGCGCGAATGGCGTTCGGCCTGCGCGATTCCATCGCGTAGCCCAGGTTGCGGACATTGAAAACTCGACGGGCATGATTAAAAACTTTCTATTTTCTAAACTCGCTTCCGCAGCCGCTGGTGAATGTTTTGTAATCGGCATCAAACTCGCCGACACCGAGGCCCATCTGATCCGCACTTTCGGATTTTTGCTTTTTCTGATCAGTGCAATCGTGATGTTCATCGAATGGCATCACAAGGCCAACGCAGAAATTCATGCTGTGCCTGCCCCCGTTGCCCCGCTCGCGAAAGCCAGCAAACGTAGCCGCAAGAATCGCGCCCGCCGCTAAATTCAGCATATTTTATCCATTTTTCACGCGGACTACGCTCCGCTTCGCACCCCTCCGGTGATAAATAACATCGGTTTTTGCCTTTAACATTCAGTCATTCCCAAGGACGAAGCCGCGCATTATATCACAGTTTATTTTCTTCACGGCCCAAAAGTGAAAAAGGACAAGAATTTATTTTCAACAAAATAGCCTGATTCACCGGGAGGTTTTTAAACCCTGAGATAATGGTTAGGTGCGGAACCGGGCACCTAACAAGAAAATGCCACCGATTTCTGACGCAAAACGCGCCAGAAACAAAGGCGCTTTCTTGGTTGATCTCGCCGCGTTCCAGCAAGTTAATCCTAAGCAGTTTTTCCACTACAAAGATCTACAATCGGAACGGATTTTCGGTCCGGCCATGGCATTTCGCGTGACACGGACGCCTGGATGGCTGACCCCGGCCATCGCCAATGGGCAACCCAAATACCTGCCGGAGCACGTTGTTGCGACGATAAACCGCCTGCGGCAGGGCGAGGAACCGGATGGATATCAAGATTGCCTCGGACGCGGCAAAGTTCGGCAAAGTAATCAGTCTCAAAACGTCACTGCCAAGCAAAAATCGGTTCCAGAGAAATCCAAACCTGCTTCTACGCCAGTCATGGCATTCACCCCGCTCATAGCACACAAAGCTTCACACCGCGGCAAGCAGTGTTTGCGGATTTTTGTGAACAAGGAGTGGGCGCCGATTCTAAAATGCAAAGTCAATCATCGCCGCTATTTTTCAACGGCCGAAGACGCCGATAGATTTATCGCAGAGGCCAATCAACGGCTCGCCGATTTTTGCAAGGGCAATGGCACGTTCACCGATTACGAACTGACAACGTTCCGCTATCTGTTGCAATTGGTTGACGGTGACGTCGATAAAATCATCAAAGCGGTGGAAAATTACAAAGAGCCGGATGTCGCCACGCCGGCTAAGAAACCGCGTTTAGTTAAAGTGGTGGCACGCCATTACCTCATCACCCGAAATCTTTATGGCATCCTGCGGGATACTACGCTTCCCACGACCCGCTACGAAGTCCGCAAGTTCACCCAAAAATTCGGTGACCGCTTTATTGGCGAGATCACCCGCAATGAAATCCAAGTTTGGGTGGGCACGCTCAAACTCAAAGCCAAAGGCAAAAAGAACGTCATGGGTTCGGTTAAACTACTTTTTGACCATGCCGTGGAATTGGAGCTTCGCGCCGACAATCCCGCCATCGGAATTAAATTGCCGAAAATAAGTCAAGCCGCGCCCGAACGATTCACCGTGTCAGAATGTGAACGAATGCTTGTCGCGGGTGTTCGTCATAAACTGCCGTTTTTACTCCCTCTGGTGGTAGGCTTGTTCAGTGGCGCTCGCCCTGGCGAAACCCGCCGAACCAGTCGGCAGGACATATCGCTTGCCGAAGAGCGCATCAATATTCCGGGCGCCAATTCCAAAACGCACCAGTTCCGTTGGGTTCGCATCACGCCGTTGCTGAAAAAGTGGCTGGAATTCATCGGCAAAAAAGGCAATGGGCGTTTGGTTCCCGGCGGCAATCGCGATACCTACGAAGCTTGGCGCCAACAATTGGCCGAAGCGGCCGGCTTGAAAGACTCGTGGAAGTATGACGGCCTTCGCCACACCAATGCTTCCTTTGATTACGCGTTGCGCGGAGACTTCCATACAGTCGCAGCCAATCTCGGCAATGCGCCTGCCATCTCTCGCAAACACTATATCGCTCCGGCGACAGAAGCGGAGGCCAAGCAGTTCTTGGCCTTAACGCCAGAACACATCCTTGCCCTGGTTGCCAAGGAGAACGCCGACGGCAAGAAATCCGTCGCACAAAACGAGCCATAAACCACGTGCTTCAACGGCCATCCACGCCAAAAGTGTAGCCCTGTTGTAGCCCTTTTTTACCCTTTTTAAGGCTTTTTAGGCGCGTTGAAAAAAACAGGAAGAGAAACGCTGGAAACGCAAAAACCCCTGTTTTCACAGGGGTTTTCGTCATTTTAAATTGGTTGCGGGGGCTGGATTTGAACCAACGACCTTCAGGTTATGAGCCTGACGAGCTACCGGGCTGCTCCACCCCGCGATCAAGGCCAATCAATATGCCTGACGGGCGAACACAGGGCAAGGTTTATTAAAATGGATTTATGCCATAGCAGACCCAATAGCCCGGCAATTTTAAAAACTCCATCCGCATCCGCCGGCCATTGCCGCGGTGCGGCCAATCCTCGCGCGCGAAGGCAAAATACGAGGGGCGCGAGTAAAATTTTATGTCCGGCGCGTAATGTTCAAAGGTTTTCAGGGCCCGCCGCGAATGATACCAAGTGGTGACCAGTATGGCGCTGTGAACTTTTTCCTGACGGAGCCGCTTGATGGTGAACTCCGCATTTTCGCGGGTGGTCTTGGAGTCGCCTTCCACTTCGATGTCCGACGCCGGCACACCGCTGTGCAGGAGAATGTTCCGGTTGATCCAGTCGTCGCCGTAGCCACTGACGATGACGCGCGGGGCGGCGTGCTGCTTGAAGAGTTCCGCCGCGCGTTCGGGCCGCTCATGCAATCCGCCGCCCAGAACGATGATGACCTCGGCTGTGGCTTGGCCGCTGTCCACGCAGAGGATTTTTTCCGGATAATAACAGGCCACACCGCCCACCGCCGCTCCAAGGAGCAAAACGATGGGGGCCAGGCGGAGAAACCATTTTAATTTCATGCGCAAACCTTGCCCAAGCTAAAACAGGCCAGAATTCTTGCAAGCGTGATCGTCAGGCCGGGCAATTCCCGCGTTGGCAAAGGGACGTCCCGTTTGTTACGCTCTGGGCGATGAATTTTCTGGCAGGAACATGGGTGGGTGAGTGGCTGGCCGGGCTGGGCCGGATCACCTTGCTTTCACGCGATGCAATCGCGTCCTGTCTCACGTTCAAATTTTCCCGGCGCGACCTGCTTTACCAGATTTACTTCATCGGCATCAAATCGCAGTCGGTGGTGCTGGTGACGGGTGCCTTTACGGGCATGGTGCTGGCGGCACAAACCTTTTTCCAGTTTCACAAGGTCAAGATGGACACGGCCACGCTGGCGGTGGTGAGCGTCTCGATGTGCAGCGAACTGGGGCCGGTGCTGACGGCTTTGATGGTGTCCGGCCGCGTCGGCGCGGCCATCGCGGCGGAAATCGGCACCATGCGTGTTACCGAGCAGATTGACGCCCTGCGGACGCTGGCGACGCATCCGGTGGATTATCTGGTGGTGCCCCGGCTGATTGCCTCGAACATCGCTTTGCCGCTGCTGACGGTGGAATCCATGGCCATCGGCATCGCGGCGAGTTATTTCGTGGGGGTGAATCTGCTGGGCATAGACCCGACTTACGCATGGTATAACATGTTGAAGTATTCGCATGATTCGGACGTGATGATCGGCCTGGTCAAATCGGTGGTTTTTGGCGGGATCATTGCGCTCATCGGCTGCTACAAGGGCATGACGTGCAGCATGGGCGCGGACGGCGTGGGGCGGGCGACGACGGAGGCGGTGGTGTTTGCATCCATCACAGTCCTGATCTCGAATTTTTTCCTGACCATGACGCTGGAACAGCTTTGCGTCATCCTTGGAATATGATCGAAGTGCGTGACCTGATGAAAAGCTTCGGTTCCCAACCGGTGTTGGAGGACGTGAGCTTTCGCATTGAGGATGGCACATCGGTGGCGATCATCGGCCGCAGTGGCGGCGGCAAGAGTGTTTTGCTCAAACACATCATCGGCCTGTTGCAACCGGACGCGGGCGCGGTGCTGGTGGATGGTGAAAACATTGTGGGGATGAATGAACGCCACCTGCTGCGGGTGCGGGAAAAGTTCGGCATGGTATTCCAGGGCGCGGCGCTGTTCGACTCCATGACCGTGGCGGAAAACGTGGCGTTTCCCCTCGAACGGAAGCAGCAATTCACTGCGGGGGAAATCACGCGCCGCGTGGCGGCGGCGCTGGAGATGGTGGATCTGCCGGGCACGCAGGACAAAAAGCCGGCAGAGCTGTCCGGCGGCATGAGAAAGCGCGTCGGACTGGCGCGGGCGATTGTTTACGAACCCCGGATCGTGCTTTACGATGAGCCGACGACGGGGCTGGACCCGATTGTTTCGGACAGCATTGACAAGCTGATCATGCGCGTGCGGGACCAGTTAAAGGTGACGAGTATCGTGGTGACGCATGACATGCGCAGCGCGCGCCGGGTGGGCAACCATGTGCTGATGCTGCATGACAGGAAGATTTACGCGAACTGCACACCGGAAAACTTGTTCGCTTCGACTGACCCGATCGTGCGGCAGTTCATTGACGGCGTGGCTGACGACTAGAAACTTTTTTACCCATGCAAAAACCGCGATTGGAAATCAAAGTCGGGATCTTCGTCTTCATCGGACTGGCCCTGCTGGCCACGCTGCTGCTGCAATTCAGCAAGGGCACGAGCCTCTGGCGCGGCACTTACAATCTATATCTGCATGCGGCCAATGTCGGCGGCATCAAACCGCGCGCCGGCGTGCTGCTGGCCGGGGTGCAGGTCGGCAGTGTCTCAAAAATCCAGCTCGCGCCCGACGACAAAAGCGTCACCATCCTCCTGAAAATCTACAGGGATTTCCCCATTTACGGCGATGCGCGGTTCGTCATTGAGCAGTCCGGTTTCCTCGGCGACCAATATATCTCCATCGTCCCCACGGACAACCAGCTCCCGATATTAACCAACAATGCGATCGTGGAGTGCCAGGCGCCGTTCAATTTGCAGGAGGTGGCCCGCGGCGCGGCCGGATTCATCCAGCGCATTGATGAGACAGCCAAAAAGCTGGACGCATCGGTGACGGATCTGCGTTCCCAAGTGCTCAATGCGGAGACGCTGGCCAATTTCGGCACCTCAATCACCAACCTGAAACTGTTCACCGAGCAAGCCATTGCCACCGTCAAGGACATCAACACCATCGTGAACACGAACGGTGCCCAGGTCAGCATGGCCGTGAGCAACGCGGTGTTGTTCTCCACCGACCTGATCCAGCTCTCGGACTCCGCCAAAGCCATCCTGGCCACCAACAGCGTGAACATCAACCAGGCCACGCGGGACCTTGCCGATACCACGGCCACCTTCAAGCAGATTGCTGCTGATGTGCAGGCCGGCAAAGGCCTGGCCGGCAACCTTCTGCAAAACCCCGTGCTCGCGACCAACGTGCAGGACATCGCCGCCAATCTGGCCATGACCAGCAGCAACTTGAACCGTCTCGGCCTTTGGGGCATCCTTTGGTCGCACCCGCCACCTGACAACGCCGCCAATTCAACCAACTCCTTCCCCACCCCCACAAGACGATGAATCCGCTTTGGCCGATCCGCATTTTATTTCTGTCCATGTGCATCGTTGGCGGTTATGCCATCAGCCAGGTGCGCCCTGAATACGTGGGACAGGAGCATGGGGATTTTATCGGCATGGTCATCGGCTTTGGCTTTGGTGGCCTGCTCATCGCCGTGGATGAAATGCTGAAAGGCTTTTCCCTGCGCGCCTTTTCCGCCACCACGTTCGGCCTGTTGCTTGGCTCGCTGGTCGCTCTGCTGGTGGATCATTCGGGCCTGTTTGACAATGCCGACGACAAGGTCCGCTGGATCATCCGGCTCTGTCTTTTTCTCGGGTTTGGTTATATTGGCATCGTGCTGGCCATGCGCAGCAACAAGGAGGATTTTTCGCTGATCATCCCCTATGTCCGCTTCTCGCCACAAAACAAACCGGAAAACCTCCTCCTGCTCGACACCAGCGTCATCATTGACGGACGCATTGCCGACCTCATCGAATCCCGGCTTGTCGAGGGGCTGGTGGTCGTGCCCCGCTTCGTGCTGCTGGAATTGCAGCAGATCGCCGATTCGGCGGATGATGTCAAGCGCGCCCGCGGCCGGCGCGGTTTTGAGATTTTAAACCGGCTCCAGCACAACACCAAAATCGAGGTGCGCATCCACGATGGTGATTTCCCCGACGAGCACGGCGTGGACTCCAAGCTTGTCCGCCTGGCGCGCAACCTGAACGCCAAGTTATTCACCAACGACCAGAACCTTGCCAAGGTGGCCGGCCTGCAACATGTCAGTTGCGTGAATTTGATCGAAGTGGGGCATGTGATGAAAACCCCGCTGATTCCCGGCGAAAACATCAGCCTCAAGATCGTCCGTGAAGGTCGCGACAAGGGGCAGGGCATCGGCTACCTGCCCGATGGCACCATGGTGATCGTCAACAACGGCCAGACCCAGGTGGGGCAAACCGTGGAAGCGCGAGTCTTGAGCACCGTGCAAACCGGGGCCGGCATCCTGATTTTTTCCGAAATGCGCAACGAGACCGCCAAATGAAACTCATCACCGTCGCCACTCATTTCAATCTGGCTGAAGCCGAACTGGAGCGTGCCCGGCTGGAGGCGGCCGGTTTTCACGCCGCCATCACCAATGAAAGCACCTCTGCCTGGTTTGGCGGCACCTCCACCGCCGCCCGGGTGCGCATCGAGGTCCCGGAAAATGAGGCTGAAGACGCCAAGGAATTTCTAGCCCCGCCCGCCGAATGAACCATTCCAGCCAATTGCGCCAGCTCAAAAAGCTTCTGCCTGGCGAAGTGTTCCTTGAACCGACCACGCTGGAAAAATACGCCGGCGACAAATGGTTTGCCGCGCATCAACCCGATGCCGTCGTTCTGCCCCGCTCGGCCAAATCGGTTTCCACGATCCTCAAATTTGCGCACAAGCATAAAATTCCCGTCACCCCGCGGGGCGCGGGCCATGGCTACGTGGGCGGCTGCGTGCCGATACACGGCGGCATTGCGCTTTCGACCGAGCGCATGGGCAGAATTATCGAGATCAACGCCAGGGATTTCGTCGCCGTCGTTCAGCCGGCGGTCAACACGGCGGCGTTTCAAAATAAATGCGAGCGTCGCGGGCTTTTCTATCCGCCCGATCCCGCCAGCCGCGCGAATAATTCGCTCGGCGGCAACATTGCCACCAACGCCGGCGGCCCGCGCTGCCTGAAATACGGTGTCACCCGCGATTATGTCCTCGGGCTGGAAGTGGTTTTGGCGAACGGCTCCATCTGCCGGCTTGGCGGACGCACGCACAAAAACAAAACCGGCTTCGACCTGCACCGGTTGTTCGTCGGCTCCGAAGGATTGCTCGGCGTCATTACCAAAGCGACGTTGAAACTGATTCCGCAGCCGCCGTTCCGCGCGAATCTCGCCGTCGGTTTCAATTCAATGAATTCGGCCGTGCGCGCACTCCAGTCCATTTTCGCCGCCGGCTTCCTGCCGTGCGCCGCCGAGCTCGCGGATGAATTCACGCTTGCCGCCGCCGCCAAACGCACCGGCAGCAAACGGCTGCTCGGTTGCAAGGCCCATTTGATTGTCGAGCTGGACGGCCAGGAATCGTCCGTGCGCGGAGAGGTCGCCGTCGTGGGAAAAATTGTGCGGCGACAAAAGCCGCTGTTCATCGAACGCGGTTTCGGAGCGAATGAATGCGAGGCTGTGTGGCAAATCCGCCGGGAATTCTCCTACGCCCTCCGCGATACGGGACTGACGAAGCTGAACGAGGACATCGTGGTGCCGCGCGGAAAGCTGGAGCAGTTGTTCAAGTTCGCCGCGCAGCTGCAAAAGAAACACGGACTGCAACTGGCCTGCTTCGGCCACGCCGGAGATGGGAACATCCATACCAACGTGATGGTGGATTACAATTTGCCCGGCACGAAAAAGCGTTCGGAGAAATGCCTGGATGAACTGTTCACCTGGGTCATCGGTCAGGGCGGGAGCATCACCGGTGAACACGGGATCGGTCTCGCCAAGAAGCGCTGGTGGCCGCAGGCGGTTTCCGCCGAATCCCATGAACTGCACCGCGTCGTAAAAAAGGCACTTGATCCGCACGGCATTCTGAATCCCGGCAAGTTTGTGTGAGCCGTCTGCGGCGCCGGTTTACATGTCCAACATGGCCCGCGCCGCGTTTTTTACCGAATCCACCAGTTCGCGGGGCTGCAAGACCCTGGCATCACCGCCCCAACTGAGCACCCACCGCTGCACCTCGGCAAGACTGGAAAGTTTCAACCGCAGTTCCGCCCCGCCGTCCTTCAAATCACGGAGCGACTGGGACGGATGCCATTTCTTCTCGCGGATGTAACCCGCGGCGCGCGGCGTGAAGCGCAGGACGACTTCAAATTTGCCCTCGCCGGAGTGGACGCCAAAGCTGTCGCGCAAGCGCTGTTCAAGCGAAAATTTCTGGGTGCGCTCGAAGGACTTGCCCGTCGGGGTCACGGACTGAATCCGCGCCGGAACGAACGTGCGCAGGTCCTTCCGCGCGTGGTCGTAGGCGAAGAGATACCACTCGCCGTTGATGTTGGCCATATGATACGGGTCAACAAGCCGCTTCTCCACCGGCTGGCCGGGCTTGCGATAATGCAGTTCCAACTGCCGGCGCTGGGCGACGGCCTTGGCGAGGGCGTCAAAGATTTCCAAATTGAGCACCGGTTCGGCGCGGGTGCGGAAGGAAATGGTCTGCTCGATGTCCGCCAGGTTCAGCGAGATGGTGTCCGGCAGCGCCTGTTCCATTTTTTTGATCGCGCTGAGCAGCGGTTTCTCAAAGCTGGTGCCGCGATATTGCTGCAACGCTTTTTCCGCCACGATGAGCGCCACAATTTCGCCCTCGGTGATCTGCATCGTGGGAAACGCGCTGACCTCGCCGCTGTAAAAATAGCCGTTGCGGCGCGGGTCAAACTCCACCGGCAGGTTGAGCCGCTCGCGCATGAATTCAATGTCACGGTGAATGGTCTTGGTGACGACCTCGATCTCGCGGGCGAGCGCCGTGGCGTTGGGAAAACCGCCGGCTTGCAGAGCCTGGTGAATGCGCAGCATCCGCTCCAGCGGCGGCCGCGAATGGAGCGAGTCACTCATTTTAACAGAAGCCTGCGAAGGAAACAGATGCCCAATCGAAATTTACCCGGCAGCATCCCGTTCGACCGGTTCCGCCGGTTGCATTTACGAATTGGCGGCCATGCGCGTCAGCAATTCCTCGTTGGTCTTGTGCTTCTTGAGCGCGGACGTCAGCGTCTCCATGGCCTCGATGGGATTCAGGTCCACCATCGTGCGGCGCAGCTTGCGGATGGCTTCGAGATGCTTCGAGGGGAACAGCTTTTCCTCCTTGCGCGTGCCGGATTTCGGAATGTCAATCGCCGGATAGAGGCGACGGTCGGATAGCTTGCGGTCCAGAATCAGTTCCATGTTGCCGGTGCCCTTGAACTCTTGGAAAATCAATTCATCCATGCGCGAACCGGTGTCCACCAGCGCCGTGGCGAGAATGGTCAGCGAACCGCCGTGTTCGATCTTGCGGGCGGAGGCAAACATCTTGCGCGGGATTTCCAGGGCGCGGGCATCCACGCCGCCGCTCATGGTGCGTCCGCTCCCGCCGTGTGCGCTGTTGTAGGCGCGGGCGACCCGGGTGAGCGAATCCATCAGCACAAAGACATCCTTGCCGGACTCGACGATGCGCCGGCAGCGCTCGATCATGAAGCGCGACAAGCGGACGTGCGTGTCAATTTCCATGTCGTTCGAGGAGGCCACCACTTCGGCCGTGACGGAGCGTTGAAAATCGGTGACTTCCTCGGGACGCTCGTCAATCAGCAGCACCATGCAATGCACTTCCGGGTGGTTGGTGGTGATGGCGTTGCAGATCTGCTTGAGAATGGTGGTCTTGCCCGTGCGCGGCGGCGCGACGATGAGTCCGCGCGTGCCCTTGCCGATGGGCGTGACGAGGTCAATCACCCGCGTCTCCAAAATGTCCGGCGTGGTTTCCAGATTGAATTTCTCGATCGGGTCAATGCTGGTCAGGTTTTCAAAGCGGACAGCCTTGGTGTAATCCTGAAACGCCATCTCATTGACCTTGTCCACGGCTTTGAGCTGCGGGCTGGTGCCGCGATGCGGCGGCTGGGTCGGCCCTTCAATGAAGCTGCCCTCGCGCAGAAAACTGCGGCGGATGGTGTCAGGCGTGACGAAAATGTCTGTCGGCTTGGGGTGAAAATGGTTTTGCGCCGTGCGCAGGAAACCGAAACCCTTCTCGGAAATTTCGAGAAAGCCGGAACCGTAATTTGGATTGACCGCCTTGTCGCCGTTGGCGTTCGCTTGCGTTTCGCTCATAAAAAAATATTTGGCCGAAGGCTGAAACCCTTCCGAAAAACTGCTGGAAAAGTGAACTTTGGGAAATGTCGGCTGCGTCTGCTGCCGCCAACTGGAACCTTCGACAGACGTTTAATTACGGGCAAACCCCCGAAAAGGCAACAATTATTTTTTGCCCCGCCAAACAAAAAACGCGCCGATTCAGGACGAATCGGCGCGCGGGAAAAGGCCGGCGCGCATCAGCCGCCCACTTCCGCACGGGCTTCGGCGGCGAGCGCAGTGCTCAGATAGCGTTCGCCGGTCGAGCAGGCGACGGTGACGATGGTTTTGCCCTTGTTTTCCGGGCGTTTGGCAACTTCGATGGCCGCGATGACATTCGCGCCGGTCGAGATGCCCACCAAGATGCCTTCCTCTTTCGCCAGCCGACGAGCCATGGCAAAGGCATCGTCATTTGAAACTTGCAAGGCCTCGACAATTTGCGGATTCCCCGCGCTGTCCTTCAAATGCAGGTTTTTCGGGACGAAACCCGCGCCGGTGCCTTGAATCTTGTGCGGACCGGGCTTGACTGGCTGGCCGGCCAGCGTCTGAGAGATGACCGGGGAATCTTTCGGTTCCACCGCGATGGCTTGGAATGTGGGCTTCTTGGGCTTGATGACCTCCGTGACGCCCGTGATGGTGCCGCCGGTGCCAACCGCCGAGACGAAAATATCCACCTTGCCATCCGTGTCTTCCCAAATTTCCACGGCCGTGGTCTTGGAATGAATGGCCGGATTCGCGGGATTGTCAAATTGCTGTGGAATCCAGGAATTGGGCGTCTCTTTCGCAAGGGCTTCGGCGCGGGAGATGGCCCCTTTCATGCCCTCCGCACCCGGGGTGAGGACCAGTTTGGCCCCGAGCATCGCCAGCAAGGTGCGCCGCTCCAGCGACATCGTCTCCGGCATGGTGAGGATCAATTTATAGCCTTTGGCTGCCGCCACAAATGCCAGCGCGATGCCGGTGTTGCCGCTGGTCGGCTCAATGATGGTGGTGTCTTTTTTGAGAATGCCGCGTTTCTCGGCATCCTCGATCATGGCCGCGCCAATACGATCCTTGACGCTGCTCAGCGGATTGAAAAATTCGCACTTGAGGAGAATCGTGGCATCCACGCCGGCGGTTACCTTGTTTAGTTTGACCAACGGCGTG
>JAJXXW010000033.1 GCA_021780905.1 bacterium
TTGGCTGGATCAAAACGGTGGGCGGATTTAGACGGAGCCGGTATCGGGGCTTGGAACGGACGCAGGCGTGGGGCCACTTTGTGGCGGCGACTTACAACCTGTTGCGCCTGGCGCGACTGGGGGCGGCCTGAAAAGCCGCCGGGAACCGGGGCAAAACCCCGGCGCGGGCGTCCGGCGGGCCACGCCGTCAGGCCAACCGCCGACTTGCGGCTGCGGTGGGGACAGCCGTTACCACGGTTCGCACACTGAATTTTGAAAAAATCACCCATGAAAAATCGTGGCGCTGAAAAATCACCCGTTTTTCAACGGCCTGCTATGCAGCGGTCGGTGAGAAATCAGTGCCGTATTTACGACCCTACGATGTATTTAATTACTTTCCAGAGCCAGCGGATTGGCTATCGGAAGCCAGAACCGAAGGTTTGGAAAGTTATCAATTAACCGAAGGAATGATTCTTCAAACCTGTTCGGGTAGAAACTTAGGTCCTGCCGTGGTTGTGGACAAGTATCTGGCAAATTTTGTATTGAGCCACGACATGGTTCGCATAGAAATTAAAGATAGAAAACTGCGGTTTTATACGCTCGCATTTCTGAATAGCACAATAGGTCGTCAATTGTTGCGCCGAGACAAAACCGGTTCTGTCATCGATCACATCACAGAGAGCCACTTAGCCAAGATTGAAGTCGTATTCTTGGGAGAGAAGGCTTTGAGTGAAGTATCTGAAATGGTTGGTCGAGCGGTTTTGCTCCGCGAAAAATCTCGAATCCAACTCGACAAACTCGTTAGAGAATACGAAGCGAAACTTTTTCCATCTGAAAGAACTCGTCCAACTCGCGAGGGATGGTCCGTTCGCTCTGAGGATTTTGCAGGCCGTTTGGATGCCGCCTATTACGATCCTTTAGTTTGGTCTGTTCGTCAGAAGCTGAAAAAACTTGGCGGCTTATCAGTGGCAGATGTTGCCGATGTTTTGAAGCCTGGCGGTCGCTACAAAACCAATTATGTAAATAATGAGAATGGCCGCCCGCTGGTTTCAGGCGCGCAACTGCTCCAAACCAAAACCATCAATTTGCAGTTCATGTCAGCCAATGTGTTCAAGCAGGTGGAGAATTACGCATTGCGCGCCGGTTGGATTGCCTATCCGGCGGACGGGAGGGCTGAAGAAGGACTCGGCACGCCTGTTCTCGTCACGCGTGATCGCGATGGTTGGCTCGCCAGCGGCCATATCGGGCGCGTCATTCCCAAAACGGGCGTGGATGCTGGGTGGCTGTTTCTCGCCCTCAAGACCAACCACGCCCAAATGCAACTCAAAGCCCGCGCTTCCGGCTCGGTCGTGGACTCCACTTTCCCAAACGACATGGAAGCCGTCATTCTGCCGCCGCCGCTCGATGTGGATGGCGCGAAAGTCCGTCAACTGTGGAACGATTTTTCAGAAGCCCAAGTCCTCGAAGAAAAAGCCTCGGCAATGGTAGATGAAGCACTGGCAACGTATTCCGCCTGATCTCAGTGCACAAAACCCATTTTTGCCCGGCGGCTCAAACATCGGTCCGCGCAAACCGCCGGCTCAGACAGGCCGGGCACATGCAACTGGGGTCTTTCAGTTGTTTGTGTGACAGTCCATGCATCACGTTTTCATGGGAGTCAAAGCGCGAGGCAATGAGATCAAAATAAGAGGTATCAGCCGCGTGATACCGCCGGAATACTGCGTAGGCCACATGGTCAGCCAGTTGCACACAGCGGGAAGCCCTGGAATCCACAAATAACGGCGTCTCGGCCAGATTGCGCACCACGCCCCATTGTGTGCCAAGCGTGCGGAAATTGCGCGCCATCCCTTGCAGCGTGGTTTCGTGGGAACTTTCATCTAGGATAATCATTCCGCGTTGGCGGTCGCCTTCGGCTTGCAAGCGGGAAAGATAGCGGTCAAACCGGCTGCAAATATCCTCAAATGCCATTTGCAACGGATCGCGGCCGGGATACGAAGGCTTGTGAACCACACAGGCAAACGCTTTCGCCGAATTGTAGCTGTTGGCCAGCACGCCCAGCACCGCCTTCAACACCCCTTTGGCCTCGTCTTTGGTCATTTTATCCCACGGGGCCACCCGGCGGGCGAAAATTTCCGAGGCATGAAATTCGATGTCGTGTGGGTTGGTCGCGGAAAAACCGGAGGCGATCTTGTCCAGTTCGTTCGTCAGAAAGGAAGCTTGGGCCTCGAAAACGGAGATGCCACCCAGGACCAGATATTCCTCATTCTTGTTTCCTGCCGACCCGGCATCATCGAGATAAAGGAGATGCATAAAAAAAATTGCAGCCGGGTGAACTTTCGTTCAGCGAACCGCGTTACCGCAGCTCTCCCAACCGCACGCTAAATATACCGCAGCCCGCCCAATCCTGTCAACTCGCCATTTCCGTTGCAAACACAGGCGCTTGCACCCGCGTCAGTCTGCCAAAACCGCTAGGAATTGCAATCGTTTGCCGATTGATTCGGAAGCGCGGAAGGCTAACCGCACCTTGCCCACCGAAAAAGTTTTGGCCTTGCTCCAGCAGCAAGACCGCCGTTTGTGGGAGGTGGCCGAGGTTGTCGGCAAGTGGATTTGGGTTTCGTTTAGTGAATCACCCGCGCCCACCGTGCGGCAGACATTGGCGCAGCTTGGCTTCCACTGGAATCGCACACGGCAGGCTTGGCAACACCCGTGCGGCCAGTTCCGTCTCTCCAGCGCTGGCGACCCGCACGAAAAATATGCGTCCTACTATCCCGCCGACCAGAAAGCCGCCTGACACCAACGGGGCGGACTTAATCCGCCCCAACTTTTCACCTTTATGAAACTTTCCAAGCGCAGCTTACCCGATCCCGCACAGGCGGAGTTTGTCGGCATCCTCTGGCAGCCGTTGGCGCATCCGTTCCGGCTTCGTGCCGGCGATGTCATCCGCTTTGACCACCGGCTTTGCCGCGTCGTCCGCGTCAATGAGTGCGCGGCGGTCATCCTGATGAACCGGCCCGTCCGCGAGTTTAAGACCCGCTTCGACAAGCCCGTTCGGTTCACCCCGCCGCCCGTCACGTTTCGTATCTCCCCCCAATCCGAAGTTGAAATCCTTAACCCCAATAGAAAATGAAAACTGAAAATAATGAATCACCCTTCGGCCCCGTCATTTACAGTTACACCCGAGCGCAAGCCGTCGCCGACGGCGTGCAGGTCGAAGTCACCAAGACCGCCAAGGAAGCCGGAATCAGTTTTCCGGTGTTCCTGACCCGCACGGTGTTTGATGCCTATGTCGCCGTGCCGGAAGGCGTGCAAGCCCAGGATGAAGCCGGACGCCTTTGGGACATCGTTTGGATGCTCCGCTTTGCCATCCTCCGCAGCCGCAGCCACAGCGACCGCGTTCCCGTCGCCCTGTATGTCCGCAACGACAACCACCGCGCCAAGCTGGTGAAGTTGATTGCCCACTGCGGCCCGCGCGACCTGGACGACGCATCGCCCGCCATCACCGTGATGCTGCCCGACGAAGATTGACCGCCAACCGGCGGCAAGCCCTCATGCGCTCCGTGAGGTTAAATCGGCGAGCAGGCCAGCCGGGGGGCCAGTGTCCCCGGCAAAAAAAATTCGCGGCTTCGCCTGGCTGGCTCGCCGCGATATTTTTCTGCATCGGGGATGGCGCATCCCCGAACCTTGCGCCAAAGGGTTTCAACCCTCTGGACACCGCGAGGCTTTTGCCGCCTCCAATATGGGAGCCTCCAGCCCGCCAAACGGTTCTGGACAAGCCGATTCTGCAGGAATACTTTCCACTCCATGAAAACTGATAAACCTCAATTCCGAGGCTCACTATTATGTTAGGCGGCTACGCACTGCAAGATGAAACACATCACCAAAATATTGTTTATAACCGCTACATTTATCGCAGCGGAGATGCACGGGCAGGGTTTTGTTTATCTGTCCAACACCAATCAGACTGCCAATAGCAGCGACTGGACAACAGGCGAGATCGGGATACCATTTACGACTGGTGCCAATGCGCCTGGCTACTTGCTCGATTCAGTGACCGTATTATTCGCCAGCACTGATATTCCAGTGTTGATGATCGCAGCAGTCTCTGATTACAGCACATTTACATATTTCCAAACTTTCGCCGAAGTTGGGGCGGCGGGTTATTACACTTTTATGCCGAATTCACCGATTTCACTTGCTGCCGCTACACCTTACACGATGCTGCTGTTTCCAGCAGATCCTCTTGCCAATTTTCCGAACTGGAACTACATCACTTCACCAGCAGTCACGAGTATTGATAATTGGAGCGCTGGTTTGATAGATGGGGCACAGAATCCGTTGTTCTCCATTTCAGCGACGCCCATCGCACCCGTGCCAGAGCCAGCAGTGGCACCGTTAGCATTTTTGGGAGTTCTTGTTTTCTTTGTATCTCGGAGATTTCACAATCGAACGCCGCCTAACATGGCACGTTAGAGCCTACCCGCCCCGCGTAAACCCTCAACTGCACCCGCCGCAAGCACCGTCAGCGAGCCTCGCCATCTCTTCGCTCAGGGACTCCGCAGAGCTACGCCCGTCGCTCGATCTGGCTCGGCACGCTTCCGCCCGCGGCCTGGCCGGACTCACCAGCTTTCCGACCGCTCCACTGCACTGCCGCGAACCGCCGCTCGCCCGTGCGGCTCGCACCGCGGACGCTCTCGTTTCGTTCCGACGGTCGAAAACTGGCGAGACCGGCTGAAACCGGCCGCGCCCTGAAAGGGCAGCCCGATAATAGCCCGGGGTAAGCTCGACCGACGAGCGCCACCCCGGGTAACGTCGCACAAAAATATTTTCTCCCTCGCACCATCGGATGGGGAGAGGGTCGGGGTGAGGGGCCGCGATGCTTCGCACGGGCAAGACGCAGCAATACGGCGCGAGGCGTTGCCTGTCGCCGAAGGCAAAAGCAATAGCACCGCTAGGCTTCGCCCGATGCCAGCCGTCAGCATTATGCGCCAAGACCGACGGCGTTTTCTTCGCTCCGCAGGCTGCGCTCGAAAAACCGCCGGACTTGGCGCACCGAATGATTTAGTCCGGCCACCAGTCGAATCGCTTCACGGCCTGCCGTTGGCGTTTTGCCCTGACTCCCGCAAACGCCCGTCATTCCGCTCCGCTGATTCGCCTGGACGCCGGAACCGGTAGGGCGCGCACTCCGTTGCGCGCCGCCGAACGAGTCCAGACGCCCCGACAAAATGGTGGCCGTGCGCAAGCACCTCCGTTGTCATGCAGGAATGCTTCCGGGACAGGACACAACACATATTGTGCGTGACCCTCCGGTCATTTATTCCGGGCGCACAGGGAACCCGCGAGACCCTGTGCTGGAAGTAAATGACGCACAATATGGCGTTGTGTGCTATCCCGCTGCGGCACTGTCACACCGATCGCTTCGCCGTCCCCGGCGACCGCGCCACCGCCCGTGGCGCTGCTATCGTTGCGCCAGCTTGCCGGCATCCTTCACGCCAACTCCGCCGCTCCGCATGTCCCTCGCCCGTGGGAACGGGAGAGGGTGGCAAAGCCGGGTGAGGGACCACGGGCAAAATCAGGTCGGGGCGTCTTCCCCCAAAGCTCGCCAGAATGGCAGGTGGCGCTGCCACCGGCTCGCACCCCCCACCCTTCCCTTGCGCTTTCGACCCTGCCATCCCCCAGGGTCGGCGCTGGAGCGTGATTGGTTCGTGGGTTGGCCATACGTTGCGACAGTTCGACAGGCGTTCAGGGTTGGCCTCTAGCGAAAAGATTTTCCCTGCATAGGAGGTTCCGCTGCCGTTGCTCAGAATCCAAGTTGACATCCCGAACCCGTGATAGGGACAATCCGCCATGCCCAAGCGATCCATCGGCCTGTCCGAAGCCAACGCCCGTTTGCACAAAAACCATTCCTTCGAATTACTCGTGGCCACCTGGTTGATGCAGGCCGGCTGGCAGGTATTCACGCCATTGCTGGATGCGGCCCACGCCGTGGACCTGATCGCTTCCGATGGTCCCAATTCCTACCGCCTGCAAATCAAATCCATCGAATCCCAAGACGATCATCATCAAGTCCAGAATGCCTGGAAGGGCAAGCACATTGATTTCGTCATCTATTTCGCCCAGCGCTCGAATTGGGGTTATGTCTGTCCCGCCTTCACCTCGAATCAAAAACGGCTTGATGATTCGGGCCACAATCGTTTCGATCAAAACGCCAAATCATTTTTGGCCGCCTTCCATACCTGCGAAAAGGCCAAGTCGGCGTCTTGATCAGAATCCCCGCAACTTGCATTGCGACACCGTCCGGATTTTCGTCGCCACCAGATAGCGCAGACAATCGGCCGCATCGTCACCGCCGACTCCATCGTCGTCAGCATCCACTTTCAGCACGTCTTCAGGCCGATTCGGGTCGTGTTGCAGCGTCGGAATGGTCTCCACGAGCCGTTTACAGCGCTGGTGAATGAATAATGTCGGCCTTACACCATGCTCCGGCTCGCCGAAACACTGCATCAATTCCGCCCACCCATTGATGCGATCCATGCTGGCTGGTTTCAGCCGGATTCCCAGCCGCTCATACTGGCTGGCGACGGTCGAACCGTCACCTTGCCGGCTGAACACATCCGCGCCGGCCGAGAACCGGCGTAGGTCAGAAAACTGCAGGTTGTGTCTCCCCAACATTGCCCGTATGGCAATACCATGACGCTGCGGCAGCCAGAGCCGCTCGGCGTGTTCGTCCACGATGAAGATGTTGCCATCCCCATCGCGGCACCCAAGCAGCGCCACCGTGTAATGCGCGAAGCCATAATCCAGCGCGGCGAACCACTCGACGGCGCGAGTATCGTCGAAGTCCGGGACAACATGAACCTCCCGGCGAAAGTTCGAGAAGTATTGGCCGGCGGCAATGTCCCAATCGCCGTCGAGCCACGCCCGTTTCTGCCAGCCGGTCAACCCTTCGAGCACGCGGACGTAGTCGGGATTGTTCCACCGGTTGTCCGTGACGCGCGCGGGAATAAAACGGGTTTCGGCCTCGCGCCGCTCCAGCATCGGCGCCACAAATTTCTGCCGATACCAGGCGTGGCCAACTCCCCCCGGATTGGTTGTGGAATAAATGCGCGGACGCCAAAGCTGGCCGTTCGGGAGCACCTTGGATGAGCGGCAACAGGTCGTGATGTCCTGATACTTCCGGCTGGTCAACGTCGTGGCCTCCTCGATGCCGATGATATCGTATTCCAAGCCGAGGTAGGCATCAATGTCTTTCTCGTTCTGGAAATGCCCGGCGATGATGCGCGAGCCGTTGGCAAACGTCAGGATGCCACGGAACGCCGAGAACTCATGGGGCAGCCGGTTGAACAGCTTCCGGCGCAGATCCTCGAAGTGTTCCAGGTTGGCCTTGCCGACCTTGCGAAGCAAAAGGCATTTCAGGCCGGCGACGCGCTGGCAATCGTCCACGCCCATCGCCGCCAGCTCCGATGCCGACGCCTGGACAAACTGAAAATCCTCGCCGTTGCCGTTTCCGCCTGCTCCGCGCTGGGGAGAAGGTGGCCGCAGGCCGGATGAGGTGGGCTCGGGGTGAGGTGGTTTTCCGGTTTTTATTCCCTGAAGATTCAGGAGCGCCGGACCGGGAAGTCCGGCGCCCCGGCTAGGTTCGCCCTCAATTTTCTCCATACAACATCACAGCATGGCCTGGTGAATGTATTCTTGGCGCGCGGACGCCAGACAAAACCCGTCCCGCGCGCAAAATAAAAAACGATGACTCAAGCCGCCGGCGGCACGCGCCCGCGTGTCAGCCGTCGGCGAAATGGGGGTGCAATGAACTTGGTCCGGCGTTCCAGATCGGCGGCATACAATTCATCCGTCCCGACCTCCAGACACTTGGCCACGATAAAAAGCTCCAGACAGGTGACGCGCCGGACTTGATTTTCCAGCCGCGTGACCGAATCCCGGCTGGTGTCCCAACCGCGCAGTTGCATGGCGCGGGCCAGTTGATCCTGCCGCCAGCCCTTCAGCAGCCGGAACTTCCTCACTTGAGGTCCAACGGTGTTTAACTGTGAGTCAGCTTTTTTGATGCGGGCCAAAATAACAGGCCGGAAAACAATTTATGGGCGCACCACCGCACAGGGTTGAAATAATTTTCCCAACCAAAAAAGCGCGTTCTGCCGGCCCAAATCCACCTGAAGACACGTTCTGGGAAACCCCCGCCCATTTTTGAACCTCTCTGATTTTGGAAATTTTTTCTGTGAACTTTTCGCGGTCGGGTGCATCATCCCGAGATTCCCGGCAAACGATGGCGACTGGGCGTAGAAAAAACATGGGGCATTTACCACAACCAGTTTTTTGGGCAAAGACGATCTCGGGCGAACGTCCGGGCCTATCAGTCCACGATCATTGTCTCAATGTCGGTTGCGTTGCCGAGGTGATCATTGCCAACCTACCGGCCAAGGTTCGCTCCCTGTTTCCGCCGGGTTCCGCCACGCTGGCTGCCGTCCATGATGTGGGAAAGATTACCGTCGGCTTTCAGGCCAAGTGCAAAGCGTGGCGTCTAGCCCTTGCCTCCCTTAAACCCGAATGCACCGATGGATTGATTGCACTTTCTGTCACTGACCATGCCCGAGTCAGTCAGTTTTTTTTGGAAAACCTTGAATCGTTTAAGCCGGGTCGCCTCTATTCGGTTGCTGTGGGGGCACATCATGGTCGCCCGAAGGGGAAACGAATCAAGCTCGACCCCGGTGAATTTGCGCTCCCAGACTGGGCTCAGTCAAACCGCATCGCGCTATTGCATGAGTTGGTGGCCCATCTCGGCCCCCTGCCAGCCACTCCTCCTGATGAGCGTTTGGGACACTCCGACCTCTGGCTTCTGGCCGGCCTCATCACCGTGGCCGACTGGATTGGCTCCAACGAAAGCTGGTTTTCTTCGGAAGTTGGATCGCCCCCGGTCGCGGCTCGCCAACAAGCCGTTGCGGCGCTCCGTCAAATCGGCTGGCCCGGCGGCAAATTGAAGCAAACAGCATTTTCTGAAGCCTTCGCCTCCCGACCGGGCGCCGTCTTCGATCCCAATCCGCTCCAGCAGGCCGTCGCCGAAGCCGCCCGCACCCCGGGAGTCATCATCGTCGAAGGACCAATGGGTTGCGGTAAAACCGAGGCCGCGCTGTTTGCCGCCCAGCAACTCATCGCCGCCGGCCACCAGCACGGAATCTATTTTGCCTTGCCTACGCAGGTCACCAGCAACCGCATTCACGAACGCATCGGCCGTTTCCTGCGGGCCGCACTGGCGGACCCGGCCACCTTCCGGCTCGCCCACGGCAACGCCTGGCTGGAAGATGATTTCATTCTGCGCATCAATCCGGCCTTCCCGCGCGGTGCGGAAAAAGATGGCGAACCGCCCAACGACACACCGCGCGAGGCGCGCTCGTGGTTCTCGTCGGCCAAGCAGGCGCTGCTGGCACCCTACGGCGTCGGCACCGTGGATCAAGCCTTGCAGGGCGTGGTCGCCGTCAAACATTTTTTCGTCCGCCGGTTCGCCCTCGCCGGCAAGGTGGTCATCCTGGATGAAATTCACTCCTACGACATCTACACCGGCACGCTCATCACGGCACTAATTCGCGAACTGGTGAACCTCCGTTGCGCCGTCATCATCCTCAGCGCCACGCTCACCGCCGACCGCCGGAAAGAACTGCTCGCCGCCGCTGGTATCAATGAAACCACCGCCCCGGCGGATTATCCGCTGGTCACCTATGGCTCCAGCGGTGGGGATTGTCAGCACCTCAAACCCGCGTGGGCAGCCGATAAAATCGTCTCCCTCCGTCCCGCCGTCATTCCCGAGGCGGAAACCATTGGCGAACTGATAGCCCGTGCCGAAGCCGGCCAGCATGTCCTCTGGATTCGCAACACCGTCATCGAGGCTCAACTAGCCTATCGCGCGGTGGCTGCCTCCATTTGTCAGGGATCGGTTGACATCGGCCTCCTCCACAGCCGTTTTCCTTTTGCCCGTCGCGCGGAGTTGGAAAATGAGTGGCTCGAACATCTCGGACGGGACCGACCCGCTACCGGCCCCGGCAGCATCCTCATCGCCACCCAGGTCGTGGAACAGAGCGTGGATATTGACCTCGACTTCATCGTCTCGGACCTCGCGCCCACGGATATGCTTCTTCAGCGTATGGGTCGCCTCTGGCGTCATCCGCGCCCGCACCGTCAAGCCGCCACCCCGGAGTTTTGGATTCGGTTGCCCGACCTGACCGCCGCCGAAAACACTGCCGCGCTGAAAGCCGCGCTTGGCCGGAGCGCCTGGGTCTATGCGCCCTATGTCCTGTTGCGGACGGCGGCGGTTTGGCAATCAAAATCAGAAATCACCTTGCCCGCCGACATTCGCCCATTGCTGGAGGCAACCTATGCCGAAGCGAATCCGCAGGAACCGGAAACTTGGCGCGAACTCCACGCCGTTCTTGAAGAAGAAAAACGTCAACTCGCCAGCAAAGCTATATCTGCTACTCGCGTTCTTGATAACCCAATGCTATGTGACCAGGAGGAAATCCTTACTCGTCAGCAAAGTGCCCCCACCACGCCTGTGGTCTTGCTTCGATCCATCGCCGCCACCGGCAGTAAATCTGTTCTAGTCGTGGCTCTGGACGGCAGTCAAACCGAAATCAGCGAGTTTGAATGGCGCCGGACCTCCGCCAGATTTCTACAACAGTGGACTGTTCGCGCCCCTCGCTGGCAGGTGCCCGCCGGCGCGCCCCGTCCAAACTGGCTCGATCTCCACGGGCCCGATCATGCCACTGTCGCCACCGTAATCAGCGAAACCGGCCGCTGCCAGTTTGGCGATCTGGCTTCCGATTTGACCTATGACCCGCGTCTTGGCCTGTTCGCCGAACGCATTGCCCGTGTAAATACAACCCCAAAGGATGACGATGAATTTGACTATTGATCCCTGGATTCCCGCCTTGCGCGCCAATGGCCGCCGCGAATTGTTCAGTCTGCAGGACTTGTTCGCCCAGGCACATGAACTGCGCGACCTCGCCGTAAAACCCCACGAGCGAATCGCTCTGATGAGGCTGTTGCTTTGCATCACCCAGGCCGCCCTCGATGGACCGGCCGACGAAGACGCTTGGGAGCAATGCCAGCCTCTCATCCAACCCCGCGTCCGGGCCTATCTCGATAAATGGCGTGGCTCCTTTGAATTGTTCGGTAATGGTCAGAGATTCCTTCAGGTCAAACCCGGCGTTGTCGCCTCATCAATGCCTGTCATGGAGAAGGAGGGGATAACCAGACTCAACCTGAGTATGGCATCTGGTGAGAGCAACGCGACCCTCTTCGACAATGCGGCTTCCGATGACCGCGAATTTAGCGATTCGCAGTCCGCCCTGAGTCTCCTTACCTACCAATGTTACTCGCCGCTCCTAGGACGCGGTTACAAGGGGCGATCGCCTTGCGCTGACAATAGTATGCTGCACACGCTCTTGCTGGGGACAACAATACTGGCCACGTTGCGAATGAACCTGCTGACGCGGGAGACATGCGACGGTTGTTACGATCCGCATGGAATGGGTCGTCCACTGTGGGAAGTTTGGAATTCAGGAAAGCCCAGCAAGAAGGACGAGGAAATACTCACCCAAAGCTATCTGGGCCGACTGGTGCCGCTGGCAAGGTCTGTCTGGCTTGAATCGCAAACTGCAATGTCCCTCGCGAACGGTTTGATATACGACGGGTTTTTAGATTCAGGCTTTCGCGAAGCAACTGCCACGGTTGTTTCTAATAAGACAAAGCTCTGGATACTCAAAGCCCGGACTGATAAAGCGATTTGGCGTGAATTGGCTTCCGTGTGCGTAAAGATTCGACAGACAGATGGGGTTTCCGGCCCACTGGCATTCCGAAACCTATTACCGGAAACTGATATTGTTATCTGGTCTGGGGGACTCATCTCGGATCAAGCCAAAATTCAGGACGCCATAGAGGCGGTTTATTCGCTTCCGGCGGGAATGTTTAACGACATGGGGCGAGCGGCATACGAGCGAGGAGTTAAACATGCTGACGAGGCTGACCAAGCACTTTGGAAAGCTGTTAACGCCTACGCGAAAAGTTTAAAAATAGACAAGCCCGCCTACGACAAAGCTCGCCAGCAGTTCTGGACTCACGTGGAGCAAAACCTTTCTTGTCTCATTGATTTGGCGCGCAACATAGATCTCGTCGCCGATCTCCCTAAATGCGCCTGGGGTAAATCCGTTCACTCTGCCGCCACCGCCGCCTACGAACAATCTTGTCCGCGCCAGTCACCGCGCCAGATCGAAGCCTATGCGCTCGGCCTGCGCCGACTGAATTTCCGTCCCAAGGTAAATCAACCAACGACCAATACTGCCCATGAATGAATCCAAATTGAGTCCCAAAGATCGCGCCGCCGCCTTCGTCGGCTCCCTGCGCCGTGCCCGCAATGACCGGGGCAAACTCGCCGCCCTCCGGCGCGGCCTCACCGATAACCCGCAATTGCAGGTGGATGCCTGGCCCGTCGTCGCCGGTCTCGGCGGTGACATTGGCAATCCCGTGTTCATTACGGTGGCCGCGCTCTTTGCCAGCCATCCCGAGGAATCCAACGCCCGCAGTTTCGGCGAAACCTGCCGGCGCATCGCTCTGGGTGATAGCCGGGAAATCCCCGATAGCTTCCAAAGTCGCTTCCGCCGCCTGCTCGCCTCGGGCGAGGTCGAAGATGTCACCGGTCAGCTTCGCTCCTGGGTTCGCCTCGCCGCCAGCAAGGGCGTGGGCATCAATTACGAGAGCCTTTTCGCCGACCTCTGGAACTGGCCCTGGTATGCCGACGAAATCCGCGTCAAATGGGCCAAGTCATTCTGGCAATCCGGCGATGCGGCCGAACCATCAACCGCTACCACCTCCAAACCATGAGCATCCTCACCACCACCGCCACGCTCCACCTGACGCAGATTCTCGTCTCCTACGAGGACGCCGTCCGGTTGCTTCACATCCGCGACACCTACGATTGGCATCAGCGCGTCTGGCAAGCCTTTGGCGGTCGCGCTGGTCAGGAACGCGATTTCCTCATCCGCGTGGATCGCAAGGAAGATGCCTACCGTGTCATTATCCTGTCCTCCTCCATTCCCGCCAAACCGGATTGGTGTCCCACCGACTGTTTTGGCACGAAAATAATTCCCGACGATTTCTTCGCCCATCCGCGCTATCGGTTCAGCCTGCTGGCCAATCCGACCAAAAAACTGCGCGTGGACAACGCCGATGGCTCCCGCAAGAAAAACGGCCGCCGCGTCCCGCTCGTCAAGCGCGAGGACTTGATTGCCTGGCTGGAGCGCAAGGCGACCGCTGGCGGTTTCACCATCAATCTGGATTCCCTGCGCACCATTCCGCGCGGTCGCGAATATTTCCACAAAGATCGCGCCGCTCACGGCACGCACACCGCCGTCGAATTCCAGGGCGAACTCACCGTCTCGGATCCCGCGCAACTCCGCGCCACCGTCGCCGACGGCATCGGCTCCGCCAAAGCCTTCGGCTTCGGCCTCCTCGTCCTCGCCCCTCTGTCCTGAATCGTTTTTAACCATCAACCATCAACTATTAACTAAGAACTAAAATGAAACTGATCGAACTCCATATCCTGCAATCCTTCCCCGTCTCCTGCCTAAACCGGGATGACGTCGGCTCCCCCAAAACGGCCGTCTTCGGCGGCGTCAGCCGCGCCCGCCTCTCCAGCCAATCCCTAAAACGCGCGATCCGGGAATTTGCCCAGGACAATCTGCCCGGGGCCCGGTTCGGCGGCGAACGCACCAAACTGATTGTCCAACCGCTGGCCGCTGCGTTGAAAAAACACGGCGTTGCCGATGAAAAGACCGCCCTCGAGCACGCTAAGAACATCGCCGATAAGCTCGCCAAACTCGACGCCAAAGCCGAAGAACCGAAAGTTGGCACGTTGACGTTTCTAGCCCCATCAGAGATTGATTCAATCGCCCAGCAAGTCGCCGCTTTGCTCAAAACGGATCCTAAATCCAAGGAATACGAAAAGAGCCTGGACAAGTTTTGCAAAAACGCCGGGCTGCTCGATGGTGCGGACATCGCGCTGTTTGGCCGCATGGTCGCCAGTCTGCCCTCCCTCACACTCGAAGGTGCGGCCATGTTCAGCCATGCCCTATCCACTCACAAATCCGATAACGACTTGGATTTCTTTTCCGCCGTGGATGACCGCAAACCCAAGGGCGATGATGCCGGCGCTGGGATGATTGGAACGCTGGAGTTCTCCTCCGCCGTCTATTATCGCTACGCGGCCCTCAACCTCGACCTTTTGGCCGACGCCGACCATCTGGCCAAATTATCCGTGGCCGAACGCCGTCAGGTGGTGGCCGCCTTCATCCGCGCCACGCTCATGGCCGTGCCCGGCGCGCGGAAAAATTCCATGAACGCCCACACCTTGCCCGGCTTCGTTCTCGGCACCTACAAATCGGCTGGTCAGCCGGTGCAGCTCATCAATGCCTTTGAAGAACCGGTCCGCCCCAAATCCGGCCTGCTTGCGGAATCCATTGCCGCCCTCAAGGCGCATAACGAATCACTCAAGAAAACCTGGGACATCAAGTGCGATGCCGAACTCGCCATTCCCGACGTCACCTTCAACGCCTTCTGCGAAGGCCTCAGCCAGCATGTCATCTAACGCCTGCCTCGCGCTCCTGCTCGATGGCCCCCTGCAATCCTGGGGCCACGCCTCGCGCTTTGAACGGCGCACCACGGCGCTGCATCCCACCCGCAGCGCCATCCTGGGCCTGATCGCTGCCGCGCTGGGCATTGATAAGCACGGCGCGAATGAAGCCGCGCAACTCTCCCGCTTCTGCGCCTTGCGTATTACCGTCATTACCCTCCCGCGCCGCTCCCGCCGCGCTGGCGATTTGCCCATGCAGCGCCTCGAGGATTATCACACCGTTGCCTTTACTAAAGAGGCTGGAGCAAATCAGGCTCGTATTGCTAAACTGCTCGCGCGGTCTCGCAACCCAATATCAGCAGAGGATCGAGGTTCTGAAATCAAGCCTACCACGCGCCACTACCTCCTCGATGCCCGTTTCGGCGTCCTGCTGGATGGCCCATCCAACCTGCTGGAGGAAATCGCTGGTGCCTTGCGCAATCCCAAATGGGGCGTCTGGCTCGGCCGCAAATGTTGCCTGCCCGCCAGCCCCGTGCTGGTCGGGGTCAAACCGAATCAGCCCCAGGCCTGGGCTGAGCTGCTGCGCTGCGTCGGCTACGTCGGCACCGAAACCATCGAACAGTTCGACCGCGTCATGGAAGCCGCTCCGGGCGAGGCCGGGGCCGACGTCATTGAAGACACACCCGTCGCCTTCGGCAATCCTATCGGCGAGCGCCATGCACCGCGCTGGATTCATCGCCTCCCAAAATCGTCAATCGTCCATCCAAAATCATAAATGGCTCTTTTTGAACGCCCGCCCCTCGAAACCCTTGCTCCGGCCAAGGACCGTTGGACCCCGCTCTTTCTCGAACACGGTCGCCTCGAAGTGGACGATTCCAGCGTCATGTGGATTGGCTCGGATGGTCTGCTCTGCCGCCTCCCCGTGGCCACCGTGTCCGCGCTGATCCTCGGCCCCGGCACCACCGTCACCCACGCCGCCATCAAAGCCTGCGCCGAGTCCAACACCATCGTGTGTTGGACCGGCGCGGATTGCCTGCGCTTCTACGCCTTCGGCCTTTCCCCCAATCACAGCAACGATATGCCCCGCCTCCACGCCGAAGCTTGGGCCGATAAACGCCGGCGCACCCAAATCGCCCGCGCCATGTTCAAAATGCGTTTTCCCGATGGCGAGGTGGAAGGAAAATCCGTCAAAGAACTGCGAGGAATGGAAGGTCTCCGGGTGCGCACCTTCTACGCCCAGCTCGGCCTCCAGCATGGGGTTACTTGGAAAGGTCGCAATTATGACCGCAATAATTGGGATACGGCGGATGACATCAACCGCGCCCTCTCAACCGCCAACTCCAGCCTTTACGCCCTCTGCGCCGCCGTCTGCTGTTCGCTCGGCTACCTGCCTAGCTTGGGATTTGTCCATGATAGCGGCACCCTGCCTTTTATCTATGACGTCGCCGACCTCTACAAACACCTCACCAGCATCCCCGCCGCCTTCCTGGCGGTCCGGCAAGATCCCAAGGATGATGGTGAGCTCGTTCGCAAACTCTTCAAACAACGTGTCGAGGAGGAACGAATCTTCCAACGGATGCCAAAAGACCTCGCTGCTCTGCTCCAAACCGCCGAAGCAATGCCCGTCCAGGCAGGCGCCCGCCCAGCCTCTGCCCTG
The DNA here is from genome assembly GCA_021780905.1 of bacterium. Taxonomy (GTDB): domain Bacteria; phylum Verrucomicrobiota; class Verrucomicrobiia; order Limisphaerales; family UBA11358; genus UBA11358. Next base: position 16,263 of record JAJXXW010000033.1, read on the forward strand.
TAAAGTTCTAAAATCGCCAAGCGCTAATCCTCAATCCCAAATCGAATGACTGTGATCGTCGCCAACGACACGCCGCCAGCCATCCGTGGAATACTCAAACGCTGGTTCGTTGAGCCCAAGCCAAATGTCTTCGTCGGCACCGTCAATCGCCGCACCCGGGATAAAGTTTTGGAATACGTCAAACGCAACGCGGCGGATATGAGCCTGCTCATCCTCACCAGTGAACCCAATTGTCAGGGCTTCAAAATTGAGCGCTGGGGCCAACCTGACCGTCGCGACACCGAAATCAGCGGCCTCTGGCTGGTCGCCGAACAGTGGGTAGATACCGAAAATCAGCCCTTCTAAAATCCCTTTCAGTCAAAATTTATCGCTGTATCCTCTTTAGAAAGCAGGGTTTTCCCCACACGCGTGGGGATGGTCCGTCAACAATCGTCGGCGCGGTGCAAACCCAATCGTTTTCCCCACACGCGTGGGGATGGTCCGTGGAATCTGCCGCAACTGCCGTTGCCGGGCGCGTTTTCCCCACACGCGTGGGGATGGTCCGGCGCACTGGTGAAGTGCAAGGCCGAATGGTTGGTTTTCCCCACACGCGTGGGGATGGTCCGGTGTTGATGGTGATCCGGACGGCTGCATCCGTGTTTTCCCCACACGCGTGGGGATGGTCCGAAACGTGTTTTTCCAAACTATCCGCGCAGCTTGTTTTCCCCACACGCGTGGGGATGGTCCGAAATACAACAGCCTCCAGCTTACCGAGCTTCAGTTTTCCCCACACGCGTGGGGATGGTCCGACGGAATGAAAATCGACAAAGTTGAGTCTGGAGTTTTCCCCACACGCGTGGGGATGGTCCGTCACCCAGATTTTTCATGGTTTTGCGGACGGCGTTTTCCCCACACGCGTGGGGATGGTCCGTGAGCGCGATCATTTTTCAGCCACAGATTCACGTTTTCCCCACACGCGTGGGGATGGTCCGCAGGTCAACGGCGCGAACGCGAGCAGCGAGCTGTTTTCCCCACACGCGTGGGGATGGTCCGGTGTTAATGGTGAGTTTCTTTTTCAACGCCAGGTTTTCCCCACACGCGTGGGGATGGTCCGCCAGTTCCCGGAGCCAGCGTTTGTTTGAGTCAGTTTTCCCCACACGCGTGGGGATGGTCCGCCATGAGCTATAAAATCCGCCAGCCTTCCTCGGTTTTCCCCACACGCGTGGGGATGGTCCGAAGTTCTGGTTGGCATCTGGACTCGTGGACATGTTTTCCCCACACGCGTGGGGATGGTCCGCACCAGCGCGACGGGGTCTTCGTGCAAAGTCAGTTTTCCCCACACGCGTGGGGATGGTCCGCCACTCCAGAACCTGCTGCTGCATCTCGGTTTGTTTTCCCCACACGCGTGGGGATGGTCCGCTCTGGTAGGGACTGTCGTTGTAAGTTTGTTTGTTTTCCCCACACGCGTGGGGATGGTCCGTCATCGCGCCGAATCCGGCCACGGCGCGGAGCGTTTTCCCCACACGCGTGGGGATGGTCCGCAGGGTTGTGCCCGCCGCGCGCAGGATGGGTTGTTTTCCCCACACGCGTGGGGATGGTCCGATTGCCGGCCATCGCCCCCCGGCAGATGTTCTGTTTTCCCCACACGCGTGGGGATGGTCCGATGTAATAAGTGCGGTGATCCACCAGCAACAGGTTTTCCCCACACGCGTGGGGATGGTCCGGTTTTAACGGGCATTCGCGAAACGCATTATGTGTTTTCCCCACACGCGTGGGGATGGTCCGCAACAATGTGGTGAGCGTGACCGCCAGCAACGGTTTTCCCCACACGCGTGGGGATGGTCCGGCCCCGCGTGGGGTTTCAGCAACCGATTCAATGTTTTCCCCACACGCGTGGGGATGGTCCGTCGGCCAGCCGACCGGCGGCGGCAAAAAGTAGTTTTCCCCACACGCGTGGGGATGGTCCGCCAGCGCCGCCGCAGATGCGCTGGCGCAGCAAGTTTTCCCCACACGCGTGGGGATGGTCCGGACATCCGCCAGTTATCCGAGGTGCCCGTGCGGTTTTCCCCACACGCGTGGGGATGGTCCGTCGGCGGCGGAGAAATTCGCCGCCGACATTTCGTTTTCCCCACACGCGTGGGGATGGTCCGCACTACGTTGACAACGGGCGAGGAAGGCTGGCGTTTTCCCCACACGCGTGGGGATGGTCCGCACGCCGTCAATGGCTTCATACGCGAGCTTGTGTTTTCCCCACACGCGTGGGGATGGTCCGCTGATTTGTCAGCGCGGAATAGGTCGTCGCCCGTTTTCCCCACACGCGTGGGGATGGTCCGATGGTCTCGCCCTATTCCCAGTCCGCCTGGGTGTTTTCCCCACACGCGTGGGGATGGTCCGTGGGTCCTATCTCGGTAAAATCCGCTGGTGGAGTTTTCCCCACACGCGTGGGGATGGTCCGTCATCCGGTTGCATCCCACCGGCGGCGCGGCTGTTTTCCCCACACGCGTGGGGATGGTCCGCTCCGTAGGCAGTAAAAGTATCCGGCACTTCAGTTTTCCCCACACGCGTGGGGATGGTCCGCACAGCGGAGCAAATGACGCGCTTCGTCTTGCGTTTTCCCCACACGCGTGGGGATGGTCCGATTTACAACAACGTGCTGGCGACGCAGGGGCAGTTTTCCCCACACGCGTGGGGATGGTCCGAAATACAAGCAATAATCACAACCCGGCGCGTTGTTTTCCCCACACGCGTGGGGATGGTCCGCAGGTCAACGGCGCGAACGCGAGCAGCGAGCTGTTTTCCCCACACGCGTGGGGATGGTCCGAAATACAAGCAATAATCACAACCCGGCGCGTTGTTTTCCCCACACGCGTGGGGATGGTCCGCGCCCATCGGCCAGAGCGCCCAGAGCGCCGCCGTTTTCCCCACACGCGTGGGGATGGTCCGTCGGCGTGTCCACGACGACCCGGCACTTTTGCAGTTTTCCCCACACGCGTGGGGATGGTCCGAAGTTCGGCGTGGTGTTCGTCTGCCATGCCATGTTTTCCCCACACGCGTGGCCGTTAATCAAACAGGGTTGGCTGCATGGGCTTCACCGGGCCAGCCGCGCCCCACAGCTTTGCAATCATTTCCCGCTGCGGCGTGAACGGACATTTCGACTTCGGCTGCTTTTGGGATTCGTCAATGTGCCGGAGCGCGAATTGCGCGCCGGTCATCAGCGCCGTTTTGCCAAGCTGCTGATTCAACTGGTGCGTCGCATCGTCCAGCGCGCCCCAGCGTTCCTCGTGCGTCCGGCCCCAGAGTGTCGGGTGCGTGTCCAGCCGTTCCAGATTATACATCGCAATCCGAATCTGCCGCACCGGCAACCGTTGGCCGGCCATGATGCCGCGGAACATTTGCTCCAACACCTCGTTGATGACGGAATTAAGAAATTGCGGATGCTTGAAACGGTGGCTGGTGCCGACTTCGGTAAAATTCGTGAACCGGACGGCCACGCTAAATTCCCGCGCCTGCATCTGCTCCCGCCGCAACTGGCCCGTCAGCCGCGTGGATTCGCTCAACATGAAGGTCAGCGCCGCCTCGTAATCGGGTTCGTCCTGCGGGAGCGTGGTGCTGCTGGAAATCGTCGTCCGGTCTTTGATCTCCAAAACCAGCGGCTCATTCCATTGCCCGTTGGCAAACAGCCAGAGCTGTTGCCCCCAAATGCCGAATTTCTGCTTGAGCAGCATGGACGGCAATTTCGCCACCTGGCCGAACGTCAGCGCGCCCAGCGCTTGGATGGACCGTTCCCGGTTCTTGCCGATGCCCGACATTTCCGACACCGGCCGGTCATTCAGAAAATCTTTTTCCCGACCGGCTGGGACTTCAAGAAAGCCGACCCCTTTGGCGGCGTCAGTCGCGAGCTTGGCGAGCTTGGCGGAGTTCGCGAGGCCGGCCGTGACCGGCAGCCGGGTCTCTTTCCAGATCCGTTGCCGGATACCTTGGACATAATCCGTCGGCGTGGTGTTGCGCCAGATATGCTCGTCAAAACTGGTCAAATCCAGAAACCCCTCGTCAATCGAATACGGCACCAGCGTCGGCGCGTATTGCTCCAGGATCAAAAACATCTGGCGCGACAACTCGCGGTAGGCGTCGTAATGCGGGCGGCACAAGACGCCGCTGGGGCAAAGCCGTTTCGCCTCGAAACAGGCCGTGCCGGTCTTAATGCCGTATTTCTTCGCCTGCCGGTTCGCCGCAATCACGATGCCGTCCCCGCGCCGGCCACCGCCGACCCACACCGGACGCCCCTCCAGCTTGGGATCGAGCGCGATTTCGCAACTGGCGAAGAACGAATCTCCGTCAATGTGCAAAATGCGGTTGTGGCGGGCGCTCATTGGGTGCGGGCCGCACGGGCCAGCCCGACACGCTACCGCATCGTCCGCTGGCGTCCATTCCGAGTTGTTCACAGGCCGCCAGATTAACCCACGCCCTGGACAACGGCTGTCCACCCGAAAATGATTCCTTCTCGCCTGTGCGGCTCGCACGGTTCGTCTTGTCCCGGCAGCCGGGTGGCACATTGGCCCGTGGCGCTGCCACCGCCTCGCCTGTCCCTTTCGGCGCCCCACCGAAAGTTTCCCCGGCTCCGCTGGGTCCCTCGCCCACGGGAGTGGGAGATTCCCTTCTCCGCGCTGGGGAGAAGGTGGCGAAGCCGGATGAGGTGTCCCCCCGCAGGCCGGGTGAGGGAAGTGGGGGTAAAACATTTTATGGCGGAGAGGATCGGGGTGAGGTGCCAAAACCCGCCGCCTCGCGCGGCACGCCGGCCCGGCGCAGCCGGTTAATTAAATACGTCCGGCAGCTTGTTCGCCGCCTGCCGCAGGGTTTCCGTCGGAATGTGCGTGTAATGCATGGACACCGTCGGTGAATCGTGCCCGATGAATTCCCGCGCCACCGCGTCCGACACCCCGGCGGACTTGAGCAGCGTGGTCGCCGTGTGCCGCAGCGAGTGAAAGCTGATTTCATTCTGTTCGCGAGCGGCGTTGCGGCCTTTCCCGTTCTCGGTTTTGTGATGGCTCCGTTTGGTGGCGTAGCCGGCATCCACCAGAATCTTGTGGAACTGGTTGCTCAGACTCCCCGCGCGGCCTTGCCGCTGCACAATGCCGTGGGCGCGGGGGAACAGCGGCGCGGCGGGATCGTCGCCGGCCGGAAGGTTTTCCACAAATTTGAGCAGCGGCCCGACGAGCGGCAAAATCTGCCGCCGGCCCGTCTTGCCGGTGGTGAGCCGGATTTCTTCGCGGGACCGGTCAATATGCTGCCAGGTCAACGACGCAATGTCGCCCAGCCGCTGGCCGGTGTAGAGGCCGAACAGAATCATGCCGCGCCATTCATCATCCGCTTTTTCCAAGATGCGTTTCAATTCCGGCAGGGTGAACGGACGGCGTTCAAGGGCATCCTTTTTGCGTTTCAAGATCATCACGCGCTCGGCGGGATTATCGTCCATCAAACCTTCGCGGCGGGCGGTGGCAAACACTGAGCGGAGAATCTTCAACATCAGGTTGGCCGTGCCCACGGACAGCCGTTGGGCGGCGGCATCCCGGAAACCGGCCACATCCGACGCCGTGATCTTCTTGATATCCGCGCCGGCCTTGTGCTTGATGTGTTCGAGGAATTGGGTGACGACGCCGGTATAGCGTTCATGCGTGCCCTCGTCGGCCTCCAGCGCTTTGCGGTCGAGCCAGACCTTCAGGAAAGCGCGGGTGGAGGCATTGGGCAAAACTTCGGTATTGGCGAGTGAGTAAATGTCGGCGATGACCTTCCGGGCGCGCGCTTCCACAAAGCGACCGGCACCGGCTTCGCGGGCGGCGTCCTCATATTTGAGGGCGATGGTCAGCGCCTTGCGCCGGTCGGCGGTGCCGGTGGAGCGTTGCGTGCGTCGGCCATCCGGCAGGGTGTAGCACGCGAACCAGAACGGTGAGCGATCTTTTTTGCGGAGCGATGCCATAAAAAATGCCTTTAGTTAATGCTTTAGTGGCAACAATAATGGCAACATTTGCGGGTGTCAGCAAGTTTTTAGGTGTCAAAAAGCCAGCAAAAAAGCATATTTACAAGGCGGAGTCGAACCGGGGGTTCGAATCCCCCTCTCTCCGCCACTTTTCTTTTGGCGAAATTTCGCGCTGACGCGCGTGCGTAGTCAGGGAGTCGGAATCGAATTCGGCCAATAGATTCCACGGCTTTTGGAACTCCACCGCCAACGATTTCTTCGCCATCTGAAAGTTCAAACCGATTTTTTGAGAAAATCGCGCTTCTGTTCTGAATTTACTTCGGCGAGCAAATAAGTGGCTTGTCTAGGGCATTCTCAAGAATCATGTAGCGATTTACTGCAAGAAATACCCAATAGAAACCAACTTTTATTTGTAAAACCTCGCTACATCTTTTTCCGGGAATGCTCTAGGCTCATTTATTAAGGCGATATGCATGGTTGGGCGCAACCAGTTTCTTTAGCCCAAAAAAAGCGGGCCGGGTCTTGCGACCCGGCCCGGTGCCGAAAACCTGTGGTCCCCAAACCGGCGACTATTGTCCCATCAACCGATAGAAGGCGCTTTGGTCCGATCCCTGCGGGATACCGATGCTGAAGGCACCGGGGGAGACCGCATTGGTCTGAATGGGCACCCAAGTAATGGGCGGCGTCAGACTCGTCGCCTTCTCCACGACAATATTACCGGCCACTGCCGCGTTGCCGCTGATCGTGAACTGACCGGCGACCGGGCCGGTGATGCCGGAGACGGTCGGCGCCGCGATGACATTGATAGATACATTGTCAATCGCATCCGCGTCGCCAGTCCCGGGAGTAGCGACGAAGGCGAGCGTGTGGGAACCCGCCGTGACGGAGAAGTTCGTGGAGGTATACGTGGTCCAACTAGTCGTGCTGGTTTGCGCCGACGTCAGCGAGTAGACGGGCTGGCCATCCATTTGAACGCTCAGGTCACAGCTGCCGTAACCGGACCGCCCCACCACGGAGAAGGTGACATTATAAGTGCCGGCGGTGAAGTCTACCGCTTGCGAGACGGTGAGGGGGCCCTGACTGCCCTGAAGAAAGGCAGCCTGAACGCCGTCCGGCGCGGCCGGGCTGAACCAGGGACTGCCGTTGGCGCAGATTCCGGAGAAGAATGGGTTAAAGGACCAGCCGGCACCGGACGGACCACTTTGAAAGTTCCCAAGCCCGACGCTCGGAGTTTCGAAGCTGCCGTTGAAGACAACCCCCGAAGTCGGGGTGGCCGTCACAAGATAGGTTTTGGTGCTGCCATCCTGGGCGGTGATCGTGTAGAGCTGCGGCGTGGTAAAATCCACGGCCACACCGGAAGCGGGCGAGCCCGAGGCAAAGGCTGAAACCGTGTAGCTCGGCGCGAGATTCGTCAAGGCGGCTGAGAGCGAGACCGGCCAATTAATATTGGTGCCGGTAATGACCGCGCCCGGGCCGAAGGTCAGAATATCCTTGGCGGAGCTGGGGGCGCTGATGGTGACCGTCACGGTATAGACGTTCGTGACTGAAAGATCCCCGGAGACCACGGTGTAGGTCTGCGGAGTGGTGAAGTTCTCGGCGGTGCCGGAAGCCGGCGTGCACGAGGCATACGCTGAAATCGTGTAGGTGGGCGCGAGGGCCGTTACGGCCGTGCCGTAAGGCACGGTGAGACTGATGGTGAGATTGGTCTGATTGATCGTGGGAGCCGCCATACTCGGGAACGTAAAGCTTATGATGCTTGCCTGGATATGTGGTCCGACCGTCACCGTGCCGGTGCCGAGGAAGGCCGCGTTGGTATCGGCTGCGCCGGAGGTGGCGGAACCGTAGTTGCCATTGGGCATATTGATGCCGGCGATGGTCAGGGAGGTGATGGAATGGTCCCCGGTGTAATTCAGATTGACGGTGGCATTCGAACTGATGCTCAGCGCGCCGCTGCCCAAGGCGTTCACATCGTTACAACGCAACTGGCCACCTTGGACGGTGGTGGAACCAGCATAGCTATTGGATGAATTGAGCACCAAAGTGCCGGAACCCGCGTGGATCAGGCCACCCGGTCCGCTGACTTCGCCGGTGATCCCCATGCCAAACGGGCCGGAGATGGTGGAGTTGGTATTGAGAATCACGGATCCGGTCCAACTGCCCCCGAAGCCGTTAATCTCGGTCCACGTCCCGCCGTTCATGGTGAGCGTGCCCGAAAAATTGCCTCGGTTGCCCTGCAGCGTCGCCCCGCTTTGAACTGTGACGTTGGCAATGGTGCCAAACGCTCCAGGGTTCAGGATCGTGCCGGAATAAAGCGTCCCGGCATTGATGATCGTGCCGCCGGTATAGGTGTTGGTGCCGTAGACCGTAAGCGTCCCGACCCCGTTCTTGGTCAGGCTGCCTGCGCCCGAAATCACGCCGTAGAGATTAACCGCTCCGTAGCTGGAACCACCCACGGTCGTGTTGGCGTCCAAAGCCAGATTGTTGCTAATCGTGATTGTGGACGAACTGTTCTGACTGATAACCGGCAACTCGCTGCCGCTGTTGGTCAAGGCCAAGTCATTACCGGCGAGGGTCAGAACCGGCCCGTTGAAATTGAGCTGGTTCAACAGAAACCCGTTATTCAAATCGTTGGCGGCGGTGTAGGTGCCCGCCGCGCCGAAGTTGAGGATGTAATCCGCCTCTCCGTTGGTGGACGGAGCAATCGCTCCCAAGCCGGCATTGTTTGTCCAATTAGCAGCCGCGCTCCAGACGCCGGAGGTGCTATTGGTCCAGGTGAAAGCCGGCCCGAGCACAATGGCCGTCGCCAGATAGGCCTGGCTGGAGCCATCCTGAGCGGTGACGGTGTAGGTCTGCGGGTTCGTGAAGTTCAAGGAAGTGCCGGAAGCCGGCGTGCACGAGGCATAAGGTGAAATCGTGTAGGTGGGGGCCAGCGCCGCCACGGAGGTGCCATAAGGCAGCGTCCAGGTAATGTTCGTGCCGGCGATGACGGCCCCGGGACCGAAGGTCAGCATGGCCTTGGCCGAGCTGATCGGCGCCACGGTCACCGTGACCAGATAGGTCTGGGTCGTGCTATCTTGGGCGGTGACGGTGTAAGTTTGCGGGCTGGTGAAATTTTGGGTGGTGCCGGAGGCCGGACTGCAAGTGGCCAGCGCGGAACAGAGGTAGGTCGGTGAGAGGGCAGTTATGTCAGTGGCGTAAGGCACAGTGATGGTGATGTTGGTGCCATTGATCGTCGCCGCACCCTGGCCCGGGAAATTGAACGTGAAGATGTCCTTGGAGGAAGTCTGTCCCGCCGTGACCAAGTATTGGACTTCGCCGGACGAAATCGGGTAATTGTAAACCCGCGCATCAAATAACAGTCCTGGAAAGAAGCTGCCGGGGGCACCGCCGATATTGTTCTGGTTGGCACCCAGCATGAGGTGGTTGGTGATGCCGGCATAATTCACCAAATAAGGGATGCTCGTGGCATACCGCTGGAGCACGCCATCCACGTAAATCTTGCGGTAAGCAACCGTTCCATCAAACACCTCAACCACATGGTGCCAGACCCCGTCATTGACGATGTTCGCTGCTTGCATGGCGCTGTTCCCCTGCCGATACGTTCCTACCAGATCAGTTTCCGGCGGATTGTTGCGCATGGTAAAATCTACGTAGTTGTTGGTTGACGGTTGACCTGGATACGTCAGCAGACGGGCGCGCCAGCCATAGGGAGTGTTGCCACTCTTGGAAACTAAATCCCCCCCGGCAGTGCCAGTTGTTTTCATCCAAAAAGCAACCGAGAACATGTTCGAAATACCTGCATCGAAGGTGGTCTGATAATTCCCATCCGTCACAGCCGAGTTCGTGATCAGCACCCCGACGCTGCCAGCCATTAAGTTCAGGGACTGGCCGGTGAAGCCCGCTTCGGGCAAATCGTTAGTCCACGCCAGCAATCCCGCGTTGGCTCCGACCGCCATGCCGTCATGCGTGCCGGCCGGAGTGTAGCCGGAGGAATCGGCCAGGCTGGCCGGGCCGGAAAGCCAGTGACCGATCAAGGCGTCGGCAGCCCGGGCGGCCGGCTGCATTAAGGTGAATGCGCCCAGCGCCAGCGCGAGCCCGGCGACGAACCGAATGCGTTGAGGGTTTGTTTTTGGTATTTTCATAATTTGATGGGGTGTTGTTGCGGTTTGACTAAAATGCTGAAATGTTCACGAACTTTTTTGTCATGATTTCTGTGATGATTAAAAAAATACCGCACCCTCACTTAAAATACTAATAAAAACTCGGACCCTACTTACCCTACGAATGGGGGTAGTTTAGGCCGTGTCAGGTTGGGGCGTAGTTTGGAAACTGCGGGGCGGGCCGGCGGCGCCGCCGGGCGGTTAACCAGGCAGCCGAACGGTAAAAGTTGTGCCGACGTTCGCCTTGCTGGCAACCTCAATCGTCCCGCCGTGCGCCGCGATGATGGCCTGGCAGATGGCAAGGCCCAGACCGGCGTTCCCCGCGCCGGTGCGCGAGGCGTCGGCGCGATAGAACCGCTCAAACACGCGCGGCAAATCGTCCGGCGCAATCCCCTGCCCCGTGTCGGCAATCGCCAGCACCGCGAGACCGTCGTGCGCGGCCAGCGTCACGCGCGCCTCGCCGCCGGGATGGTTGTATTGGATCGCGTTCGTCAGCAGATTGGTGACGACCTGCGCCAGCCTTCCGGCATCGCCGGTGATTGCCAACGCCGGCAGGTCGGCGATGATTTTCACGCCGCGCTCCGCAGCCAGCGGCTGCACCAGCTCAAGGCTGTCGGCTATCGTTTGGGATAAATCCACGCGCTGCCGCTTCAAGATTTCCTGTCCGGCGTCAAACCGCGCGAGTTCCAACAGCGATTCGATGAGCCGGCGCATACGCTGCGCCGCGCGCTGGCAGGCTTCGATGGTCTGCCGGTAACTGTTCGCATCGCGCTCGCGGTTCAGCGCGGTCTGCGTCTGCGTGAGGATGACGGAAACCGGCGTGCGCAGTTCGTGCGCGGCGTCGGCGGCGAATTGCTTTTGCTGGGCGAAGGCTGTTTCCAGCCGCGCGAAGGTGGAATTCAAAACGGCGGCGAGCTGGCCCAGTTCGCTTTCCGCCTCGGCGACGTTGATGCGTTGCGACAAATCGCCGGCGGAGATTTTCACCGCCGTGGCGCTGATTTCATTGATGGGTTTGATGGCGCGCGAAACGAGCCAGCCACCGCCGGCAATTCCCACGAGTAAAACCAGGCCGCCCACGGCGAATAGATTTACGGCGGTGCGATGAAGCTCCTTCAGTTCCGGCAAAATGGAGCAGCCGACCCAGATCATTTCCCCCGAGGGCAGCCGGTCGCCAGCCTCGCGATAGTTGTCAAAATCAACCGAGTGGGACGGGTGGTAGGCATTCCCCGCCAGATTATCCACCCGGTTGATTTGGCCGGCGTAATACCTGCCCGTCGCTTCCGCAGTGACCACCCCGTCGGGTTGGTTGGTCGAACGGGCTATCTCTTTGTTTTCGCGGGAGGTTATTATGAAATAAAAACCATGCGGATCGCTGGCGTCAAAAAAATGCGCGTCCTGCTCCGGCAGATGAAATTCCGCCACGGGGCGGTTTCGGCGCCACATCGGCGGCCCGCCGTCGGGAAACTGTCCCGGGGGTGAGCCGTCAAAAAGCTCCCCGTTAAAATCCGGCCGGCGCGGCGGGGGCTGGTCGGCGGGCAGGCGATTTTGATTTTCGTCACGACGCGGCGGACTATGCAGTGCATTGGCCAACACTCTAATTCGCCGATGCAATTCGCCGTCAACCTGGCGAAACTGACGATTGCGCTCCAGTTGATACGCGGTGATGCCGAAGCCGGCCAGCACGACGACGAGAATCAGCCCATACCAGAGCTGCAAACGCCACTTGATGGATTTGAAGATTTTCACTCGATGCAATAGCCGTGGCCGCGCCGGGTGGCGATGAATTCGGCGCCCAGTTTTTTGCGGACGTTCGACACGTGGACATCCAGCAGATTGGAGAGCGAACTTTCATTTTCGTCAAAAAGATGGTCGTAAAGCTGGGTGCGAGTGACGACTTCGCCACGATGCAGGGCAAGAAATTCCACAAGGGAATATTCGCGCGCGGTGATCTCCACCGGCTTGTCCTTGAGGAAAATCTTCCGGGCGGCGGTGTCCACCTTCACCGGTCCGATTTCAATGAGATTGGTGCTCTTGTTCGCGGAGCGGCGGATGATGGCGCGCAGGCGGGCGAAAACCTCTTCGAGATCAAAAGGCTTGATCACGTAATCGTCCGCGCCAGAGTCGAGACCTTTCACGCGCTCGCGGGTCTGGTCGCGCGCGGTGAGCATGAGCACCGGCGTCTTTTTGGTTTTGCGTAGGCGCTTGAGAATTTCCCAGCCGTCCAGCCCCGGCAACATTATGTCGAGCACGATGGCGTCGTAATCCGTGCCCTCGGCGTTAAATAACCCGTCATCGCCGTTGTTAGCGGTGTCCACGGCGTAACCTTCCTCACGCAACGCCTGGGCCAGACTCGCGAGCAGGTCGGGTTCGTCTTCCACAATCAGAATTCTCATAGCGTGCGCAACAGGGATAACACAGCTTCGCACGTCCGTCACTCTCGCAGGCGCAACCTTAAGCCGGGATGAAGAAATACCATGCGCGGAGCACCTTTCGGCTGAGGCGCAGGACCTATTGGTCGGCTTCACGTTTGCTTAAGGTAGATTGAGTTAGCGTGGCGGCATGAAAATTCAATTTCGGCCAATCACAAACCTGAAGCTGTTCGGCTGCTCTGCGCCCCTCGCAGGTATGTTGCTTGCCAGCGCCGCCGCCCACGCCGACCTGTTCACCAATTGCTGGTTCACCGCTGACGCCGGCCAATACGCGCGCATTTACACCAACACGGCGATGCAGACCGCCGGCACGCCCATCACCACGTGGAGCAACGGTTCGCAGACGCAATCGGCTCCGGCCTATTGTGGCGTCCAGGATGTGTATTCCTCCACCGACTGGGTGTATGTGCGCAGCACCGGGCTGGCGAGCTATAACATGGGTCCGTGGTTTTTGAACGTGGCGCACACGATGACGTTTCCCAATCTGCCGGTGAACCAGAAAAACCTTTACCGCCTTCCGCGCACGAATAGCGTGCCGGCGACCAAATCCATCACCGGCGGCGGCCAGATCGGCATCTTCGTGGATGGCGTGGCCATGTTCAACAGTTGGGACGCATATTACTGGAACGGCACGGCGGATGTCAGCGGCGGCGGCACGGGCTATTGGAACCGTGACGCCTACGTGAACGAGGGCGCCACGTTTGACGCGGGCAACGCGCACCAGCAGAACACCGGCACCTATCATTACCACGCCAATCCCATCGCGCTGCGGTATCTACTCGGCGATCACGTGGATTTTAATCCGGCTACCCACACTTATGCCGAAGACACCAACCCGCCGACACAGCATTCACCGATTCTCGGCTGGGTGGCGGACGGATTTCCAGTTTACGGGCCTTACGGCTATTCCAACCCGACCAATCCCGCCAGCGGCATCCGGCGGATGGTTTCGGGTTACGTCATCCGCGACGGCAATTACGGCACGAGCAATCTCACGGCGAACGGACGCACGACGATTCCCCAGTGGGCGGCGCGGCTGTTTAATGTCGCTTCGAACATCATCGCCGGGCCCACGGTAAGCGCCAGTTATCCGCTGGGGCGTTACATGGAGGACAACGATTATCTCGGCGATCATGGCTACACGCAGGGCGTGGATTTTGATCTGGACGAATACAACGGCCGCTGGTGCGTCACGCCGGAATTTCCCAGCGGCACCTACGCCTACTTTGTCGCGATTGCCTCCAACGGCACGCCGGTTTTTCCCTACAACATCGGGCGCGGCTATTACGGCAGCCCGGTCGGCGGCCAAGTCGGCAGCATCACGGAAACGGTTGCGACCAATTTCCTTGGCGGGCCGGACGCGACGCCGGCTTTGAACGCGCCGGCGGTGAACAATGGCGCGGTGACTTTAAGCTGGAGTGCCACCGAGGGCGGCACCTACCTCGTGGAATCCACGACCAACTTCGCCAACTGGATCACCAACGCCCCGAGCGTGGCCGCCGTGTTGACTGGCGCGAGTTATACGAACAATCCCACGGACAACTACCGCTTCTATCGCGTCGGACGGACGGCGCTGGCCAGTTACGATCCGGTGAGCATCACGACCGGCGGAACTTATCCGGTGCCCGGCGGCAGCGTGAGCCGGGGTAACGGCACGAACATCACCTTGAACATCACACTGCCCGGCACGCCACCGGCACCGCCGGCGAACGCGCGCATCACCAGCGTCACCCTCGGTTCGCTCACCGCCACAAGCGCGTCCTACCCGACGCAGGGCACCGTGCTGGCAAATTTCACGATTCCCGCCAAAGCCACGACCGGCGCGCAAAATGTGGTGGTGACATTCACCTCCGGTCCCCCGCCCTACACGTTCACCGGCGGATTTACGATCAACCCCTGAACCACGCCACGGAAACCCTCGGGGCAATATGAGCAGCTTGCGAAAAACCGTCTTGCTCCTCGGTCTTTTCACCGGGCAGATGAACGCGGTGGCCGCCTCGTTGCAAATCCAAATTACCCCACAGGTCGCCGGCGAAAACGTCCAACCGGCGTCGTTCCGTTATCACACCTCGGCGGGCGAGACTTTTTCCATCACGCGCGTCAGTTATTTTGTCAGTGACATCGCGCTGCAACGCGCCGACGGTTCATGGCTGGAACTGTCCAATCAAGTCGCCTGGCTCGATCTGGGGCGGAACCGCGATTCGTTCTGGTTGGATCACCTGCCGCCGGGCGAATATCAGACCGTGCGCTTCGCCGTCGGTTTAAGCCCCCGGCTGAATCACGAGAGCCTCACGAATTTTCCCGCCGGCGCGGCGCTGAACCCGGACGTGAACGGACTCTATTGGGGCTGGCAGGGCGGCTACATTTTTCTGGCGCTCGAAGGTCTGTGGCGCAATGCCGCCGGCGAGCTTGACGGGTGGGCTTATCACTTCGCGCGCGACAAAAATCTCACGTCGGTTTCGCTGGCCGCCAATCTCAACCTCCCCAATCAAACCAAACTCGAACTCGCTTTCGACCTTGGCACACTGCTGAACGCGCCGCGTCCGCTGTCATTTGCGAAGGATGGTTCTTCCACCCACTCGCGCGACGGCGACCCAGTGGCGGCCGCGTTAAAGGAAAATCTGCCCGGTGCCTTTCGCGTCCGCCGCATCCGTGAGCTGACCGACGCACAAATCGCCAGCGCCCGCCCCATGCCGCTATATCTGCCGGCGAAGTTCACGCCGTATCCATTCCAGATGAGCGCCACGTTTCCGCTGCCGGATTTGCCGCATGACAATCCGCTGACCGTCGAGCGGGTGGCGCTGGGCTGCGCGCTTTTTTTCGAACAGCGACTTTCAATCAACAACGGCCAGTCCTGTGCCGATTGCCATTCGCCGGCCAAGGCGTTCACGGACGGCCGCACCGTGGCGCGCGGCGCAGAAGGCCATTTCGGCCCGCGCAACACGATGCCGCTGTTCAATCTCGCGTGGAAAAGTTCGTTCTTTTGGGACGGCCGCGCCGCCAGCCTCCGCGAACAGGTCTTGCAACCGATTACCAACGCGATCGAAATGCACGAGTCGCTGACGAACGTGGTGGCAAAGCTGGGTGGAACCGGCCTCCGGTCTGTCGTTTCCGGCGTCCCGCCAGAAATCGTCGGGGCGCACTCGCCACAAAGTATGCCTCACGAACCTGTCCAACGATCCGTCACGCCGCCGTCGGGCGCGACGCCCGACGGGACAGGCGGGACGCCGGTTCCACCCGATCCAGCCAACTATCCCGCGCTCTTCACTGCGGCTTTTGGCTCGCCGGAAATCACGCCGGAGAAAATCGCGCTGGCCTTGGAAAATTATCTGCTCACGCTGACAGCGTTCGATGCCAAATTCGACCGCGTGCTGCACGGCGAGGAAAAATTCACGCCTGCCGAACAGCGGGGCTTTGAATTGTTCAACACCGAATACGATCCGCGCCGGGGAATGTATGGTGCAGATTGCTTCCATTGCCACGGCGGGCCGCTGTTCCAAAGCCAAACCTTTGCCAACAACGGCCTGGATTCGGAATTCGCCGACGCCGGCCGGGCCAAGATCACCAGCAAAGATTACGACCGGGGCAAGTTTGCCGTGCCGTCGCTGCGCAACGTCGCACTGACCGCGCCGTATATGCACGACGGGCGGTTTCAGACTTTGGAAGCAGTGGTCGAGCATTACGCAAACGGCGTGAAACGCAGCGCGACGCTCGACCCGAATCTCGCCAAGCATCCCGACGGCGGCGTGCCGTTGAGCGCGGCAGACCAGCGGGCCTTGGTGGCATTCTTAAAAACATTGACCGACGACCATTTTATCCGCCCCTAGCGCGGAGAGCGCTTGCCTTCCCGGCCCGCGACCTGGATTTAAAAAGCGTCGGAGCCGACGCTATCCTGCCATGCGCGGTTCGCACCCGAGCAAATCAAACCCGACACTCAGCCGGGCGCCAAACCGGACGATAACGCCGCAGGGGCGACGTCTCCGCTTCTCGAATACCCTGATCGGCCGGCGAAGCCCTTCACGCCACCGGTTTGCCGGCGATAGCGCACCTAAAACGGGCGCGTATGCTGTTCGGATTTTCGACGCGATTGGGGATTTTATCAGGAAAATCCGGGAGAATTCCTCCCGCCAACTGGCAGCCGCACGTTGTCATGAAAAAAGCATTTGCATCGTGTCTTCGCTTTTGCCGCCGTCGGCATCCGGCTAACAGGCCGTTGAAAAACGGGTGATTTTTCAGCGCCACGATTTTTCATGGGTGATTTTTTCAAAATTCAGTGTGCGAACCGTGGTAACGGCTGCCCCAACCGCAGCCACAAGTTGGCGGTTGGCC
>JAJXXW010000032.1 GCA_021780905.1 bacterium
CTCGGCGGGCACGCATTGGTTGAGATTGATGACCGTCAGAAAGTCCGGCTGGGCTTGAGGTTTTCCGCGCATGACTTACAGACAAACTTCAACTTCGCTGGTTCAAACGTTTTTCAACAAACTGTTAAGCGATAAAGATGATGATATTTGGATAGACGATGACGAGATGCAGAAGTTTTTTCAGCTCATGGAGTCATCTGTTGAATTGGCGTTGGGTTCCTGGCCAAGCAACTCCGTTACCGCAAAAAACGGAATATCACTTTGTGAGTGTTTTCTTCTCACAGTTGAGCAAATGACGCGTTATCAAGAGTCGAATGAAGGCAAGGCTTTTGTTAAGTCTGTGCGCGACACTCAAGATAAATACGAGCAAATTCTGGAGAAGTTGAATCCTGAGTCTGCAAAGCAATACAAAGAAGCCAAGGCAGCGGCGGAAGCAGGACGTGCTAAAGCGGAGGCAGAACTCGCTGCGCAGAACGCTGCGAAGGCAGGCAAGCAAAAACAGGAAGGCGGCTGCTTCATTGCCACGGCCTGTTACGGCGATTATGACCACCCAGCCGTGATGGAGCTTCGGCAGTTTCGCGACAATTACCTTGAAAAATCCGTCGCAGGCCAGATGTTTGTTAGGTGGTATTACCAATGGTCGCCTGCCTTTGCCAATCTCATAAAAAATAGCAGATCCCTCAAAGTAATCGTCAGATTTGCTGTTATTGTCCCAGTGCTAACAATGGCTCGCATGAAAAGGAGAACTGAAAACATATGAAATACTGGATAATCAATTGGAACCCGCAAACAAAACCGATTCGTTCAAGCAGAGTCTTCAAAACATTTTTGACATGGCCGGAACCATTTGAAACCTATGGCTACAAGGATGGCAGGGCGTTTAGGAGCGTCGAAAAGGGGGATATGGTTTTCTGTTACCAAAAGAACGAAGATTCGATTGTTGGTGTTTGTGATGTAATCGAGGAACCTCAAACAGACAACAAAATTGGCGGCACTTGTATTGTGCTTCGGCGGCGATGCGAGCTATTGAAAAATCCAATTTCAAGTAAGACAAATCCGATTTTGCAAAAGATTAAAATCAATAGAACACTTATTGAAGTAAAGGACGGTGGTGAGGTGTTGCTTAAAGCTTGTTGTGCAGCAGATCCAAGCGGAAATTAATAATTTGAATTATGGCACTCATAGACATCGTCCAATTTCACGGCAACGACCGGGAATTCGTCTGGAAATTTCCGTCAGAGAATTTGCGGCTCGGCACACAGCGGGCGCTGGTAGGGCGGGCAGTCCTCTGCCCGCCGTCGTGGTGAACCAGAACGCATCCATTTGCAAGCGGCGGCGCGCACGGAGTGACGCGCCCTACCTATCTGCCATCGAGCAATGGTGGTGGGCGGTCGGTAGGGCGATAGACCCAAATCCAATCCCCCATCCGTTCGCACAAGCCTTTGCGGACGGGATTCATCAGGATGTATTCGGTCTTTTCCTGCAACTGGTGATGGTCACGCAACCGATGGTCAAAAAAATCGCGCTGCCATTCCACCCGAAACTTGACCACCCCAAACTTCTTCCAGTTGGTGACCAGCGTTTTCATCCCTGGTTCGCGCGGAAAGGCGATGATGGCGTGCAAATGGTCGGGCATGAGCAGACAAATCCGGCAATGCCAGAGAAGGTTTTCGTGGTTGTGCGCCACCGCTGCGAGCACGCTGTCGCCAACTCCGGCTTGGCAAAGCTGGTTTTTGCCCGGCGGCACGCATTTGATGGTGATGAAAAAACTGCTGCCTTCCGGCACCCATTGCGGGACGGTGTGCGGCAGTTTTTTACGGACGGGCAAATCCATGGAGGAATAGTAATTAAATTTGCTGGCGAAAAAAAGTCTGTAGGCAGGGTGCGTCACTCCGTGCGCGCCGGCTTCGCGAATCAGGACGCGCTCGTTGCAACCGGCGGTGCGCAAGGGATTGCGCGCCCTACCTGCACGCGGAGCCTTTTGACCAAATCGAATCTCACGTTTAACACATAAAAATTATGGCACTCATAGACATCGTCCAATTTCAAGGAAACGACCGCGAGTTTGTCTGGAAATTTCCGTCAGAAAATTTGCGGCTTGGCACGCAACTCGTCGTCAAACCGGCACAGACGGCGTTCTTTGTCTATCGCGGCAAAATCTGTGACGAGGTTTCGCCCGGAGCCATCACGCTTACGCCCTTAAACATTCCGCTGCTGACCACGCTCATCAGCCTGCCGTTCGGCGGGGACACGCCGTTTCAGGCGGAGGTGTGGTTCGTCAACCGCATCAGCAAGCTGGATAACAAGTGGGGCACGCTGCGCCCCATCCAGTTGGAAGATCCCAAATACGGGCTGGTGGTGCCGGTGCGGGCGTTCGGGCAGTTCGGCTTTCGCGTCACGGAAGCCCGCCGGTTTCTGGAGGCCATCACGGGCACGGCCAAGGTGTTCACGGCGGAGCAAATTGTGGAGTATTTCAAGGGCGTGGTGTTGCAGGCGGTGAATGTGAACTTGGGCAAGGCGTTCATCTTGGAAAAGATTTCCGTGCTGGAAGCCTCGGTGCATCTGGACGCGCTGGCGAAACATTGCGCGGAAGCCATTCAGGCGGAGCTTGCCCGCTTCGGGCTGGAGTTGGTGAATTTCTTTTTCCATTCCATCAATATCCCAGACGAGGATGAAAGTTATCAGCGGCTAAAAGTCATCAAGGAAAAGGCGGCGGAGTTGAAGGTGCTGGGCCGGGACATTTACCAGTTCGACCGCAGCATGGAGGTTTTGAAAACGGCAGCGGCGAACGAGGGCGGCGGCGCGGGCTTGTTGCAGGCGGGCGTGGGTCTGGCGGTGGGCGCTGGCATCGGCCAGCAACTGGCACCGCAGGCGGCGCAGTTGGTCACCAAGCTGCCGCCGGGCGCAACGCCACCGTTGCCGGCGACGGTGAAATTTCATGTCGCGGTTGGCAATCAGGACATCGGCGAGACGGAGCTTGAGGCGATCAAGAAACTGGTGGCCGAGGGCAAAGTGAACCGGACGACTTTGGTCTGGCGTGATGGCATGGCCGGCTGGCAAGCGGCGGAATCGCAGGTGGAGTTGAAGGGGTTGTTTCAAGCCAGTCCACCGCCCTTGCCGTCAACTGTTTAATCGGTTTGCGTATTTGGCGTGGTTAATTTATCCCGAAATGAATCCGATTCCCGCCGTTCCCATGGAGGCCAAACGGCCCGTCATCGGCTACGGCAATTCCCGGCGCCGCGATGACGGTGCGCGGCTGGCGCTGGCCGGACGCCGCCGCGCGGCGTCCCTGCCTACAACTTTTTATCATGTATCGCCTCGGCATTGATCTGGGTGGCACCAAAATCGAAGGCGTGGTTCTGGATGCCGCCGGACAGGAAATCGCCCGCAAACGGATTCCCACCGAGCGCGAGCACGGCTACCAGCATATTCTGAACCGCATCAAATTGGTTTATGATGAGCTGGTCGCCGCCGTGCCCGGCCAGCCGACGACGTTCGGCATCGGCACGCCGGGCGCAATTTCGCCGCGCACCGGCCTGTTGAAAAATTCCAACACGGTTTGCATGAATGGCCAGCCGGTGAAGGCCGATCTGGAAAAATTGCTGGGCCGCAAAATCGAGATTCAAAACGACGCCAATTGCTTTGCGATGGCCGAGGCGTTGCTGGGCGCGGGCAAGGGAAAGAAACTGGTGTTTGGCGTCATCATGGGCACCGGCTGCGGCGGCGGCATCGTCTATAAGGGCGAAGTGTTCACCGGCGCGCAGGCGATTGCCGGCGAATGGGGGCACATGAGCATTGATCCGCACGGGCCGGTTTGTTACTGCGGCCAGGCCGGCTGCGTGGAGACCTTCATCAGCGGCGGCGGACTGGAAAAACGCTATGCGGAAAAATTCGGCGTTAAACGCCCGCTCAAGGAAGTGGAGGCGGCGTATTTCGCCGGCGAACCGCAGGCGGTGAAATTTATGAACTGGTTTCTCGACCGGTTTGGTCGCGCGCTGGCGAACCTGATAGATATTCTTGATCCCGACATCGTGGTCATCGGCGGCGGCGTCTCCAACTTCCCGGCGCTTTATACCGAAGGCGTCGCCGCCGTGAAAAAATATGTTTTCACCGACGAACTGGAAACGCCCATCGTCAAACATCAGCTTGGCGATTCTGCCGGTGTTCTCGGTGCCGCACTGGTCGGGATCTGAAACGAAAAGCCTTCCATATCGCCGGTGTCGGCCGGTGTGGGCAGCCGGACAGGTTGCCGGCGGAGTTTCCGCCCTCCCCAGCCGGCACCTCCGGTCTTTACGGGTGACGCCCCAGCAGCCGGTTGAAAATAAAAATGTAAGCCGAGGGGTTGAAGAGCGAGCGCCAGTTGTTTTTCAGGAAGCGAATGGGGTGGCGGAACATTCGGCGCTTCAGTGCGGCCCGGGCATGGGCGCTGGGCGCGTGGGGATCCAGTTCGGGCAGTTGCAATTCTTCCCGCAGCCATTTGAAATATTTGATCCAAATGGCATCAAGATTGGAAATCCAAACGCCGTCCACCGCCGCCGCCGGCGTTTCGCGCATGATGATGACCGGAAAATCCGGCAGCAGCACCGCCGCCCGTTTTTTAAACAACGGACGGATCATTCCATACAACTGGGGATAATGCGTGTGCAGGGTTTCCCGGGCGTAGTTGAAGTCGTAACAGTCCGTGCGGTAGATGTTGCTCGAAATCAGGGAATGATGCGCCAGGGCATGGACGTTGGTGCGGATGCACTCCTGGGCGAACGTCCTGAAATCGTCAAATTTCTGCGGGACGCGCAGGCGCAAATCATACTGGGCGTCATAAGCCAGCACCAGGCCCGGTTCGTTCTCCCGAAGCAGACGCAGCAGATTGACGAGGGCGTGGTCGGCCAGCAGTTCGTCATCCCCCAGCACCCAGGTGTATTTTCCCCGGCTCATGGTTCGCACATGGAAAATATTTTCGTCGCCGCCGATGTTGGCGGGGTTGCGGGTGCAGACCGCGTGGGGCACCTGCCGCGCAAACTCGCGGATGACCTCCGGCGTCGCATCCTCCGAGGCGTTGTCGGAAATATAGAACCCGAGCTGATCCGCCCCCAGCTCGCCCGCTGCGACCTGCTGGGCGAAAGCCGCCAGCAATTCCCTCAGATACCGGGCGCGATTGCGCGTGGGGATGCAGACGGATAGCAATTCATTTGGCATGGCGCGCAATGTGCTTTTCTGGAGCAACCAATTCAAGTCAAATACATTTCCGCCGATAACCGCCCGCCCAGTGCCTCAAAAGGTGAATTCGGGGAAATTCAAAACGTCCGCACAAACCCCACCATGGAAAAATCTCGTTCCGGAAGCGGATTGAATTTAGAGGACCAATCCGGCACGCTGCCGGCCGCCGATTATACCATGAACCTCCATTCGCCAGACCCGGTTGTCAGTGTAGTCATTTTAAACTGGAATGCCGCCCGCTGGATTCCGCGCTGCCTTGAATCGCTCCGCGAGCAGACGTTGTTTGAAAAAATCGAGGTGATTTTTGCAGACAATATGTCCGGTGATGATTCGGAAATGATCGCCCGCGCCGGCATGGCGGGCTGGCCCAACGGGAGTTTTATCCCAACCGGCGGCAACTATGGTTTTGGCGGCGGCAGCAACCGGGGTGCCGCGGCGGCGCGCGGCAAGTATCTCTTTTTTTTAAGCCCCGATGTCTGGCTTGAAAAGACGTGCGTGGAAGAATTGGTGGCCGTCGGCGAGCAATCCGGAGCGGCGGCCGTCGCGGCAAAAGTTTTGAATTACGCCGACGACACCGTCCAATGGTGGCTGGATGATGGTTTTGATATTTTTGGCATGGGGGTTGGGGTCCCCGCCGGCCGCAGTCCCACGACGAGTAGTTGCGCCGGCACATTCCCCTTCGTCCGCGCCGAGGTGTTCCGGATGCTGGGCGGTTTTGATGAGAAGTTTTTCATGTATGGCGAAGAGGGGGATCTGGCCTGGGGCATTTTGATTTCCGGCGGCAACATCGCCCTGGCGCCGAATGCGCGGATTCATCACCGCGGCGAAGCGGCGGTGAATCCCCAGGGCGGCGAGCAGATCACGGAATTCCGAACCAGCGGCCGCAAGCGATTTTATGCCAACCGCAATCATCTGCTGAATTTGTTAAAATACTCGGAGCATGTTTTGTTGCTGCTGCCGGCGGCGTTCGCAAGCCTGCTGATCGTTGAGGGGATATTCTGGCTGGTGTGGACGCGCCGCTGGTCGGTGGCGCAAACCACCAGTCTGGAGCCGCTGCGCGATTGCTGGCGGCTGCGCGGCCATGTGCGCGCCCAGCGCCAGCGTGTCAAAACGTTCCGCCGCCGCAGCGATTGGTGGATGTTGAGATTCTTCCGCTGGCGGCTGGGATGCTGGCGCGAATTCAAAAAACTTTTGAAACTGGGACCGCCGAAAATCAGTTGACGAATGCGCCGGCCCGCCCGGCGCAATTGCCGCTTGTCAGCACCGGCCGGTTTGGCAGGCTGTGCCGATGCGCAGGATTTTAATCACCGGCGGGGATGGTCTGCTGGCCCACGCTTTGCGGACAGCGCCGCCAACGGATGACGAACTGTTTTTTCTTTCCCGTCAGGATTTTGACCTCACCAACCCCGGACAAATGCAGCGGCACTTGGACCGGGTGGATCCGCAAATTGTCATCAACACCGCCGCCTATAATCTCGTTGACCGTTGCGAGCAGGAACGGGAGCTTTCATGGGCGATCAACGCGACCGGCCCGGAATTCCTTGCCTGCCGGTGCGCTGAAAACAGCCGGCAATTGATTCATTTCAGCACGGACTATGTTTTCGACGGCGCAAAAAAATCGCCTTACCGGGAAACCGATCCCGCACATCCGTTGAACCGCTATGCCGCCGGAAAATACGCCGGCGAACAGGCCGTGCTGCGGGCATCGCCGCAGCATCTCGTGCTGCGCACCAGCTGGGTGTTTGACTGGCATCCGACCCAGACAAAAACTTTTGTGCATACCGTTCTGCGGGCCGTGCGCGAAGGCCGTCCCTTGCGGTCCACGACCGACCAGGTTTCCGTTCCGACATTCGCCACCGACCTGGCGCGTTGGACGCTCGAACTGATTCGCCGCCCGGCCGCCGGGCTTTTTCACGCGGTGAATGATGAGGCCGTGAGCCGTTTTGAGTGGACCAAGATTATTTTGGAGGAGGCCGTCGGGGCCGGATTGATCCCCGCCGCGCCGCCGGTTGAGCCGGTGTTGGGTTCATTCTTCAATTCCGCGATGCGCCGGCCGGATTACACGGTGATGAGCAATGAAAAGCTGGCCCGGTTGCTTGGCTGCACCCTGGGTTCTTGGCGCAACGGATTGCGAAAAATGCTCGCGCAGATGAAATGATTTCGGGTAATTTTCCCGCCCATGTCCACCATCTGGCAGCCAGTCGAAGTGCGCGGGATTTTTGAAATTCCCGACCTGCCCGGCGTGCGCGTGGAGGCGCTGCCGGTCTTCAAGGACGTGCGCGGCAGCCTGCACGAACTTTTTCGCACGGACGAAATCCCCGCCGGGTTTAAGCCGTTGATGGCCTGTTCGTCATGGTCGTATCCGGGCGTGACGCGCGGGCCGCACCAGCACGTCGGGCAGGACGATTATTTCACCTTCGCCGGACCATCAACCTTTACGGTTTATCTGTGGGACGCCCGGCCCGGTTCCGCCCGTGAAAAAAAGGGCTGGTTTATTTTGACCGGCGAACCCGCGCCGACGCGCATTCATGTCCCGCGTGGCGTCGTCCACGCGTATCGCAACACGGGAAGTGTTTCCGGCCTCGTTGTCACCGTCACCAGCCTGCTGTTCAAGGGTGAGGGCCGGCGCGATCCGGTGGATGAAATCCGGCACGAACTGAATCCCAATTCCCCCTTCCAACTTCCGTTATCATGATCACCGAACGCACCCAATGCCGCACCTGCGGCTCCAAAAACCTCAAGCTCATCCTCGATCTCGGCCAGACCGCGCTTGTGAACGATTTTCTCAAACCGGAAGAGGTGGCGGGATACAAAATTTCCCTGCCGCTGCGCGTGGTGCTGTGTCCGGACTGTTCGCTGGTGCAGTTGGCCGACACGGTGGACCCCGAAATCCTTTACTCGCACTACGCTTACGTCACCTCCACCTCCAAGACGATGGACACGCATCTGAACAAGATGATGACTCATCTGCTTTCCAGCGCGCGGCTTGGTGCCGGCTCAAAAGTTCTGGAGATCGCGTCCAACACCGGCGTGTTTTTGAAAAAATTCAAGGAGCAGGGCTGCGAAGTCCTCGGCATCGAGCCGGCCGGCAACATCGCCGACGTGGCCCTGGCCACGGCGATTTTGACCCGCAAGGAGTTTTTCAACGCCGCCAACGCCACCAAGCTCCGGGCCGAGTGGGGCGCGGCGGATTTGATTCTGGGCCGGCATGTGTTCGCGCACATTGACGACCTGCGCGACCTGGTGGCGGGGCTGGAGGCGGTTTCACACGCGGAAACCCTGATTGCATTTGAAGTGCCTTACGTCGTGGATTTCTTTGAGCATACAGAATACGACACGATTTATCACGAGCATCTGTCTTACATTTCCGTCGCCGCGATCGCGGCGCTGTTGAAGGATTCCGCGTTTGTGTTGGCGCGCGTGGATCATTATCCGATTCACGGCGGCTCAATTTTGTTTCATCTCCGGCACCGGTCCTCGAAAGCCCGGCCGCACGCCAGCGTGGCACAGGCACTGGAAAAGGAAAAACAGAT
Source organism: bacterium (assembly GCA_021780905.1). Classification (GTDB taxonomy): domain Bacteria; phylum Verrucomicrobiota; class Verrucomicrobiia; order Limisphaerales; family UBA11358; genus UBA11358. The sequence continues at coordinate 8,748 of JAJXXW010000032.1, forward strand.
GCGGCTGGCAGAACCGGCGACCTGGGAAGCCTTCGCGCAACGCGTCACCCGCATCCGCACCGAACTGCCCGCCTTGCTCCGCAAACTGAGGGTGCAGGGCAAACGCATCATTGGCTATGGCGCCTCCGCCAAGGGCAATACGCTCCTGAACACCTGCGGCATCGGAACGAAGGAGCTGGAATACATCATTGACAACACGCCCTTCAAACAGAACAAGGTCGCGCCCGGCTCGTGGATTCCGGTGCGTCCGCCGGAGAGTCTGCTGGCCGACCAGCCGGACTACGCGCTGCTGCTGGCGTGGAATTTTGCGCCGGAAATCATCAAGCGCGAGACGGAGTTTCAGAAACGCGGCGGCCGGTTCATCGTGCCCATTCCAGAGCCGGCGGTGATTGATTTTCAGGGTTGAGGCTGCTTTCACGCCAGCTTCCCGCGCGTCTCGGAGATTGACCAAAAGTTGCCGGCGGCTTATATTTTTTTGTGGTGCCGATCATGCTGAAATTTCTTATTCCGAATTCGTTCGTTTATCTTTTGAATTATTTCAAATACCTGTTCGCCTACCCGGGCAACCGGGTTTCACCCCGGAGTTTTTTGAACCACACCCGGTTGTCAAAAGGAAATTACATCTGCGGCGGGATTTGCACTTTCAATTGCGAAATTGGTGATTACACATATGTGGCGGGGGCGGACAGCGGCACGGTGGTTTCACACTTGTCCAACGTGCGAATTGGCCGTTATTGCTCAATTGCGTCACACGTTGAAATTGTGACCTCCAACCACAACACGCAACTCGTCACCACGTTTCCGTTCTACTCCTACAGCCTGTCGCCCTGCAAGAACAAAAGCAAAAACGCGGTGGACAACACCGATCGGAAAACGGTCATTGAAAACGATGTCTGGATCGGCCACGGGGCCATTATCATGGGGGGCGTAACAATTGGCAACGGCGCGGTTGTTGCCGCCGGTGCCGTGGTGACCAAGGATGTGCCATCTTATGCAATTGTGGGCGGGACTCCGGCAAAGTTGATCCGGCAGCGGTTTAACGACAGCCAAATCAGCCAGCTTTTGAAAATCGCCTGGTGGAATTGGGAAGAGCGGAAGATTTCAGAGAACATCAGTTCGATTATGAGTGAAAATGTGGACGCTTTCATCCATCGGTTTGGGCGCGCGTAGCATCTAAACGCCGCTCTGGGTTTGCCCTGACATCCCGGGAAGTCGAGACGACCATCAATTAATTTTTGCATGAAAAAAACTCAAAACTACAATCCGTCTGCTGCGAACGGCTGGCTGGCCGGCACTCTTTTTGCCGCCGTGCTGGTCCTGCTGTTCTGGCGCAGCTTTCTGCCGGATTTCGTCCATTTCTCCAACGATGGCCCGCTGGGCCAGCAAAGCACGGATTTCTTGAAATTGCCATCGGCCCTGTTCGGCATGTGGAACGACATGAATGACACGGGTTTCAACGCCGGTTTTTTCGGTCTTGGCGTCACTGGGTTGATAAAATGGTTGACCGGGCCGGTCGGCTTCGCGAAATTTTTTACCCCCATCGGATTGTTCATTTTGGGTCTGGGCGCCTGGATTTTTTTCCGTTCGCTGAAATTCACCCCGTTGAGCGCCACTTTGGGCGCGCTGGCCGCGATGTTGAATTCCACTTTCTTCGGCTGCGCCTGTTGGGGTCTTGCCGGAGATCAAATCGCGCTGGGCTTCAACTTTCTGGCGCTGGCGCTGGTGTCCGCCAACCGTCTCGATACACCCCGCCTCACCCGCTGGGTCCGCCTGGCCCTGGCCGGCCTCTGCGTTGGCACGAACGTCATGGAAGCGGCCGATGTCGGTGCCTTGTGCAGCCTGCTCATCGCCGGCTATGTGTTCTGGAAATCGCTGGCGGAGGTGGGGGGGAATATTTTTACCAAAGCCGGGCGCGGCTTGGGCCGGGTCGCCCTCGTCGCGGCGTTCGCCGGCTTCATCGGTTTGCAGTCCGTGATTGGCTTGGTGGGGGTTTCCGTCACGGGCATCGCCGGGACGGCGCAGGACACGCAGACCAAAGCGCAGCACTGGGACTTTGCCACGCAATGGAGCCTGCCTAAGAAGGAAACGCTGGGCATCATCATCCCCGGCTTGTTTGGTTACAAGATGGACACACCCAACAATATGATGCCGCAATTGCAAGACGCGTATCGCGGCGGCGCTTATTGGGGTGGCATCGGGCGCGACCCGGCATTGGACCGGTTTCTTGACGCCGGCGGCCAAGGCACGCCGCCGTCGGGCTTCATGCGCTTCTCCGGCTATGGATACTATTGCGGCATTCTCGTGGCGCTCATCGCCGCTTGGGCGGCGGCCCAGGCCTTGCGCCGGAAAAATTCAGCCTTCAACGATCCGCAAAAAAAACTGGTCTGGTTTTGGCTGGGGGTGGTTTTATTGTCGCTGCCGGTGGCGTGGGGCAGGTTTGCGCCCTTTTCCGGCTCCTGCGATTCCCCGCTGTTTTACGCACTGCTTTACAAGCTGCCCTATTTTTCAACCATCCGTAATCCGAACAAGTTCCTCTTCTTTTTCGCCTGGGCCATCGTCATTCTGTTTGCCTACGGTCTGGATGCGCTCAGCCGGCGCCACCTGGATCGCACGGCGCCAAAATCAGCCGGGATGACGCTTCAGTTGAACTCCTGGTGGGCCAAGGCCGGCGTCTTTGAGCGCCGGTGGACCTTTGTTGGCTGCGTCCTGCTCGTCGTCAGCCTGCTGGGCTGGTTGATTTATGCCGGGCAGAAAAACAGTCTGGTGCATTATCTCCAGGCGATGGGTTTTCCCGACGAAACCCTGGCGCGGGAAATCGCCGGCTTCAGCATCCGGCAAGCGGGCTGGTTCGTGCTGCTGCTGGCGGGTGCGCTGGCGTTGGTGACGCTGACCCTCGCGGGTTATTTCAACGGCCCGCGCGCGAAAATCGGCGGTTTCCTGCTCGGCGGATTTTTGTTGTTCGACCTGGCCCGGGCCGATCTGCCTTACGTCATCCACTGGGATTACAAATGGAAATATGAAATCGGCGCATTGAACCCCATCGAGGATTTTCTGCGGGACAAATCCTACGAACACCGTGTGGCGGCCCTGCCCTTCGAGCCGCAACAGCCGTTGCGCGGTTATGACAGCGCATTCGGCGGCGGCGGCGGCCTTTACCGCATCGAATGGATGCAGCACCATTTTCCGTATTACAACATCCAGTGTCTCGACCTCATTCAGATGCCGCGCATGCCCGAGGACATGAAGGCCTTTTACGAGGCGCTGACGCCGCGCGGCACGCCGGAATCGCTCCCGCTGCTGGCCCGCCACTGGCAGTTGACCAACACCCGTTACCTGCTGGGTGCCGCCGGATTCCTGAACGTGTTAAACTCGCAACTGGACCCCGGGGAAAACCGCTTCCGCATCGCCCGGCGTTTCGACGTCGTGCCCAAGCCCGGCTGCTTGCAGCCGCAAACGGACGAGGACCTCACGGCGCAACCCGCCAGCGACGGGGATCTCGCGGTTTTTGATTTCACCGGCGCCCTGCCTCGCGCCAAGCTGTATTCCAACTGGCAGGTCAACACCAACGATCCGGCCGTGCTCAAAACGCTGGCGGACTTGGGTTTTGACCCGGCCAAGACCGTTTTGATTGACACGCCGCAAAAAAATCTGCCGGCGCGGGCGACCAATGAAAACACCGGCACCGTCGCCTTCAAAAGTTATGCGCCGGAACACATTGTCCTCGTGGCCACCAATGCCGCCGCGCCGGCCGTGCTGCTGCTCAACGACAAATACGATCCGACCTGGCGCGTGACCGTGGACGGCAAACCGGCGGAACTGCTGCGCTGCAATTTTCTCATGCGCGGGGTTTATCTGGAACCGGGGACGCACACGGTGACGTTTGACTTTAGGATGCCGAACAAGCTGCTTTATGTCACGCTGTCCGCGATGGCGCTGGGCCTGTTGCTGGGCGTTTATCTCTGGTTCGCCGGCCGGAAAGTCACAGGCCCGTCGGATGGTCCAAAAACTCCCACGGCACTTTGAATTTTTTGGACAGCGCGGTCGCCAGCGCCCGGACGCCGAAGGTTTCGGTGGCGTAATGGCCGGCGTAAAAAACATTCAGCCCCAGTTCCTCCGCCAGCGCGAAGGTCCAGTGCGGGCCTTCGCCGGTGATGAAAGTGTCCACGCCTTCCGCCGCGACCGTCTTTAATTCCGCGCCGGCACCGCCGGTGACGACGCCGATGCGCCGGCAGATTTCCGGTCCGCCGGGAATCAATTTGGGCTTCGCGCCCGTCGCGCGCGCCAGCCGGGTGGCCAGTTCGCAACGGGAAATTTTGGCCGGCGCGTGCCAGCCGATTTTTTGCCCGTGGCTCGCAAAAAATGGTTTCAAGTTTTTCAGTCCCAGCGCGGCACCGAGTTGCGCATTGTTGCCGAGTTGCGGGTGCGCGTCGAGCGGCAGATGGGAGCTGTAAACCGCCAGATTGTTTTTGACGAGCAGCCGCAGCAGTTCATGATTCTTGCCCGTCCACGGCTGGCGTGGACTCCAGAACAGGCCGTGATGGACGATGAGCAAATCCGCCTTTGCGGCGACGGCGAGTTTCACCGTGGCGAGGCTGGCGTCCACGGCGGCGGCCAGCCGGGTGACGGCCCCGGAATTTTCCACCTGGAGGCCGTTCACCGCGCCGGCGTAGTCGCCAGTCTCCCGGGTGCGCAAAATCCGGTCGCAATGTTCGACGATGGCGGCAAGGGCGGCTTTCGGCATGGCGCGATGAAACCAAAACGCCGCCAAACTGCAAGCGGCAATCAACGGTGCGGGCCGGCGGTTTTCCTGAACACCGTCGTGTCGCCGTCGGGCGGCGCGTCACCGACGGATTACTCCGGCGGGGCGGGCAGACGCGGCGCGTTCCGCACCACCAGCTCGGCGCGGCGGGCGTTTTCGGCAAGCCGGATCAGATCCGGGCGCAGTTCCGGATTTTGCCCATGCTTCATCAGCATCCGGTCGGCATAGCCGCGCAGGATGGTGAAAATGTTGTTCAACTCGTGCGCCACCTCGCGGCCGATCTGCTTTTGCGGGTTGGCCGCCGGTGATTGTCCGGGCAATGGCGCGACGGTCATGGAGGCCGTCGGCAGCACCGGTTTTTCGCAGACATTCTCGAATGAATCCATCCCGGGCGGTGAAGCAAACACCCTGCCATGCCCGTCAATTACAAGATTCACATCGGCTGAATCCCGGTAAATTCAGAAAATTTGACACATCCGCCGGATAAGTGGACAGCAAATCGTAGCTGGATTCCCGCCACTGAATCGGTAAGCTTTCCGCCCGAACCGCATGAATCTTGCGCCCGAATCCATCGGCCTCATTGCCGGCAGCCGCACGCTGCCGCTGGAGTTTGCCCGGCTGGCCCGCGCCGCCGGCATTCCGCGCATCGTCGCCACGGCCGTCGAGGGCGAAACGGATCCGGCGCTGGCTGGGTTGGTGGATGACATCGTCTGGCTGAACGTCGGGCAGTTGGGGAAAATGATCTCCGCGTTCACCAGTCGCGGCGTGAAACAATGCGTCATGGCCGGCCAGGTCGCGCCGAAAAACCTGTTCGACCTGCGCCCGGATTTGCGCGCGCTCGGGGTCTTGATGCGGCTGAAAGAAAAAAACGCGCACTCCATTTTTGGCGCGATTGCGGATGAGCTGAAAAAAGACGGCGTGGAACTGATTGCGGCGACGCCGTGGCTCGCGCCGCTCATGCCGCAGGGCGATTTCGCACTCGGTCCGAAATTGTCCGCCGATCAAAAAGCCGACGTGGAATTCGGTTTCCGCATCGCCAAGGAAGTTTCGCGGCTGGAAATCGGCCAACTTGTCGTCGTCAAGAACGGCACGGTGCTGGCCGTGGAAGGTTTTGAAGGCACGGACAAATGCCTCGCGCGCGGCGGCGAACTCGCCGGCAAAAATGGCGGCGCGGTCGCCGTGAAAGTCGCCAAGCTGAACCACGACATGCGGTTTGACATCCCGTGCATCGGCGCGCAAACATTGGAGATTTGCGCGGCCGCAAAAATTTCCGTGCTGGCGTTGGAATCCGGCAAGTCGCTCCTGCTCGAACGCGAGGCTTGCGAAAAGCTGACGAAAGAACACAAGATTTCCGTCACGGCGATTTTATAATTCAAAACTCAAAACCAACAATTCAAAACTTTCCCAATGCTCAAATCCCACGAACTCCTCGGTTTCATGTCGCCCGCGCTGGCGAATGACATTTTGTCCTTCATTTTCGAGTCGGACAAGCCGGCTTACAAGGCCACGCTCGCCGCCGTCGCCCAGGCCCGGCACGTCCGCCCGGTTTTTCTCGAACGCCAGCCGCGCGACCAGCGCCATGAGCTGATGCTGTCCGCGCTGACCAAGCCGCAGCTTGATGGTGCGGCCGGCGCGTTCATCCGCGCCTGGCTCGTGAAAAAACACGCGGCCCTCCTGACGGACTTCATGAACGCCTTGGAAATCCCGAATGAAAACGGCGTGGTGGAAGATTTGCCGGCGGCGGTGGACGATGCAAAATTAAAGGCGGCCGTGGAGATTTTGCTCGGCAAATACCCGCATGAGACGGTGGCCGTCTATCTGAACGCGTTCAACGACATGAACACGGCGAACTGGCCGAATCTCAAGGCGGCGCTGGAAGGCGATTCGCGATTGCAGCTCGGCCAGGCCTGAGTCGGGAGGTGGGCCGCATCGCCCCGAATGGGTCGCCGGCACGAACCACCGATGAGCGCAGGCTCTGATGGCGGCTTGACGGCAGCGGGTTGGGATGCGATTGATTTACATTCCCAATCCGATCAAACAACCCGTTTTATCATGACGTTATTTTGCAGGAGCCGGCGGTTTTTTGCCCGCAGCCTTTTGCTGTTGTTGGCGGCGTCCGCGCCCGGTCAGGTAATGGTTCAAATCGGCTTAAACTTCACCGGCACCACTTACCTGCAAAATGACTCGCAGAGTCCGCCGCCGGATCCCAATGGGGCGATCGGGCCGACGCGCTTCATGGAATTCGTCAACGGCTCGGTGGCGGTGTATAACCGGACGAACGGCGCGAGCGTGATGCGGAGATCCGACCTGATCTGGTGGGCCAACGCCGGACTGAACACCTCGGCGATTCAAGTGAGCGATCCGCGCGTGATTTACGATCCGTTATCGCAACGCTGGTTTGCCTCGCAGGTGGATTTCGATCCCAACGCCACGGATCCGACGGCGGAGGCGAATGATTTTCTGCTGGCGGTGTCCACCAGTTCCGATCCGGGCGGGGCGTGGAAGGCGTTCATGTTCCAAGCCGATCCGGACAACGGCCATTTCGCGGATTTCCCGACGCTGGGCGTGGATAGCAACGCGGTTTATCTCTCCGGCGATTTTTACATGCCGGGCCAGATTTCGGTCGGGCCGGGCTTGGTATCCATTCCAAAGGCGGATTTGGTCGCGGCCACGCCGGTGATTACAAACCGGACCTGGTATGGCGTGATGGCTATTGCAGACCGCGGCGAAATCCTGCAGCCGGCGACGTGTTTTGACGGCAGCGAAAGCGGAGATATCCTGGCGATGGGCGACGTGGGCACCACCAGTGACTGGTATTCCAACATCGTTTGCTCCGTCGTGCAGGACGCGGGCACCGCGAATCCGACCCTTTCCGCGCCCGTGCGCCTGCCGGTCGCGCCGTATCAGGTGCCGGATAATGCCGTGCTTGGCGTGCCGCAATTCATGGTCTCGCAACCGGATGGCACCACGATGCTCCAAGCCAACGACCCGCGACTGGCGGCCAAAGTGTTCGCCGTCGGCGGCGTGCTTTACGCCGTGCATAACACGGAACTCAACGGTCGCATGGCGATCCAATGGTATCGCATCCGCACCGCCGACCACGCGTTGCTGGAACAAGGCACCATCGCCGATCCGAATCTGGACTTGTTTTTCCCCTGCATCGCGGCCAATCAATACGGCGCGATCATGATTTGCTGCAACGGTTCCAGCCTCAGTTCCTTCGTCAGTTCCTATGCCTACGCGGGCGTGACGGTCAACGGCCAGACGACTTTTGGCAATGCCATCCTGCTGCAATCCGGCTCGGTGAGCTATCACGACTTGAATGACATATACGGGCAGTTGCTGGACACGCCGACGCCGAGCCGCTGGGGCGATTACAACACGTTGTCGGTGGATGCCGCCGACCCGACGCAATTCTGGTGCATCACGATGTATCCGTCCGGCCTGGACACCTCCGGTCTGGATGTTGGCATTTGGTCCACGCAAATCACCCAGCTCATCACCGCCACGCCCCCGCAGTTGGCGATCGTTCCTGCGGGGACCAACGTCGTGGTCTCCTGGCCACTGTTCGCCTCCGGTTACCAGCTCTGGTCCGCCACCAATCTGGCCCCACCGGTCACCTGGTCGAGCGTGTCCCAGCTGCCGGCAACGAATGGACTCGTCTTCAGCGTCACGCTCCCGCAAACCAGCGGCCAGAATTTTTACCGGCTGAAAAAATAGCGACAATGCGGTGTGGCTGCCTCGTCTGAAAGAATTTCTCGCCCCGCCGCCGCCAGTTGTTATGCTTTCGGAAATTCTGCTTATGGAATCGCAAGCTGACATCGCCCTCATCGGTCTGGCCGTCATGGGCCAGAATCTCATCCTCAACATGAACGACCACGGTTTCACCGTCGTCGCCTATAACCGGACGACCGACAAGGTGGATCACTTTCTCGCGAACGAGGCGAAGGGCACGAAAGTGCTCGGCGCGCATTCGATTGAAGAAATGGTTGCCCAACTGAAATCGCCGCGCCGCGTGATGATGCTCGTCAAGGCCGGCAAACCCGTGGACGACTTCATCGAGCTGCTCATGCCGCATCTTTCGCCCGGCGACATCATCATTGACGGCGGCAACTCGCTGTTTGAGGACACCAACCGGCGCGTGAAACACTGCGAATCGAAGGGACTGCTCTACGTCGGCACCGGCGTGAGTGGCGGCGAGGAAGGCGCGCGGCACGGCCCCAGCATCATGCCCGGCGGTTCGCCCGCCGCCTGGCCGCACGTCAAAGACATTTTCCAGGCTGTCTCCGCGAAAGTGGAAGGCAACGTGCCGTGCTGCGACTGGGTCGGCGAAGGCGGCGCGGGTCACTACGTCAAGATGGTCCACAACGGCATCGAATACGGCGATATGCAGTTGATTTGCGAGGCCTACAACATCATGAAGCATGGTCTCGGCTTGAGCGCGCCGGAGATGCACGACGTTTTCGCCGAATGGAACCAGGGCGAACTGGATTCCTACCTTATCGAAATTTCCCGCGACATCCTTGCTTTCAAGGATGAAGACGGGGCGCCGCTCGTGGACAAGATTCTCGACACCGCCGGCCAGAAGGGCACCGGCAAATGGACGGTCATCAATTCGCAGGATCTCGGCATCCCGATCACGCTCATGGCCGAGGCGGTTTATTCCCGCTGCGTGTCGGCCTTAAAGGACGAGCGCGTGAAGGCGGCGAAGAAATTGAAAGGCCCGCGCCCGGTGTTGACCGGCATCGCCGCGAATCCCGGAAAGAAAAAGGCGTTCATCACCGACATCATGAGCGCGCTCTACGCGTCGAAGATCGTTAGCTACGCGCAGGGCTACATGCTCATGCGCGCGGCGGCGAAGGAATACGGCTGGAATCTCAACTACGGCGGCATTGCGCTGATGTGGCGCGGCGGCTGCATCATCCGGTCGCGCTTCCTCGGCAAAATCAAGGAAGCCTACGATAACAATCCCAAGCTCACCAACCTGCTGCTCGACGATTATTTCCGCGGCGAAATCAAGAAGTCGCAGAAAGGCTGGCGCAACATCGTGGCGACGGCGGCCAAAAAAGGCATTCCCGTTCCCGCGTTCAGCACCGCGCTGGCATTCTACGATCAATACCGTTCCGCCGTGCTGCCGGCGAATCTGCTCCAAGCGCAACGCGACTATTTCGGCGCACACACCTACGAACGCGTGGACAAACCGCGCGGCGAATTCTTCCACACCAACTGGACCGGACGCGGTGGCACGACCAGCAGCAGCACTTACAATGTCTGAATCCGTTGCCAGCCCAAACGCCGGGGGCAGCGCGATTTCCGTCATCTCGAATTACGCGGACCGCCAGCATCGGCTGGCACCGCCGAAAACCTTCGCCGGCCGGCGGGTGGATTAGTTGGTTTGCCCCGGCCGGCCAACGCCCCTTGGCGGTTGCAAAAAATCACATCATGATGTGATAGGCAAAATTCCCCGGCTTGGGCTAGAGTGCTTCGGTGAATCCAAAATATGCCCAATGCCGCGTATCCGCGCCGTCGCTCCGCGCTTTTACGTTGATTGAACTGCTGGTGGTCATTGCCATCATTGCCATTTTGGCGGCCATGTTATTGCCGGCCCTGACGGCCGCTAAATCCAAGGCCTACAAAATCCAGTGCGTTTCCAACCTGAAACAAGTCATGCTTGGTGTCACTCTTTTTGCGGGCGACAACAACGATCAACTACCCTATCAGGTGAAATCGGATGGTGTCACTCCGGTGTCCAATCTACAGCTGGTTCTCGATGCGGATAACACCTACAACCCCAACATTGCGGCGGGCGCCACCCATGCCCAACTGGCTTACGTCATCACCCCCTATCTGGCCAAGTCCACCACACTGGTCAACAATTACATCGAATGCAAAATTCTGGAGTGCCCCTCGTTCATGAAAAATTCGCAATATGCCGATCCGACGCGCGTGCCGAATGCGACGGATCCAAACATTGGCCGCACCATGTATCGGCTCCGGAAGTATGTCGAGGGCAACACGCTTTGGTGTTATGGGCAATCGCCCAGAGTGGGCAATATCGTTCAACCCTCCGTCAACGGGGCGATCATGGACGAAGACCGGGCAATTCCCGGGGCATCTTCATCCACCCTGACCGCCGCCGCCTGGGCGAACATCCCCGATAATCCCGTGCACGGCCAATCACACAATTACGGTTTTTTTGACGGCCATGTCGCCAGTCTGAATACCAACCAGCATAGCCAAACCATCACCACCGGCACCCCGCCTTATGGCTGGATTTCGGCCAACCAGTAAATATACGCACCAGCCTCCTTTCATCTCGATAAATTTTCTTTAAAAGTGTTCCGAACCCGCACCCAACCATACACCCCAATCCTGTTAACCAAATGAAAACAAGCACTACGAACCCGACACCGGCGCGCAATCCGATGGTTGCCACCAAAACTGAACTGAACATGAAAACACAATCAAGTAAGCCGTTTCCCATCCACCCTTCCATCGCCGCCAGCCTCATCCTCGTGGCGCTGCTCCTCACTGCCTCCCATCTCCGCGCCGGGGTGGCTAACATCACCTTTACTTTCCAACAGGGCAACGAGCAGACCAATGGCGTGAACTTTGGCAGCGGCCCCAGCTACACCGGGGTGGTGGACGGATCAATCACTGACGGCAGCGGGACCTTTGCCAGGACCACCAACGCGACCTCCACGCTCGGCAATCAGTTTCGCAGCGGCAGCCCCAATGGGCAACAATGGGTCAGCCTGTTCTCCTACAATCTGGCCGAGTTGAACAACTACATTGCCGCCAACACCGGGCCTTACAGCTCTGTGATCATTCAATCGGTTTCCTTTCAAATTGTCTCCGCCGGCGCTAATAGTGGAGGCGCGATGGCCCTAGGACTCTACGGAACGGATCCGTTCACCTCCAGCGGCTGCACCTGGTCCAATTACACCACCGCCACCCCCTGGACCGTTCCCTACCAAAACCTTACTGCTCCAAATAACACGGTCGCTTACGGCTACACCGGCGGTGGTTCAGCGCTGACCGCTAGCTTGGGTGGCTCGAACCCTGGCACCGGAGTTACGACCGGGAATCCCTTAATATGGGGCTCGAGCATCAATTTCATCTCGGCCGTCACCAACGCGCTCGCCCGGACAGACAGCACGCTTTACCTCACGGCGAGAGGCTCATTTTTCAACAACGGCGACAACCGGCTGAGTGTCAACTACAGCCCTGCCACCACCGTGGCCAACCGGCCGCTGCTCACCATCAATGTGATAGTCAACACGACCTCTCCGTCCGCCACTTGGATGGGGGGCAGCGATACTTCATGGGCCAACGCGGCCAACTGGTCACCCACCGGCGTCCCTGGCGCGGATGCGCCTATCATTTTCGACACCCCGTCCACCACCAATCTGAACACCGTCATGAATCAGGATTTCACCGTGGCCAGCGTGAATGTGACCAACCCCGCCAGTGCGGTTTCGATTGGCGGCAACAACCATTTGACCATTGACTCCGGCGGCATTGACCTCTCGGCCGCTACCCAGGATTTGAGCATCAGCGCGCCGGTGATTTTAGGCGTGAATCAAACTTGGAATGTTGCCGGAAGCCGGACGTTGACTGTCAACGGCGGTGTTTCGGGCAGTGCGGCCGTGACAGTTTCGGGTCCGGGCGAGGTTTCCTTGGGCGCTGCGGCCACCTATACCGGCGATACGACAGTGTCAGCCGGAAGCACGCTGCAAATGGGTGCGGCCAATGTCCTGCCCAATGGCAGCGGCTTCGGCAACCTGATTGTCAGCGGCACGGTGAATTTGAACGGCAATTCTCAGTCCATCAACGGATTGGCGGGCAACGGCCTGGTGGATAATAAAGCGGCGGGCATCGTCACCTTGACGGTTGGTAACACGAACATCAGTTTTGGCGGCACGATCACAAACAGCGGCGGGGCTTTGACCCTGATCAAGACCGGCAGCGGCGGGCAGACATTGAGCGGCACCAATTTTTACAGCGGCGGGACGATCATTAACGGCGGAAGTATCAACCCCCTCAACGGCAATGCCATCGGCACGGGAAGCTTGACTGTGAATGCCGGGACCTTTTACCCCGTGGCGACCTTGACCCTCACCAACCCGGTGACGCTGAATGGCGGCAATTTGCAAGTGGGCGGTGCAGGCAGCCATCTGGCAACTTACACCGGACCGGTCACTGTGGGTGGAAACACCACGCTCTACACCGACGGCGGCACCGCTGGCATGACGTTGAGTGGCGGGGTGAGCATGGGGAGCGGCGGATACACTTTGTCCGCCCAAGGCAGTCAGACCACGACCATCTCCGGGCCCATCAGCGGCACCAGCGGCACGGTTGAAGTGGGCAGCGGGACGCTGACTTTGAGCGCGACGAACACCTTTGGCGGCACTCTGCGCGCCACCAACGGGACGTTGAGCTTTGCCAACGCATATGCCGCCACGAACGCCACGCTCGACTACAATGCCGCCGACAGCGGCACGATCAATTACAACGGCCTGAACTGTATCATCGGCGCGCTGACCGGCTCGCGCAATTTCGCCTTCTCGTCCACGCTGTCCATCGGCAACAACAACTTGAGCACCAATTACACTGGCGTGATGAGCGGCAGCGGGTCGGTCAACAAGATCGGCACGGGCACTTGGACGCTCACCGGTGCGAACACCTATACGGGCAACACCACCGTCAGTGCCGGCACGCTGGCCGTGAGTGGGAGTGGTTCGGTGGCCAGCACGAATATCATCGTGGCCGGCGGGGCGACGTTCGATGTTTCAGCTCTTTCCCCTACCCCAGTATTTACCCTGTCTGCCTACCAAACGCTGGCGAACAGCGGCGCGACCACAGCCACGCTCAACGGCGGCGTGAACGCCAGCAGCGGCAAGGTTACTTTGACGTATGCCGCCGGCACACCCGCGCTGCAAATCACCAGCGGGACACTGACGCTCGGCAACCTCACGACGTTCACCGTCAACAACACCGGTGCGATTCTCCAGCCGGGCACGAACGTCCTCGTTCAGGCAAACGGCGGCACGGTGGCGGCGCTCACGCTGCCTTCCGTCGTGGTGGTGGGCAACGGCGCGGCCGGCCCCGCTTCGCTATTCATTGATGGCTCGGGCAATCTGGACCTGATTATCGCGCCGACCAGCCCGACGCTGACCAGCGTGTCGCCGAATCCGGTGCCGGGATCGAGCTATCCGGTGACGCTGACACTGACCGGCAGTGGTTTCACCGGCGCGACAGCAGTGCTTCTGACCAACGTGACCGCCGTTAGCGGAGCCAGCTACACGCCGACCGTGAACAGCGACACGAGCCTCACGGTCAGTTTCGTGCCCGGCACATTGGCTTCCACTTGGAACGCGACCGTCGTGAACGGCACGCCTTCGGCGCCGGTTGGGTTCACGGTGAGCGTGCCGGCAACGGTGAGTATCAATCCCGCCGCCCTCGAATCGGCCGGGCCAGGCAATTTGGTCTTGAGCGGCTCGGGTGGCGTTGCCGGCGACAGCTACGCGGTCATGAGCACGGCGAACCTGAATCCGCCGGTGGTGTGGACGCCAGTCGTGACGAACACGTTCGACGGCAGCGGTAACTTCAGCTACACCAACACTGTAAGCTCCGGCACGCCGAAATTGTTCCTCCGCATCGCGCAGTAAGCGGGTCGGCTGGGTTGGTTGGGATTGGACCAGAGGCCGTCGCGGTCACGAAAGGCTACGACGGTCTTATTGGTTGGTTTAACCAAGCCTGAAGTCTGTGGAATCGCCGGCGGCCGGGGCAAGTGACCAAGGGTTGCGGTGGATGGAAGTGTCCGGGCACCGGCCGAAAGCCTGCAGTCGTGGCGATAATCGGTTTTGGCGGTGTGTGCGTATAGATGTATATTTTATAAAAAATCACCATGAAGAGATTATGAAGAACAAATCCAAGATGAACTTTTCTCCACCCCGCTCCGGCGCGGCGATGGCCGTCAACCCGGCGCAGCCAGACACCGCGCAAGGTTTCACGCTGATCGAGTTGCTCGTGGTCATTGCCATCATCGCGATTCTGGCGGCGATGCTGCTGCCGGCCTTGTCCAAAGCCAAGCAAAAAGCCCAGACGATCAACTGTCTCAGCAACATGCGCCAGGTCGGCATCGCCATGCGGCTTTACATAGACGACAACCGGGGCCAGCTCTGCTATTGGCGCCGTGACGCCAACATGACCGGCTTTCAATATGTTAACCCCATCCCACAAAACAACAGCGCTTTCATTGTGAGGATCGATCGGTTTGTTTACTGGGAAGATTCGTTGCGGTTGGGCGGCTACATCAAGTCGCCGAATGCCTTTGCTTGCCCCACCCTGCAAGCAAAAGTGACGGGGGTGACAAATAACGTCTTCGGTATTGGCATGAACCTGCCGGAATTCGCCAGGGAATATAACTGGAATGATAAGCAGCCGGTCGTCAATGAAAAGTCCGTGCGTAATCCTGCCCAATCGGTGGTGTTTGCCGATTCCGGAAAACCTGACACCACGATAGTGTCGCCAACGGCAGCTAATGCCGACGATTGGCAGGAAGACACCAGTCCGGCTGCTATCAATGCAACCTATCCCGTGGCGTTTGACGTGCCCAGTTTTTACCCTGGCGGCAATACTTGGATTCAAGTTGGCCGACTATCAATGCCTCGCCACAACCAGCGATTGAATACCTGCTGGTTTGATGGTCATGCTGAGTTGGTTCGTAACAGCAGTCTCGGCTATCAATATCCAGCCGGCGATCCCAATGCCCTGTGGGACACGCAATAGGCGGTTGCATCGGGCCGGTGATTTCCCACTGAAACCACACACGTCAAAAACAAAACGAAACACGGAATGGCCTTATTTCCAAACTTCAAATAAAATCCACTGTGAATAGAAGACAATTCGTTCAACTCGGTCTCGCGGCAACGGCTGGACTCGTCATTCCTGCCCGCAGCGAAGATAAGTTATCTTCACCCACTCCAGTCCATCCCAAGCGCGGTCTGGGCATCACCACCAAGCCGGGCAGCCAGTGGCGCGAAAAGGTTCAACAGAGCGGTGCTCGATGGTTTTATTCGTGGGGACCCAAGGCTCCGGAGTCCATTCCCGACGGGGTCGAGTTTGTGCCCATGATCTGGGGTCGCACCGGTGTGGAAATGGACAGCAAAATTCCTGACATTGTCAAACAACAAGGCTCAAAAGCATTGCTGGGTTTCAATGAGCCGGATAACACCGAACAATCCGACCTGACAGTGGAGAAGGCTCTGGAGCTTTGGCCCAGTCTGATGAAAATCGGACTGCCGCTGGGAAGTCCGGGCTGCGTGCATTCCGACAAGGAATGGATGCAGGCCTTTATGAAAGGCGTGGCCGAAAAGAATCTGCGCGTGGATTTTATCACGGTTCATTCCTATGGCGGATTGAATGTGGATGAATTAATGAAACAATTGTCGTCCGTCCATCAAGCCTATCAACGCCCCCTCTGGCTGACCGAATTTGCGGTGGGCGATTGGGAGGCCAAAACCCGTGCCGACAACCGCTACCAGCCCGAGCAAATCATCAAGTTTATCAAAGCAGCCTTGCCGCGTTTGGATCAGTGCCATTTCGTCGCGCGTTACGCCTGGTTCCCGGCCAAACCGGATGATCGCGCGCTCGGACCCTGTGCCCTGTTTAATGCGGATGGTTCGTTGACCTCCGTGGGGCAGGCTTATCGCTCCGTGTGAGGCGTTGACAAAACTCATGCCCCCTACCCGCCAATGACACCGGTGCCAGGCCGCAATCCGCCCTGGAATGGTTCGACGCCTGCTACGAGCTTGTCACGCCGGAAAGCGCCGGGAATCTGCCTTGAACCTATGTATGGATTCTTCAAGACTTCAGACATTTCCACGCCAAAAATTGCGCCGAATTTCTCTGCGGGTCGGTGTGGAAACCGCCGCCCGATCCTCCGGCGGCTTGGACTGATTGGGTTGTCACTGACGGCGGGGTTTTGTTTATCAGCGGCGAACAGTTTCGCGGCCAGCATCACTTGGGGCACGCCGGCGACCATCACCGGGGACACGGATGTGGCGACCAACGGCGTGGCGCTTTATGCTTATTATGTCCCCAGTAGCAGCGGCGGCGGCGGCGCGGTCACGGCGGTCAATGGTGTTTCCTTCACCGCGGTCTGGAATGTGAGCACATGGGGCGCGGGCGTGAGCTTATCCGGCTTGAACGGCACCTACTCTCCCTTCGGCGCTTTCACCAGCACCAACACGCCGTTCAGCAATTTAAGCAGCGCCTACAAGACGGTGCTGGCGGGTGCGGTTGATGCCACCGGCGGCACGGCGGCGACGATTACCCTGAATGGTCTGGTGATTGGCCATAATTATACGGTGCAATTTTGGGTCAATGATCCGCGTGGTGGTTATGGCCGGACGGAAATCATTGGCAGCACTTCGGCCAAGTTGGTTTATGAATCGCCCAACGCGGCCGGCGGCGTCGGTGCCTATGCCATCGGCACTTTTGTGGCGGACGGCACCAGCCAGTCGTTCACGATTACCGGCAACAACGCCACCAGCCCGTCCACCCAGCTCAACGCCATCCAAGTGCGCGACAATGGCTATGTCGGCGCACAGGCGACCTATGTGCCGACGCGGTGGAATCTGGCGAAGTATCAGCCGGTGATCACGGACTCCACGAACGGGACGCAGACGGCGGCCTACCTGACGGCTGGGTTCGTGGACGACAACAATTGTTGGGTGAGCGGGAACACGGGACCGCACTGGGCGCAGGTGAAGTTTCCGTTTCCGGTAACGGTGGGCAGCGCCCAACTGGCGATGGGGCAGAACAATTCGTCGTCGCTGACGAATTTCTCAATTCAATACCTGACGAACGGCAACTGGGTGAACGTGCCCGGCGGGACCGTCTCGGGCAATGCGAACGTGGAGCGGAACGTCGTCTTCCCCTCGCCCATCACGGCGACATCCTTCCGGGTTTATGACTCGCAGGACAACCCGATCCGCATCCGGCAGTTGGCGCTGTATCCGCCGAACGGGCCGGGCGGCTATCCGTTCGGGACGGATTTCAATATTGACCTGGCGCGCAAACAGCCGGCGTTCGCGACGACGAATACAACGGGCGGTTGGCCGCTGCTGGCGGCGGACGGGCTGGTGAACTCCACCTCGGCGTGGCAGACGACATTGATTGGCAGTAATTCGCTGCTGATCAACTTGCAGTTCACGAACAAGATCGGGAGCGCGCATCTTTACTCGGGCATGAACGGAGTGTCGCCACTGTCTGATTTCGTGCTGCAATACTGGACGGGCAGCGCGTGGGCGAACATCCCCGGCGGGAGTGTGTCGGGTAACAATTCGGGCGCGCTGGTGATTCTGTTCACGACGCCGGTAACGACGACGAAAGTGCAGTTGGTGTTCACGAACAGCGGGACGAGCGCGGTGCAGGAGTTGTGTGTGTTTCCGGAGAACAGCAACGGCGGGTATCCGCTGGGAACGGGCATCGTGTCGAACACGCCGGTGGCGGCAAAGTATGACACTTACAGCGATTCTTTTTATTATTTGAGCAACTCCGCCACCGCATCCGTCGTGGTGGAGAGCAACGGGTTGCCGGGGATGGGGAACCTTCCGGCCTACAACTGGGCGAGCCAGACGAACGCCTGGCCGGGTCAGTATCAAGTGCTCTTGAATTATGATAACGGGACGTATCGGCTGATCAACCGCAACAGCGGGCTGTGTCTGGCGGGGGCGCAGATGACGACGAACGCGGGGGCGGCGTTGGTGGACGAGACTTATTCCGCGCTGCCGGATCAGGACTGGTATTTGCAGACAGCGGATGGAATTAATTTTTCCTTGGTCAACCAATATAGCGGTTTGGCGGTGGACACGCAGGGCGGGGCGCTGGTGCAGAATGTCCCGACCAATTCCCCCTCCCAACTCTGGCAAATCTTCCCCGCCCAAATCTTCCCCAAAAAAGGCATGGCCGGGCCGGGCCTTAGTAATCCCACCATCTTCAACGCCGATTGGTGTTACACCTGGTGGTATTCGACCACCGTTACTTTCCCGTTTGGCTATAATTATTATCCGATGGATTTCGATGGTCATTATGATCGCAGCAGCACATTGGCCGGGAATCTTTTAGGCGCACAGCCCGGCTGGCGTGCCACTGGTTATTCGTTTAAGCTGCTCGGTTACAATGAGCCAGACAACGCGCGTCAGGGAACCATTGATGCCACCAATGGTGCCATTGCCTGGCTGAACGATCAAAATATGGATTTGCCGCTGGTCGGCCCGGCGGCCGCCAATGTGAACGGCACCTGGAATCCGATATTCTACGGTTACATCACGAATTGGGGCTGTCGGGTGGACTACCTGCCCGCCCACGAATACCCTGGCAACAATTCGAGCGGATCGTCCAGCATCTGGATCAGCCCTTTGCAAACCGCCTATAATACTTACGGTATTCCCATGTGGATGACCGAATTTAGTGTGGTCGATTGGAGCGGCACTGGTAATTGGAACGAGGAGGATAATTACAACTCGTTGGCCGAATTTTTGTGGCGTGCCGAGCAGACTTCCTGGCTGCGCAAGTATTCACTGTTTCTTTTCCAGGCCAGCGCCAGCAGCCCGCTGGCGCCCAATCCATGGACGGCCACAACGCCCGCTCCAAACTCAAACTCGTTCGACACCAACGGCGTGATGACGCCTTTTGGCGAGTTATATGGGGCGTGGGATGATGACGCGAATGTGGAAACCAACAAGGCGTATTACGCTTACAACAGCAGCACGCGCAAACACCTGTCCAACACGACCGGCTCCGCGGTGCCCAATGCCCAATCTATTCTGGTGCGGGACAGCTCCAGCCAGTGGACGCTCGTGCCGGCCGGCAGCGCCAATTCATATTATCTGGTTTCCGCGTTGGACGGACGCGAACTCAGTTACAACGGCACCACGGTCACGCTGGCGGCGGCGGGCACCACGGGCACGGCCGTGCAGTGGTCGCTGGCATCCTATCAGTATGGCTGGTATTATCTGCAACACCCGGCCTCCGGCAAGGAACTGTCGCTGGCCTACAACAACTCGACCGGCGTCGCCACTTACAGCATGGTGGCCAACACCACCACCGGCACTGCGGTTCAATGGCGTTTCATTGTGCCATACACTCCGGTTCCGGTCGTTTGGACGGGCGGTGCCAACGCTTCCTGGATGAATGTCACCAATTGGAATACACCGTTGGCGAATCCCAACATCAATCAACGTGGGAATTACAACGTGATCTTCAACGGCCAGTCCATCGCCAACCTGGCGACGGTATTAAATTTTACCAATAATCCCGCCGTATCCAACAATTTCGCGGTATTCAGCCTCACGGTCAGCAATGTGCCCGGCCCGGTTTCGATTGGCGCAACCAACCTGCTGGCGATTGCCAGTGGCATAGACCTGTCCGGAGCGAGCCAGGACCTGACCATCACCGCGCCGGTTTACATTGGCGTGGCCGAAGGCGGGGCTGGCCCCCAGTTCTGGACCGTCACCAATACGCGCACCTTGAGCATCAACGGCGGCGTGGCCGGCGTGGCCGCCCTGAACCTGGCCGGCGGCGGCACGGTGTTGCTTGGCGGAACCAATTCCTACACCGGCAACACCATTATCAACGCCGGCACGCTGACGATCAGCGGTTCGGGCAGCCTGGGCAGCGGCAACTACGCGGCGGCCATTGCCGACAACGGCGTGTTTAATTACCACAGTTCGGCCAGCCAGGTTTTGTCGGGGAACATCACCGGCAGCGGATCGTTGACGGTGAATGCGCCGGGCACATTGACGCTCTCGGGTGCGAACAGTTACACCGGCAGCACGACGATCAGCGGTGGCACGCTGGCGTTGAGCGGGAGCGGTTCGCTGAGCAGCCCAAGCATCACGGTGGCGGGCGGGGGGATGTTGGATGTGTCGGGCCTGAACTTAACCTATGTCCTGGGCGGCACGTTGGCGAACAGCTCCGTGGGGGCGATGCTGGGCGGCAGCAACAATTGCAGTGCGGGCACGCTGTCGCTGGTGACCGACGGAGTGAACCCGGCCTTCATCCAAACCAACGGCATAATGACGCTTTCCGCCGGCACAGTGGTCACGGTGAACAACACTGCGGCGACCCTGGCCCCGGGGACCTATCCGTTGATCGCGGCGGCAACGACGGGCAACCTGGGTTCGGTGAGCGGTCCTTTGCCTGCAGTGGTGGCGGTGACGGGCAACGGGGCCGTGGGACCCGCATCCCTGCAAATTGACGCCTCGGGCAATTTGAATCTGGTGATAGGTAATTCAAGCCTTCAGGCCTGGAGTGGCGCCAACGGCACCGCTTGGACGACGGCTGGCAACTGGTTGACGGGAGTGACTCCCGGCGCGGGCAGTGATGTCTGGTTCAATGGTTTGTCCACGGCGAATCTGGCGACGGTGCTGAATGCAAATTTCAATATCGGGACGCTGAACGTGACAGCTCCCGGCGGGCCGGTGTCCATTGACGGGAGCGGCGGGTTGAATAGTTTGACGATCAGCAATGGCATCGCGATATCCACGGCCAGCCAGAATCTGACGATCACTGCGCCGGTGGTGCTGGCAACCAGCCAGACGTGGACGGTGACCAACGCGATCACATTGAGCGCCAACGGCGGTGTGTCCGGCAGCGCCAGCTTGAGCGTTGGCGGCGGGGGAATGGTGGCGCTGGGCGGCACGAACACTTACACGGGAGCCACGACTATCAGCGCCGGCACGCTGACCATTAGCGGGACGGGCAACTTGGGCGCGGGCACCTATGCGGGGGCCATCGTGGACAGCGGGGCGTTTAACGACAACAGTTCGGCCGGGCAGATTTTGGCCGGGATCATCTCGGGCAGCGGGTCGGTGGTGAACAGCGGTCCGGGCACGTTGACGCTCATCGCGACGAACACCTACACCGGGGCAACCGTCGTCAGTGGTGGCACGCTGACGATTGGCGGTGCGGGCAAGCTGGGCAACGGCAGTTATGCCGGTGCCATCGCCCTCTCGAACAATGCGACTTTGGAATACAGCAGCACCGCCGGGCAAACCCTCTCCGGCAATATCTCGGGCGCAGGCGCGCTCACGCTGGACACGGCGGCGGGCGGCACCACCTTGAGTTTGTCCGGCACCGGCAACACTTACGGCGGCACCACGACGATCAGCAATGCGAACCGGTTGAGTGCGGGCACGGCCAACATTTCGCCCAACACCACGTTCAACATCGTTGGCACCTCCAGCAGCGGCGGTCAGTTGTATGTCAACAGTGCCGGCACCGTCGCCAACAATTTGACCCTGTCTGGAGTGGGTTACAATGACTCGGGCAATTATGCTGGCGCGCTCCGCTTGACGAGCGGTGACACAGTGAGCGGCAGCATTACCACCGTCTCAACTCCCAGCGCGCGGATTGGTTTCTTTGCCACGAGCGCCGGAAATTATGGCGAGACCATCACCAGCCAAATCACCGGGAGCGGCGGGATGGATTTTTATGGCTATTACGGATCCTTGACGGCCCCCGGAGGAGTGGCGGCAACCAACACCGTCACCCTAGCCAACACCGGGACACCGAACAACTACACCGGCAACACTTACATTGACAACAATTACACTGCCGCGGCCGGCTATGGCGGTCCCGACAACACCATCCTGCGACTCGGTGCCAGCGAGCAGATTCCCAACGGTCCGGGCGCTGGCATTCTGTTGCTCGGCGGGTCGAACCCTGCCAATCTCAATCGCTCCTGCACGTTTGAACTGAACGCCTTCAACGAAACCGTCAACGGCATTGGCACTCCCGTGCCGGGGCCTTTGGATAACTTCATTCAAAACACCGCCAGTGGTGCCTCGACGCTGACGGTGGGCGATGGGAACACGAGCAGCACTTATGGGGGCACCATCCGGGATGGCGGCGTTGGCAGGACGCTGGCCTTGGTAAAAATTGGCAGCGGCACGCTGGCGCTTTCAGGAGTGAACACCTACCTGGGAACGACCACGGTCAGCGCGGGCACACTGGCGTTGAGCGGCGGCGCAATCCTTACGAACTCGGCGAGCATCGCGGTGGCCAGCAATGCGGTCTTGGATGTATCGGGATTGAGCAGTCCATTCACGCTGGCGCAAGGGCTGGGCGGCCAGACGTTGAGCAACAGCGCGCCGGGGGCGATCCTCAACGGGACGAATAATTGCGCTGCGGGCACGCTGTCGCTTGTGGCAGACGGGGTCAACCCGGCTTTTGTGCAGACCAACGGCACGATGACGCTTTCGACTGGCACCACAATCTTGGTCAACAACACGGGCTCACCTTTGTCCCTTGGCGCTCACCCGCTCATCGCGGCAGCCACGTCGGGCAATCCCGGATCGGTGACCGGCACGCTGCCTTCCGTCGTGGTTAACGGCCACGGCGCGGCCGGTCCGGTCTCCCTGCAAATCAACGGCTCGGGCGGTCTGGACTTGGTGGTGACGAGCGTGGTGCCGCCCACGCCGATGATCAACCGCGTGGCGGCGGCGGGCGGCAATTTGATCCTGCAAGGCACCAATGGAGCCTCGTCGGGGACCTATTCGATCCTGACCACGACGAATCTGGCGTTGCCGCTTTCGAGCTGGACGACGAACGGCACCGGGGTATTCACGGCGGGTGGAGCGTTCAGCAATTCGGTTCCGATCACCGGAGGGGGGCAAGAGTATTTCTTGATCAAACAGCCTTGAGGGAGGCGCGTCATTTGGTGGCGACGATTTAGAGCGTAGTATTAAATGAAACTATAGCCACATGAGGCAAACCAGTTGATGGCGTCTTGGGCGGTGACGCCGGCCATGACGGCGGCGATGGCTTTCTGAAGTTCTGCTCCAGTGCGGGCTTCCGCACTCCGCAGGAACTGTTTGACCTTGCTCCCCATCTTCTCAATCGGGTTCAGATCCGGCGAATCAGCCGGCAAAAACCGAATCGATGTCCCGGCCTGTTCGATCCAGCGCAAGGTGGGTTCCTGCTTATGGGGCGAAAGATTGTCGTCCTCGTCGTAGGGGGCCAGAATCCGTTCCCGCAAATCCAGGGAGATGGTTTTCTTCATGCCCCAAGCCTGCCACACCCCAAACCAAACGGCTATAGTTTTATTTAATATGCTCTAGCGTGATGCCCAGCTTCCGGAGCGAAACCCAAACGGCGTTGTGGCTGACGTGAAAGACCGCCTTGATTTCGTGAAGCGTGGCGGCGGGCTGCTGGCGGACATGGGCGGCGAGTTTGGCGGGGTCGAGTTTGCGCCAGCCGCCCCAACTGGTCTTGGGGGCCAGCGTGTCTGTCTTGGCGGCGGCGAGATAGCGGTAAACCGAGCGGAGGCCCAGGGAATAACACTGGGCGGCCTCGGCCCGGGTGCCCCCGCCTCGAACAAACTTCACCACCCGTTCACGCAAAGCCATCGTGTAGGCTTTCATGCCCACACCTTACCAACTATGCTGCCAATTTCAATGTGAAATACTATAT
>JAJXXW010000068.1 GCA_021780905.1 bacterium
ACAAACTCCAGCGCCTCCGGCAGGAGGGATTCCAATTTGAGTAGGTCATTTGGGTCGGTGCGATGGCAGACCACAGCGGCGTCAATCGCGTCAGGAGCAATGCTGTTCGTCCGGGGTTGAAAATCGTTTTTGACGTTCATTTCATTTACAACGTTCTCGCCGGCGGGCAGCATGGCGTCATGGCACTCAAGCTTCGGCAAGGTCAAATCTGGCAATGCGGTGACGACTACATCCGCATTGTGCAGCTTGAACGACTGGAAGTCGGCTACAAGATCATCAAAAACCTGAAGACCGGCGCGGGCAAACACATCGTCACCAGCAAAAAGGATTTCTGCCGGCTGCTGAAAACCTGCACGCCCTATCCGCCGGCCGACTAGCAAAGACGATGGTCCTTGATGGAAACACCCAAGGACGCTTTCATAAGCTTATGGAAGCAACCGGGCCAGAAAACCAACTTCGCGCCGTGGTGCGCATGCCGTTGCAGAATCAAAGTTGGACGTCGTCACGTGCCGTGAGATTTGTGTCCGCATTTAGCAAAGCATGGAGACCATGAAGAGCTCGCAACTGAAAACCATCGGCATTGTTTTACTTGCCACCGCAGTGATGACAGCGGCATTGATTCAGGCCTTGGGTTCCGGCTTGGTGGTCATCGAACCTGTGCAGCAGCACGTTCAAACCTCAGACCCCCGTGTCATGCTTGCAGCAACAGTCACCACGGCGTATCACGTGAGGCGTATGCTTCCGCTTTTGGCGACTGCTTTCGTGGGAGTTCTTTTCAGGCTTGTTTCAAGAAGGCATAAAAGACCAGCGGCCTAACCACCGAACAAGCTGCAAACCTTCGCGGCTTTGCGACCAGGTTGCCCACCTGCCCTCACACCCAATGCTGCGGGGATTTCCAGCAGGCGTTCCAGTTCAACGTCCGCCAAAGCGCCGCCGGAAGCCGCCGGATCGGGGAGCGGTGCTCGGAAAATGGCGTTCGTTGCCGCCTTCGCGGTTGCCGCTCACGGGACGGGACTGGGGACGCGCGCTTTCTCCGTGTGGCGGGCGGGCGCCAAATTGCGGGCGATCGCCCTGCGGTGGCCGCGGTTGGGCTGAGGGGCGATTGGTGCCTTGCGGGCCGCGTTGTTCACGCGGCGGCTGCGGATGACGGCGTTGCTGTTGCTGCCGCAGATGGCGGTGTTCTTCTTCAGCGGGATTGTAGGCCGGCGCGGCGGCGGTGTAATTGAATCCTTCCGCCCGCTTCCTCACGATGCCGCGACCGATGAAACGTTCGAGCGCGCGCAGTTCGCCGTGATCCTCGTTGGTCACGAAACTGATGGCGTCGCCGATGGCGTTGGCCCGGCCGGTGCGGCCGATGCGGTGGACGTAATCCTCGACATGCATCGGGAAATCGTAGTTCACCACGTGCGAAATCCCGTCCACATCAATGCCGCGGGCCGCGATGTCCGTGGCCACGAGCACGCGCACGGCACCGGATTTGAAATCTTTCAGCGCCCGCAAACGCTGGTTCTGCGAACGGTTGGAATGCAGCGTGGCGGTGCGGATGCCTTTTTGCTCCAACTGCCGCGCCAACCGGTCGGCGGCGTGCTTCATGCGCGTGAAGATGAGCACCATGTCCATGCCCGGCTCGTTCAGCAAATGGACGAGCAACGAGGTCTTGAGATGCTTGGGCACTTCATAGACCAGTTGCGTGACAGTCTCGGCCGGATTGGCGCGACGGCCAATCTGGACGATTTTCGGTGTGCGCTGGAATTCATGCGTGAGCAGTTCAATCTCCTTGGAGAGTGTCGCTGAAAACATCAAGGTCTGCCGGTTCTTCGGAACCTGCCGGACGATCTGGCGGATGGACGGCAGGAAACCCATGTCGAGCATCCGGTCGGCTTCATCAAGCACGAGAAACTGCAGCGCGGAAAAATCCCCGTTGCGCCGGCCCAACAAATCCAGCAGGCGTCCGGGGCAGGCGATAATGACATCCGTGCCCGCCCGCAGCGCGCGGATTTGCGGCTGTTCACCCACGCCGCCGAACACCGTGGCCACCGTGAGCGGCAGATGCTTCGCGTAAGCCTTGAGATTCTCCTCGATCTGCACCACCAGCTCGCGCGTCGGCGCGATGATCAGAACTTTCGTGCCGCGCCGCTGGCCGGCGGATTGGGCGGCAAGCTTGGTGAGAATGGGCAAGGTGAACGCGGCGGTCTTGCCGGTGCCGGTCTGCGCAATGCCGATGAGATCGTGGCCCGCAATGATCGGCGGGATGGCGGCGGATTGGATGGGCGTCGGCTCGGTGTAACCGGCTTCCTGCACGGCCTTCAAGATTTTGGCATCAAGGCCAAGACTGCTGAATGACATAAAGAAACATGATACCCGTTGCGCACTCAATAGCACGCTCTAAAAATGCGCCCAGCCGGGTGAGGGCGAAGCGCCTGACGAACCGCCTTTGCGGTGGCGAAACGACTCGCGCGGACGCTCGTCCCACCAGAACAACGGCCGTGACAACAACCCGCTGGCGAATCCGGGGCGCGCCCGCTAGTCTACTGCCGTTGCCAGCGAACGGACCAGATCATTACGCCACGCTCGGACTTGACCGGCGCTGCACCGCCGCGCAAATCCGCGAAGCCTATCGCCTGCTCGCCAAGCAGCATCATCCCGATGTGAATGGCGGTTGCGCCGCCGCCACAAGCCGCACGCGGCAACTGAACGAGGCCTACGAAATTCTTGGCAGCGCTGCCCGGCGCAAAGCCTACGATCAGCAACGCGCGGAAGCAGAAAAGCCCCGCCCGCACACGGCGAAGCCCCCGCCGGATATCGCGAAAGAAATCCATCTGCGCATTGAGGAATTGCTGCGCGGCACCACGCTGGACGTGCGCGTGAACGACCCGGCCAAGCCCGGCGAGCCGGAAACATATCCGCTGGCCATCCCGTCAGAAACCGCACCGGGAACACAATTCCGCATTCAGCGAACCGCAGGCGGATTGGTCCGCGTGAAAGTGCGGGCGCAGCCGGATTTCCGCTTCAAGGTGCGCGGCTCGGATCTGCGGTGCGACCTGCGCATCCGCGCCCAGCGCGCCGCACAGGGCGGCGTGGAATCGGTGCGCGGCGTCACGGGAAATGTCCTGCGCGTCGAAATTCCCCGCCGGGCGGCCCGGGGTGAAATCCTGCGCATCGCCGGGGAAGGTTTGCCCAAACTGCGTGGCGGGCGTGGTGATCTGCTGGTGCGGATCACCTACACTCCGGAAATCCGCATCACCCGTTCGGCAGGCCGGTGAAGACCCGACGACGGGCCGGATGAAATTGATGCCTGCTCGAAAGGCTCAAATCCCGACGGTGTCAATCTGTTCGTAAGCGTGGCGAAGCCAGAGTTTGACGCGCTGACGCTCCAGCAAACCGAGCCCTTTCATCTCCGTCGTGCTCCGGTTTTTGGCTGCCCAGAAACTGGTGCTGCCGGCGTCAATCTTGTTGATGACCGGCTCGTGCAGATGCTTGATCGAGATGATGCGGGCATTGAATTCGGCTGCGCGGTCCCGTTCACCGGACTGGTAAAAGATGTCGAAGGTGTCGCCGCGCAGTTGATTCAGGACCAAGACATAATTCAGCCGCGTGCCGAAACGGTCGAAGAGTTTCTTCAAGAGATCCACGGAGTCCTTGCCGGAATCCATGACGTGCCAGTAATGAAACGAAACGCCGAGTTCTTCCGCCGTTTCCAGCACGCCGGAATCGTCCATCCACTTCACCAGCGGATCGTGGGTTTGCGCGGCGAGATCCACCAGGACGCGCTTTTCCGGGTTTTCCACGGCGGATTCGACAATGGCGTCGAGGCTCTCATAATTATCCACCACCACCGGCGAGGCGTAGTCCGTATAGAAACGCATCAGCGAGCCATGGGAGCGGTCCGTATCAAAGCCCAGAAACGGAATGCTTTTATCAATCAGGTATTGGGCCACGACCCGCGCGACCACCGATTTTCCGACCCCGCCTTTTTCGCCGCCTATGAAATGTATTTTATTCATGGTTTTTGAAAATTTTTGTCCTTGGAGAGTGCATGGCGTGAGCACCATACCCGACGTTGTTTTCCACCTCCAAGACCGGGTGAAAATATACCTTCAAGCACGTCAACACACGCACATAATTGAGCAGCGACATGAATAATATTCATCGCTTTGCGGGCCAAGACAGGTTTGATTCAGGCAGGTGAGGTCGTTCGGCCGGCGGGCAACACCTTGGGTGACGGACTCGGTTTACTTCTCAGTCAGCAATGAAGCGAAATCCAGCGGACGGGTGAACATCGCCAATGTGCCGGCCGGCGTGCGCGGCCATTCGGATTCGGGACGATCCCGGTAAAGCTCCACGCCATTGCCATCCCGGTCGCGCAGATAAAGCGCTTCGCTGACGCCATGGTCGGCGGCACCATCCAGCTCAATCCCGGCGGCGACTAGCCGGCGCAACGCATCCGCCAATGCGGGGCGGGTCGGATAAAGAATTGCCACGTGATACAAGCCGGTCGTGCCGGGCGCGGGCGGGGAGCCGCCCCTGCTTTCCCAAGTGTTCAATCCAATGTGATGGTGATAGCCGCCGGCGGAAATGAAGGCGGCCTGCGACCCGAAACGTTGTTGCAATTCAAAGCCCAGCACGCCGCAATAAAAATTCAGGGCGCGATCAAGATCGGCAACCTTCAGATGAACGCGGCCAATGCGAACAGCGGGGGCAATCGGACGGGAAGACGAAATTTCATTCATGGCCGGAGCTTAAGCCAAGCGGCCCCGGAAGGCGATCTGAAGCAGGGCAGCGCGAAGGAGGCTGCACTGACGGAAGACTATCGCAAGCGCCAGGTGATGCGCGCCTTGTTCAGGTCGTAGGGCGACATCTCCATCTTGACGCGGTCGCCAACGGTCAGGCGCACCCAGCGTTTGCGCATCTTGCCGCACACCGTCGCAAGCACGAGATGTTTGTTGTCGAGTTCAACGCGAAACATCGTGCCAGGCAGCACGGTGGTGACGCGCCCCTCGACTTCAATGTGCTCCTCTTTGGTGGGAGCGGCCATGCGAGACATAGTAAAAATTAAAAATGGGCGGAGCCCGGTTCACCCGAACCCCGCCCTGAAAATCCAAAATGGATTAGTAGCGTTCGCGACGACCACCGCCGCCACCGCCGAATTCACGGCGACCGCCACCGCCGCCGGCCGGACGATCTTCGCGCGGGCGGGCAACATTAACCGTCAAGGCGCGACCGTCCATGTCCTTGCCGTTCATGCCTTCGATTGCCTTCTGGGCTTCTTCGGCGTTGCTCATGGTCACAAAACCAAAGCCGCGGGGGCGGTTGGTCATGCGATCCATCATCAGGTTGGTTTCCGTAACCGTGCCAAACGCGGCGAACGCGTCCTGTAGGTCGTTTTCAGTGGTATTGAAGGAAAGATTTCCTACGAATAGTTTATTGCTCATGTGATGTATTTACTGTCCAGACTAACACTGACTCACCAGACTGTTCCCGAATGCCGGGTTTCAAATCATCACTGAAACAAGTTCACCTGAGGATTTACCATGCCTTGAAAGAGACAAGCTATCTAACAGACAGGGCCAGCTTGACGGATTTGAGTCGAATAGCAACTATTATCGGCAAATATCTTTGGCTGCCCAATGGATGAACCAGGTGGCCAACAACGTTTCAAAGCAGAAATCAGCAGAATTTTTTTTACCGCTCATGACATCCGATCCGGGAAGAAAAAATCATCGCAGCAGGAGAGAGTCCGATGGATCCCCGTGCGCATCAAACATGCGTCATGGCCGGAGCACGAGCCGGCGCAATTCTGACAACAAAAAATTATTTTTTTATTTCCAGTATTTACAAAGTGCGTCCCTACCAGCAGGATGACGAAGATCCCGGAGAAACTTACCATGCCGGGATTCAGTGAAACCGTAAAAATAATAGTTATGGCTAAAAAACCTGTAAAATCCAAAGCTAAGAAGCCCGCCGCCAAAAAACCCGCCGCCAAGAAGGCTGCCGGTAAAAAGAAGTAGTCTTCTTCGAATAACCGTCTCTCCTGAATCCGCAATCAGGAGAGACAGTTTTTATCCCCCTCGGCAGCCTGCGTTTTGATCGAAAAGTCAGAATAAAGGCCAGCTTCTGCTTGCAAGTGCAGCCTCAATGGCAATAGGCTCGCCGCATGATCACCGACACGCTCGCCCAAAGCCACCGTTACCTCGGTTTGTCCCCACGCTTTGCCGCCGCCTTTGCCTTTCTCGAAAAATTGACGGCCAGCCAGGCGGACGGACGCGTTGAACTGGATGGCGACAATTGTTTCGCGCTGGTGCAGTCTTACCTGACCAAGCCGCTGGCGCAGGCCAAGTTCGAGGCGCACCGGCATTATATTGACATCCAGTTCATTCAGGCCGGACGGGAGATCATCCTCTGGTCGCCGCTTGCCGCCCTGACGCAGGTAACCGAGCCATATCTGGCCGAACGGGACATCGCCTTTTTCGCAAATCCGCCGCAGTGGACCGCCATCAACCTCCACGCCGGGCAGTTCAGTATTTTCTTTCCAGAAGACGGTCACGCCCCCGGCATCGAAAACAACGGGTCAACGGCTGTCCGCAAGGTCGTCATCAAAGTGCGCGCCTGAACGGGCATCACTGGCAAACGCTCACCGCCCAACCGGCGTTTGGCAACTGACCGAGTTATGTAATAGATTCGCCGGCATGAATTCAACATTGTCCGCGCCCAACCTCACCCAGCGCCCGCCCCGCAGTCCACGGGTTCGTCTCGGCGGTTATGTCATCCTCGCCCGCGTCCTCGACAAGTAAATACTTATATGACTATATTGTTGGTTTTGGTTCATGCTGCCGAAAATCGGCTACGTTAATTTCAGGGCTGAAAATGTGAATTGAATTAGCTTTTGTCCAGCAAAGGTTATTGGTTTGCCGGTCAGCGAGAGCGCGAAGCGCGAGACCGAATGCTCTTGCGGGTGCGGCGGGGGGGCCGGAGCGGTTTCGGCCTTGTGGGAAAGTTGCCAACCATAAATTAGAATGGCCAGGCTGGCGGCGCAGAGACAAATGCCGGCGAGACGAAGCGTGTGTGAATCCAGCATTTTCAGGCCGAACACGACAAATTGGGCGGAAGCGGTGGAGGTGACTTTGGACGATAAAATGTTTTTAATCATGCCAATTGAGTTTCCCGTCCAAGCCTGGGCCTACGCATCGGAGATGCGCAGGCAATGCAATGCGTCCCTGCTGAGGTTTGAAAGCCAGCGCCTGTCACCGCTGGCGGGCTTGGTGGTGATGCTTACACCACGTCCCACAGAGCTGGTGTTGGACATTAAGCCAACACTACCTCGCTCTGGTGGCTTGCCAGAATGGAAAGGCACCAACGCACGAAGTGCGGTGTTGCCCGCACCTGCACAAGGCCCATAACTTGGCCTTGTAGAAAACTCACCTGCTGGGCGTGATGCCCCTGGATTTTTGCAGGCTCTTGTTGGCCTGCACTATTTCAACCAAGCGTGAATTCCACGCCAGACGCTGGGATTTCTCCGGCATGTGACCGGTGGCATACTTAAATTCCAGCTTTTCATAAAATCGACCGCCCACGAGAAAATCCGGCCGCACTAAAGTGAGTGCTTCTGGTAACAGCGACGAGTTGGTGGCAATCACCAGCTTTTTTCTGGCCTTGATGATGTGTCGAACGAGTTCCGGTGGGGGAAGCTCATTGTCCACGGAAATCAGCATAGGCATTTGCTGAATGCCGTTTGCGTCCGTGTCCTGTGCGATATTGCCCACATCAATCAACTGGTGATAGCTGATTGTCTCCAAGGGATTGGCGAGGATGACTACTTTGGCGGCATCGGCCCATTTCGTGCCGAGCCAGAAGAAACCGCCTTTGTCTGCCACCAATGGGGTTGAAGGGAAGCCTCCGGCAAACAGGTTGGTCAGCGTGACGCCGTGCTGCACCTGCTTGGGATCTTCAAAATCGGTCCTGCGGGCGGCGAGTTGAAGGGCGTCAGTCGCCCAAATCAAATTTCTTTGGTGCAAATCATTCAAATAGGCATCATCCAAGGCCAGTTCTTGAACCATTTTTTGTTGAAGTAATGGCCACTTAGCGGGAACGGGAGCCCATATTTTACTTTCGATTTCAGCCAGTGTGGTGGCAAGCCTGGAATCCTGAAATTGAACGGCCACACCAGCGCTTTGCAAAGTCTTGATGATCTCTGCGGGCCAGATATTGCCTGCAAGCAAGACTGGTTTCTGAATGTGCCGGGCGTGATTCGCCAGTTTTTTCAGGATTGAAGTTGGCGGAACACTTTGAACCAAAAGCACACTGGCATTTTGCTGGCTGGCGTGGTTGGCGATGGTGTCCGTGAGTGATGATGCCAGCGTGATGTCATCCGCAGAGGGGTTGCCGAGTTCAAAGATGAAGCCAGGTTGAATTTCAAATTCCATGGCCGGCTGGGGCTTGGCACCGGCTTTTACGGGCTGAATCACCGCAACTGCCAGTTGCCCGGTGGAATCAAACTGTCTGCCTACCAAGTCCCCCGAGGAATTGGCGTGGATTCGGTTTTGCTGGTGCAACGCATCCAATACTTGCGATGGCAGTTTGTATTCGTGCATCAAAAGGTTTTTGACCGCTGGCCACAGGGATTCATTGGGCTGGTAGTAGATGGCTGCTGGTTCGCTAATAGCTTGCAGCACCGTTGGCGCTGCGGGTTTTTGCAGGTTTTCAAGGGAATCTTGTCGGGTTATCTCGGCGGCGGTGGATAGCGTTGCCTCCAAACCAAATTGGCGATTTAACCAGCGTTGCGCCTCGTCGAATCCCCAACCGGTGACGAACATGGCCAGGTCAATAGCCCCTTTGCCGGACTGACGTTTGGACATGCTACCTGAACCGTAACCGCCGGTGGTTTCACGGAAGGCAGAACCATCAATTTGGATGACGCGATGGTCCGGCAACCGGTATTGATCTGTGGTATCGGGAACGAGCTTGGGAAAGGCCAGCTTTTGCATCACTTCAACCAGCGGGATTGAACGTGATTTTTGGAGCAACTGGCTCTTTTCAGCTTTCAAAGCGTCGTTTTGCTTTTGCATTTCATCCAATTGTTGCGAGAGGGATTTAATATCTTTCTGCAAGGAAGTGACGGTCTTTTCGTTCGCCTGATTGACCAAGCGGATGGCGTCTTTGTGCTTTTCCAAGTCAGAGCGCAGTTGCAGGGTTTCCCGCAGGGCGTCATAAACCGGCCGCAATTGTTCCTTTACCCGTTGTTCCTGAATTTCCACATACTTTTTTGGGTCGTTCATGGCTTCGCGACCGGGTTGCTGAATTTCAACCTTGGGAAGCTGGCCGAAAGTGGTGGTAGCCTGTTCAAGGCGCGCGTAGAATTCCGCGAGCTTGGATTGGGCAATTTTGGCACGGTAAAGCGGCTCGGAAATCTGGGGGTCCAACCCCCGGCAGAGTTTGAAATACTCCTCTTGCAAGAAGTGCATGAACGGGGCGGTTGGACTACCAATGGGACGGGGTGACATGGGCTGGAAGTTGGTGGGAAGCGCCTCATCCAGCAGGCGGCGGTTCAGGCGATAAAGGTCATCACCAACGGGGTTGGATTGGAGCAGTTGTTGGGTGTCCGGCGACAAGGACACACTGGCGAAAGCTACCGGGTCAAAGACCGGTTTATCCTGTTCCAAAACATGGTTGAGCCCCTCGACCAGCGCCCGCAATTTGGTAGCCGATGTCGCCTTTTTTTTATTGATAACGGCAAGCAATTTGGCAGGGAACATCCCGGCGAGATGTTTCGTTATGGGGGTGGCTTTCCGTTTAATCTGGCTGGCCAATTTTGCGTGCCTTAGCAGGTCGCCTTGGCGGAATTCCGCCGCCGCACGGTCAAGGTCGCCGCACGGTCTGAGGTCGGCCATCTGCTCCAGAATCCCCTTGGCGTCCAACTTCCATTCGCGCTTCCGCCGGCGCTTGTTAACCCGGCCGTCTTTGTCGTTGGCGGGGACGACGGGGACAACGATGGCATGCAGATGCAGGGTGGTCTCGTCATCGTGCAAAACGGCATGGACAAGGTTGTCCTTGCCGAACTTGGCCCGGATGAAATCCATTGATTGCCCCACCCACGTCTGACGCTGTTCCGGCGCGAGGTTTTTGAAGAATTTAGGCCCGGCGCTGAGAATGATTTCGATGGCGCGGACAGCATTCCTGCGAGGCTTGATTTCGCACTTGCTGATGCGCTGGTTGACCAGCATCAGCGGGGTCTGGCCAGCCCCGACCAGAACCTGATTTTTGATTGCGCGCTTGGGGTCGGCATTCCGCGGTCGCTTGGTGCGCAGGTTGTGTTCGCCAGCGCCAATGATCTGGTCATTGGTGCTCAATTTATCGAGGCAGAACACCGAACTATAGGTCTTTTTTATGGCGCTCATAGACGTTCATGACGATGGGAAAGCAATGACCGGAGGTGTCGGAGGCGGCACGAGCCTCTGACCGGTTCCAAGGCGGAGCCTAGGCTTAATACCACAATTTTTACCGCCCGCTGCAAGCGGGTATCAAAGGCCGTGCAGAGCACGGTTTTGGCACAAAATAAAAATTGTGTATTAAGTTTACTTTCACAATTTTCAAAATATATCACACATCGGCTGTATTTACAATCGATTGAGGCATGTCCGCAGCGATTAATTCGACCCATTTCATGGTGATAAACCACGGAAAACAGGGGTTTTTATTAGGGTTATTGAACAAAAATAAGCTCCGAAGTGGTTTGGGGCCGAATTTTTAGCCTGATTTTGCAGGCTAACCCCGCTGCTTGCAGCGGGCATCCGACCGCGATAACTGGCATTTGGCGTTGATAATCTTAACGCCAATGGTGTTTTGTGAACGGCTGCTTTGACGTGTAATCCATGGTTGAATTGGGTGCGCTGATCGCGACCTAAACCCGCCGGTTGAAACTTTTGTGCTGGCTGGTTTTGATCGGATTGGTCGAGAGCATTGTTGCCGGGAATGCCCAGCTTTGGGTTTGCCTTACCTTGCCTGCAAGCGCCTCTTGGTGGTGATTTTTACGTCAGTTATGGTGTGCCCAATGATGCGCTCATGGTCGCATTTTGGCGTTCTTGACAGCCATCATTGAATTGGATTAGCGATGGGTGGAATGTGGGATAACCTGTTCGCCTTTGAGCGGGATTGTGCGGATGGCCAATTGGGTTGCAGATGATGCCGGTTTGGAGTCGATTAAAGGGCGGTAATCGGCGCAACAAGGGGGCAATTATGTCTGATTAAACCACTGTCGGACGGTTTCCAATTGCGTCTCGTTCAGGTCATGGAAGCGGGCCTTGTTCCCTATAATCTTGACGATGGCCTGGCGGTCGTCCGGGGCCAGTTCGCCCTGAATCAGTAGGCCGGTGACCGCGACTTTCTCCGGTTCAACCGATGGGGTTGATGGGGCGGTATGAGTTGTTCCGGGTGCTGTTTCAGGCGCTCTTTCCGTCGCTTCGCCGGAAGTTAAACGGGGTGGTTTTGGCTGGTGTTTTGGCCGGTATTTTTCGGCAAACTTCCGGGATGTCTTGCACTCCGCGACGATCCCCAAAATGTTTTCTTCGGTGAGCAAAAGGAGCGGCCTTCGGTCTGTCCGCAGATCACCTACGGAGGGCGCATGGGCTAGGTTACACTTCTTGCCCAGCCACACTTTCAGCGGGGCCGAAACCCGATAGACGGTGGCGACGGATGGGTGAAGCGGATTGGCTTTATGTAGCTCGCGGATGGTCTTGACCATGTCCCGGCGTTGGCCGGTTTCTGCCGTCTGCTCCAATAACATGGCGGCCACAAAGTAGAGTCTGGATTTCAGGGATTTCATCTCGCCATCGCCCAAGCCGTTGTAAAAATCCGTGAGCTTTCGATCCGATTGCTGGGCCAGTTTGGCATAGCTGGATTCGACCTTGTCGGTCGTGCATTTGCAGATGTCTTCATACCCCGTCGGCACGTCCAATTCGGCGGCGGAAACCCACTCAGTGGCTGGCACTTTCTTGGTCCGGTTCACAGGGGAAAATATTTCTCATAACGAGAATTATACAATGACAAAATTTCTCATAATAAGAAATTTATGGACACTCGTAAAACTATAGAATCCAATAAATACATCGAGTTACAAACCTGCTTTAATTAGTATAAATAACCTTGTAACTTATGCTGGTAAGGTTAACTATTCATCCAGCTATGAAAACTATCCAATGGGTTGGCGTGGCGGTGCTGTTGGGCTGGTCCACACTACAAACTTTCGCAATCGAGGGACTACAGATCTCCGTGCAATGCCGCGATGTTTATTTGGCATGGCCCAGCATTCAAGGGAAAAATTACATCGTCCAATATCGCCAGACGCTCGATCCTAGCACGCCTTGGGCGACACTCACTTCAGCTTTCCCGGCTGACTGGACGACCAACGTAACGATCTTCGTCCACACTAACATTGTTCAACACCCAAATTGTGGGGGCAGCGGTGGCAATTTGATGATGGCGATGAGTGGTGAATCCGATGGGGCGGCGGTGCTGGCGGAAGCGCCGTCCGTGCCACTAGCCATGCCGGTAAATGGACAAGGCGGTGCAGTGCCGCTGGCGTTATATCCGCCGGGCATAGATATGTCCGGGTTCATTATTTATGATCCGGCAACGGACCAATGGTTGACTGCGGCGGCCTATTCAGAGTCTTCGGCGGCGATGAACCGATTGCAGCGCAATGGTCCTGTGCCGATGGATGGAGGATCGGGCGGCGACAACCCGACTCCGGCTGATCCGCCGGAAACGGGGTTTTACCGGGTAGTGCAGGACGGCGTGCAAATTGTAGATTCAAGCATTCTAGTGCTGACTAATGGCGTATTATCCAACTCGGTGGTGATTGCATTCGAAGCAGGTAACGCGGCAAACGACGGCACGGGAACAAATGTGCTGGGAGACATTCTTTGCGCCGCCTTGATTGTGGATGGGGCGAAATTTGCTGCCGACGGCGTGCTTGATTCTCCGGCAGAATCGTCACCCTGGAAGTTTTCCATGGATACGGCTTATTTGGAGAATGGGGATCACACAATTCAAGTCGAAGTCACATGGCTAAATCCTGACAATTCAGATGGCAACCATGTTACCATCACCCGGCAGAGCGATCCCTTAACCATTACGCTTTCCAATGCGATTTACTATCCGCAGTGGGAGCCGGAAATCGGCGAAGCGGGCATCTCGGCTTATTTTGTGAAGACGACCTGCACCAATGCTGACTGGCAGATTGATATTTACGACGTCAGCAATAAATTAGCGCAAACCTTAACCGGACACACCGACGATGGCACGATTGCAGCCTATTGGAACATGGTGGACACCAATGGTGTTACCCGCACCAATGCCGACGTGGATACAGAGTTTAGCGCCTTGGTGACCGTAGGCGACCCGATTACAAAACCCGCGCCAAAGAAAAAACAGCGAAAACGGAATTGGCCTGATCACGGTAGCTGGGTCATTTCATATCAGGATTTCTTCAAATTTGAATACAGCGCCAACAATTTGATGAAGAATTCGATCAATACGTTTGCCTACACGGCCGCGAAATATGGGGGCTATTACCTGTATTATCCATCGCCTGGGAATACCAACGACATTGGCCAGACCTATCCGATCCGGTATCAAAAGACGAACCATTTTGATCCGAGCATCACGTCGGACGCAATCTTAGGTGACCAGGCGTTGCTGGAACTATTCTTATCCGTCACGAACACCCGTAATTTTTACTATAACGGGCACGGGAGCGCCAATACCATTGCCGGCGGACTGCCAGCGTCCGAAGTTGGCAGCTACATCAAACATCGCTACCGCTTTGTTTTCCTTGACGGGTGCAATACAGCCAATGGAAAGTGGGACGCGGCATTTGGCATCCATGGTCCGGGCCGATTCGCCATAACTTATTATCAGAACACAGGCATCAGGCCGGCGGCTTTCTGTGGATACAACCAAGAAACTCCTTATGCAACCGGCGGACCGGTCACAGTCAACGGCGTGCAGTATGATGACACCATTCCCGACGATGTGCCTTATTTCATCACCAATTTTCTATTTTATTGGGATTTGGAAAATTACCGGCTACAAGATGCCATCTCATCGGCTCAACAATATCTTTCGCCGGTCAATGGCTGGTATCCGGGAACGGGATTGCAAATATATGGTTACGACGACTTGCGCATTGACGAGGTAAATCACGCGGCGGACACTTGGTAAACCAATGGTCTTGCCGGGAGCGAATTGTTCCCGGCTATGCCTATTTCACATGGCACTACCTTTTGCGATTTATCAAATCACAGCGGCGTATTCCAACGCCATGCTGGTTGCGATCATGCCGCACGTCAGCGATTTTGCCAAGAAGCTGGATTTACCGATCCCGCAGCCTGTCACAATATCTCAGGTGGCACGCTTCAACTGTTTTCCCCGGTCTGATCATATCGGCGGACGCGTAATTTTGACCAATGGCTGTGCTTTTGTATTCGACCATGGCAGGGTGGAAAACTTCGAATCGGCGCACAGTTATTATTACCTACAGAATCCGCAGATGGTTCCCCGGTTTTATGGCCCCATAAAAATCACCGAGACCCAAGCGCTACAGATTGCGCAAGCTGCCATCAAGAAATTAGGCTATACGGAATCGATGGTAGCCGCAGATCAAAAACCTAGAATTGACCTGCCACCAACAAATAATGGGCACGACATCGCTCGTTATCGCATCCGCTGGTATGATCCAACACGCGGTGGCGATCCGGCCACCCCCCCCAGGAGCATTGAATTTGAGATTGATGCCACAACCGGGCAAATCCATGTGGTGAACATTGATAATCCGAACACTTATCGGGCAGACATTCAATTGACGGTCAAACCCATTGTCACCGGTTCGGGCCCTTCGGCAATGCCTGCGGGCGTCGGCAGACCCATCACCCCGGTCAATCAGGAATACGCCATGTCGTTCCTTAAAGCCATCCTGCCCCAAATTGCAAATTTTGCAAAAACAGCGGATTTAAAGGTCGCCCATCCCATTTCAATCCACGAAGTGGACATGGAAAAATACCTCGCCAAATATAATTGCGGCCTTGTCGAAGGTGATCCCCGCGCCTTCGTGGATTTCAAGGATGGCAGCCGGTTTTATTATAGTCACGGCCAAGTAACGGCATTTTATGCAGCCGATGTCATGTCTTCACCGAACAAAATCCATGCGGCCACTTATCCGGAAATTGATCAGGAACGGGCAAAATATTTCGGGCCGATCAACATGACCACCAATGAAGCGGTGGCGCTGGTGCGACAGACTATTCGCAAGCTGGGTTATGCGGAAAAGCCGCTTCACATTGACGAACCGCCCCGCATCGGTGGACCGGGGTGGTGGGGCACCAACCGTATTGCCCGGTGTTCGTTGGTTTGGCAGGAGTCTGTGAATCCGCCAACCTGGGTGAATGCCGAAGTGGATATGGCAACCAAGACTCTGAAATCAATTTACATTAACGACCATGCCATCACTAACATCTGGCGAGAACCACCCCGCATTGGGATAACATCCAGCCCGGTTTCCGCTCCGTAAACGTCATCAATCAAACTTTGCAGGGGTTCGGCGACAGAAGAAGAACGAAGGAGACGCGGGCTATTTTCTGGTGGCTTTTGAGACTGTAGGGCGGAGGGCGGAATACGGGACGGCGGCGGTCAATTTTTTCAAAGCGGGGAGCGAGAGGGATTGGGCGGCGGGCATTTCCTGGTCGAGCGTCGTCGTGGGCACAACGTAGAAATCCCACTGGCTCAGGTCCAACGGATTGACGGTGGGCCGGTCTTGGTGCTTCAAGAGTGCGAACACATAGACATCGGACTGGCGTTTGGCGGTGCCGGCGTAACGGCTGGTATTCTGGTCAAGGAGCTTCGTTTTTCGAATGTCGAACTGGATGCGCGACAGTTGGTCCTGTTCCCAGCCTTGCAGGTAGGCGGCGGATTTGACTTCGATTTTCAACTCCCGGCCACCGGCCACCGGCAGCAGCAGGTCATAGGCGGCCCAGACGATGCGCACGCCATCCGCCGCGCCGAGCGCACGGGCGACGATGAATTCGGCCAGGTGTCCGCGCGTGACATTGTTGAGCAAATCCGATGCGCTCCACTGCCAGAAATCAACCAAGCTGAAATCCAATTTGGTGCCGCCGTCGTGGAACGGTTGGGAGGGATCGCGCGGCTCCGGGTTTGAGTAGTGAAGATTGGACATGGATTTTGGTAACTGCGCAAATCTTTACGCCTTGGGCTGATATTTTTCATCGCCGGATGAGGCGGCAAAGGGATTGGCGGGCGGTGGAGGAATGGCCATCGGTGCGGACGGCGGGGGGATTTTTCCAGCAATTCTACTGCGGAGGTGGTTCACATGGTATTCGTCTGTTTCGAGGGAGCGGCGGGCGCGTTTCATTTCGATGCGGCCAACGATGTAGGTCAGTTTGCGTTCGTCATAGAGGACGGGGCGCTCGGCGGTAAGCAATGGAATCAGGCTGGACAATTTAACGACTTCGGGGCCGAGATCGGTTTTGAATTCGGCGTCGCCGGTGAAAACAACGAGGGAATGAAAATGATTTTCCGGCAGGTCAAACAGGGATTGGAGTGCCTTGACGTGGCCGTAATTCTGGTGGAGCGGATTTTGGAAGCGGGATTTTTTTCGATAGATGGTTTGGGTCCATTGCCGTTCCTTGGGGTCGCCAAAAATCCAGCCGGAATAATGTTTGGCCTCGATGACGAAAATGCCGGTGTCGGCGACGAGGATGTGATCAATCTGGGTGGTGCCGTCGGCGGTGGGGAGCGTGACGTTGTTCAACAGGAGGTGCAGGCGGGAAAAATGGCGGTCAATGGTCGCGGCAATCATGGCTTCGCCGATGTTCTGTCGGTGGCGGAGGCGACTGACGCCAGCGCCCAGCGCGATACCCGCCAGCAGCGCGAAGAATATGCCGCCAAAGAACACCAGCAAACCGAGGGAAATGGCGGACTTGCTGGCCGGCGGCGGCTGGGAGGCGTGTTGCTTAAAGATGAACAGTGGGGCCGGCGGCGTGGATGGTGCCGGAGTGACTTTGACGGCTGGCGGCGGACTGGCGGTGGGAGCGGGATTGCCACCGATGGCGATGAGTTCACCGCCCAGCGTCAACACATAGGGCGCAGGCAGGTCTTGAAAACGGAGCAGGACGGATTGCGCCCGGATTTCGAGGCATTGGACTTGGACGGTGCGGCCTTTTAATTTAAGGGTGTTGGCTTCGCCGGGAGAAAAAGTTTTGTCGTTGATGACTGCCAGTTTTTGGTCGTCGGTGCCGTTGATGCCGGACAATTTGACCTGATTCAGCCAAGCGGGCGCGGCTGGCTGAGCCAGAGCACTGGTGACCGCAAAGGCGACGGCCAGAATCAGGAGCAAGATTTTCATTTGTGCCAGCGGTGAAGTTTCAGGATGCGGCCGAGTTGGATGGCGTAGTAGGCGTTTTTACCTTTGCCGTATCGGCGCAGGCCGCGAAATTCCACTTGCATGACCGGCGCATTGGTGGCGTAGCCGTTGCGGAATTGGATGAAGTCATAGTTCCGGCCTTCAAGCCGCCTGCGCCAATAGGGTGTCTGGTCGCGATATTCAATGCGCTTGGTCTTGGCGGCGATCTGCGCGAAGAATTCGCGGTGCAGATTCAGGTGAAGGATGGCGGGTTTGGGCATGGCTTACTTTTTCTTTTTTCGGCCATGCTCTTCAAACGCATGATAATTTCTGATTCCCTGTGCGTGATTTTTGCGTCCCAAAGCAGTGTTATCAATTTTTTGTTTAAGCGTTAAAACCAAGTCGTCAAATTTTTCCACTGGCAAATCTTTTGGAAGATTGTCGAATTCATTCGCCAAAATGTTGCGCGTTCCTCCGGCGTGAATTTTGCCACGTCGTTTTTGCCCAAAACTCTCTCCAGCCTGCCGAAACGTCGTAAGCCGTTTAATCAGGTATTCCACATATCGGTAGAGGTCTGGATTATCTCCAATGGAACCGGACAAAATAATTGGCCCCCGATTTGTCGCACCTTCGATTACCACTTTCCCGTGGAATTCCTGCGCGATGATTCCGCCTCGGTTGTCCGTGCCGCTGACATTCATTCCCGGCTTTTCTCGCCGCACGGGATGGACGCCATTTTGCAATGCGCGTTTCCGCCAAAACACCTCGCTGTCAGGAATCAACTGCCGCGTCAATTGCTCGTGGCAAGAAGCGCATACAGCCAAAAGATTTTCATCAATCGTGTTGCTGGAAACTCGATCAATTTGGTGGATTTGAAGTGAGCCAATGAGTTCCAAGCCGCAAAACGGACAAATGCCGCCGACTTCTTGCAACAATCGCGTCCGCTGTGCATTCCCAATTGCGACTCTGCCTTTTGAATTCATAAATCAGGAGCCTATACGATTTTGATTCCTGGCCCCGAACATTTTTTCCAGAGTTCGTTTGCCTTCCGAGCCATCAAAATGGCTTCCTCGCGAAAACCTTCCGTCTCCCGCTGCGAATCAGGATGTGCGGAATGATTCCGCATGGCGCGGCTCAGATGCAAGCGGTGTTTGGTTTGCTCATCTATCACAAGTCTGCGGCTGGTTGAAAAACGCTTACCTTCAAGTGCGGTTAGAATCTCGGCAAAACGGGCGCGTTCAATCGCCTTGCCGGGAAATAAATTGTGGTCGCTGGCGATTCTGCGAACAACTCCCTCCAAGCCACGGCCGGCATAAATCAATCCCGCCTCGGTAAAACCAAGCGACATGACGTCACGCGCCGCGATAAAATCAGCCTTCAAATCGTCTGGCAAGTCGGGCACGCAATTTAGAAAAGAAGCGTCAGTCCCCCAAAACTCATGGATGTCCTGTATCAATGCTTCTGTAGCCCGCAACAGATCCGTCGTTCTACCCTTGGCCGACCCCCACGACTGTTTTTGATAGCGTGGCAGATGCTCAAATACATCTTTATCCTCAATAAATTCTTGTCCGCCTTTCGTCTCGGCCAACGGTTTGCAAAAGGCGAGAACGTATTCACCATGTTTAACAATCTGGCCCGCTTCGGACCATACCTCTCGAAATTGATTCTCGGTATAGGGTTTGGTTGGTGGTTGGGCGGCGACACTGGCGATGCGTTTAAGCTCGTGATAGGCGGTTTCCAAGCCGTTGACTGCGCGGCAAAATTCCAGCATCCGCTTCAATCCCGTCCAATGCCTTGCCGCGCGCACGGCATTTTTTGGCGCGAGTTCAATCGGGTGAACTTGTTTTAAATACGCATCCGCAGTTTCCCAGCGCCATGTATTCATAGGTGGATTAAAGATGCATTTTCACCGGCTGAATTTTCCGGTCTTTTCACGGGCGCGGCCCATGGTGACGAGTGTTTCCAAAATCTCGGCAACATCGGCGGGCTTGGCGCGTTTGATTTGCGCGGCCAACTCGGCGGGCGTGGCCGTGCCGACGCGATGCAATACGGCTTCGACGACCTGCACACGCTCGGCCATTTTCTTCGGCCATGATTCCTTGCCCTTGGGCTTTTGCGCCGTGGCCTTTGCCTTCTTGGATTTTTTGTCGAGCGAGAATGGCAGTTCGGCGGGGAGCGTGACGCCCGGATTCAACTTGGTCTGGTAGTCCGGGCGGAGCCAATGGATCACGCCACACTTTTCCTCGGCGGCGCGAGTGGCATTCAAAGCCACGAGGCGACGCAAAATCTCTCCATCCAATTCCTGCTCAAACTTTGCGATGGCGTCATGCAGTTCTTCTGGCGTTGCATCGAGTTGCATGACTACTCCGGCTTTGAAATCGTAGATTGAACCGGAGCGCGCCTCCTGGCGATACGTCCATAAATCGTCCCAGCCGTAGGCGGCGAACACGGCAGCATCGAGGTCGTCGTGCAACTGTTTCAGGACGGAGACGAGGCCGGCGTCGTGGATGACTTTTTCCTTGTCGGTGAGTTTTTCTCCGGCGCGGATTTTTTCGAGGACGTTGTAAAGACCGGTGAGGGTCAGGCCGTGGCGCGATTGGACGCGCTTGCGATGGGCGTCCAATTCCTCGGCAAGCTTGCGGATGCGCTCACGCTCTGGCTCACCGCACGAAGGAAATGAGAATGGATCAAAGCATCGCGATTTGTTGTAGCGTGGGTCATTACCGACTCCCAGCCTTCCGCCAGCGACAAGAGAATAGACAACGTGAATTCGGCTGCTCAAAATGCCGAGATGAAAAGCGTCGTCCAGCGCAATGGCAATAACCATGTTGTCGGGAAGAATTTTTGCATCCAAAAACTGAAAGAAACGGTGCTTCGAGGTCTCGGTTGTTGCAATGTAACGACGGATGTCCGCAAGTGCTGGGCGAAAGTCGCGGCGTGGCTCGCCAAAAATCCACCAGTTGTCGCGATAGGAAGCGCGGTTGTTTGTATCACGTTCAGGTTTTACCTTCGTTAGAACATGCTGGTAAACCGCCGGATATTTTTCTCGAACCTCGTCAACTTTCAGGCCAAATAAATCAATCACCAAC
The DNA here is from genome assembly GCA_021780905.1 of bacterium. Classification (GTDB taxonomy): domain Bacteria; phylum Verrucomicrobiota; class Verrucomicrobiia; order Limisphaerales; family UBA11358; genus UBA11358. The sequence goes on from JAJXXW010000068.1 coordinate 20,497, forward strand.
ACCTCGCGCGGCGCATCGTTCAAATCTTTGCCATTGCGATAAGGCCGGATGTGGTCGTCCAGACTTTTGATTTTTCCAAGGCCAAGTTCTTTTGCCTCCTCCGGCTTGACTATAAACCCTGACCCATGGAGTTTGACGCCTGGGCAACTCAATCCCTCGTTGGCTTTCAATTCTATGGATGCCGCGACATCTGCACCGGTCGTGAGGTCGGCAGAAATTTTGCCCTGCTTGATGTCAAATGTGACGATGGCTGAACCGTCGTCTTGAGACTGCTCATTGATTATTACCGACAATTCTCCGTTGTGTTCACCAGCAGTGCCGACAGTCATGGCGATACGCACCGCCGCGCCTTCCACCGTGTCCACCCACGGATGGTCGGGGATGGCGAAAAGCAATGAGAGCGGCGGTTTGGCCGCAAGCTGCGCCTGCACCACACGGCGGGCAAATGTCTGGCGCAAGCTGTTGGTGGTGATGAGACCGAAGCGTTTCACCTTGCCGGCGCGCGTCAACTCGGCGGCTTTGTGCCACCAATACAAAACGAAATCGGCAGTTTCCGGCACGTCGGGATAAGTGGCGCGGAGTGTTTCGGCATAGCCGTCGCCCAAATCTTCCCGCATCCGCACGGTGCCGATGAACGGCGGATTGCCGACGATGAAATCTGCTGACGGCCATTGTGCCGGTCGAGGATTTTTATAGGTCAGCAATGGCACGCGCTTGGTTTCGTCCGGCACTTCACGGCCTGTCACCAAATCAGTTTTCTTGCTCCGCCGATCCCAAACGGTAACGGCTTTGCCGGCGTCATCGCGGGCGGGTTGCGGTTCGCCGTCGTATTCCAAAACCGCATCGCGGCACTGAATGTTTTTGAACGCGCGCAAAATCGGTTCCGGCGGCGTGCGTTTGCCGTGCAACCGGAAGTGCCATTGCAAATAGCCAATCCACAAAACCAGCTCCGCGATGGAAGCCGCACGCGGATTGATTTCAATGCCCAGGAATTGATGCGGGTCAACCGTCTGCCGTTCCAATTCGAGCCGGAAGGTGTCGCCGAATTGCACGGCGACATCGAAGACTTCACCCTCCAAAACTTTCAGGTGTTGCAAGGCGACGTAAAGGAAATTACCGGAGCCGCAAGCGGGGTCGAGGACGGTAACTTTGCAGAGCCGTTCGTGAAACTCGTTCACCTCGGCGCGAGCTTTTTTCAGGTCGCCCGCACGGGCTTTGGTCAGCGCGGCGGCGCGGACGCTGTCCCACTCGGCCCGGAGCGGTTCAATGACGGTGGGCAACACCAACCGTTCGACATAGGCGCGCGGCGTGTAGTGCGCGCCAAGCTGGTGGCGTTCGTCGGGGTTTAAGGCGCGTTCCAACAACGTGCCGAAGATGGCGGGTTCGACGTTGCCCCAATTCTGCCGCGCGGCTTCCTTGAGCAAACCGAGTTGCAGACCATTGATGGGTAGCACGGTTTCATCAGCAAACAATCCGCCGTTGAAGTGAAGCAATTTTTTCCGCAAGACAACCGAGATGCCCTTGCCGGTGCCGGTGTTCATTTCGCGGAACAACTGGCGCATGACATCTTCAAAGCCTTCGCCGTTGGCGGGGAGTGATTCCAGCAAATCGGTGAAGCTGTCCTTGGGAAGCAATTCGACATCCTCGGCGAACATGCAAAACAGGCAGCGCGTGAGAAATTGGGCGACGATGTCGGGTTCGTGGCCGGCCTGCTCCAACGATTTTGCCAACTCGGCCAGATGGCCGGAAACCTCGCGGGTGACATCGGCGGAGCGTTTCGCGGGGTCGAGTGCCGCCGGGTCAGTCCAGATGAGGCGGAGACGTTCGCGGATTTTTTCATCGGCCAGGTCGGCGAGCCGGACGCGGAACGTGCGCGGATCGGGAAAGGGCAGATAGGCTTTGCCGGCCTGCGAAAAATCGGCGTAGATTTCAAACGAGTGGCCGACATCCACCACGATGATGAACGGCGGATTGTCATTGGGCAGGGCGCGAACATAACGCTCGGCCTGTCCGCGCGCTTTCATCATGGCATCATCCCAAGCGCCGGTGCCGCGCACGGGCTGGGAAGATTTTTTCCGGGCAACTACACCGGCTTCCTCGGCGGCAAGTTCAAGCTGGCTGGCCTCGGCTTTTTGCTCTTGAAACTGCTTGGATTCCAGAACGAAATGCGCGCGGCGATACAGGTCAATGCGTCCGTTGCTGGTGGTGCCGTCGGGATGATGTTCAACAACGGGGAACTCGAAAAAGTAGCCGTTGCCCGGATGCGGGTCAGGCCGGGAGACACCAAGCAGGTCGCACAGTTCCAATAGGAACGGTTGCGAGTTGGCGCGTTCCGACGGACTGGCGGCAGACCAGTGAGCGATAAAATCCTGAACATCCCGGCGCGGCATGGCGATGACGGTAACAGATAATTTACTGAGGCGAAAAGTAGAAACAAAAAGGCCTCCGTGATGGGGAGGCTCGTGATGAAATCAATAATCTTCGGCATCAGGATGGTCGTGACCGTTCTCGAAGCCTCGGTGATAATCCAGAATTTGATGCCATCGTTGCTGGTGTAAGCCGACAATAAATGTTTTAAACCAACTGGATCTAAAGGCGAGATTTTGATAAAACTGTAAGTGAACACTGATGCCATACGCGGCGTAGCCGCGCCGGTGTGGAAAATGGGCCCGGCGGTTTTTACCGTCCGGCCCGGCCTTTTTTGGCCTCGTCACGGGTTGCGCTCCCGCAGAGCCCGCTACCCGCGACTGCGCTTTGACGCAGTCAAACTTTAGGTGCCAACGAGTGCCGGTTGTGCTGCTGCCAATTCTTGGCGTTCAATCCACCGTTTGGCTTTTGCCGCAACCTCGCAGATGGCGCTGAGTTCATTTTGAAAAAATGTCCGACTGCGCGTCCAGGTGTCACCTTTTTTATAACTGCGCGTGATGGTCACTTTGTAGCGGGACGTGCCGCCGCCGACGTTTGGCCAGACACTGGCGCGCACCCGGCCCGCATCGAAGGTTTGAACGGGGGATGAATTGGTATCATCACCACTATGGTTGTTGGTTGTTTTCATGATTTGGTTGTTGGTTGTCGTCAGGGAATTGAAGGGAATGGTTGAGGTGCTTGATCTGCTCTGCCGGCACCAGTTTTTCGCTGGCGGCGCGGCGTTCACGAAGTCGTTCCGCAGCGGTCTTGGCGAGACTCCGGGCAACCACGGGTGACAGGTCTGGCACTTCGGCTATCAGTGCTTGGTAGATTGCCTCCTCAATTTCCTCAATCGATTTAGGTTCGTTGGTCATAAGTTTTCAGGCGTAGAAGTAGCCAAGCTCTCTTAAACTGGCGTAGTCTTTGGGTTGGGTTTCGGTTTTCAGCCCCAAAATGACATGGTCCAACACCTCGATTTTGAGCAGTTGCCCGGCGCGGATGAGGTCGCGGGTCACTTTGACATCGGCGTCGGATGGGGTGTGGTTTCCCGATCCGGGGTGATTGTGGCAAAGAATAATGGCCGACGCATTGGCCGTGATGGCGGCGCGGAAAACCTCCCGGCTATGCACCAGAAGGGTGTCCAACGTGCCGGTCGCAACTTTGATGCACCGGATGAGTTTTCGCCGAGTATTCAGCAACAACACGAAAAGAGTTTCCGTGGTGTAGGGGCGGACTTCTTCACGCAAATAATCCGCGACTTTTTCGGGCGTGTCCAAGACGGGCGATTCTCCCAGGATTTCCCGCGTCAACCGCGATGCGAGTTCCAGTGCGGCCTTGATTTGACGAGCGTTTTTCGGGCTTACACCCTGCACGCGTTGGATTTCATTTACTTCCGCCCGGGCCAGTTCGGTGAGGGTTTTGAAGTGCATGGTCAGCCCAAGGGCCGCCCGGTCGCCGACGATTTCAGTGATAAGTGAAAGATGATTTTTCATAACACCCGCCTGGCTTGGCTTGTGACCGGGCAGGCAGGCGAAGCCTGCCGGTCAGCGTTTCCTGCGGCGAGGCTGCTGTGCGCAGCGGGATTTTTCCGGCGGCTGCGATTGCTGGCTTTCCAGCACGTCCAGCGCGGATTTCAGCCGGCGTGCTTCACCGGCGATGATTCGCCCGATATGGGAAACAACTTGATCTTCGGGGTGGTCGCTGGCGCAGTGGCTGTCTTCCAAATGGCTGGCGAGGGCAAAGATATTTTCTTGGGAAACAAAAACCTGGTCCCATGCGTCAAGGCTGGAACCGTCCGGCTGGGTTTGGGGTGATGTCGGTTTCATAGGTTGGTGAAGTGGTGCAGGTCGGATTTAATCCTCGTCCGGCATCATTTATGTTGAGCGTTCAGTAATGTGGAGTGGGGAGTTGATCGCCGCGCTGAACGGGATGGATGCGGCGTTCAACTCCACATTATTTATGTTGGTCTGGCTTATAGGTTCTCCAGCCAAGCAATCAGATTCTGGTCGCGTCGCCAACGACCGGTTTTCCCATGACGTTTCAACAGTGGTTTGGCTTTAGCCAACGCCTCACGTTTGTCATCGAGGCCCAAGGACAGATATTTGTTTGTCGTGTTCAGGCTGGCGTGGCCCAACCAATGCGCAATCGTGCTCAAATCCACACCGGCCCGCAAGCAGATGGATTGCGGTGCTGTGGCGCAGACTATGCGGGTGCAGTCGCTTGTGTTTCAAACTGGGCACGCACGGGATGGCCTTTTCAATGTGTTTGCGCAGGATGAAGCGCACGCCAAACCGGGTGAGCCTGCCGCCGCATCGGTTGCGAAACACAGCTTCTGGACGGTCCAGCGGCGTGCCCTGTTCTGCAAGCAGTTCCAAAAGCAAGCGCGCCGTTTCAGGCCACAGCGGACAGGTGCGTTCTTTGTTTCCCTTCCCGCGCAGCCGAACACTGGGCGGCTCTGCCAGCCGCAAGTCGGTCGCTTGGAGGCCAACGATCTCGCTGACCCGCGCGCCGGTGTTGAATAGCAAACTTAACAGGGCAAAATCACGTCGGCCTTGAAGCTTGGAGCAATTTATCCCGTTCAGCATCGCTTGAAGTTCCGTCCATTCCAGATGTTGAATCTCGCGCGTCTCGATTCGCTTGAAAGGAATACCGAGTAGATGTTGAGTCTGCGTCAAGTGTTCGGGGTGCTGCGTGCCGATGTAACGGAAAAAGCTATGGATGGCGCTCAGACGCACGTTGCGGCTGCTGGCCCGATTCTTCCGTTCGCTTTCCAAATGCCGCAGGAACGCCGTGATCTGCGCCACCGTGAGTTGTTCGATGGTCAAGGTGCTGGGATCGCCTGTTTTTCCGGCCACGAACTGTAAAAGGAGTTTCAAGCTGTCGCGATAGCTGTGCAAGGTGTGCGGACTCAATGCACGCTGACGCGGCACGAAATCGGTAAGGAACCCATGCAAGGCTTGCGCCAGTGTGGATGAGGTTGAATGGCTCATAGCATCCCTCCTTCGCTGCCGCCAAACGCTCGCCGAAACCGTTTACTGGCGGCGGAACGCAAGGCCGGAGTCAAATGCAAATAATAATGGGACGCCGCAGGTCCCGCGTGACCAAGATAGGTCGAGAGGTGGGGCAAGCGTGCCTGCACGTTTTCACCCTGTTCATACCAGCGTTGCAAGGCACCTACCGCAAAACTGTGACGCAGGTCATGTATTCGCGGCGGACGCCCGCGTTCGTCCACAACTCTCGCGCTCATGCACAGCCGTTTCCAAATCTCGGTAAAACCCGACAAAGTGTAGGCATCGTTGGGGCCGGGACCCCGGCTGCTCCAGACCAAAATACTTTCCGGCTCGGTGGCAATACGGCAACACCGCCGCTCGCTTATGTAATGTTCCAGCACCTGCGCGACCGAGGCCGAGAGTGGCACCAACCGGGACTTATTGAACTTGGTGTCCTTGATCCGCAAAAGTTGGTCCGAGGCTTCATAGTCCTGCAATCGCAGGCGGAGCAGTTCACCAGCGCGCAGCCCGCAGCAGAACAGCAGCGTCAAAGCCATTTGGATGGTTTGTGACCGCACCGGATGAGACCTCCGGTTCCCAAGCTGCGTGGCGGCGGCGAGTAGCCGTGACATCTCCGCAGCCGACACCAGGCGTGGCAACCGTTGCGGCGACCGTTTTGGAAAAACAGCCGGGTCGGGCACAAAGCACTTGGGATGTTCGCGCGCGTAATAAGCAAGGAAGCCGTGGACCGCATATAGCTGCTTGGCCTGAGTCGTCGGGTTAAGATGGCCAAGCGTCTTGGCCCACTGATCAAAGACCGTTCGATCCATCGCGATTGCTTTTTTGCGATGAAGAAACACATCCCAGGCCCGCAGATCATCTTCTTCCGTCACAAACTTGCGCCCCAATGTGCGCCGTGTGGATATGAATCGCTCGATGGCTTGCCCGAAGGCGCTTTTGAAACGCTTGTCGGCGCGAGGCCGCGGCCCTGTTTGGATGCAAACCCGCGGAAAGCCAGCCTGCCAATCTCCAGTGAGTAGTGGCACGGGCGCTGCGGACTCAGGCACGGGCAACCCGACGGTGCGCAAATCATCCAAGTCCAGCCGCAAGTATTGGGCGGTGCTTCTGCAATCACGGTGCCCCAGCGCGTCCGCAATGGACTTCACAGCCACACCGCGCCGGAGCAAATGAACCGCCAGCGAATATCGCAAGGCGTGCGGGCCGAACTTTCCGAAATCCAAACCGCCGCGCTTCAACCGATTTTGCAGGATGACATTTACCGCGCTGGGCACCAATCGCCCAGCCGGCGCCTGCGTCCGCAAAAACAGTTCGCGCCGTTCTGTCGGCGGTCGCGCCCGACGCAGATAACGCGCCAGCACATCGCCCGCCTCATCCATGAGCGGCAGTGCAATGGGCCGACGGGTCTTGGTTTGCATTACTTGCAGCACGCCGTTGCGCCAATCAATGTCATCCAATCGCAGCGCAACGATGTCGCTGCGGCGTAAACCATAGACCGCAATCAAATAGAGCATCGTGAAATCGCGCAACCCGTTGAGGCTTCCCTGGTCAATCGAACGCAACAATGTTTGCACCTGCTCTCTGGTCAACACGGTTGGCAACCGTTCTCTGGCGTAGATACGTGGAATGTCAATCTGCTCATGCAACGGACGACGCAACACTCCACGGGAAAACTCGAAACGCAGGAACGAGCGAAGTGTCAGCACCAGGCCAAGCAAGCTATACCGGTTGTGAGTCTGTGCCATCTGCCGCACAAAGGCTTCGATCTGCTTGTGCTCAACGCGGGGCAATGCAGATTGCTTGTGGTCGAAACCGATGAACTCCAAAAAGCGGTTTGCATACAGGCGATGCCCATAAATGGTGGTTTCGGCCAATCCGCGCACCTCCCGCAAATGTGCCGCGTAGCAATTTACCTCCGCTTGTGATGGCGATGGTTTGACCGGCTTGGGCGCTGGAATTATTTTTCGTTCACGCAAAAAACGATGCAACACGCGCCCAGCACTGCAAACCTCCTCCTGCGAACCGAAATGCGCCTCGGCCGCCTGCAATACCTCCGGGGTAATCGCAGCGGCAGAGACAATACATTTTCGCCGCTGTAACCAGTGTATCACGGTCCGGGCACCTTGACACACTCTCTGGATAGATCGTCGCCTGTAGCGTTGAGTCTGGAGCCACTGCGCAAAGTCTTCCATAAACGCACCGAGGATGGGCAAACCGGAATACTGGCCGTGGTTTAGTGGAAACAGTTTTTTTAGGAGAGATGGATTTTTCATCCCTCACAGCACGCAAGCCCGTTGCCCCGCTGTCAATAATGTTGAGTCAAACGCCGCATCCATCCCGTTCAGCTGCGGCGATCAACTCCCCACTCCACATTACTAAACGCTCAACATAAATGCTGTTATGTGAAACATAACATTACATCATGACCGTGATGGCCGGTTGCGGGTCGTCCATGTCGAGCGGGCCGCATCGGGCGATGATTTTCACGAGTTTGGCGGCGCGGTTGTCGTTGCGCACATAAAGCGCAACCGGGATGCGGTCGCCATGGCTTTTGGAGCGAAGGATGGCAAATCTCGTCATCCAGACGATGTCCCAAAGGCGTCCGGCTTCGTCTTGGCCGGTAACGCCTTCTGGCACGGCGGCGTAGGCATCAAATACTGCGCGCGTCAGGAACATGGGGAATTTTATCCCCGCTTCCTGCGCGGTCTTGGTCACGTCCACTTGGAAGCCGTCAGCGACGGCTTGCGAGCGGGTGTAGGCATAGATGACAGGGCCGAACGGCGACTCATTTTCATGGGGATTCATGGCATTAGTTCCTTTCGGGGTGTGGGCAGTTCTCTAAACGGGCTGGTTTGGCTGGCGGCTCGGCCTGTGCTTGGATGGCCGCGATGATGCCTTGTGCCGCGAAGTTCGATAATTCGGTGCCCAACTCCAAAAAACGGGTGTCTTTCGGCTCGCTACCGAAAATCAGCGTGGGAATTTTGGGTAGGATGACATGCGCCATTCGTTCCACGGCGATTTCGTGGTCTAATCCCAAGCCCGCGACGGCGTTGGTCAAGGGAATGAGTCCGCCCGCGAAAAGCACGTTGGCCGACGTGATGTGCCGTGGCACGGTCGGCTTGGGCGGGTCATTGACGAAGAATACTGTCGGGGTGCTGTTAGCATCCAAACCAATGGCGAGATAGGCATCGGAGTTGATGTCATTGGCGGCATGGCGAGCCAAGGCCGTCGAACAGGCCAATTTTAGGGACGGAACCAAAGTTTGAAGATGCATAGGTTTGATGGGGTGATAGTTGGTTTGGCCGTTTACAATTTGGCAAACTCCCGCGTGATGCTCTGGTCAAGCGACTTAATGCGGCGATTGTGCTGATAGCGGCGAATCCGGGGATGAATGATGGCCCAATAGGGAACGCCGAAAATGGCCACCAGATAGAACACCGTGGTTGTGAATCCAAACACCCCTGACACGAAGGCATTGCCCCCGAACGTCTCTTTCAAGACGGTTTCGCCGAAAGTAAAAGCAACGGGACAGATCACGGCGATGAGAATTATCCATCCCAGCCAGAATGCGGTTGAACGCGAAGGCACCTCCGGCGCACTGCCGATCAATTCTTCTCCAGTCAGGAGGGGAAGTTTCATGCGCGTGTTGTCGTTACGAATGGCCACCGGATGAATGCCGCAGTGAATGGCGGTCAGTTGCTGGCCTTCACGAACCCGGAACGCTGGTTCGTTGACCACATAGGCCGCTTCACGGCCATCCTCATGTGCAACCCAGATTTCCGCACCTTCGGCGGTGGGTTTGACCGTGGTTACGGTGGATGATTTGGTTTGAAGTTGAAGCGTGTTTTTCATGAGTGAATAATTAAGTTTTACCGATTGCAAACGGCGAAGTTTGATGCTGGAAGGGGAGGCAAACGTGGAACGTTTGCCGAAATAAAAAAGGCAAGCTGCTTGGTTCAGCTTGCCTTCGTGGATTTGTTGTCGTGAAATCTTATCGCTTTGATTTCTGCTTAACTTTTGCCGGTTGAGCTTTCTGCTTTTTCGTTTGCCTTGGAACGAAAACCGGCACTAAAACTTTTCCAAGGGCCCGCGATTTCTTATCCGCTCTATAGGGTGTTTCCGGCCGTTCTCGCAGTTCCAATTCCATTTCCATCGGCGGTTTGCCCGAATCCAAAACAACCGCGCCGTCGGCCATCGGTTTGCGCGATGAACAGAAAATCCAGCGGATGGCACCGTTGCTGAATGTGATTTTGAATGAGGGGGTGTCAGGCTCTGGCCTGACCGGCTCGCCTTTCAAGTGTTCTTTATCCGCACCATTGGGGAAAAGATCGATGCGGCTGATCCGGCGGCGGATTTCCTCTCTCAGTCGAAGGCGGGATGGCATATCGCCACTGGCAATCAACTTTTTTAGACCGGAAGCGGCTTCGGTGAGCGCTGCCCGCCGGCCGGTTATGAATTCCAATTGCTTGGCGATTTCAATGGCCTTTTCTTTCTCCGCATTCCTCTCGCGTTCCAACTCGCTCATCTCGGAAACAAGGGTTGCCGGTGGATTGTCGGTGGATTTGGCAAGGTTGGCTAGGCGCGTCAGCTTGATGTCAATTTGATCAAGTTTGGTTTCGAGCGCCGCCAATTCCTTTTGCGTTCCGATTTCTTCAATGGGAATTTGGTCCTTGGTAATGGCCTGCCAGTCCAGCCCCGTAATGTAGTCAAGAAACCATTTCTCGAACCAGTCGTAACGCCAGCTTACCGCCTTGGCATCAGGGTTTTTTCGTTGGTAATCGCTGACGAGGTAGTAATGGCGGTAGGGCGTGTCGCCGTTAATTTTCCGCAATTTGTGATCGTAACCGCGTCCGATATGGCGCATGGGTGCGCCCGAATAGCCATCGAACGCAATGCGGGAAAATAAATTCCCCCGGCTTTGGCCGACACGACCGGGTGTGCCGGTTTGCTTTCGTGCCTGGGCTTTTTGCCACATCACCTCGTCCATGATTGCGGGATAATAATCTTTGATCGCATCTTCCGCTTCGGTGTATTGGCGTTTGCCGCGTGTAATCCGGCGACGGGGTTGGTATTCGCCCAGCACCGCACGGTTGCGCAAAAGCGAATGAATGTAGGCCAGATGCCAGCCGTCATTTTTACCCCAGGTCGGAACTTTTTCCCGGTTGAGAATCTTGACGATGCTCGCCTGGCCGATGCCATCAATTGAAAGTTGATAGATGCGGCGGACGACTTCTGCCCGTTCTTCAATCACTTGAAAACTTTTTCGGTCTTCATTCAGTTTCAGCCAATAGGGGCAAAGCGAAGTTAATTTGATGGTCCGCATGTCCCGCCGCTTTTTTGCCCAAGCCTCTTTGAGCCGCCGCGATTTCATGAGCGATTCTTCATGGGATCGCATCATGATTACCAACGATAGCATGAGGCGGCTGATGTCCGCATCAATGGTGGCTTTGTTATAGACCTGCTCGTCGGCAAGCGTTACCACCGTGATGCCGGCGTTGACGAGTTGCATGAACAACGTCATTTGCGCCGAGAGCGTGTCACGGCTGAGACGGTCCAATGATTCGACGAGCAGGAATGATCCTGATTTGACGATGCCGGTTTCTACGGCTTTGAGGAAAACCGCGAGTGCGCCCTTTTTGCGGTTGTCACCGCTGAATGCGCTTAATCCTTCATCTTTGAGGTTTAGTGAGCGGTCGAAAACGAGCTTGTGTTTCTTGGCGTATTCTTCGGACAATTCGGTTTGACGACGTAATGAATCACCCTCGGCCTGTTCGGGGGTAGAAAACCGAATATAACTGTAGGCTCTGGCCATGCTTAATAAGTTCATATTGAATGACGATTGTAGTCATATCAACACCTACTTTGACAAAGGCAGGGCGGAACTGGCCGGCACGGCAGGCGAATATAAATACAATCACTACTGTCCGGTTTAGAACTCCAGTAAACATTGATGATTTTTTGGGATGGCTGACTGGGATGGTGGTGGAAGCTGAGAAAGGGCCTGTAAAATGGG
>JAJXXW010000047.1 GCA_021780905.1 bacterium
GCTCGTCAAACAACGGCGAAAGCTTGTGCAGCACCACGTCCACCCGCCGCTTGATCGCTCGCAACGGATGCTCGGCGGGCACGCATTGGTTGAGGTTGATGACCGTCAGAAAGTCCGGCTGGGCTTGAGGTTTTCCGCGCATGACTTACAGACAAACTTCAACTTCGCTGGTTCAAACGTTTTTCAACAAACTGCTAATGACCTTTCATCCGCTTTTGCGCGTCCGGCGCGATTCAGGATTTCCCAATGCGGCGCGAGCGGTTATGCTCCGCCCGAAAGTTATGCCGCCCTGGAACAATTTTGCCGCCGAGCCGCCCGCCGCCCTCGGTTACGTCCTGCCCGCCGAATGGGAACCGCACGCCGCGACCTGGCTCGGCTGGCCGCACAACGCCAGCGACTGGCCCGGAAAATTCGCTGTCATCCCGTGGGTTTACGGCGAGATGGCGCGGAAAATCTCCGCCGGCGAAAAAATCAGTCTCCTCGTCCGCCATAAGAAAGACGAAGCTCATGCCGCTCACATTTTCAAAAAGGTCGGCGTGGATTTGCGAAAAATCACATTCGTCACCCACCCGACCAACCGTGGCTGGACCCGCGACACCGGGCCGATTTTTATTAAATCGCAAATTGGATGTCGGGAATCGGAAACAGCGATCGTGCATTTCCATTTCAACGGCTGGGCGAAATATGACAACTGGCGCAAGGACACCAAAGTTCCAGAAACCGCCGCCACTTTGCTCGGCAAAAAATTGTTTCATGCCGAATGCGCTGTTCCATCTTCAACTCAAAATTCAAAACGCAAAACTCAGAACTTTGTCATCGAAGGCGGCGGCATCGAGGTCAACGGACGCGGCACGCTCATCTCCACCGAGGAATGTTATCTGCATCCGAAAATCCAGGTGCGCAACCCCGGCCTCGACCGGAAGCAGATCGAGGCAACCCTGAAAAACTGCCTCGGCGTCAAAAATATTTTCTGGCTCGCGAAAGGACCAAAGGGCGACGACACCCACGGCCACATTGACGACATCTGCCGCTTCGTGAACGCCAAAACGCTGGTGCTCGTGCGCGAAAAAAATCCGCGCGACGAAAATTACCGGCCGCTCGCCGAAAATTGGGAGCGCATCAAAGACTTGAGGCTCGAAGACCGCACCAAGCCGGAAGTCGTGGAGTTGCCGATGCCCGCCCCGCTTTATTTTGACGGCGTGCGGCTGCCGGCCAGCTACGCGAATTTTTACATCTGCAACGCCGCCGTCATCGTTCCGACCTTCAACGACCCGAACGACCGCGTGGCGCTCGGCATCTTGGGCGAACTGTTTCGCGACCGGCCGGTCGTGGGCATCCACGCCGTGGATCTGGTCTGGGGCTTCGGTTCGCTGCACTGTCTCACCCAGCAGCAGCCGGCGTGATTTTCGGAAAAATGCGCGACGGCGAAGCCGGCAAAACCTTTCCGTCCCCGGCATTTTCAGGGCGACCAGCCGCGCCGAGGATGATCACATCCCGGCGATCTTGAGCAATGCCGCGATCAAACCCTCCGTCGTGTGCTCTTTCGCCTCCACCGTTGGCTTGAAGCCGAGCGCGTCGATGACTTGGCTCGTTTCCGGGCCGATGGAGGCAAGTTTGAGTTGGGGAAATTGTTTCATAAGTTTTGGCAAATCAAATTGCGCATGGAAATGTTCCACCGTCGAGCCGCTGGTGAACGTCACCCAGTCCGCGCCTTCCGCGCGCAGCCGGGCGCCCGCGCCCGTGCGGTCTTTGGTGTCAGCAATCGTCCGGTAAACGGCGATGTCATCCACGATGGCGCCGGCCTCCATGAGCGCCTGCGGCAAATCCGGATTCGCCACCTCGGCGCGGAACAGTCCCATCTTGACGTTCTCAATGTCCTGAAACTTCCTGAATGCCCCGACGATTTTTTTGCCGGTGTATTCCTCCGGCTGCAAATCTACCTGCAAATGCAGCTCCCGCAGTTTCGCCGCCGTCTTCGGGCCGACCGCCGCGATGCGCGCGCCGCCCAGGTCGCGCAAATCCTGAAACCGCTTGAAGAACAGGTCGAAAAACGCCGTCACTCCGTTAGCACTGGTGAAGATGAGCCAGTCGTAGGCATTGATTTCCAGCAGCGCGTCCACGATGGCCATTTTCTCCTGCGGCTCGGTGATTTTGATTGTCGGCACTTCCAGAACATCCGCGCCCAGCTCCGCGAGGCGCGCGGCAAAACTCCCGGCCTGCTCCGTGCGGCGCGTGACGACAATGCGCTGGCCGAACAGCGGCAGGTTTTCAAACCAGTTCAATTTTTCGCGCAGCTTCACCACCTCGCCGGCGATAATGATGGCCGGCGGCGAAATCTTTGCTTTCTCCGCGAGCTGAGCAATGGTTGCAAGCGTGCCGGCCACGGATTTCTGCCGGCCGGTGGTGCCGCGATGCACGACGGCAACCGGCGTTTGGGGATTCATGCCGTGCGTGATGAGCGACTGCGTCCAGGCCGCAAGATTATCCATGCCCATCAACACAACCTTGGTGCCTGGAATTCTGGCGATCTGCTCGTAGCGCAGCGCCGTGGGTGCGTCGTGGGCATCACCGTGGCCAGTGAAGACGGTGAAGCTGGAGCAATGGTCGCGGTGGGTGAGGGGAATGCCCGCATAGTTTGCCGCAGCCACGACGGACGAAACGCCGGGCACAACCTCAAAGGCAATTTTTTCGGCAACAAGCGCCTCGGCTTCCTCGCCGCCGCGACCAAAGACGAACGGGTCGCCGCCCTTGAGGCGCACCACGGTTTTGCCCGCGCGGGCGCGGGCGAGCATCAGTTCCGTGAGCTGCTCCTGCGAAAGGCCCCCGTCGCGCTTGTGATTGCCGCGCGCAATGACTTCTGCCGCCGCCGGCGCGAGCCGGAGCAAGTCTGGATTCACCAGCACGTCGCAAATGACGACGTCGGCGCGGCGCAGTAGGTCCGCGCCGCGCACCGTGAGCAGCCTGGCGTCGCCCGGTCCCGCGCCCACCAAATAAACTGTGCCTTTGGATTTCACACGCACAGTCTATTCGCGAAAGCCCGCTCCGGCAATTGTGAGATTCGTTCATGCCGGAAAATGAACCGGCCGGTTCCGTAAAGTTTTACTCGCCGGAAAATCTATGACGGCTATCATATGGTGCATAGGCAGACGCGATTTGCCGGTTTTGAGAGATTCCGTCGAGATTTTTGCCAGTGAAAGTTGAAATCCGCTCGCCTGAAACCAAAAACTAACTTGCAAGTCATGAATTTTAACAAACTCAAACCGGTCTTGTTGTCATTTGGGGCCATGGTATTGCTGGGCGGTCCGGCCCGCGCGGACGTGAAATTGCCGGCCATCTTTTCCGACCACATGGTCATACAACGCGCCGCGACTGTGCCGGTCTGGGGCTGGGCCGATCCCGGCGAAAAAGTCACCGTCAGCATCGCCGGCCAAACCCAGACGGCAACGGCGGATGCCTCCGGCCAATGGCGGCTCCAGTTAAATAAAATTTCCGCCGACAGCCCGTTGACGCTGACCGTCACCGGTCACAACACCATTACGATCCAGGACGTGCTGGTGGGCGAAGTCTGGCTGGCCTCCGGGCAGTCCAACATGCAATTGTCTGTGAACGCGGTAACGAACGCGTGGCAGGAAAAGGCGTCTGCGAGATTTCCGCAGATACGGATGTTCACCGTGGCGCGGCGCCCCGCCCTTACTCCGCAGACAAACTGTGCGGGCCAGTGGGTGGTATGTTCGCCCGAAACCGTAGGGAATTTTTCGGCGGTGGCGTATTTCTTTGGCCGGGAGTTGCACCAGCAACTTGGCGGGCCGGTGGGTTTGATTCATTCTTCATGGGGCGGCACGCCGATTGAGACCTGGACGAGCATGGACAAAATGGAAGCCACGCCGGAGTTGTCGCCGGTGTTGAAAAACTGGCAGGCCACGTTGCACCCGTATGACGAAGAAAAGGCGCAGGCAGAATTTGCCCGCCGGTTGGAAAATTGGACGAACAATGCCGCCAAATTAAAGGCCGAGGGCAAAACCGTTCCGCATCCGCCGCAAAAAAATGGCGACCCGAGGCTCGATAAAAATTATCCCGCGAATCTTTTTAACGGCATGATTGCGCCGATCATTCCCTACGCTATTCGCGGCGCGATCTGGTATCAGGGCGAAAACAACGCGGCCAATGATCTGGCCAAACTGTATTCCATCCAACTTTCGCTGCTGCTCCAGGATTGGCGCCAACGCTGGGGCGAAGGCGATTTTCCGTTCGCCTGGGTGCAGTTGCCAAATTTCCATCCGCGCACTCAAAATCCGGTTGATCTGACCTACAACAACTGGTGCGTCATCCGCGAAGAGATGCTGAAGACGCTCGCCGTGACCAACACCGGCATGTCGATCACGGTGGATGTGGGCGAGGCGAATAATATCCATCCCAAAAACAAACAGGCGGTTGGGCATCGGCTGGCGCTGTGGGCGCTTGCCAAAGTCTATGGCAAAAATATTCCTTACTCCGGACCGCTGCCGGACGGACATAAAATCAACGGCGATGAAATCATCTTGTCGTTCACGCACACGGACGGCGGGTTGGTTGTCAAGGGCGGGGAGTTGAAGGGCTTTGCCATCGCGGGAGAAAATCATCAGTGGGTGCGAGCCAGCGCGCGCCTTCAAGGCGACCGGGTTATCGTCTCCAGCCCGGAAGTAAAATCTCCGGTGGCGGTGCGCTACGCTTGGGCGGTCAATCCCGACTGCAATCTCTTCAACGGTGCCGGTCTGCCGGCTTCGCCCTTCCGCACGGATGATTGGAAGTGATTTTTTCCGAGGGTGTAAACAAAAAGGGGCCGAACACGGGTGGATTTGTTGCCACTAGATGTTGCCACTTTGACCTAAAACCAACAAAAATTTTTGAAATCAAAGTGGCGGAGAGAGGGGGATTCGAACCCCCGATACGGCTTTTGACCGTATACCGGTTTAGCAAACCAGCGCCTTCAGCCACTCGGCCATCTCTCCAACTTGTCGATTTCAAAGCGTTTAATTGATTTTCAACGCTTCAATGACTAAATTAAACTTGCAAAGTTGTCACAGACTTGGTGAAAGCGCTTACGTCTAACACATAAGCCAAGCCTGCCCAAACAATCTGACAAATGGTCGCGTAAAGTCACCATTGGTCGCGCTACTGTCAAGGTTTATAAGCGGCTCACGCCTGCTGGCAAAGTAGGTTTTCGAGTCGAAAACTACCACGGCAGCCAACGGCGCCTGGATTCTTACAGCAACGAAGCTGACGCCAGGGACGCCGCGAACAAACTCGCCAGACAATTATTGCAAAGGGATGTGATTGGTGCAAGCCTAACGCGCGAACAAGCCATTGAATTTGCAAGCGTGACTCAATCGCTACAACCGCTTGAGGGTCTTGTTTTTCAATTTGTTCGGCGCGTTTTGGCCCGTCGAGCAGGATGTCGTGCCAGTGCGCCGGGTCAAAATTTTCAATGGCTTCCCATTCGAGGCCGGGGCGGTTCAAGTCGCGTTTAATGCGGTTTAGTTCGACGAGCGGCCAGAGTTGGTTCGGATCGCCCGCAAAACCCCAGCCGTGCAGATCGCCGATGGGCTGGTCACTGCGCGCATTGGCGCGGCCCTGGCTGAAAAAATCCACAAGATGCACCACGGCGTGAGTCGCGCCGCATTGTCGCGCATAGCGATAATGCTCATCATTCAATCTGTGGCGGTAAAACCCGAGTCCGAGCTTCATGCCCTCCAATTAGGCAAGTCCGGCGTCGGCGGCCACCAATTCAACGCCGGGCAGACAAACTGATGCGCCGAATTATTCTTGGTGTAACGAGCTTGGGAATTGAATAATATCCATCACCTTCTAAACTCCTGGGTATTGACATGAAAAAACCTCCAATCTTCCGGCATCCTCAATTTTTAATTCCCGCCATCAGGATTGGATTTATTATACCAGCCGCCGTCTGGGTGGTGGCCGGCGGGTTGCCGGCCGCGGTTGCCGAAGCCGCGCCAGCGGCAATCACGCCGAATTACCAGGCTTTGCATGGCTACATCTCCTACAGCCATGAAAAATTCCCGCCGCAGTCCGCCTTCACCGCCGGGATGGGCTTTTATTCGGCGGTCTGGCCGCTGGTGGATCAGCCGCTGGCCAGTTTTCAAATTGGCCTGCCCGGCACGTGGATTTTGCCGGACAATTCCGACGACAAAGATACGCCGCTCGCGCCACAAGGCACGCTGGCCCGGAACTGGAAAGACCGTGGCCCGACCTGGGACAGCGTTTTTCAAACGGTTGAAGGCGGACTTGGTTACTGGGCGCGCAATCATTTCCGCTACGGCCCGCCGAAGTTCAGCATGAACGGCACGCCGCAGTGCTACGACTACGAAGTCGGCTCGCCCGGCTGGTCCTTTTTTTACAGCAACCAGGCGCTGCCGGACAATCGGCTTGGGATCGCGCAACTGAGCAACCGCCTGCTGATCCCGCCGGATGGACTGCCGTTTCAAGGCCATCCCAATGGCGAATTTCTCGGCTACACCTGGATGGCGTTGCCGTTCACCGAACCAACCACCGCCGACCCGCCGACCGGCGACCAGAGCTGGACCTGTTTTCTCAACGCCGCCAACTTCAAAGGCCCGATCGCATTTTACATCCCGGAGACGTGGAGCAAAATCGGCAGGCTGTTCCACGATCCGTATCTCTATGGCCGCGGACTCGACGCGCGTCCGGGCATCATCGGCGGCGGCGCTATGGAGGTGAACACCGTGCTCGGCTTCGATGCGCCGGACGCGCACGGCACGATTTACACGAAGCTGCCGAAGCTGCAATTTCCGGTGGACGCCCAGGGCCGCGCCTACTTGGTGCAGGATGTGACCTACTATTCCAAGGCGGCGCTTTACGATGCCTTCAAGTCGTGGCGCGACGGTGGCCCCGCCTGTCCGGGGGCCTTTGCCGCGAAAGGCGAATGGCAACCCAGGCTAAAAACGGAAACGACGGCTTTCACTCAGTCAGATCAAAAAATCACCGGCATGGAGCGCCTCTTCAACACCCGGATTTTCGCGGGCAATGTCTGGGGACTGCAATGGTTCACCAATCGCATCAGTCCGGATGGGTTGGTGCCGCAATATTTCAAACACACCGGCAACGGCTGCGTGCCGGTGGCGGCGGCGGACGTGCCGGCGGAAACCAAGCTGCTCTCGCAGCCATTCCCGCTGGCCAGGCCTGGTCCGCCTTATACTTCACCCGCCACCGGGGCCTGGGCCAGCCCCGGCCCACAACTCGGCCCGTTCACCGTCAAGCTCGCGGATGGTTCGCTGGTGACCTACTCGTGGTATCGCTTCGTGGACCAGCCCTCGTTCCAGCAATACCATTGGAGCGCCGGGAAAAAGGCCAGCCTGCAAGCCTTGGTGGAAAAGTTGCACGCGAACTGGCCGCTGGACCGCGATTACATGGCGCCGCTGACGCGCGGCAAACTGGTCGCGCTGGATCCGGCGCTCATCGTGACGCCGCCTGCGGGCTTGGAAGTGGGCTATGTGCCCATCGTGACCCGGCAGGCGGCGCAATGAGCGGCTGAGGCCGTCGGTTTCAGTTTGCAGGACCTTTTCAAAATCAAGCGCGGGTGTGCGAAGAGCCGTCGGCCGGCGGTCCCCTTTGCCGCAGGGATTGGATATGGATTTGTCAAATTCAGCTGGCCCAATGTGAAGTCGGCGCAGTTTGATTCCATGAAACTTTCCCAATCAAATTTACCGGGCTTAAATGGGTTGCGCCCGGCGGGTTCACGGGATTAAATACTGCCGTCACCAACAAACCATACCCATGAACGACACGCCCATCACCCAGCTCAAAGACACCACCGCCAATCCCGCGCCGCTTGGCCTGCTCGGCTTCGGCCTGACCACCGTGCTGCTCAACCTCCATAACGCCGGCTTTTACGAGCTGAACACCATGATCCTCGCCATGGGCATCTGCTACGGCGGCCTCGCGCAAATCATCGCCGGCATCATGGAATGGAAGAAAGGCAACACCTTTGCCACCACCGCCTTTATTTCTTACGGTTTCTTCTGGCTCTCGCTCGTCGCGCTGATCGTGCTGCCCAAAATCATTCCCGCGCTCAAACCTGCCGATGACACCGCCATGGCCGCGTATCTCGCCATGTGGGGGCTGTTCACCGCCGTGATGTTTCTCGGCACGCTCCGCCTCAACCGCGCGCTGCAATGCGTTTTCGGCACGCTGACGATCCTCTTTTTCCTGCTCGCCATCGGCGACGCCACGGGTGCCAGTGCCGGTTTCAAGCATGCCACCGGCTGGGAAGGCCTGGTCTGCGGGTTTGCCGCGATTTACACCGGATTGGCGCAGGTGCTGAACGAATTGGCCGGCACAGTGATCCTGCCGCTTGGCACCCTGAAAAAATAAAATCCGGCAAAAGCGCTTGAAACCCGCCGGGCCACGCCGCCATCCTTGCGATTGTTATCCGATAAAACATGAACACCAAAAACCTCCTCCTCATCGCCGCCCTCGCGGCCCTGGTCCAAACCGCTTCCTTCGCGCAGAACAGCGCGCCGGTCGCCCACGTCAACCCCGCCGTCATTCCCGTGCCGCGCACGGCCGACTGGATTACCAACCGTCAGGCGCTCGTGCTGCAGCGCGCCAAGGATGCCCCCGGCGATTATGACCTTGAATTCATCGGCGATTCCATCACGCAGGGCTGGGAAGGCGCGGGCAAAAATGTCTGGAAGGAACTCGGCGACAAATACAAAATCATCAATTTCGGCGTCAGCGGCGACCGCACCGAACATGTGCTCTGGCGGTTTGAACACGGCCAGCTTGATGGCATCAAGGCCAAAGTTGCCGTCGTGATGATCGGCACGAACAACTCCAACAAAAACCGCGACGGTTCCTGGACCTACACCGACAACGATATTCTCCAAGGCGTCACCGCCATCGTGAATGAAATCCGCCGGCGTCAGCCCGAAACCAAGGTGCTCTTGCTCGGCATCTTCCCGCGCGGCAAAGCCTTCAACGAGCAGCGCGGCCGCCTGCTGGAAATCAACCAGGTGCTCGCCAAGCTAGACGACGCCAATAATATTTTCTATCTCGACTTTGGCTCGCAATATGTCGAGAACGACGGCTCCATCTCCAAGAATATCATGCCCGACGCCCTGCATCCCAACGAGGCCGGCTACAAAATCTGGGACGCCGCCATGTCCCCCAAACTCAAGGAACTCATCGGCAAATAAGCTGGAGCCATTCCCATTCCGCCCGGGTATTTTCCGCCACGACCCGTTCCGACTCAAAAACGGAACGGGTCGTTTGGTGAACACTCCGCCGGAGATGCGAAACGCCCCCGGTCTGCTCCCAAACGACTTGCCGGAGATGCCAAACTACCAAGGTATTGTCTTAAACAACCTGCCGGAGATGGCAAAATACCCTGGTCGTTTGACAAACGACCAGGGTATTTTAGCAAGCAAACCGCCGGATTTGTCTAAATACCAGCAGTATATGTTGGATTTTCTGGAATTGTCCAGATGCCCGGCGATTATCGGCGCTCCCCCTCATCCTAACCTTCTCCCAACCGGGAGAAGGAACAGCGATAGATGCGTTCTTGATCATCCATAAGCCTTGGATAACTGACCACGACGGTCAGCCATTTATGGCTGGGTTCACGGTTAGGGAATGTCTTAAGTCCCGTCAGGGACGAAAGAAAATGGTCTGCCGTCCCTGCCGGGACTTGAAATTTTGACCGTCTTGTTCCCAGCCATAAATGGCTGGGCTATTGTCGGGGACGTTATTTGGTTCTCGTTGCATCATCCGAACATTGATTTCAAACGCCCGCGTCATTATTTTGAAACGACCATGCACTCCTTCAACTCCTGCCTGATGCATTGCGTGTTCTCCACCTCGGAGTGGCGTCCGTGGCTCACGCCCGCCATCCGCGAACGGCTCTGGCCATATCTCGGCGGCATCGCGCGGGAGAATGACATGAAGGCGCTCGCCATCGGCGGCGTGGCGGATCATGTGCATTTGCTTTTGAGCTTGCCCGCAACTCTATCCGTTTCCAAGGCGATGCAATTGTTGAAAGGCAATTCCTCGAAATGGTTGCGTGAGACATTTCCCGAACTCCGGCCACAAGGTTTTGCGTGGCAGGAAGGGTTTGGTGCGTTCAGCATCGGCGTCTCCGGCATGGAGGATACGATTCATTATATTCAGACGCAGGAAGAACATCATCGGAAGAAAAGTTTCCGCGAGGAGTTGGAAGTTTTTTTGAAGAAGCATGGATATGATTTCAAGAGTGAGATGTTGGATTGAAAGTCTTTCGTCCCTGACGGGACTTTGAATGCATGGTTGGCGATGTTCCCAGCCATGAATGGCTGGGCTATTTTCAGGGAATGAATTTTCGGCAGCGCAGGTTTCCGTTCTGTGGTTGCGGCACGGCCGTTCACGCCGCACAAAAACTCAACCGCCAATGGATCGGCATCGACATCACGCACCTCGCCATTTCGCTCATCGAGAAACGGCTCAAGGACGCCTTCGGCGCAGTCGCAGGTAGGGCGGGCAGTCCTCTGCCCGCCGCGAACCACCCGGACGCCACAAACTCACCCGACGGCGCGCACGGAGTGACGCGCCCTACCAACAAACTGGAATACGTCGTCCACGGCACGCCCAAAGACCTCGACGCTGCGCGCGACCTCGCCAAGCGCGACAAGTATCAGTTCCAATGGTGGGCGGTGAGCCTCGTGGACGCCCAGCTGTTCCAAGGCAAGAAGAAGGGCGTGGACGGCGGCATTGACGGCGTGAAATTCTTTCGCGATTTACCCGGCAATGGTAGGGCGGGCAGTCCGCTGCCCGCCGCCAGCGCCAATCCATCCGACGACGCGCAAAAGATTGCGCGCCCTACCAAAGACAGCGCGATCCACAAAATCGTCGTGAGCGTCAAGGGCGGGGAGAATCTTAAAGCCGACGATGTGCGCTCCATCGAAATGGTGCGTGCCCGCGAAGGCGCGGACATCGCCATTTTCATTTCCTTGGAAGCCCCTACGCGCGGCATGATCAAGGACGCCGCCAGCGCCGGTTTCTACGAAAGCCCCAACGGCAAGAAGTTCCCCCGCGTGCAACTCCTGACCATTGAAGATTTACTCACCGGCCAAGCCCGCGCCGAGCATCCCGATTACGAGCCGGATTTGAACTTCAAGAAGGCCAAGCAGGAAAGCAACGCGGCGCAGAAGGAATTGATTTAAAGCCGTTGCTTCACGCCTTCCGCCAGCGCGGCCAGCATAGTATGAGCCGGACGTCACTCGGCAATGGTTCGTAGGGCGGGGTGATCCTTCGCGGCTTCGATGGCTTGGATGGCATCCTTGACGGCGTTGACGCGCTGGGCGTTGAGTTCACCGCCGGGAAACTCGCCTCGCTTGACCTGGTCGTTCAAGGCCACGATCAGTTCCTTGAGTTCGGGCACCACCGGCCGGGCAGCCGAGCCGTAACCCACGATTTCCTTCATGATTTCCCCGGTGCGGTTTTGACTGCCCCACCCGCCCTGAGTTTTGGCAAATTCGACCCCGGCCTCGATGCCTTCCTTAAAGTGATATTTTGTGAGGGCTTTGAAGGCACCCATGCGGATATCATTGCCGAACATCGTGTCCGCCGGACACCGTGTTTTCACCGCCGCCACCAGCGTCGGTCCCAGCGCCTCCACATCCTGCAGGCTGAGTTGCCGCTGAAATATGCCCATCAGCCGCGCGCGCGCCATGCCATCCGGATTCTCGGCCACCACGCGGATCGCCGGATAAAGGAGTCGGCGGTCAACCCCCTCAATCGAGCCGTTCAGCAAGCCGCCGAACACGGTATCCGCCAATTTGCCCTGGGCAATCTGGACCGGATCATCCCAGGCCACCGGATGCAGCGGTTCCGCGGTCTTGGTCATCGCCGCTAGCATGGTGGGCAGAGCCGGCCGGGCGGCATTCCCATATTTCTTGAGCGCCTCCGCCGCCTTGAACCGCAGCCAGTCGTCCGGATCGGTGAGGAGGTTGGCCAGCACCGGCAACGCCTGCCGATCCCGGATCGCGCCCAGCACTTCGCACGCGCTTTGACGGACGTGCTCGTCCTTTCCTTCCACCATGGCGATGAGTTGCGGCACCATCGCTTTTGCCTCGGGTCGCAACGCCAGTTCCTCCGCCGCCCAGCCCCGCACGACGGGAGACCAATCGTCAAACGCCGCCACCAGTTCCCTGGGCGACATATGTTTGCAGTCCAAATCGAAACGTCCGTCGGCCATGCAATCCGCAATCTCGTGCTGGGTCAGCCGGTTGGCCGGATCCGCATCCTTGCCGGTGATGTAGAGCTGCTTCAGCGGGAGCGCATAGGTCAATACATAAGTGGCGTTGGGACTCAGGCCATTGTAGGTGGGATGTCCAAAATAGGTGTTGTCCCTCCCTCCTTTCTGGCCCGGACCATATTGCTCCCCGCCGTCATAGGTGAACGAGCCGTCGCTGCGGCGCGCTAGTTCGAATTGCCAGGAGATTTGCCTGAAATAAGCCGCCTCCGCCTCCGGCCCGCCCACATTGGCGCCCAGCGCGCTCCACAAGTAGCTGAAGCCTTGACCGGTGTGGCCGCATTCGCGGTTGGCGTAGCCGGTCGTGACCATCTTCGCAAAATAACGCGCGGCAACGGTCTGGTTACCTTGCAGCGCGAACAGTAGGGCGGACATGGAATTTTTGCCGTTGTTCTCGTGGTAGGGCCACGGCTCGTGCTCCCCGTAGGGAATCGCCCCCTTGTCCACATAGTAGCTGAAGAACTTGGCAGCCCGTTCGATGGCGGGGTCAATCTCCGGATTTTGCACCCCGCACTTTTTGCCCATGACAATCGCCAGGTTCCCAATCAGTCCGGCAGCATTGACCGGGCCGTAGGGCGGAATTGAGCCGTGCAGTTGGCCGTCAGGCGTCAGTTCCGCAAATCCGTGTCCGAATGTGCCAAATCCGCTCTGCCCCCGCGCCAGCGACACCGTTAGCTCATTGATGGCATGCAGCACCTCCTTGTCACCGGTTTGGAGATAATATTCGCACAGGAAAAGATCCCGGTAGCCGCTCTCCCATGTCCCCAATCCCTTCTGGCTCAGGTCCATGTTCGTCGGTCCTATTTTCCGGGCAAACTCCCGCACCCGCGGCAAGTAATCGGGATTACCGGTGGCCAGCAGGGCCAGACCGTTGATCGCACCGTTCCAGCCCAGTGGCAGCGGCTCTTTGGCCAGCGCCTCGCTGGCGGCCGCCAGAATCCGCGCCGATTTGGGGCAATCATACGGCGCGGTATCACTATACGAACCCATGACCTTGAGCTTGAGTTCGACCGGTTCCGCTTTGCCATCCCGAAACCGGAGGAGTTTCAGGAGGCCGTGGTTTTCGGTCTTTTCGGCATCGGTAATGGCCTGCCCCAGACTCTTGCGGGCATCGTCGGTAAAAAGTTTTCCGCCCACGCCTAGGATCACGTCGTTCACCTGCAACACTCCGTCGGCGGGGGTGTTTTTGCCCACATCGGTGACCAGAATCTGCCGGCTCGCAGCGGTGGTCCGCCCCTGCAAACTGTCCAGATAAGTTGCCGGATGAATGTAAATCCATCCGCGCAATCCCGTCGGCCCCAGATTCCATGTCTGCGAACGGTCAACGCCGTTGGTTGTGTCGCGGGTGAGATCCGGCAGCGTGGACGGCGGAGCAGCGTGCGCGCTGACAATCACCACGGCCAGAGAGGCCACACCGATCAGAAATATTTTATGAGTTTTCATCTTGCGGGTTGTTTCGTGGTTTGACGCGAATGGTTTCATGGTCATCAAAATATGGCTATGATTTATGGTAAATCAATCATGGGTGTTGATCAAAGGGCCGACAAAACCCATCTTGGCCACTGCCGAGTGATGCTGCAACAATGAATTGCGGATTTTTTTAAAACAAACGGCTGGATGAAAAAAGAGGGTTCACTGCTGTTTTCGGTGGCATTAGAAAAGAATGACCGTGATCGTTCGCGAGTATCACCTACAAGCCGACATCCAATTGATGCAGATTGCCCCCGCATTGAATAGGCTGTGCCCGCTTTTGGGATTCAGAAATTACCGGAAGCAAAAGCGCGGCGAGAATTACGATGATGGCAATGACTCCAGCCGTTCAACCAGTGTGAACGCAGTGGTTTTTATCCGTGTTCAATCGGTGTTCGATCAATGGCTGAAATCATTCCAAATTATTCCTCAAGGTCTCGGCGATTTGAATGAACACCTTGCCCGCCGCGTGGTTCGGCGCGGAAACGACGATCGGCATTCCCCGGTCGCCGCCTTCGCGGATGGCGGTGAAGAGCGGCACTTCGCCGAGAAACGGAACATTCTGCCGCGCGGCTTCCTCCCGGCCGCCACCGTGGCCGAAAATTTCCACGCGCTCCCCGTTCGGCGTGGTGAAATAACTCATGTTTTCCACGATGCCAAGGATCGGCACGTTCACTTTGCGGAACATCGCGATGCCTTTGCGCACGACGCCGAGCGACGCCTCCTGCGGCGTGCTGATGATGACGCCGCCGTCGAGCGGCACGGTCTGGCACAGCGATAACTGCGCGTCGCCGGTCCCGGGCGGCAGATCCACAAGCAGAAAATCCAGTTCGCCCCATTCGACGGCAAGGAGAAACTGATTGATGGTCTTGGTGATCATCGGCCCGCGCCAGATCACCGGCTGGTCGTCGTTGAGGAGCAGGCCGATGCTCATTACTTTCACGCCGTGCGCCAGCGGTGGCACGAGACGCTCGGCTTCGCTCACCGTGGGTTTTTCATAAACGCCCATCATCAATGGAATGCTCGGTCCGTAAATATCGCAATCCAGCAAACCGACACGGGCGCCGAGATGTTGCAACGCACAGGCGAGATTGACGGAACAAGTGGATTTGCCGACGCCGCCCTTGCCGCTGGCGACGGCGAGGATGCGCTTCACGCCGGCGACTTTGTTCTGGCTGGCAAACGCTCCGCCGGTGGCGGCTTGGCCGGCGGCCGGTTGCCGCACCTCGACGTGAACCTGGTTCACCCCGGGCAGCTTTTTCAAAACCTGTTCGGCTTCGGTTTTAATTTGCCGCGCGGCGTCGGGATTCGGCGAGGTCAGTTGCAGCGCCACGCTGACGGCGCCGTTGGCGGCGGAAATCTCCTTGAGGAGACCGAAGGAAACGATGTCGCGGGAAAAGCCGGGATATTTCACGGCGGCCAAAGCGCGTTTGATGTCGTCTTGCGAAAGCATGGCGGACAAAATGCCACTCAATCGTCGGAACGCAAAATTATTTCACGCGAAGGACATAATCTCGGCGAAGGAAAACCGGCTTCCGCAACCCGTGGTTTTGCCCCTTCGCCACCTTCGCGCCTTCGAGCAAACGTTTTCGGCGCGGTTTTCAATTGCGCAACGCCCGCCGAAATGGGAGAGTATCCACCAACTTTATAATTAGAATCATTCTAAACATGATGCCAAATGCCAACCACGGGACGGAATCGCTGGTCGCAAAATTTTCGCAGGTGGAAACCGGGCCGCAGCCGAAATGGCTGGCGCCGGTGCGCCAGGCGGGACTCGCCAGCTTCGCCGCGCTCGGCTTTCCCCAATTGAGCGACGAGGACTGGCGCTTCACGAATGTCGCGCCGATCGCCAGCCTGCCGTTCACGCTCGCGCGCGAGGCCGCAGTCAACGGCGCGGAATCCAAACTGATTGACGCATCGGTGTTCGCCAAGCTGCCCGGCCAGCGGCTCGTGTTTGTGAACGGTTTTTTCTCGGCCAAACTTTCCGACGTCAAGTCGGTGGCCGGCGGCGTGCGGATTGAAAATCTCGCTGCCGCGCTGGCGAAGGATTCCGCGCTCATCGAAAAACATCTCGGCCGATACGCGCACGCGGCCGGAAACGCGTTTGCCGCGCTGAACCAGGCGTTTTTCACCGACGGTGCGTTCATCTTCGTGCCGCCGGGCGTGGCCGTCGCCGAGCCGGTGCAGTTGATTTATATTTCTTCCGCGAAGCAGACCGGCGAGACCATTGTGCCGCGCAACCTCGTCATCGCCGGGGCGAACAGCCAGTTGACGGTGGTGGAAAGCTATCTCAACACGGCCAACGTGGCGTATTTCACGAACGTGGTGACGGAAATTATTGCCGGCGACCACGCCCGCGTCGAACACGTCAAGCTGCAAGATGAGGCGGCGGCGGCTTATCACATCGCGACCATCGCGGGCGAATTTGGGCGCGCGAGCAATGTGACGGTTCATTCCTTTGCGCTCGGCGCCAAGCTGTCCCGCACCAATATCCGCACGAAACTCGCGGGCGAAGGGCTGGAATGTATTTTGAACGGGTTGTATCTGACGCGCGGCGAGCAGTTGGCCGACCATCACATGATTGTCGAGCATGCGCAGCC
Source organism: bacterium (assembly GCA_021780905.1). GTDB lineage: Bacteria > Verrucomicrobiota > Verrucomicrobiia > Limisphaerales > UBA11358 > UBA11358. The sequence continues at coordinate 16,372 of JAJXXW010000047.1, forward strand.
GCACTGCGCCAGCCATGAGTATTTCAACGGCATTTTGGATGACAAATCCAAGGGCGTTTTCCACGGGCGCATTTACGTTCATCCCATCGCGCAGAAAACGGACGCGAAGCAGACGAACAAAAATCTCTTGCTCTCTGACGACGCCAGCGCGGACACCAAGCCGCAACTGGAGATTTACGCCGACGACGTGAAATGCACGCACGGCGCGACCATCGGGCAGTTGAACGCCGAGAGCATTTTTTACCTGCGCGCGCGCGGCATCGGCGCGGACACCGCGCGGCAGATGCTGATCCACGCCTTCGCCGGCGAAATTATTGAACGTATCAAATGCGAACCGGCGCGCGCGGTGATTGACAAGCTGGTATGGGACCGGCTGGAAGCCAATCCGCATTTGCCAGGAAAATAAATTAGGAATGCAGGAATTAAGGAAAAGAATTTTCCGGCTTTCCTGCTTTCCTTATTAAATTTGTATGTTCGACGATATCAACGACCTTTATCAGCAGGTCATTCTGGATCACTGCAAGCAGCCGCGCAATTTCCACGAAATGCCGGCGGCGACCTGTTCGGCGCAAGGTTTCAATCCGTTGTGCGGTGACAACTTGAAGTTATTTCTCACGCTGGACGGCGAGATCATCAAAGACGCGAGTTTCGTCGGCTCCGGCTGCTGCATTTCCAAGGCGTCGGCGTCGCTGTTGACGGAGAACGTCAAGGGCAAGACGCGGGCCGAGGCGGAAAAAACGTTCGAGCAGGTGCGTGAAATGGTCACGACCGGTAAAGTCACCGGCGATGTCGGCAAGCTGGCGGTTTTTGCCGGCGTCTATAAATATCCGGCGCGCGTGAAGTGCGCAATACTGTCGTGGCACGCGCTCATTGGCGCGCTGAAAGGCAGCGACGGGCCGGTCAGCACCGAAAACGAGCAGACGTGATTTGATTTTGGCCGCTGCACAGGCGAAGCTGTTTTTATTATGAGTGAGCAAAAGATTTTGACCCGCGATGTCGAGGCGTCCGTGGTTCCCATCGGCACGAAGGTCACGCTACAGAAGGGCGAGACCGCGCACATCACGCAATCGCTCGGCGGCAGCTACACGGTCGTCGTCAACGGCAACATGTTCCGCATTGCGGAAAAGGACGCCGATGCGCTGGGGATTGCAGTGAAGGCTGCCGCCGCGCCGGTCGCCGCGCCGGGCGTTCCGCTGACTCAGGAGGAGCTGGAAAAGAAAGTCTGGGAATCGCTCAAGACGTGTTACGACCCGGAAATTCCAGTCAACATTGTGGACCTCGGACTCATTTACGACTGTCAGCTTACGCCCATCGGTGCAGAAAATTACAAGGCCGACGTGAAAATGACTTTAACCGCGCCCGGCTGCGGCATGGGGCCGGTGCTGGCGCAGGATGTGCAGAACAAGCTCATCTCGCTCGAACCGATTGACGAGGCGAACGTCGAGTTGGTTTGGGATCCGCCGTGGAACCAGGGTATGATGACCGAGGCGGCGAAGCTACAGCTCGGACTGCTTTGAGCTTCGGAATGACTCAGATTTCAGATGGAATCCAGATGAAAAAAGCCATTGGGTTTTGTCGGTTCCGATTTTTATCTGCGTTCAATCGGTGTTTCATCTGTGGCTAAAAATTTCCCATGAATAAAACCAATGATTGGCTAAAGCTGCGTCAGGACTTTCCGATTCTCAATCAGACCGTCCATGGCAAGCCGCTGGTGTATTTTGACAATGCCGCCACGTCGCAAAAACCGCGCGCGGTGATTGACGCGCTCGTGCATTACTACGAACGCGACAACGCCAATGTCCACCGCGGCATCCATGAGTTGAGCAACCGTTCAACGAACGCGTTTGAAGCCGCCCGCGCCCGCGCCGCGCGATTCATCAACGCAAAAAGCGCCGACGAAATCATCTGGACGCGCGGCACGACGGAAGGCATCAATCTCGTCGCCGCCGCCTGGGGGGCGAAATATTTGAATGCCGGTGATGTGATTCTGCTTACCGAATTGGAACACCACAGCAATCTCGTGCCGTGGCAGATGATTGCACAGCGCACCGGCGCAAAAGTCGCCTATCTTCCCGTCACCGGCGACGAAGGCACGCTGGATTTGTCCAAGTTGGATTCACTGTTAACCTCACAGGTGAAGTTGCTCTCGATGGTTCATGTTTCCAACTCGATGGGCACGCTCAATCCCGTCGCGGAAATTTGCGCAAGGGCAAAAAAGCTCGGCATCGTCACGCTCGTGGACGGCGCGCAGAGCGCCGGCCATCTGCCGGTGGACGTGCAGGCCATCGGCTGCGATTTTTTTGCGTTCAGCGGCCACAAGATTTGCGGGCCGACCGGCATCGGCGCGCTTTACGGCCGCACGGAGATTCTCGAAACCCTGCCGCCGTATCAGGGCGGCGGTGAAATGATTTTGTCCGTTGGCTTCCACCAGACAGAGTTCAAACACGCGCCGCATCGGTTCGAGGCGGGCACGCCGGACATTTCCGGTCCGATCGGCCTGCACGCCGCGATGGATTATCTCGACGCCATCGGCCGCGAAAAAATCTGGCAGCACGATCAGGAGCTGGCGAATTACGCTTACGAAAAACTTTCCGCGCTGAACAACATCCGCCTCTTCGGCCCGAAGAAAAATCGCGCCGGGCTGGTTAGTTTTTTATTGAAGGATGTGCATGCGCACGACGTTGTGACGCTGGCGGACCAGGGTGGCGTGGCGTTGCGCGGCGGGCATCATTGCACGCAACCGCTCATGCACAAACTCGGCGTGGAATCCACCGCCCGCGCAAGTTTTTATTTTTACAATACCCGTTCTGAAGTGGACCGCTTTGTGGAAGTGGTGCAGGAAATCCAGAAATTTTTCGGGCAATAAATTTGCCGCCCATGCACCTTGAGCGTTGAACCTAGCCGGGTCATTCATCCGGCCGGCCGGATGACACGCACCGTGACGCGGTAACCAATTCGCACCAGCAAATCGCCGCGCCCGCCGCGCGGCTTGGGCAAGCCTTCGCCGGTGAGGCAAATCGTCTCTCCCCGCAAAACGCCGCGTGGAATCGGGACGCGCAGCATCGTCCCGGTAAGCCCGCGCATCATTTCCAGACCGCCTTGCACCGCGCGCTCGGGCTTGATTTTCAACTCACAGCGCAAATCCGAGCCGCGCGTTTTGAAGCGGAAACTGGGCTGCGCTTTCACCCGCAGTTGCACGAAACCGCCGGCGAACGGTTCGTGTCGCGGAATCTTGAAACGTGTTCCCGGTGCCGTTTCCGGCGGAACGACCAGTTCGTAATTCTCCGCACCATTCGGATTCGCCGGATCGTGGATGCGGACTTCACATTTGGTTCCGCGCAAAAAATCCTCAAGCGGCAAGTTTACATCCTTAGAAATGTTCCGCTGGATTTTTGCCGCGCGCGCGGGTGCGGAAGATTTTTTCGGCGCGCCGAGTTCGCGGTCGTAGGCGGTGCGCAAATCCGGATCGCTTAAAATTTCGCGCGCGGCATTCAGTTGCTGCGTGCGGGCGATAGCGGCAGGCGAATGCGGATTTACGTCGGGATGAAACTGCTTGGCGAGCGCCCGATAGGCGGCGCGGATTTGCGCCGGCGTGCAGCGGCGGTCGAGGCCGAGCGTGGCGTAATGATTTGTTTCAGAACGTTGCAAGCTTCCACCTTACTGCGCAACGGCGTCCACATCAGCTTCATCGATGGCCGGCGATTTTTTACCGGGGGTCAGCAGGTGCGCGCCCTTGAGCAGGCGACAAAAATCCTTTTTGCTGGTGACGACCTTCGTGCCGGATTTGCTGGCGAGACTGGGCAGGGATTTATATTCCACCTCAAGTCGTTCGAGGCGGACGATACGAATAAATTGACCGTCTTTTTTCCAGATCTGGGCTTGGGAGAGTTTCATGGTCCCGGTAATTGCCGAAGCCTCCTGCGACGCTTTGGGCGCCGCGGGCCGGACTTCGGAAGAACTTGTCTCCCCTGATTTTGGTTCAGGAGAGACGGCAGCCGGCAGCGGTTACTTTTTCTTCGCTCCTTTTTTGGCGGCGGCTTTTTTCGGTGCGGGCTTGCTGGCTTTGGATTTCACGGTTTTTTGGGCCATAATTTTATTTGAGTTGTCGATTGTCTGTGTGCGGAATGATTAGTTTCTCCGCAACCGGCGGCATCATGTGACGCGCCGGGGATGTTGTAAATGACCGAAATGAAATCATTTTTGCGTCGCGCGGTGTAGCCGCCCTAATTTATTTATGAAGATAATGCTTGCGCTTCGCCGGAAAAAGTCCAAGCTGACCTCATCTGTTAGATAGCTTGTCAGTCCCACGGCATGGTAAATCTTCAAGTGAACTTAGTTTCAGTGATGATTTGAAATCCGATAATCGGAAACAGTCTGGTGAGTGCAGTGTTAGTCGGACAGTAAAATACATCACATGAGCAATAAATTATTCGTAGGAAATCTTTCCTTCAATACCACCGAAAACGACCTGAACGACGCCTTTGCGGCGCACGGCACGGTCACGGAAACCAACCTGATGATGGATCGCATGACCAACCGCCCCCGCGGTTTCGGTTTTGTGACCATGAGCACGGCGGAAGAAGCGCAGAAAGCCATTGCCGCTTTGAACGGCGCGCAGTTGGATGGCCGTGCCCTCACCGTCAACGTCGCCCGTCCGCGTGAAGAACGCGCGCCCGGCGGCGGTGGTGGTGGCCGTCGCGAATTCGGCGGTGGTGGCGGCGCTGGCCGTCGCGAACGCTATTAATCCGTTTTAGGATTTACCACGGCGGGGTTCGGGTGAACCGAACCCCGCCTTTTTTATTTTTGTCGGTCCGTCTGCATGAGAGCGCCAACCAAAGAAGAACACATCGAGGTCGAAGGCCGGGTTCAAACCGTCCTCCCTGGCACGATGTTCCGCGTCGAACTGGAGAACAAGCACGTCGTGCTTGCCACCATCTGCGGCAAGATGCGCAAACGCTGGGTGCGCCTGACCGTCGGCGACCGGGTCAAAATGGAGATGTCGCCCTACGATTTGAACAAGGCGCGCATCACCTGGCGGCTGAAATAATTCTCCGTCCCGTCCGCTTCGTTCCCCATTCGAGCGTGCCCAACCGCTCCCCGTTTTGATAATTTTTCCGTTATGTCATTCCAAGTCCTCGGCCTCGCGCCAAAAATCTTGCAGGCCGTCCAAGAAGCCGGTTATACCGAGCCGACGCCCATCCAATCCGCCGCCATCCCGCCCATCATCGCGGGGCATGATCTCATCGGCATTGCGCAGACCGGCACCGGCAAGACCGCCGCGTTCACGCTCCCCCTGCTCACGAAGCTCGCCGCCGCGCCGGCCGCCGCCGGGCCGAACCGCCGGACGCGCGTCCTCATCCTCGCGCCCACGCGCGAACTCGTCGTGCAGATCGAGGAAAATATCCGCGCCTACGCCAAACATCTGCCGCTCACCATCGCCACCGTGTTCGGCGGCGTCGGGGAGCAGCCGCAAATTCGCGCGCTCCGTTCCAATACCGACATTGTCGTCGCGTGTCCGGGTCGCCTGCTCGATTTACTCGGCCGCCGCCACGGCGATTTCTCCGGCCTCCAATTTCTCGTCCTCGACGAAGCCGACCGCATGTTGGACATGGGCTTTCTCCCGTCCATCCGGCAGATTGTCCGCCAGCTTCCGAAACAACGGCAGACATTAATGTTTTCCGCCACGCTCTCGAAGGAGATTGAAGTTCTCACACATGAATTTCAACACGCGCCAAAAATCGTCCAAATCGGCCGCCGCGCCAATCCGGCCGAGACGGTCACGCAACTCGTCTATGAAGTGCCAAAACACTTGAAGACGGCGCTGCTCGTCCATCTGTTGAAAGAACCCGGCATGGACATGGTGCTCGTTTTCTCGCGCATGAAGCACGCCGCCGACCGGCTCGCGCGCCAGTTGGAGCAGGCCGGCATCCGCACCGCCACGCTCCATTCCAACCGTTCGCAAAACCAGCGGCTGCGCGCGTTGCAGGATTTCAAATCCGGCGCCGTGCGTGTGTTGGTCGCAACCGACATCGCGGCGCGGGGCATTGATGTGGACGGCATTTCGCACGTCGTGAACTACGATTTTCCGATGCACGTCGAGGATTACGTCCACCGCATCGGCCGCACCGGCCGCGCCAATCAAATCGGCGATGCCATCAGTTTCGTGACGAACGAAGACCACGGCGAACTCCGCGCGCTGGAGCGTTTCATCGGCCGCGGCCTCGTGCGGAAAAAAGCGGAAGGATTTAATGACACCGCCGCCGCGCCGCCTTACAACCCGGCGGATGAGGAACGCCGGCATCCGCGCCACCAACAGCGCGGTTCGCGTCCGCCCCGTCACGAACAGCGCGGCCAGCAAAATTCTCAACGGTCGGCCGGTCAGCCGCGTCCGCCGCAAGCCGGCCGGCCGCAGTTCGGTTCACGTCCGCAAAGTGGCCGCCCGCAAGCTGGCGGCGGGCAACGTCCGCCGCCGGCTCGCGGTGAAGCGAGCGGCAACCGCGAGGGTGGCAATGAACGCCATTTTCCCAGCACCGCGCCGCGTTCGGGCGGTTTCCGCCGTCGCTTCGGTCTGCGTTGACCGGTAAATTTTTCCGGTAACATTCTTGCCGCAACCAACGTCAAGGATGGCATGAAGTTTAAGCCGGCGGTTTGCTTTGGCCTGTGCCTGTCCTTCGCCGCAGTCTCCCGTCCCGCTAACTATGATCCGCTGGCGGTGGGCCGGGACTTCAAGCCGGTTCATGTGGACGTGAGCATTCACGACGCGGCGCGCAACCGCGATCTGCCACTGCGGATTTATCTGCCGACGAACACCGCGCCGGAGCCGGTGGTGCTGTTCAGCCACGGCCTCGGCGGCACGCGCACTGGCAGCGTTTTCCTTGGTGAACATTGGGCAGCGCGCGGCTATGTGGCGGTGTTTCTCCAGCATCCGGGCAGCGACGATTCGGTCTGGAAAAATGAGCCGCTGGCGCTACGGATGCGCGCGTTGCCGCAGGCCGCTTCGCCCGGCAATTTCCTCCTGCGCGTGCACGACGTTCCCGCCGTGATCAACCAGCTCGAAATCTGGAACGCCAGCACGAACAATTTTCTGTTGGGCCGCATGAATTTAAAAAAGATCGGCATGTCCGGACATTCGTTTGGCGGGTTGACGACCGAGGCCGTGAGCGGCGAAACAGTTCCGCTGGCAGGACAAAAATTTACCGACTCGCGCATCCAGGCGGCGGTTGTGTTCAGTCCGAGCAGTCCGCAGGCCGGCCGCGCGGAAAAGGCTTTTGGCGCGGTGAAAATTCCGTGGCTGTTGCTGACCGGAACCAAAGATATCGCTCCAATTGGCGGTCAGAATGTGGCGTCGCGCCTGAAAGTTTATCCCGCACTGCCCGGCGCGCCAAAATATGAAGTCGTGCTGAACAACGCCGAACATTCCGCCTTCACCGACCACCCGCTGCCCGGCGACCGCGAGCCGCGCAACCCCAATCATCATCGCGTGATTCTGGCTTTGTCCACGGCATTTTGGGACGCCTTTCTGCGCGATGACCCGGCGGCGCGGGCGTGGCTGGCCGGCTCCGGCCCGCGCTCGGTCATGGAACCGGAAGACCGCTGGCAGTTTTCCGCGAATTGATGGCGGGCGGCCACCGGTTGGTGTATTTTGGCGGCATGAAAGAGCCGACCGTCACTGCGCCGATTGATGCCGGCGTCCGCATTGGCCATGTCCACCTGAAAGTCGCCGATCTTGACCGCGCGCTGAAATTTTACTGCGGTGTTTTGGGTTTTGAATTGCAGCAAAAGTTCGGCACGCAGGCGGCGTTTATTTCGGCGGGCGGCTACCATCACCACATCGGCTTGAACACTTGGGAAAGCGCAGGTGGTCCGCCGCCGCCGGCGCGCAGCACCGGACTTTATCATCTCGCCATTTTGTATCCGACCCGCGCGACGTTGGCAGATGCCGTGCGCCGCGTGCTGGCGGCGGGCGTGGAACTGGATGGTGCCGCCGACCACGGCGTGAGCGAGGCGATTTATTTGCGCGATCCGGATGAAAATGGCGTGGAACTTTACCGCGACCTGCCGCCGGCGGAATGGCCGCGCACACCCGGCGGCGAACTGGCGATGTTCACGCGGCAACTGGACTTGGCCGGCCTGCTCAAAACCGATGCCAGCCGGAAGATTTGAACAAACGCCAGGTTGCGGCTGCTTTGCTTTCGGTCTGCGATTAACCTGTCCGCGACGAGGCGCAATTTTTCCGGTTCGGAAACCGCGCGCCAATGCGTTGGCGGCAACCGGTTAAACGTCCTGAATTTTTCCGGGCAAATAACTTTCGAACGAACTCAGGTAAAGCAGACCATAACCGGAAAGGCTGAACAGCAAGACCCGTTTTCTGCCTTCGGCCCGGGCTTGGATCGCCTCGGCCACAACAGCGGCAACGGCAGCGGCTCGGGAAAATCTGTGTTGAGATTATACCAAGCCGACGGTATATCCGCCTGCTCCAGGTCGAAACGGGCTGGCTGTTCAACTGCCAGCCGGCGAACGAAGTCATGGCCCGCTTCGGTGTGCTCCTTTGAACAATCCACCTTTTTTTCCCGCTATAACGGCTCACAAGAAAAAGGCAACCGCGACCCTGAAGCCGTCTAGATCAACGGCTGACAATCCCGCCAGTAAGCCGAATGACTTCACCCGCGATGCGGGCGTGAAGCCGGCGAAGAACCGTCATGGGCCAATGATTCCGGCGGCTGGGCCGCCGGGGACACCGCAGCGCGGCGTCTTTTCCATTCAAGAAAAGTTTCAAGCGTTGCCCGCAGTTTCCATAAAATTGCGGCTGCATGAGCGGGACAGGCACCCGGCAGCTTTTTCCAACCGTCGTGCGACCTGAACGCTTCAACCCTCCAGCATCGCCATGGCGGCGGCGTAGTTTTCCGTGTGCGTGAGGCTGAGGTGCAATTGCCGCGCGCCGCGCGCCTGCAAAAGTTCCGGTCCCCGGCCATGCAGCACCACGAATGGCTCGCCTGACTCCCGGCGGCGAACCTCAATATCCTGCCAGCCCAGTTGGGCGCCGATGCCGGTGCCGAAAGCCTTGGACACCGCCTCTTTCGCGGCGAACCGCGCGGCCCAGAACGGGGCCGGGTTTTTGTGCGTGCGACAGTAGGCGATTTCATCAGGCCGGAGCACGCGATTCAAAAAACGATCACCAAATCGCTGGAATGAAGCTGCGATGCGCGCCACTTCAATAAGGTCAATGCCGGTGCCGAGGATCATTTGCGATTCACGATTTACGATTTGCGGTTGGGGCGCAAGCAAACTCGCGGCTCGGCTTCATTCGCCGCGATAGACTGCGCGCGCCGTGCAGGTCTCGGCCACGACGACTTCCGTGAGCAACGGCAGCTTGGGCTTCAATTTTTTCCAAATCCAAACAGCGACGACTTCGCTCGTCGGATTTTCAAGGCCGGGAATTTCGTTCAAGTAATGATGGTCGAGCGTTTCCCAGATCGGCTTGAACCCCGCCGTAATGTCGGCGTAGTCCATCAACCAGCCGAGTTGGGGGTCGCATTCGCCCGCCACGACGATTTCCACGCTGAAGCTGTGACCATGCAACCACCGGCACTTATGGTTCTTGGGCAGCAGCGGCAGCAAGTGCGCCGCCTCAAACTGAAATGTTTTTCGCAGTTCCATTTTCATATTTCAATATCCGTCCAGGTGATCAATTCGCCCAGCGCCGGGTGCCCGTCATGCCGCCAAGTGAGCGGCGGATTTTGCATCTGGCCGAGCGGGCAAATCCGCGTTGCGCCCCAGCGCGCAAAATGCTGCGCCAGTTCGCGCATCCTTTCCGGTGGCGCCGCGAGGCCCACGGTGGAAACCTGGCCGTGAACCGAATCCACGCCCGGCCATACTGCCGCCACGTCTGGCACAGGTTTCACAAAAACAAAACGGTTCAGTGGCGAACAGCGGAAACTCACGTCGTGTTCAAACACCACCGTCCAGGCGGTTGAATTCGGGCTCGACCAGATTTTGGCATCGGCCCGGTGCGCGGCAATGGCCTCGTAAACCGCCCGGCGCGATGCAATGGTTGCCGCGGCTTCCACCGATATTTTTCCGCGCGGCGCGGTGGTTTCGCGCGTTGCCAGTTCGGCGGCCAGTCGCGCCGCAAAGGTGTCCGATTCCACGGCCCCGCGTTCCTCCACGTAAATGACGTGCGGCGACAGGCAGCCGTTTTGGTCCCACGCAATGACGTCGTCCGCCGCCCGCGCCACCACCCCGGCCACCATTTCTTCACACAAAACCTCGCGCGCGACGTAGCCGAAGCTCACGCGGTGGCCGTGGCCGAGGAAACGCACTTTCGCGGGCAGTTGGGCGCGGATGGCTGCGAGTGTCTCGTCGTCGCCTGTCGCCGTGATGCAATCCGCGCGGGCGAACAAAACTTCTTCCAATTCCCGCCGACCGCCGCGCCAGGCGGCGATCTCGAGGCACGCGCCGAGTTTGGGATCGGCGCGATAAACCGAGTGTGCGAACAGCCGCGGAAGCAGCGTTGCGCCGCTGGCGCACTTCATAAATTGCGCCGAGCGCGTGAGCAGGCCGAGCGCGAGGCTCGTCAGCGCCGGATTGGGAAGGTTTCCCGCCGCGATGTGGACGAGAAAATTCGGACCGCGCGCCAGCGCTCCGGCGGCAAATTCATCCAGGCGTTCGGCCGGTCCCAGATCCTGCGCCACCAGCTTTTGAATATTCTCCGGTGTGAATTGGCGGAAGAGGCCATCCAGTCCGGTTTCCAAAATCGGCCGCGAAAATCCGGTTTCCGCCGGGCCGTTTTCCAGCGCGATCCGGCGAAACTGGTCGTCCGGCTCAAGCCAGGCGGCGGCAACTTCGCACAGCAATCCGATCATTTCGGTCGTCGTGCGCGGTCGCAAATATTTTTCGCGGTTGCGCCTCAGTGTGTCGCACGCAGCGGTGATCATTGCGGGCGAAAGCGGCGCTTCCGGCGGCAAATCGGCGAGAAAATAATTGGGCAGGCTCATGCGGTCATCCGGGAGCAGCCGCGCGGCTCGGCGCGCGGCGCGCGGCCAATCAGTTCAAACCCGTCGCCCCGGCGAATGCCCAGGTCCTCGGTCTGAACGGCGGCCACGGAAAAAACATTCGCCAGATCGAAAATGCGGATCAGTCCGGTTTCGCCCTCGGAAACTTCCCGCCCGGTTTCCGGGGAGATGAGCTGCACCCGCGCCCACGGCGGAAACTTAAAGTGATGCGTGACGCGGGGCGCTTCCTGAGCGGCGGAAGTGCCAGCCGCCACTTGCCGCTCATCATTCATTACTGCATAAGCCTGCGAGCTGAGTTCGCTCATGCCGTATTCGCAGAGGATATTTTCCGGCGGCACGCCGAGCCGTTCGGTGATGAGCGCGTGCAGCTCCGCCTTGGGCATGGCGCGGGAACGGTTTTTGTAGCCGCCGGTTTCCAGCACACGCGCCTGTGCCGACACGGGGAATTTCAAATCCTGCTCCACCAGATAATCCAGCAGGTGGACAAAGGAAAACGCCGTGCCCAAAAGCAGTGGCGGGTGACGAGTGACCAGTGCCGAGTCCAGCGCGGCCCGGACGGCCTTGAAATCCACGGTCCAAGCGCCATCGGCGGCGACGGTTCCGACAAAGGCGGATTCCGGTGCGTCAAGCTTTTGCCGGATGGTTTCAAACATGTGGACGAGCGAAGAATGCGGCACCGCCCCGGGCGCAGGCGTGAGGGAAATCAACCCGCCCGCCGCCATTTGCGCACCGCCATTCTGCCGGAACCACGTCCACAGCGAAGCCTCATAGACCGCCAGTGATTCGGCATGGTGAAAATGCCGGCTGGGCCTCGCTTCCGTCGTGCCGCTGGAGTGAAACACGGCGGTGCGTTCGTCCGGCGCGAGGCTGGTCAGTTCCAATTCCTTGAACGCCGCCGTCGGCACGGCGGGAATCTGTGCCCAGTGTTCGACGGCCCCCGGCGTGAGCCGGCGGGCCTCGCAAATTCGGCGATAGGCGGGATTGTGCTGGAATTGAAGCGCGAAAAGTTCCCGCGCCAAAGCCAAAAAATCGGTAATCGGAAACTGGGAATCAGCGATCTGTCCGCGCAGGCGCGTGGCGAAGCTGGAAAGTGCTTTGTTCATGCGGTGTTTGTTCGTGGCTGGTTTTCCGCGACAGCCGGACGTATGTTAGCACGACGCCTTGGTGCTGCAAGTGAGAATGCCTCGTCGCCGTGCGATCAAAATGGTAAGGGCCGGTCCGGCCAGCGATGTTTTCCCGGCGGCTTCACCAAAGCCGCGAGACCAACACCACTGCTTCAGGCACTTTCGCGATCCGAATGCCCGGCTCGCAGCGAACCCAATGCCGAGGGCCGGGCCAACCTAAGGAAACGCTGATTTAATCGATTTGCTTGGATTTGGTGGCGACGGCTGCGCGGGGGTGGCTTAAACTGCGCGGCATGACCCATCAGCCCAGTTTCGCCCACGCCGAGTTTGTCGCCAAAAAGAAAACTACCCGCCGCGAAAAGTTTTTCAGGCGCATGGCGGAAGTCATGCCCTGGAAACAACTTCTCGCCATCATCGAACCCTTCTATCCGCAGTGCAAACGCGGCCGGCCGCCCATGAGCTTGGAACGAATGCGGCGCGTCTATTTTCTCCAGCAATGGCATGCCCTCGCCGCCGAGGCGCCCGAAGAGGCATGAACTGGGCGCGGGAAAACGGCCCGCTTTCGCTTTCGGCGGGTGACTTCATTCTGCAAGCCCGCCAGCAATTCTGAAAATTGCCGCACCTTCTCCACCCGCCCGCCCCGGTCCGAATGCCGGCTGATGGGTAATTACAGGATATGCGGCGGGTTGACCGTATTGCTCAACGAGCACTGGGCCTGGGGATTGGCTCCGACCTGCAAGAGGCTGTAGGTCCCGCCGCCCGGGCACGCCGGAATGGATCCCAGCGAGTTCAGCTTGATGTAAGGCGTCAAATCATTCGGGAAATTCACATGGGCTCCCGATGGCAAACCCTGGGCGATCGCGAACTGCTGGCAGGCGGATTCGATCTGCCGGAGATTGTTGATGCAGGCGTTGGCCTGCGAGTTGGCGCGGGCGCGGACGTAGTTGGGAATCGCGATCGCCGCCAGCAGTCCGATGATGGCCACGACGATCATAATCTCCACGAGCGTGAATCCGGGGGAACTCGTTGTTGTTTTCGTCCGAATGGTTTTCATTTTGTCTCGCGCCAAGAACCGCCGCCGGGCGGATATTAAAGTATATGTCCACAAATTGCCCGGCAGAAACGCTTTGCCTTAAAAGCAAAATCAATGCCACACCATTCAATGAGAAACGAGGTGCCTCCGACAAGCAAAAACCCCGGGGCCGAAGCCCCGGGGCTGAATTCAAACTTCCCGGCTTACTGGAGCGCGTGCGGCGGCGTGAGCGTGCTCAGCGTGCAGGTCGGATTGGAGCCGACTGTGGGATCGGCATAGGTGCCGCCCGCGGGACACGGCGGAATGCTGCCGTTCGAGTTCA
>JAJXXW010000031.1 GCA_021780905.1 bacterium
GGCCAACCGCCGACTGGCGGCTGCGGTGGGGACAGCCGTTACCACGGTTCGCACACTGAATTTTGAAAAAATCACCCATGAAAAATCGTGGCGCTGAAAAATCACCCGTTTTTCAACGGCCTGTTAGATGGTCGCCGCCATTATGAATTTTTCTCCGGCACCATCATAAACCACTTCTTCGCTTCGGCCTCCGTCACCAGTTGGCGGTAATGCTTGAAAATCATTTGTGGTGAATTGCCCGCCTCCAGCGCAACCTCGGCCGTATTCTTGATCGCTGCCAGCCGATAGGAAATGAAACTGTGGCGCAAGGCGTTCCGTTTCCACTTAAATAAAAGCACGTCTTTCGGATCAATCCCATTCTCCTTTGCCTGCTTTTCGCGGGCGGCGTTTATGTCTTGAACCAGCCAGCTAATTTGCTTTGACATATTTTCATAACCAGAAACGCGCCCGGCGGTTTGCGCGTGGGGCGTAAGCCAAGCCAGCAAGTTTTCCGTTATCGGCACCAAACGACGGCTGGCGGTCTTTGATTTTGCCGCCGTAACTTCAATGTGTTTTTCGGCGAGATTCACGTCCCGCCAGTCCAGCCGTTGCAATTCTGCCGTGCGTAATCCGGCAAACCCGGCAATCGCCAGCCAGGCGGTTATTTCAGGTCTGGCAACATGAAGAATTTCTTTCATTTCATCCGGCGAGAAAATTTCAATTTCTTTGATGTCTTCTTCGGGTTTCTCAATCGCTGCCATTTCGTCCAGCGCGTCTTTGGGCAGGTATTTCCGCCGGATGGCAAATTTGAACAAGGAATTGATGTGGCGAAAATGATTTCGTTTCGTGCGCCCTGCCACTTTTAGATTTTCCAAGTGGCGTTCTATCATCGAGCCGGTGACTTCCCCAATGTTCATTTGAAATGCCTCGGCGAATCGTCCCAGGCGACTCTGCAAATCTTTTATGTGAACCGAGCCACGACCGGCTTTGGTTTTGGTGTCAATCATTTCATCCAAGACTTCACGGACAGTTTTGCGCGTTAGTGCTATTGGATTGCGCCGGATAAAAAAGTCCACCGCCTCACCGAGATTCACTCCTTGCGGCAGCCGTTTCGCCGCGTTGACATATTCGCTGATTGCGACATTCAGGGGGCGGTTTAGCGGGCGCAAATCTTCTTGGGCTTGGAGATAAACGAGCCGGTCGGCGGCAGTAAGCCGTAGCACCTCGTTTTCCCCGCTCGCCAGTTTTGCCGCTACCAACTCGGCCTCGCGGCGGGCTTCTTTCAAATCGGCAAATTTTCTTTTGACGCGCTGATTTCCGAGGTAGTAGGCAAGGGTGTATTGAGTATAGGAACTGCCTTGAACGCGGTTTGTCCCCTCGTAGATTTTGACGGTGGTGCTGCCGTTTCTGACCTCAATTGGTCGCTTGGAAACATTGGTTAAATTGACTTTCATAGGCAAATTGTCTCCAATTTGTCTCCAAAAGTCAACAAAATTAAATTAACCAAGTAAAACATGGTGGAGGCGGCGGGAATTGAACCCGCGTCCCAAGCAAACCAGCCAGCCACGACTACATGCTTAGCCCAAGTAATTTTTTCTGCTATGCGATCGCGCTTGGGCTCGAGTCGCACTGCCTAGTCCGCATGATAAGATCTCGGCTGACAACGCGCGGTCCCCGCCGTCAACCATGCCTGCTGTTGCGTCCGTCCACCGTAGCAGGTGTCCAGTGGCGAACGTCGTGGCGCTTAGGCCGCGAGGGCTAGTTCTTCGTTAGCTTTTTGGTTTTGATGCGATTTTTTACGAGGCCAACGCATCGTCCTCGGCATGCCGCATCTGACGTGTTCACATGGTCGAAACCAGTGCGCCCCCATTAATCCGGCGGAACTATCATCGGTCAACCCGGCCGCCGAGTCAAACAAAAGAAGGTTCATCCTGAAAGTTGGGGTCTGGAACGGGTGTTTTCAAGATTTGCCGGGTCATTAAATCGCCCGATACCAACGAAATCAACCGCAGCACGGCGGGAATCAATCCCCCTTGGGGAGCTTTCTGCTCGACGGCCCCTCATACCAAGCAATTCGCTGCCAGACCCCAACTTTCCCGAAAAACCAAAAGGTTCAAGACTAGTTAAGCCCAGGAGAAAGCTGTATAAAGGCAATGATGACGGGGCCAAACTGTTATTTTCGCCGGTCGCGCCTTTCTGGGCGCAAATTCCGGCTGTTGCTGCGGCTGTTTTGTCTGGATATGGAAGCCACTAAAATCGCCCAACTGACCGGGCTGAACCGCAACTCGGTCAACCTTTACCTGCGCCATTTCCGGGAGCGCATCGCTATGCTTTGCGAAGCCGAGTCGCCCTTGCGTGGACAGGTCGAGATTGATGAAAGTTATTTTGGCGGTCGCCGGATTCGGGGCAAACGAGGACGGGGCGCTTTTAAGAAAGTGCCGGTCTTTGGCCTGCTCAAGCGGCAGGGAAAGGTTTACACGCAAATCGTGCCGAACTGTTCTCGACCTGTATTGACGGCTATTTTGAAGGGCAAGGTGGCTTTGGGCAGTGTGATTTACTCGGATGGTTGGAAAGGCTACAGCGGCTTGGTGGATTTGGGCTACAAGAAGCATCACCGGGTGGATCACGGCCGCAACCAGTTCGTCAAGCGCAAGGCGCACATCAACGGCATCGAGAACTTCTGGGGCCTCGCCAAGATGCGCCTGGCGAAGTTCCGTGGCCGCAACCGCGCCACGCTTCGCCTCCACCTCAAGGAATGTGAGTTCCGTTTCAACCATCGTCGTGATAACCTCTATCATCGATTGCTAAAAGAGTTCAAAATTAACCCGCTTAACTAGTCTTGAACCAACCAAAAATACTTTCCTCAACCGTGGCTGCCACGCCCTCACCCCAACTCATGGGTAAACCGTCTCATTCATTCAGTCCGCCGTGGCTGTAGCCCGGAATGTTCTTTAGAAGCTCCGTTAACTTAGTGGCACGTATGGTGTAGGATTCGGCAGATTCAGCATCGGATCGGGGGGCAACAGTGCCCGATGATTTCTCGGTCAGTAGAAGCTGTTTCGTGAAAATCATCGTCACGGGCAAGGCTTGCAGCGACGAACTTAAAGTGTGAAGGCTATGTGGACTCATAGCCTCTTATATTTCAGTTCGGATGTATTTTCAATGATAATTTGGGGTGACTTATTCACAGGTCCACGATCCGGGTTGGTGTTTCGCATCCGTTCCTGCGAACGATTAAATGGTTGTCACAAGCGTCCGGCGAGGGGCACGGCATCCGCCGAAGCCGCCGGAGTGATTTGGCGACCGGACTTGACCCACTGGCTGAAGGATTCCAAGTAAAGATAGATCACCGGGGTGATGTAGAGTGTCAGGCTTTGCGATACCACCAGTCCACCGACGACAGCCAGACCCAGGGCCTTGCGCGATTCACCGCCCGCGCCGAGGCCCAGCGCGATGGGCAGCGTGGCCATCAGCGCGCACATCGTGGTCATCATGATCGGCCGGAAGCGGAGCAGGCAGCCTTCGAAAATCGCCTCGGCGGCAGATTTGCCGCGCTGTTGCGCCTCAATCGCAAAATCAATCATCATGATGGCGTTCTTCTTCACGATGCCGACGAGCATGATGAGACCGACGAAGCCGTAGATGTTCAGGTCAATTTTAAAAATCATCAGCGTCATCAGCGCGCCAAAACCCGCCGAGGGCAGGCCGGACAAAATCGTGATGGGATGGATGAAGCTCTCATACAAGATGCCGAGAATGATATAAATGATGATGATGGACACGATGAGCAAAAGCATCAGCCCCTGGGACGAGGATTGAAACACCTGCGCCGAACCCTGAAAACTGCCAGTGATGGTCGCGGGCAGGTGCAGGTCGGCCTCGACTTTTTGCACCCGGTCCACGGCGGTGCCCAAGGACATACCGGGCGCGAGGTTGAACGAGATGGTGACGGCGGGCAACTGGCCGACGTGCGAAATGCTCATCGGCCCAAGGCTGCGCGTGAGCTTGGCCACGGCACTCAAAGGAACCAGCTTGGGTGCGCCGTTGGTGCCGGGGTTGGAACTGGTGATGTAGAGCTGCGCGAGCGCCGCCGGGTCAAGTTGGAACTGCGGTTGCACTTCAAACACCACCCAGTATTCCGCCACGTCCCCGTAAATCGTGGAGGACTGGCGTTCGCCAAACGCGTCGTAGAGCGCGTTCTCAATCTGCATCGGCGTGACGCCCAGCGCGGCCGCCTTGTTGCGGTCAATTTCCACATTCACCTGCGGGCTGGCGATGAGCAGGTCGGTCGTCACGTCCTGAAAACCGGGTTGCTCGGCAATGGCCTTGGTCAGAATCGGCGCCCAATGGAACAGCTCCTTCGTGTCCGTATCCTGCAAGCTGTATTGATAGAGTGCCTTGCTCAGATTGCCGCCGACGCGGATGAGCGGCGGATTTTGCATGAACACATTCAAACCCGGCAATTGCGCCAGTTTTTTGCGAAGTTCCTGGATGATTTCGTTCGCGTTCAACTGGCGCTCGGAACGATCTTTCAACCGCATGAACATACGACCCTGATTCATGGTCGAAGCCACTCCGGAGCCGGTGTTACCCATGAAGGAACCGAAACCGGCCACGTTCGTATCCGCGCCGACGATTTTGGCCGCCACCAGCTGGTGCGCCTTCATGGCGTCGAAGGAAATATCCTGCGCCGCCTCGGTGATGGCAAAAATCTGCCCGGTGTCTTCGTCCGGGAAAAAGCCTTTGGGAATCACTTTGAACAGAAACAACGTCACCGCCAAAATCGCCAGCGAAACCATCAGCGTCGTGAACCGGTGCCGCATCACGATTTGCAGCGAACGGTCGTAACCCGCCAGCACCGCATCAAAAAACCGCTCAAAGGCGTTGTAAATCAGGCTGTGTTTTCGTCCGTGTTGCGCATGCACGAACCGGCTGCACATCATCGGCGTCAGCGTCAGTGAAACAAACCCGGACACCAGCACCGCGACCACAATCGTCACGGCAAATTCATGCAGCAGCCGGCCCAGCAACCCGCTCATGAACAGCACCGGGATGAATACCGCCGACAACGACAACGTCATCGAGATGATCGTAAAACCGATTTCCTTCGAGCCTTTCAAGGCCGCTTCCATGGGTGATTCGCCCATTTCCATGTGCCGCACGATGTTTTCGAGCATCACAATGGCGTCATCCACTACAAAGCCAACGCACAAGGTCAACGACATCAATGAAAGATTGTCGAGGCTGTAACCGAGCAGCGACATCGCCGCGAAGGTGCCGATGATGGACATCGGCAGCGCCAGACTTGGAATGATGGTGGCCGAAATGTTCCGCAAAAAAATAAAGATGACCATGATCACCAGCGCGACGGTCAGCAACAGCGTGTGTTCGACATCGGAAACGGATTTGCGGATGGACTGCGAGCGATCAAACAACACGTCCAAACTGACGGACGCCGGTATCCGCTCGCGGAACACCGGCAGCAGCCGGCGGATGTTATCCACGACCGCCACGGTATTCGCCCCCGGCTGGCGTTGCACAGCCAGCACCACGGCGCGGGTATTGTTATACCAGGCCGCCGCCTTGTCATTTTGCACGCTGTCATAGACATTGCCCAATTGCTGTAGCCGCACCGGACTGCCGTTGCGATAGGCCACGATCATGGGCCGGAACGCCGCCGCGTTATTCAACTGCCCGCTGGCCTGCACGGTGAATGCCTGATGCTGGCCATAAAGCGTGCCGAGCGGCTGGTTCACATTGCCGGCTTCCACCGCCTGCTCCACCTGATCAATGCCCAAGCCGTAGGCCGCGAGCTTGTTCGGATCCACCTGAATGCGCACGGCGTATTGCTGCGAACCGAAAACGCTCACCTGCGCCACGCCATTGATCTGAGAAATCTGCTCGGCCAATATATTTTCCGCGTAATCATCCACGGTCGAAAGCGGCAGCGTTGGCGACGACATGGCGATGTAAATGACCGGCTGATCCGCCGGGTTGACCTTGCTGTAAGTCGGCGGTGCCGGCAGGTTTGGCGGCAGTTGCTTGGTCGCTTTGGCGATGGATGCCTGCACGTCCGCCGCCGCCGCGTCAATATTGCGGTCGAGGGAAAATTGAATCGTGATTTGCGCCCCACCCTGCGAGCTGGACGACGTCATCGAATCCACGCCCGCAATGGTCGAGAATTGTTTCTCCAATGGCGTTGCCACTGCCGAGGCCATCACTTCCGGACTGGCGCCCGGCAGGTTGGCCGAAACCTGGATCGTCGGATAATCCACGCTGGGCAGATCGCTCACCGGCAGCGTCACAAAGCCGACGATGCCGAACAGCAGAATGCCGAACATGACCAGCGTGGTCATCACCGGCCGGCGGATGAACAGTTCTGGCACGCTCATCGCCAAGAAAGTGTGAAGTAGGAATGGAGATTGGTGAAGTGATTCAAGGTGTCCGGCCGGGCTGGTTGGGCTTCGTCCTTCATCATGCCGCCTTCCTCATTTGCTTTTGACGCTCACCGCCACGCCGGGCACGAGGCGCAACTGTCCGTCGGTCACCACGGTTTCGCCGACCCGAACGCCGTTTTCCACCACCGTCAGGCCTTGATATGTGATGCCGGTCGTCACCGGGCGCTCCTCGGCGTTGGGCGCGGCGGCGTTGGTCGGGTTCGTTAATACGACGTAAATGAATTGTCCGTTCTGGCCGGTTTGCACCGCCTGCGACGGCACGACGACGGCATTGGTCAACTCCGAAAGCGTCAGCGTCACATTCACGAATTGCCCCGGCCAGAGCGACCGGTCGTCGTTGGGAAATGTCGCCTTGAGCAGGATGGTGCCGGTCGTCGGATCCACGGTGTTGTCAACGAACGTCAACGTGCCCGCCGGCGGCGGCCCGGACATGTTCTGGTAGGTGACCGCCACCGGCAGCGGATGTTCGCGCATCTCCTGCTTGATTTGCGGCAGGTATTGCTCCGGCACGGCAAACGCCACGTAGATCGGATGAATCTGGTTGATGGTCAGCAGCACGTCGTCCGGCGACTTGACGACGTTGCCCGCGTGGAATTGCAGGCTGCCCGTGCGCCCGTCCAGCGGCGCGCGGATCTCACAGTATTCCAGGTTCACCGCCGCGTTCGTCACCGCCGCGTGGTCCGCCGCCACCGTGCCGTCCAGCGCATCCATGCTCGCCCGGCTCGTGTCGTATTCATCCCGCGAAACGAGCTTCTGGTCGAACAATTTCTGCTCGCGGTCGAACTGGATTTTTGCGTTCCGCAACTGCGCTGCGTCGCGCTGCAAACTTGCCCGCGCCTGCTCCAGCGCCGCCTGCGCCGGGCGCGGGTCAATCGTGAACAACAAATCGCCCCGCCTGACTTCCTGCCCCTCCTCAAAATTCACCGCGCTGATGAGGCCGCCAATCTGCGGACGGATGGTGACCGTCGAAATCGGCAGGACGTGGCCGACCGGCGGCGGGTCAATCAGCACCGGCACCGTGGCCGCGACCGCCGTGGCCGCCAGCACCGGCACCGGCGGTTTTTTTTTGACCGCGCCGGATTTGGCGCAGCCGGCCCCGGTCCACGCCAGCGTCATCAGCATCGGAATGATTAAAATCTTGCTCATGGAGTTTTCAATGCCCAGCCGGCTTGCCCGGCCGGGCCGCCGGTCGGAAGGCCATCGCAAAATGCTTCAAAAATTCGGCGTAATCGCGCTGAAACGCCGGGTCGCGAACCGCCTTGCCGGTGATCAGCCGCGTCATTTGCGGAAACGCCGTCGGAAACATGGCCAGCGAAAGTTTGGCCAGCAACAGATGGCCCGCGGCAAATTTCGAACTCAGCAATCCCTCCGCCTGTTCGCGCCGGGCGCGGGCGCGGGCGCGGGCCATGCCGGCGCGCCGGAATTTTTCCTCGAAGATTTTCTCGCCGTTGAATTGCACCGCCTCCCAGCCCAGCAGCCGGACCCAGTCCAGATCGCGGCACATGATCGAAAAACGGAACGGCAGGTTTTCCGCCGGATCGCCCGAGGCCCCCTCAATCAAGGCCCGCCGCTCGGTGATTTTGCGACGCAGCACCTCGCGGAACAGGCCGCGTTTGCTGCCGAAATAATGGTAGAGCATCCGCTTGTTGACCGCCGCCTGGCGCGCAATGGCGTCCACCCGGGCGCCTGCGACGCCGTGCGCAGCGAATTCCTTGAGCGCGGCGGTCAGGATTTTTTCCCGCGTGCGCTGGGGATTTCGTCCGCCGGTTTTAATGGGTTTTGCGAGTCTGGCCATGCCCGCGCATAAGTAACCATCAAGTTACTTGTTGCGCAAGTTCGATCTCGTCCTTTCCGGCCTGGAAAATCAGGCCGCCGGCTCCAGCGGCGGCTTGGCCCGGTGCCAGCCAGTGCTTTGCTCGTAGGCGTGGGCCAGCTTGAGCATCGTCGCCTCGCCAAACGGCTGGCCGAGCAGTTGCAGACCGATGGGCAGTTGCGGATTTTTCGCGAACCCGCACGGCAGACTCACGCCGCAGATGCCGGCGAGGTTGCAGGAAATCGTGAAGATGTCCGACAAATACATCTGCAGCGGGTCGTCGGATTTCTCGCCGATCTTGAACGCCGCCGTCGGCGTGGTCGGCGTGACGATGGCATCCACGGTTTCAAACGCCTTGAGAAAATCGTTGCGGATGAGCGTGCGAACTTTTTGCGCGTGCAAATAATAGGCGTCATGGTAGCCGCTGCTCAAAACGTAGGTGCCGAGAATGATCCGTCGCTTCACTTCCTCGCCGAAGCCGGCGCCACGCGTCCGGGAATAAAGTTCAATCGGGTCATTACCTTCCACCCGCGCCCCGTAGCGAACGCCGTCGAAGCGCGCCAGGTTCGCCGAGGCTTCGGCGGTCGCAATGATGTAATAAACCGCGACCGCGTAATCCGTATGCGGCAGTGAAATTTCCACGATCTCCGCGCCGAGTTCCGCGAATTTTTTCACGGCGGCGTCCACCGCGGCCTTCACTTCGGGGTCGAGGCCGCCGATCAGGTATTCCTTCGGCAAACCGATTTTCATTCCGCGAATGTCGCCGGTCAGCGCGGCGGCATAATCCGGCACCGGCTCCGGCACGCTCGTCGAATCGCGCGGATCCACGCCGCTCATCGCGCCGAGGAGAATCGCCGCGTCGCGCACGTCCTTGGTGAACGGTCCGATCTGATCCAGCGAACTGGCGAACGCCACCAAACCGTAGCGGGAAATCCGTCCGTAAGTCGGCTTGAGGCCGACGCAGCCGCACAGCGCCGCCGGCTGGCGGATGGAACCGCCGGTGTCCGTGCCGAGCGAGGCGAGGCACTCATCCGCCGCGACCGCCGCCGCCGAGCCGCCGGACGAACCGCCGGGAATGCGCGTCACGTCCCACGGATTGCGCGTGAGGCCGAACGCGGAATTTTCCGTGGAACTGCCCATCGCAAATTCGTCCATGTTCAGCCGTCCAAAAACGATTGCACCCGCCGCTTTTAATTTTTCAATCGCCGTGGCGTCGT
Source organism: bacterium (assembly GCA_021780905.1). Taxonomy (GTDB): domain Bacteria; phylum Verrucomicrobiota; class Verrucomicrobiia; order Limisphaerales; family UBA11358; genus UBA11358. Next base: position 9,468 of record JAJXXW010000031.1, read on the forward strand.
AGGGCGAAATGAATTTGCCGAGGATTTTCGAGCCGCAGTTGAGCGGCTGGCCTTTGACGGCCAGCACATCTTTGACGGCCACGGGAATACCGAGCAGTGGTCGGTTTGCGTCGCGGCCGCCTTGCGCCAGAAGTTGGTCCGCCACGTCGGCCTGTGCCAGCGCATCCGCCGCGTCATGGCTGATGAAGGCGTGGATTTTTGGGTCCACGCGGGCGATTTGGTCCAGGCACGCCTGTGTGGCTTCGCGGGCGGAAACTTCGCGCCGGGCGAGTTTCACGGTGAGTTCAGAAATGGTGAGCTGGTTGGGCATGGAATTTCGCTCACATAAAGGCGCAAAGCCCGCAAAGAAAATCCGTATCTTTGCGTCGTGGCGCCTTTGCTTGAAAAAAAGGATTCACTCGACGATTTTTGGGACGATGAACAGTCCGCCGGCCTGGCGCGGCGCGTTGCGGAGCGCCTCGTCGTGCGGAAGCGACGGGCGGATTTCGTCGGCGCGCGTCACGTTGAACAGCGGCACGGCGTGGGCGGTCGGCTCAATGCTGGTCACGTCCAACTCGCGCAATTTTTCGATGTAGCCAAGAACGGGGCGGAGTTGCGCGGACAACTTCATTTCCTCGTCTGGCGTGAGCGCCAGCCGCGCGAGGTGCGCGACGTGTTTCACATCAATTTCAGCGGATGCCATGTGGAGAAATTAAAGTCCCGCGCCCCAAGTTGAAAGTCCAAAGTCAGCCGTCGCGCAGACATTCCTGTCTGAGGACGAATGGAACTTTCCAGTTCCATCTGGCCTCCGCCCTGGTAACGGCCGCCCATCCGGGAAACCCGGGGATGGCCGCGCGCCCCAAAGCGGGGACGAAGCACTCGCATCCAAAGCTGGCGCGCGTTTCCGGGCAACCAGACCCACCCGGAACGTTCTGAATGCGGACGATGGATCGCCGCTGTTCGCACTGTTGCGCGGCGGGAGGGGATTTATTTCCAAAACCGGCCGGTTCTTGTAGCCTGTGCCGGTGATTCGCAAATTGATCAAGCGCACGGTGATCGTCGTTGTCCTCCTGACCGTGGCGACGGCGGTGGCCGGCTGGCTTTACCCCGAAAAATTCCTGTGCGTGGACAGCGGACCGGTGACGGCGGACGTGATTGTGGTGCTCGGCGGCGGCCTGCATGAACGGCCCGAACGCGCGGCGGAATTGTATCAGCAGCACGCCGCGCCGCGCATCCTGATCACCGGCGCGGGCGATGACGAGATCAACCGGCTCATTCTGCTAGAACACGGCGTGCCCGCCCGGGTCATTGAGGTGGAGGCCCGTTCCAAGACCACGCAGGAGAACGCGGAGTTCACGCTCCGGCTGCTCCGGGCGGAAAATGTCCATCGCGTGATTCTGGTGACCTCGTGGTATCACGCCCGCCGGGCGCTGAAGACGTTTGAACATTGCGCCCCGGACCTGACGTTTTATTCACGGCCGTCGTATTTTGCCTTTGCGCGGGAGGCCTGGCCGCAGCGCGGCAACGCCCGGCGGATGTGGCTGGAGTTTTTGAAACTGCCCGGCTACTGGATCCGGTATGGCGTGAATCCGTTTTAAATCCGTTTGGGAATGAGTGAAATACAGCTAAATTGGTCCAATCGTTGCCACCAAAAAAAACCTTTTGGCTTCATGGACTTTGCGCGGCAAAACTTTCACTCGTTGCCGTTTCGCAATTTTCTTTCCCACACCCGCAGCCGGTTTCTTCCTGATCGCTGAAATCGTGGCTGTCCCAGTTCGGGTCGAGGCCGAGGTCTTTGAGCATCTGCAAATCCTTTTCCACCGGCTGGTTTAGCGTGGTGAGATAGTTGCCCACCATCAGCGCGCTCGCGCCAGCCATGAAGATCATACTTTGCGCGTCACGCAGGTTCACGGTGCGGCCGCCGGCGATCATGATTTCCTGGCGCGGCAAAATAAAACGGAAGCACGCGATGGTCTTTAGGATTTCCATCACGGGCAACGGCTCGTTTTTGGCGAACGGCGTGCCGGGAATTGGATTCAAGATATTTACCGGAACGACATTCGCCCCAATCGCGCGTAATTCAAATGCCAGGTCGCACCGATCCTCGCGGGTTTCACCCATGCCGATGATGCCGCCGGAGCAAATCTTGATGCCAGCCTTTTTCAGATAGCCGATGGTCTCCAGCCGGTCGGCGAACGTGTGCGTGGTGCAGGTGTTCGGAAAAAAGCGGCGCGAGCTTTCGAGATTGTGGCCGTAACATTCGAGTCCGGCTTCTTTCAACCGGTCGGCGACTTTTTGTGACTTGATGATGCCAAGCGACGCGTCGGGACGCGTCTTGCCGCCGGCTTTCAGTTCCTTGATGCGGTCGCAGACTTCGTCGAGCATCGGGCCTTCGTTCAGGCCTTTCCACGCGGCGACGAGGCCGACGGCGGTGACGGCATTCTTGTTCGCTTCATCAGCGGCTTCGGCCACCGGTTCGGGATCCACAAAGCCATATTTCGGCGAGCCGGTCTGGTAATGCGATGACTGTGCGCAGAAGCTGCAATTCTCCGAACACGCGCCGGCCTTGGCGTTGACGATGGAACAGAGGTGAATTTTGTTGCCCTTGAACTGCTCGCGGATGCGGTTCGCCCAGGAGAGCAAATCCAGAATGTCAGCGGAGGTTTCGAGATTGAACAGAAACATCGCGTCGTCGCGCGAGATTTTTCCGCCGTTCAAAACGCTCTCGCCGAGCGCGGAAATTTTGCGGTGATTATTTGCGTCAACGGATTTGACTGTCATGGTTGACAGCTTACCGCGCCGAATTTTTTACGCAAGTCACTTGGGCGCTGGCTTGGGCAATTTCGCCGGTGGCGTTGCGGACGGGGTTGGGGGCATGACCGCCGGCGGGACGTGCGACGGGATGATGGCGTTGAGATAGGCGGCGAGCGAGGCGATTTGCAAATCGTTCAACGGCCCGCCTTGCGATTGCGCAAACGCCGGCATGAGCGAACCAGCCTTGCCGGACGTGATCCACGCGCGCCAGAATTCTTCATTCGTCGGCACCTTGAGATTCGCGAGGTCGGGCACCATTGTCGCACGGTTTTTCGCCTCGTGACAGACGGCGCAAATGGCCTCAAACAACTGCTGGCCGTATTTGCCCTCGACTTTTTTCAGATGGCAGCTCGCGCAGTCGCCCTTGAAAACGGCCTGCCGGTCCACTTTCGCGGCGGCAATCCCGGCGTCACGCTGCGCCTCGGTCATTTCCGGCATGGGCGGCGGTGGCAGGATGTTAATGCGAAGGATCAAATCTTTTTTGCCGTGGTCGGTGGTGACATTGACAGTTTTGAACAAGGTGCCCGATTTGCCCTGGAGATTGACGCTTAACTTGATTTCGCCCGTGCCCGCAGCCGGAATCGTCCATGGCGTCGGCGGCAGTTCCGCCGTGGTGCAACCGCAGGACGGATGCACGATCAAAACGCTGACCGGCCCGGTGGTGACATTGGTGAAGTCGAAAGTAAATCGTGCCACCGGCTGCTCGTTCGTCGCGTCCACAGCTTTTATCGTGCCGTCCCAGGCCAGCACGCCGTCCGGCAGCGGATCGTTGGCGTGCGTGGCGTCCGGCACAAAAACCGGCGCGGTGGCGACAGCGGCATTGGTCTGTGCGCGACCGGAAAAAATCCCGGCGGCTATGACGAAAACAGTAGTAGCAAAAAAATTTCGGTGCAAATTCATCTCCGAAAAATTTACGCCCGCCGCCGCGATTTGACGAGCGGAATCAACCAAGCCGGTTCAGCGCGCTCAACACGGCCTTGACCGAGGCAAGCTCGATGTTCGTGTCCACGCCCGCGCCCCAGCGCGATTTGCCATCGGCGGATTTGACCTGGATGTAGGCAATCGCCGCCGCGCCTTCTCCGGAACTCAAGGCGTGCTCGCTGTAATTGGAAATTTCAAACCGCGCCACGCCGACCTGTGAAATGCCATGGACCAGCGCGGCCAGCGGACCGTTGCCTTCGCCGGAAAAATGCACCGGCTGGCCGGCGCGCAATAATTGGGCGCGACAGTTCACCACGCCATTTTTGCTTTCCGTCTCAAAACCCTTGAGTGACCAAGGCGAACTGCGTTCGACATATTCCTGCCAGAACATCGCCTTGAGTTCCGCCCCGGAAACTTCGCGCCCGAGCTTGTCCACCGCGTCGTTGGCGATCGGGCCGAACTCGCGCTGCATGTCCTTCGGCAATTCAATGCCAAATTCGCTTTCGAGTAGATACGCCACGCCGCCCTTGCCCGACTGCGAATTGACGCGGATGACCTCGCGATATTCGCGACCGATGTCCGTCGGGTCAATCGTGAGATACGGCACGTCCCAATGGTTGGAATTTTTTTCGCGCTCGGCCAAACCTTTCTTGATAGCGTCCTGATGCGAACCGCTAAACGCGGTGAACACCAATTCACCGGCATACGGCTGGCGCGGGGGAATGGTCATGCCCGTGCTGCGTTCATAGACATCAATAATGGAAGCGAGATTGGAGAAATCCAATTTCGGGTCAATGCCGTGCATATAAAGGTTCAACGCCACGGTCACAATGTCCAGATTGCCGGTGCGCTCACCATTGCCGAACAAGGTGCCTTCGACGCGATCCGCGCCGGCCAACATGCCGAGTTCCGTCGCGGCCACGCCGGTGCACCGGTCGTTGTGCGTGTGCAAACTGATGATAAGCGAGTCGCGATTCTTGATGTTCCGGCAAATCCATTCGATCTGATCCGCATAAACATTCGGCATCGCCACTTCCACCGTGTCCGGCAAATTCAAAATCATTTTGCGCTGCGGTGTCGGCTGCCACACGTCCATGACGGCCTCGGATATTTCTTTCGCGTATTCCACTTCCGTCATGCTGAAACTTTCCGGAGAATACTGGAGCATCACCTCCGCGCCCTTGAGCCGGTGCAAACGGTCCTTGATCATCTGCGCGCCTTTGACGGCGATGGCCTTGATCTCGTCCTTGGACTTGCCGAACACCACGCGGCGCTGCGCCGGCGAAGTAGAATTATACATGTGGATGATGACTTTCTTCGCGCCGACGAGCGATTCAACCGTGCGTTCGATCAAATCCTCACGCGCCTGCACGAGCACCTGAAGCCAGACATCGTCCGGTGCGTGACCTTTCTCGATCAGCAAACGGTTGAAGGCAAATTCCGTGTTCGACGCGGACGGAAAGCCGACCTCGATTTCCTTGAAACCGATCTTCACGAGCGTCTGGAACAATTCCAGTTTTTGCGACACGTTCATCGGCACGGCGAGCGCCTGGTTGCCGTCGCGCAAATCCACGCTGCACCAGCGCGGCGCGGCGGTGAGGACGCGGCTGGGCCACTGGCGGTCGGGCAATTTCGGCGCGTGTTGGAACGGCTGGTATTTTTTCGACGGATTTTTTTGCATGGTCTGGCTCTTATTATCGCCGTCCGGCGGTCAGGTTAAAACAAAAAAACCCGCCGCCATCCGGCAGTGGGTTTCGTTAAATTTTTGGAACGAATCAAAACCCAGCTGCCGCGCGGCAAAGCAGCGCGCTCGTAAGCAGCAGGTTCAAATTCTGGTTCACGCCGACACCATAGGCGGGTTGGCCGGCGACGTCAATGGAATTGGCCCGGCTGCCGCCGGGCTTGAATGGCTTTCAACCCGCCCAAAGTGGCCGGCCAAAATTAACCGCTGACCGGCGGCGGCGGTTCCGTTATGCTTCGGCGCATGAGCAAGCTGCTGCTGATTGATGATGAAGAGGACGTGCGGTATTCGCTGCAACGCATCCTCGCCGCCGACGGGATCGAACTCGCCACCGCCGCGTCCGGCGAAGAGGGTTTGAAAAGCATCCCCAAATTCAAGCCCGACCTCGTCCTGATGGACGTGCGCATGACCGGTCTGACCGGCATGGAAACACTCCGTAAAATCCGCGCGAGCGATCCGAAGCTGCTCGTCATCCTGATGACCGCCTACGGCACCACGCAGACCGCCATCGAGGCCATGAAACTGGGTGCCTACGATTATCTGCTCAAGCCGTTCGACATCCCGAAGCTCAAGGCAGTCATCGTCAACGCGCTGAAGGCGGCACGCGACATGAAGCAGGTTGTGTCCTATCAACCCATGCTCGAATCGGAAGATTACGAACTCGGCATCATCGGACGCAGCGGCCCGATGCAGGGCGTTTTCAAGCTCATCGGCCAAATTGCCGCGACCGATACCACCGCGCTTATCACCGGCGAAAGCGGCACCGGCAAGGAACTCGCCGCCCGCGCGATCTACCATCACAGCGACCGCGCGACGCAGCCCTTTCTCGCCGTCAACTGCGCGGCGATCCCAGAACAGTTGCTCGAAAGTGAATTGTTCGGCCACGAAAAGGGCGCGTTCACCGGCGCGACCGTCCAGCGCATCGGCAAATTTGAGCAATGCAACAAAGGCACGATTTTCCTCGATGAAATCGGTGACATGACGCCGGCCACACAGACGAAAATCCTGCGTGTGCTGCAATCCGGCACGTTCGAGCGCGTCGGCGGCAACTCGCCGTTGCAGGTGGATGTGCGCGTCATCGCCGCGACCAACAAGCCGCTGGAAGCCGCCGTCGCCGCCAAGCAATTTCGCGAAGATTTGTTTTACCGGCTGAACGTCGTGCGGATTCATCTGCCGCCGTTGCGCGACCGGCGCGACGACATTCCGCTGCTGGTGAATTATTTTCTGGAAAAAATCGCGCGCGAACAAAACCGACAGCCCAAATCCATCGCCAGCGCCGCCATCAAGCTGTTCGAGAAATACCACTGGCCCGGCAACGTGCGCGAACTGGAAAACGCCATCCGCCGCGCACACGTGCTCGCCAAGAGCGACGCGATTCTGCCCGGCGATCTGCCGCCGGAAATTTCCGGCGCCGCCACCGGCGTGGCCGCGCCGCCCGCAAACCTTTCCACCCGCGACGCGGCGACCAGCGATGCCGCGACGCTCGCCCGCCAGCTTTTCCAAATGGCCAAACGTGACCCGAAGCTGAAAGTCATTCCCGCCGTCGAGCGCGAACTGGTGATCCAGGCCTTGATTGAAACGGAGAACAATCAGGTTCACGCCGCCAAGCTACTCGGCATCACGCGCGCCACGCTGCGCAAGCGCATCGAAAAATTCGGCATCCAGCGCGAGTTGAACGTGAAGTGAAACCGCCGCCGTCCGCCCGTCACCCCTTGGCCATCAGGCCCGCGGATGAAACCGCCGGTGAATCTCCCGCAGCCGGTTGCCGGTCACATGGGTGTAAACTTCGGTCGTGCTGATGCTCGCGTGGCCGAGCAGTTCCTGTATCACGCGCAGATCCGCGCCGTGCTCCAGCAGATGCGTCGCGAAACTGTGCCGCAGCATGTGCGGCGTCAGGTTCCGTTCAACCCCGGCCCGGCGAACGCGATTCTTGATGTGCAGCCAGAGCGTCACCGCCGCGAACGGCGTGCCCCGCTTCGTCAGAAAAACATTGGCCGGCGATCGGGGCGTGACCAATTTCGGCCGGCCAATTTCAATAAACCTGTTCAAGGCAGCCACCGCCGTCCGGCCCACCGGCACGACGCGCTCCTTGTTGCCTTTGCCGATGACGTTGAGAAAACCGGCGTCGAGGTGCAACTGCTCCAGCCGAAGGTTTTTCAGTTCGGACAAGCGCAAGCCGGACGCGTAGGCCAGTTCCAGAATCGCCTGGTCACACAGGCTTTCCGGCGTTTCTGGATTTTCCGGTGCGAGCAGTTTTTTAATTTCGTCGTTTGACAGCGCCTTGGGCAGTCGTTGCCAGCGGCGCGGCAGCGAAAGGTTTTCCGCCAGATTTGCCGGCAGCAGTTTTTCGTTCTCGGCAAATTTGTAAAACGCCCGCAGCGCGGCGATTTCCAGATAGACGCTTTCGCCGCTCATGCGGCGCGAAGGATTTTCGGGAGGCGTCCGGTCGGCGGAGCGCGCCGCCCCGGCGGTTAAAGGCGGTCGGCCTACCGGGGCCGAACGCGTCCGCTCCTGCGACAAGAATGCCATGAGATGCTGCAACTCGACCTGTTTCCAATCCGCCAGCCCTTGTGTTGCCGCCCACGCGGTGAATTTGCCGAGCAGCGCGGCGTAGGTTTTCGCCGTGTTGTCCGACTGCCCGCGCTCGTGGCGCAGGTATTGCAAAAAATCTTCCACCAGAGTCTGCATGAGCCGGCTTATTCCACGCTTGAAATCCTCGCCGCCTGTTTTGCGCCGCCAAAGGTGAGCTGCGGCTGGTCGCCGGTTTTTCTGCCCATGAGTTGTTCTCCCAGCGGCGACTGCGGAGTGATCACCAGAATTTCCCTCCGGTCGTGAATCACTTCGGTGCCGCCGGCGCGCGGGCCGACGAAGTATAAGAATTTTTCGCCGCCGTGCTCCAATGCCACCAGCGCGCCCACGGCGATGGCGTCGCCGGCCGCAAATTTTTTCACGCCGAGCTTCTGATACTCGGTGATGGCGGCTTCGAGTTCGGCGGCCTGCTTGGACTGACCGCGCGCGAGGTAGGAGGCCTCGAGACCGCGCGTGTCGTATTTGTTCTCCGGCTTGTTGGATTCGTGCGTGGCCTCGGCGCGGGAGAACTGCGCCGCGCGGAAATATATCTCCAGTTCGCCAACCAGCTTGGCGGTGATCTTCTGGATGATGGCGCGCTTGTTCAAAGGTATTTAGCGAGGATCGGCCTTAGGTCGGCGATGGTTTTCTTCGGCCAGAATTTTTTGTCGGTCATGATCGCGTGTTTGAGCGCGGAGTGCGCCTGCCAATTCGGCTCTGCCGGAATCCGCGCGACGGCGGCGGCGACGATTTTTTTCGCCATGTCGGCGTTGCGATGGAGATTGGCCAGAATCATTTCCAGCGTGACGTGCTCCTCTTCTTTCCAGCAATCGTAGTCGGTCGCCATCGCAAGCGTGGCGTAGGCGATCTCGGCTTCGCGGGCGCACTTGGCCTCGCCGAGATTAGTCATGCCGATGACGTCGTGGCCGGCGGCGTGGTTGGCGAGCGATTCGGCGCGCGTGCTGAACGCCGGGCCTTCCATGCAGACGTAAGTGCCGCCGTCATGCGCGTCCGCGCCGGCAGCGATGGCGGTTTGCAAGAGAATCTGCCGCAACTCCTCGCTGGTGGGTTCGGCAAAAGCGACATGCGCGACGATACCGCGACCGAAGAAAGTGTGATGAAGCGACTGCTTGGTGCGGTCTAGGAACTGGTCAATGACCACGATGTCGCACGGCTTATACTTTTCCTGCAACGAGCCGACGGCGCTGACGCTGATGATCCACGCGACGCCGAGTTTTTTCATGGCCCAGATGTTGGCGCGGTGGTTCAGTTCGCTGGGCAGGATGCGGTGGCCGCGGCCGTGGCGCGGGAGAAAAACCACGTCGCGCCCGGCGAGTTTGCCGGTGAGAAAATCGTCGGAAGTTTTACCGAACGGCGTTTTGACCTTCACCCATTTCTGGTTCGTGAAACCTTCGATGCCGTAGAGGCCGGTGCCGCCGATGATGCCGATCTTGGATTTTGACATGGCGGAATTTTTACCGTGAAAACGCCGAAAGACACGAAAATAAAACGTCCGCCAGGCACTTTTTCCGGCCAGCGCGTTGAACCTCCGATAACGGCCCAATCCGCAATCCGTTAGCCGGGTTGATGGAGGCGCGTCCGTGATTCAATTTGCTCTTCGGCTTCGGACTTGAACTTCGCAAGCCGGCGATTGCCCGCCACCGCCGGCGTTCAGGCCTTCCACACCATCCCCGGCGTGACGTTGACCTTCGCCATCACGTTGCGCGTGTCCACGATTAGCCGCGCCCAGCCAGCCAGTTGCTGGTAGTTCACTCCGTCGTGCGCCGTGGCGATCAGCACGGCGTCAAATGCGGCAATGATTTTCCGGCGCCACGGGACCGATTTCGTGCCCGCCCACTGCGGGTGCTCGCGCGTCGGGCGGATGACCGGCACATGCGGGTCGAAATAGCAAACCTGCGCGCCGCGCGCCTGCAGCCGATTCATCAGGACATAGCTGGGCGATTCGCGGTCGTCCGCCACATTCGCCTTGTAGGCCAGGCCGAGCACCAGCACTTTGGCACCGCGCAGGGATTTTTTCTGCGACGCGAGCGCGTGCGCCACGCGGGCGACGACTTTCTCCGGCATGGCGCGGTTGATTTCGCCGGCGAGCTCGACGAAGCGCGTGGCCTGGCCGGCTTGTTTTGCCCGCCACGCGAGATAAAACGGGTCAATCGGGATGCAATGTCCACCCAGCCCCGGCCCCGGATAAAACGGCATAAAGCCGAACGGCTTGGTGCGGGCGGCGGCGATGACATCCCAGATGTCAATGTCCAGCGCGGCATAGACGCCCTTGAGCTCGTTGACAAGCGCGATGTTGACGCTGCGAAAAACATTTTCCAGCAGTTTCGCCGCCTCCGCCGTGCGGCAGTTCGTCACGGGTATCAAAATGCGGATCGCCCGGCCATAGACTTTGAGCGCCGCTGCCAGGCAGGCCGGCGTGTAGCCGCCGACGAGCTTGGGAATTTCCGCGACCCGGCTGGCGGGATTGCCGGGGTCTTCGCGCTCCGGCGAGAACGCCAGGTGAAAATCCCGGCCGGCTTTCAGGCCGGAACCATGCTCCAAAACCTCGCGCAGTTCGTTTTCCGTCGTGCCGGGATAGGTCGTGGATTCGAGGACGACCAGTTGGCTGCGTTGCAAATGCCGGGCGATGTTCTGGCCGGTGTTCAGCACATAGGACAAATCCGGCGCGCGGTTTTTTTTCAGCGGCGTGGGGACGCAAATGAGAATGGCTGCGACTTTTTCAATTTCGGAAAAGTCAGCCGTTGCGGAAAATTTGCCGGCGCGAACCAGTTTTTTGATTTCGGCGGCGGGAATGTGGCGGATGTAGCTGCGTCCGGCGTTGAGCGCCAAAACTTTTTTCCGGTCAATGTCCAAACCCAGCACCCGCACACCGCTGCGCGCAAATTGCAGCGCGAGCGGCAGGCCGACATAGCCGAGACCGATGATGGCGATGGTCACAGCGTCAGCTTGCCGGAGTTGCGAGTGCGGCAAAAGAGTTTTTACGCAAAACGACGCCCGCCACCTTGCCGCCGGCTTCAGCGCGTGAATCACCGGCAGGTGATGGCGTCACGAATCCAGAACGGCGGCCGGGCGTCGCCGCCGCGTCATTTCTTGAACGCCCGCAGGTAGGCGATGGACGCCTTGATGTCGTCATCCGAAAGCTCGGACGGCTTCATCAGCGTCTTGTCGTCCTTCTTCATGCCTTCCTTGATGGACTTGAAGGCCTGGTCGTCGGTGAAGGCTGCCTGCACGGCCGCGTCGGTGTAATCCCGCGCGCCGAGCTTCGTGCCCATCTTCGTGGCGCCTTTGCCGTCGTCGCCGTGGCATTTGGCGCAACTGTCGGTGTAAACCGCCTTGCCGTCGGCGGCCAGAGCGGTCGTGGTGGTCAGGGCGAGCGCGAACGCCGCCGGGAGTGCGAGGAATGCGATTTTTTTCATAAGCTTCAATTAACCATCGCGCCAATGGGAAATATATTCTAATCAAATATTGGCAGACACTTGACCTGGATTGCCGGCCTAAAATCCGCAGGTTACCCTTGTGGCCGGCCGCAAGGACCGGCGGTCTGCCGCCGCACCACTATACAAACTTGCCCGGATTCAAAATGCCGTTCGGGTCGACCGCCTTTTTCACGACGCGGTGAAGTTCGTGCGCTTCTTTGGAGACCGCCAGCGGCCACCAGCGTTTTTTGGCGAGGCCGATGCCGTGTTCGCCGGTGATGGCGCCGCCGGCGGCGATGACCCAGCGGAACAGTTCATCCAGACATTTTTCGGCCCGGGCATTTGCGCCGGGCAAATCATCATCCACCATCACGTTGGTGTGGATGTTGCCGTCGCCGGCGTGGCCGAAGCAGGCGATGGGCAGGCCGTGCTTTTTTTGCAACGCGGCGGCAAACCGGAACAAATCTTCCAGCCGGCCGCGCGGCACGACAATGTCCTCGTTCAACTTTGTCAGGCCGGTGTCGCGCAGCGCGTAGGAAAATTCACGGCGGATCTGCCAGACGGCTTCGCATTCAGCGGCGCCAAATCCGCGCTCGACGAACAACGGTTTTTGTTGGCGGATGATTTTTTCCACAACGGCAACTTCCCCGCGCACGGAATTTTCCTGTCCGTCCAGTTCGACAATCAAATGCGCCTTGCAGCCCAGCAATCGTTTGCTACCGGTTCTTTTTGCGGCTGCCGCCAAAGTGAATTCATCCGCCAGTTCCGCCGCGCACGGTAGAAAACCGGCGGCGAAAATCGCCTGCAACGCGCGGATTGCCGAGTTCATCGAATCAAAACCCACGGCCAGGTTGGCCCGGAACGGCGGCAGCGGAATCAGTTTGAGCGTCGCCTCGGTGATGACGCCGAGCAGACCTTCCGAGCCGACGAATAGCCGGTGCAAGTCGAAGCCGGTCTTGTTTTTGTGCGTGCGGCCGCCGAGCCGGCAGATTTTGCCGTCGGCCAAAACAACTTCGAGGCCGAGGACGTAATCGCGGGTGACGCCGTATTTCAGGCAGCGGGGGCCGCCGGCGTTGGTGGCGATGTTACCGCCGAGGGAATTGTTCGCCCGGCTGGCCGGATCGGGCGGATAAAAGAGCCTGCGCCGCTCACATCTTTTCTGGAACTCCGCCGTGTTCACCGCCGGCTGCACGACGGCGACAAAATCCTTCGCGTTGATCTCCAGAATTTTGTTCATTCGTTCTGTCGAGAGTGCGATGCCGCCGTGCATGGGCACGCAACCGCCGACGTAGCCGTGACCCGCGCCGCGCGGCGTCACGGGGAGGTTATGCCGGTTCGCGAACGTGAGGATTTTTGAAACTGTCCGGGCCGAGCGCGGCAGGGCGACGGCATCGGGCCGGTGGGTGGCAAACCATTTGTCGCCGGCGTATTTTTCCAGGGTGGCGGGTTCGAGATAAATTTCGTCGGGCAGGAGTTTTTTCAACTGTCGCAAAGGTTGGGAGCTTTTTGAGAACATCAGTGTGGGATAAACTGCCAGTTGCCAACGACGGGTCAAGTAGGTATGAGAACGTAGCATGTAGCAGGGTGGTCAGTGGTGCGCCTGAACGCTGGCATCGGGTGTGCGCCGGCGCGCGGCGCGCCGCCTGCAACAGGGTCGCATCCACCAGCGTGCGGGTTTTCAAAATCAAGCCCTTGGTCCGCAACTGCCCGTTGACCAGCGCCAGCAGGTTTTCGTGCAGGCCGTGTTCGCGCAACCGCTGGCGGAAGCGCACCAAGGTCGTTTCATCGGGCACGGCGTCCGACAAGCCCAAGCCGACAAAACGCCGCCAGCTCAACCGGTCGCTGACGAGTTCCTCGCACTGCGGATCGGACAAGCCCTAGCAAGGCTGGGCAAACTCATCTTGAAGAGCGCCGGCGGCGCACACGGCGGGCGTCCCGTCGTCGCCGGATACATCGCCTGCAACGCCTTTTCCACCGGCTGCCCAATCCAAGGTTCGGTCCAACCGTTCCAGAAATTCGTTGGCCGGAGCCGAAGGCATGAAGCTGTCCAAAAGTCCAAGCTGAAGATTGTTTGTCGTTTGCATGTCTTTCAGACTCCCTTCTTCACTTCGTGTTCAAATGAGTTTTTCAGAGGTCGCAATGGATAAATACTTCATGGGCTTGGCCGGATGATCTGGCCAGGCTTTGTCGCTTGCTCGACGATTTTTCCCGTCCACGGGTCAAGCCACCGGAGTTTGCCGCCGATGGTCGAGTTGATTTCCAATTTCGTGATCTTGCCGGCATTCTGCTCGGCGGTAACGAGGAAACCACCCCGGGCGCGGAGCTTGGTGAAGCTGGCGTCCTTGTCCTTCGGCCAGGCCGGGAAGACGCGGATGATATTGTCCACGCTTTGCAGCAGGAATTCGTTGATGAGGCCAGCCACGGCGGTTTGCTCGGATATATAAAACCCATGTGCCTGCCAGTAGAACAGGCCATTGGCTTGTTCCTTGCCTTTGAACCAAGTCTTGGTGTCGGCATACGCCTCGTCGGTCATGGAAAGGTGGGCGCGGGCTACGTTAAGCATGACCACGGAATTGTTGCGGTTATACCGGTCTTGTATCCAGCGGACGGTGCGCTTGAATAGTGCCTTCTCCTGGTCCGTGGAAAACCACGAGACTTGTTCGGCTGGGAATAGTGGAACGACCGGGGTCACGATGTTATAGTTTTGGACTCCCGGCACTTGGATGATTTCTTCTCCCGCAGCGCCGGATTGCGGGTAATCCGGTAGTTTGTCGAGGGTTTGATGCCAGCGCTTGACGAGTTCAGCGTCCACGCCCAGATCCGTTGCTGCTTGAATGGCAGCACGCAAAGTGTTCCGGGCCCACGCCAAATCATACGGGCTATTGTTGATTCCAAAAGCGGTATGCTCGGGATCCATGCTCGGGCCAAAGACCACCTTGCCGTCAACCATCTTGCACTTCTCCGCAAAGGACGCGTAAAACAAGGCCACATCCCTGATCATCGGATAGATCTTGTCTTTGAGGTAAATCTTGTCGCCGGTGTAGGCGTAATACAGCCAGAGAATGGAACAGATGTGTCCAGCAGTGCCGATACCGTAACTCTGGGGCAAATGGCCCAGTTGTCGATGGTTGACGCTTTTGCAGTTCGCCGGATCCGTTTCAAATGGCCACAGGTTGTGCGGGGTCACGGCCCCCTCACAATCGAAAACCGTTTTGGCATACCAGACTGCTCGGGAATGAAAATCATCGACCAAGTCAATGAAAGGTTCCGCCAGTTCGGGATGATTGGAACTGAAAGCTGGCCAGAAAGTTTGCTCGCAATTGTAGTTTCCGGTCCAGGTGCCATGCCATTGCGCCTTGCTGTTGTAGCCCCCTTGAAGCGCAATGGCGTAGGCACCTGGCCGGGACAGGCAGCGAAAGTAATACAACTGGCGATACCACCAGTTTTGAAAATCTGTTTCATCCAGCCGCACTCCGCTTCGCGACCAGAAATCCAGCCATTGTTCCTCATGCTTCTTAATCAGGGATGCCGTCGCCTCCCGCAACACACTCTTTACCAAGCGATGCGCCTCGGCCAACGGATCAGCCAGTGTCCGCGAAGTCGTCACCGCGACGGCATGCCGGTTACCTTTTGATTCCAGGACGGCATACACCGTCATGCCTGGGTAATCAATGTCCCCCGGCAGCACCTGCTTCACTGTAGTGCTCGCGCCGTCGTTATGAATTTCTGCGGCGGGAAGAAAATTTTGGGCAAATCCCTCCAGAGTGGGGGTGGTTTCCGACTCGATGTAAAAAACATTTGCCTGCGCCAACGCTCGGATCGTGAGCGTGCCGCCCGTGGTCGTGATGACGGCCACGGCGCGTTTCAAATCGAGTCGGGTGCTGATGATGGCTCCCGTCAACGGAAATTTGAACACGCAGGGCGGTGTTTGCGTGGGGAACGGTTGATTCCAGCTCGGAGGTTGTTCTCCGCCCTTCCAAGTGTGCTGACGCACGTCCACCTTGAGCAACGGCCCGTCTTTTTCAGTGATCAAGCGAGCATCCCAAACATCATTCTTGGCCACCCGTATGATAAGTGAATTGCTGCGAGAAAAGATCAGCGCATTCAGGTCGCCGTTGCCGATGATCAGCGCCTTCCGGTCCACATCGTCAATGGAGGGTTGGACAATCGCCGCCGTGTCCAAGGCGGCGGGGAAAGGTATCGTGTCTGATGCCGCGACTGAGCGGTTGCACAAAAGTAAGGACAGACAAGCGAGCGAAGTCACGGCAGCGTTCAATTTTAATATCGGGAGGTGCGCCGCCGGCAAAGTTATTGAAATTCGCATAATAGGGTGACATTTCTGCGGCTGCGGGGTATTTTGCTGGCATGTCGAAGACACGCGATCATGCCCAGCCGGAAAAACGCCGCCTTCAGGCGGGCAAATTGTTCGCCAAGGGCCTTTCTGCCCCCGCGGTGGCACGGCGGCTGGGGAGCGCCCGTCAGGTGGCTTACCGATGGAAAACCGCTTGGGAGAAAGGCGGGCAGGCGGCTTTGGCAAGCAAAGGCCCTGCCGGCCCCAAACCCAAACTGACCGGCAAACAAACGCAGCAAGTCGTCAATGCCCTGCTG
The DNA here is from genome assembly GCA_021780905.1 of bacterium. Lineage (GTDB taxonomy): Bacteria > Verrucomicrobiota > Verrucomicrobiia > Limisphaerales > UBA11358 > UBA11358. Next base: position 25,536 of record JAJXXW010000031.1, read on the forward strand.
GCAGGTCCCGTGGCTCAAGGTTACAAGACCGCCCTCTGGACGTTGCCGCGCGTCGCGTTGCTGATCAAAGAGTTGACCGGGGTCGATTATCATCCGGGGCATGTGTGGCGATTGCTGGGGGCCAGCGGGTTCAGTTGCCAACGGCCGGAACGCCGGGCCATCGAGCGAGACGACAAAGCGATTGGCCGCTGGAAACGGGAGGTCTGGCCGGCCTTAAAAAAAAGGCGCGCCGCCAGCGCCGAACCATCGTCTTTATTGACGAAAGCGGGTTGAGCCCCCGGCCGACCCGGGCGCGCACTTGGGCTCCCCGCGGTCAAACCCCGGTGCTCCATGAGACGTTCAACTGGAAAAGCCTTTCGCTCATCGGCGGCCTGGCGCGGTGGCGGTTTCTCTTTCAAGTCCACGCCGGCAGCATCAAAAGTCTTCAGGTGATTGAATTCCTGAAACATCTCCAGCGGCATATCCCCGGAAAAATCCTGATCCTCTGGGATGGCGCACCCATTCATCGCAGCCGGCTGGTCAAAAATTATGTGGCGGCCACCAAATGCCGCATCGTGGTCGAGCGGTTGCCGGCCTATGCGCCCGAACTCAATCCCGTGGAGTATATGTGGGGACATCTCAAGACGCATGAAATCGCCAACCTGATCGCCACCCAGGCTTGGGAACTCAGCCTGGAGGCCACCGCCGCCCTGCGCCGGATGCGCCGACGGAATGCCGTCATCGCCGCCTGCTATTCCCAGTCTGAATTGTGGCCTTAATGTCACGGTATTATGCGATTATCAATAATAAGTTTTTAAAATTCATATTTCGAGACCTCTGAAAAAGGCTGTTTGGGTTGTTGATTTTGATGTCACCGACATTTTTCAGCGTGAAAAAGATCTGCCCCACTGAAAACCGAGGCGCTGGTGCGCCTGGCTTCCAGTCGTTTTCGCCCGGCACCGGGCGGTGGCGACATGATTTTTCAGGCCGCACTCAAGGTGGCCAGCCGTTTCAGGTTCCAACAGATGCATTTGAACTCCAGTTCCAGCCGGTTGGCTTCGCGCCCCACATAACAGGGCTGGAGCAAACTCATCTTGAAGAGCGCCAGCGGCGCACACGGCGGACGCCCGGTCGTCGCCGGATACATCGCCTGCAACGTCTTTTCCACCGGCTGCCCGTCCAGCGTCCGGTCGAGCCGTTCCAGAAAATCATTCGTCGGCGTGGCGATCATCAGGCTGTCCGGCAATCCCATTTGTGCGTTGGTCGTCGTTTGCATGGTTCTCTGACGCACAATCAATCCAACCGTTCAAAAGAGTTTTGCAGAGGTCTCCACATGATAAATCGCGCCGGAATACTCAATCCGCAGTTGCCGCGGCATCTTTCCGGTCTATCCATCTCTCCACCACCTCTCAAGGCTAGGACTGACCCCTTTATGGCAGCCCACAATATCCTGGCAAGGCCAAACCGTTTCAATTCCCGTAGCCATTGGTATTCTCCGTGTTACTTTTGTGGACGTTTTTATAAGGAGGCTGCAAGTAAGAATGCAACCGCATTAAAGTTAATTCCAAGCGGACTTCATGATAGTAATTGTAAACCAGTGGCGCTAATATAATCACTAAAAGCCAGCGCCATTTGCCCCGTCCGGCAACAAACACTATGAGACCCGCTAAAAGCGCAAAAGAGGTCACAATAATAAAATTTTTGTCGCCTAAAAAGGCATCATCATCGCCCGAATCAATACTCCCGGACCATAGCAAGCAAACCGGACCCATGATCACGGCAACAATCCATGAAATGGTTACTAAAATTCTTCTGACGGAGATGGAATCGGTCTTATGGTTTATCATCATTAATTAAAAATGCACTTCCGCCCAAAATATGCAGCGCAAGCCTTGGGCAAGTCTTCCCTCATGCGGTTAAGCAATTCGTTAGGCAAGGATATATATACACCTTCCCGAGAAATATGTTTTTTTTTAAATCAATAATATAAGTCCATTCCTCGCCCTCTTGCGTATCTGTTACACCCATGATATATCTAACTCCATTCACCGCGTAATACATGCCTTCGCGTCCGCATACAAAATTCACCATTACCCCCAATCCATTCCTTACGCAGGCATGAAAGGGCATCATCCGAAACTCGTCCGGTTTATATTCCTTGATTACACATTTCCGGCCGAACGCGGCGTAGGCATTTGGTAGATCCTCCCGCATTCGGTCAATCAATTCTTTGGGCAACTCGACAGGATCCCGCACAATCGGAGCCCCCTCCTGAAACACAAAAGACACGTCAACTTCATAAAAAGCCCCATTGTCGCTTGTCATCGGCTTGACTCGCACCCAATATCTGACTCCGTTCACCTCGTAGGCGACCAAATCACGATCCGAAACATAAGCCCTCGACTCAAAATCCCACTTGGTAACAGCACATTCAGACATCAAATCAAAATTCACAATGACGCCCGAGTCATTTTTAACACATGCCGTTCCGGGTATTTTTTTAAAATCAGACATTATTTTACATTTATTTTTATAAACAATCTTTGGCCGTCTTCGCAAATGATTTTTTCAGCCCTAATATAGCCATTGTCTTTTATGATGTTGCCGCCGGCATCCACAACTGCATCCTCACCCCCCTTTACAAGACCATAAACTTTATTGAGCCCGCTTGCATATTTCTTAGAAACCGCATCCCACATTGTGTTTGCGAATTTAGTATGGTCTGCCCCAGTTGAGATTTGGACAGTTTGAAAGGCCTGAATAACCTTATGCAAATGAACCAAAACCCACCTGTTAAACGCGGCCGACGCAGCCGTGTTTCCACCGAGCAGAAGCTCGCCATCTTGCAGCAGTGGCAAGCGGGCACACCAGTCACCGAGCTGTGCCGCACCCATAGCCTGACGGCCAATGCCATCTATCGTTGGAAGAAACAACTCGATCATGGCTTGCGCGACCATGGCGAACTCATCCCTAACAGGCCGTTGAAAAACGGGTGATTTTTCAGCGCCACGATTTTTCATGGGTGATTTTTTCAAAATTCAGTGTGCGAACCGTGGTAACGGCTGCCCCAACCGCAGCCACAAGTTGGCGGTTGGC
>JAJXXW010000029.1 GCA_021780905.1 bacterium
GCGTGAATGTGGGCTGCGACATCTACCGCATCAAAACGCAGATCACCGAGGCGGGATCGAAGGTTGAAGCCGGCCTCTGGGTGGATAAACGCGACCGCCAGACGCGCAAGGTCCGCTGGGAACAGCTCGACGAAGTCCTCGCCTACGACGCCAGCGACCTCGACCGCGACGTCGTCGCCACCGACCAGATTCGCACCGTGCTGGAAACGTTCCGCGACAAGGTGTTCACCGAGATGTTTCCGGGCCGCACCGACCTGCCCAAGACGCTCATCTTTGCCAAAGACGACACTCACGCCGACGACATCGTCCGCCTCTGCCGCGAGGTAATCGGCAAGGGCAACGACTTCTGCCAGAAAATCACCTATCGCACCGGCTTCACCCGCATTCCGGTCGGCAAGAAACTGGTGGATGGCAAGGAAATCGAGGTGTTCAAATGGGAACGCACCGCCAGCCTGACGCCGGAACAAATCCTCAGTGCTTTCCGCAACAGCTACAATCCGCGCATCGCCGTCACCGTGGACATGATCGCCACCGGCACGGACATCAAGCCGCTGGAAATCGTCTTCTTCATGCGCAGCGTGGCGTCGAAGAACTTCTTCGAGCAGATGAAAGGCCGCGGCGTGCGCGTGGTGTCCGACACCGAGATGGAACAGGTCAACCCCGGCGTCAAACGCAAGACCCGCTACCTCATCGTGGATGCCGTGGGCGTGACCGAACGGGTTCACACCGAATCCCGCCCGCTGGAAAAGAAACCCACCGTCAGCTTCGACAAACTCCTCGATGCCGCCGCGCTCGGCACGACCGAAGTCGCCGCCGTCGAATCCCTGGCCGGACGCCTCATCCGCCTCGAACGCCGCTTTGATGCCGAGCTGGAAGCTGAAGTGGTCAAGACCGCCAAGGGCCAGACGTTGGCTCAGATTTCCAAAGCCATGCTCACCGCGATCGACCCGGATGAGATTTTGGCGGAAGCCAAAGGTAGGGCTGGCGCTCCGTCGCCGGCCGTCTCTTACGTCGAACCCACCGCCAAAGAAATCGCCGAGGTCCGTGACCTCCGCGTCAAGCAAGCCCTTGCCCCGCTCGCCACCAACCCCGACCTCCGCAACCTGCTCAAGAAGATCGCCAAGGCCGCCGAGCAGACCATCGACATCATTTCGCAGGACACCCTGATCTACGCCGGCCCGGCCCAGGCGAGCACGCAAATGAACGCCGGGACTGCCAAGTCCTTCCGCGATTACATCGAGCAACACAAGGCCGAGATCACCGCGCTCCAGTTGCTCTACTCGCGCCCCTACAAACAGCGGCTCACTGAAGCCATGCTGAAAGAGTTGGAGGCGAAACTGAAAACCGAGTTCGGCCCGCATCCCGTGGATAAGATCTGGCACGCCTATGAAATCTCCCTCGCCCCCACCGGGGGAGAGGGACGGGGTGAGGGGGCACCTCGGGTCAAAAAGAATCCCGCCTGCCGCTTCGCCGACCTCGTGGCGCTTGTCCGCTTTGCGCTGGAACAACAACCCGTCCTCGAACCCTTCGCCGAATCCGTCACTACGCGCTTCAACGAATGGCTCATGGACAAGGCCAAAGCCGGTGTGAAGTTCAGCGGCGACCAACTCGCCTGGCTCAACCTCATCCGCGACCACATCGCCACCAGCCTGAGCATCGAACCGGACGATTTCGATTACGCGCCGTTCAGCCAGCGCGGCGGACTCGGCAAAGCCCATCAACTTTTCGGCGACAAGCTGCCCGCGCTGCTAGACGAATTGAACACCGCCCTGGCCGCCTGAAGCCAAGACACCAAAATTGATGTAGTCATTTCATGGAATTCACGGTAGAGTTTTACGAGACGGATGCCGGACGCTGCCCGGTGCGCGAGTTCCTGGACGAACTGCGCGCCAGCGACCCCGGCGACTTCGCGGCGGTGCTGGCCGGACTCGCCAAGTTGCGCAACCGCCAGTATCACCGCGAACCGCTGTCCAAAGCGCTCGGCGAAGGCCTGTTGGAGTTGCGGCATGTGGGCAAGCTGAACACCCGCGTGCTCTGGTTCTTCATGAAAGGCCGCCGCATCGTGGCCGTGCATGGCATCCGCAACAAAGGCCAGGCCATCCCGGCGCGCGACCTCGACACCGCGCGCGAACGGATGCGCGACTGGCAGAAACGAAAGAACAAATGAAAAAGACCAACTTTGACCGCTATCTTGACGAGCAGATGCAAGACCCCGCGTTCGCCGCCCGCTTCAAGCAGGCTGGTGAGGCGTGGGATGTGGCCCTGCAAATTGCCGCGCTGCGCCAGCAGGCCGGATTGTCCCAGCGCGAACTGGCGCGCAAGCTCAAGACCTCCCAGCAGCAGATCAGCCGGCTGGAATCCCCCGGCTACGAAGGCCATTCCTTGAGCATGTTGCGCCGCGTGGCCAAGGTGCTCCACGCCCGCGTCCGCGTCACCATCGAAGCGCAGTCGGCATGAGCGCGGCGCTCACAACCGCAGCCCCGACGGGGCGAAAGAAATTAGCCCCTGTTGGCCGGTTGCCCTCAACCGGCGTTTCCGGCGGTGACGCCGCCCTGGGTCACGAATCCCAAAACCCATCAAGCCCTGAAGGGGCGAAAGATTTACCCAACGGTTGGCGCTGGACGACGCTCCGAGACATTGCCGCCATCGCTGGTGGCGTGACAAAAGGCCAAAGACGCCGTCCCCACGAACGCGTTCGCCATGTGCCCTATCTGCGCGTAGCCAATGTGCAGCGCGGTTATCTCGACCTGAACGAGATGAAGGAAATCGAGGCGAGCGAAAGCGAGATTTACGCGCTGAGACTTCAGCCGGGTGATGTTCTTTTCAACGAGGGCGGCGACCGTGACAAGTTAGGCCGTGGTTGGGTTTGGAATGGTGAGTTGCCGAGTGCGTTCACCAGAACCACGTCTTTCGGGCGCGTCTCCGCGATCCGGGCAACAGCCCCAAGTTCATTTCTTACTACGGAAATTCGGCCGGGCAGAAATACTTTTACGACCAGGGCAAACACACAACCAACCTCGCGTCGATCAATCTGACCAAATTGGGGGCGCTACCTATTCCGCTTCCATCGCCCGACGAGCAGCGGCGGATTGTGGCGGAGATTGAGAAGCAATTCACGCGGCTGGAGGCGGGGGTGGCGGCGTTGCGGCGGGTGCAGGCCAACCTCAAACGCTACCGCGCCGCCGTCCTCAAAGCCGCCTGCGAAGGCCGCCTCGTCCCCACGGAGGCAGAATTGTCTCGTGTAGGCCGCGTGCCCTCACGCGGCGTCCGTGGCCGCGACCAATACAAAGAACCCGCCGCCCCCGACACCGCCAACCTCCCGCCCCTCCCCGAAGGCTGGACGTGGGCACGGTTGGAACAACTCGGATTCACTTTCGGTGGGCTGACCAAAAATCCGAAGCGCGCCAAGCTGCCGAAGCAACTTCCGTATCTCCGCGTTGCCAACGTTTACGCGAACGAGTTGCGGCTGGACGAAATGGAGCAAATTGGCGTCGAAGATTCGGAACTAAACAAACTGCTCGTTCGCAAGGGCGACCTGCTCATCGTCGAAGGCAACGGCAGCAAAGATCAAATCGGTCGGTTGGCAATTTGGGACGGTTCGATTGAACCGTGCGTCCACCAGAACCACGTGATCAAAGTTCGCCCGATTGAACTGGCGCTCGGGAAATGGATTTTGAATTGGATGCTTTCACCCGGTGGTCGGCACTTCGTTGAATTAGTCGCGAGTTCCACCTCCGGGCTTTACACCCTGAGCGTGAACAAAGTTGGCGATTTGCCGATTGCACTTCCCCCGCTGGCCGAGCAGACGCGGATTGTGGCGGAAGTGGAGCGGCGGTTGAGCGTGGTGGAGGAGTTGGAGTCGGTGGTGTCGGCGAACCTCCAGCGCGCCACCCGCCTCCGCCAGTCCATCCTCCACAAAGCCTTCACCGGCCAACTGGCTTGACAGAACCGGGTGTAAAACATAGTTTAACGGCATGGTTAAAACGATTTCAAAGATTGGCAACTCGCAGGGTCTCATGTTCGACACGGCGTTGATGGACATGGCGCACTTGAAGGCGGGCGACCAGGTGAACGTGGAAGTCCACGCGGGCGGCACAATCACGCTGACGCCGCTGCATCCCAAGCCGTCGCGGGCCGAAGTGTCCCGGGTCATCAAGGCGACGATGAAGGATTACGCGCGAACGATGAAGAAGCTGGCATGAGCGCCACGCCGGAAAATTGTTTCCATCTCACGGTGGAGATCGTGCGGGAGATTCACGCGGAGGCCATCACCCGTTTCGGCGGCTCGGATGGTGTGCGTGAAATGGCGTTGCTGGAATCCGCGGTGGCCGCGCCGCAGGCCAGCTTCGGCGGCGGTTCGCCTTACCAAGACATTACGGAAGTGGCGGCGGCGTATCTGTTTTATCTCTGCAAGAATCATCCTTTCGTGGATGGCAACAAGCGGGCGGCACTGGGCGCGTGCATCGTTTTTCTGCGCTTGAACGGCATTGAGCCAAAGACTGACGGACCGGAGTGGGAAGTTCTGACGTTGGCAGTGGCGGCGAGCGAGATTGACCGTGAGGAAACCACGCGACGGCTGCGGAAACTGTTGCCAAAACAAAAATGAGCAATCCCGCACCGCAACTCGTCCAGAAACTTTGGAACTACTGCAACATCCTTCGCGATGACGGTTTGTCCTACGGCGATTATGTGGAGCAGTTGACGTTTCTGCTGTTCCTCAAGATGGCGGATGAGCAGTCGCGTCCGCCGTTCAACAAGCCCAGCGCCGTGCCCAAGGAGTTCACCTGGCCCAGCCTGCTGGCGCGCGACGGCGACGAGCTGGAGACGCATTACCGCCATGTGCTCGAATCGCTCGGCAAACAGAAGGGCATGCTGGGCGTCATCTTCCGCAAGGCGCAGAACAAGATCCAAGACCCAGCCAAACTGCGCCGGCTCATCGTGGACCTCATAGATAAAGAGCAGTGGTCGAGCCTGTCCGCCGATGTGAAGGGCGACGCTTACGAGGGGTTGCTGCAAAAGAACGCCGAGGACGTGAAAGGCGGCGCGGGCCAATACTTCACGCCGCGCCCGCTCATCGCCGCGATGGTGGATGCGGTCCAACCTTCACCCGGCAATACCATTTGTGATCCGGCTTGTGGCACGGGCGGTTTCCTGCTGGCGGCGCATGATTACATCGCGCGCATTCCCGGCCTGGACAAGGCGCAGAAGAAGCGGCTCAAGAACGGGACGTTGTTCGGCATCGAACTGGTGGACAGCGTCACGCGCCTTTGTGCCATGAATCTGTTGCTCCACGGCATCGGACCGGAAGATGTAGGCCCGATGCCCTCATCGGGCGGGGCTGTAGGCGAGGGCGCAGGGGACGCCGCGTCGGGGGACGCGGCCTACAATTTACCCGTTGTCACCAAGGATGCGCTGGCGGGGAAGCATGGCGAGTATGACATCGTGCTGGCCAATCCGCCGTTCGGCAAAAAGAGCAGCGTGACCATCGTGAACGACGCCGGCGAGCAGGCGAAGGAATCGCTGGTGATCAATCGCGACGATTTCTGGGCGAGCACGAGCAACAAGCAGCTCAATTTCCTCCAGCACATTTTCACCATCCTCAAGCAGCACGGTCGCGCGGCCGTGGTGTTGCCGGACAATGTGCTGTTCGAGGGCGGCGCCGGCGAAACCATCCGGCGCGAATTGCTCAAGCAGGCGGACGTGCACACGTTGCTGCGCCTGCCCACCGGCATCTTTTACGCGCAAGGCGTGAAGGCGAACGTCCTGTTCTTCGACCGCAAACCCGCGCAGGAGAAGCCGTGGACGCAGAAGCTCTGGATCTACGACCTGCGCACGAACAAACATTTCACGCTCAAGGAAAACACTCTCAAGCGCAGCGACCTCGATGACTTCGTCGCGTGCTACAATCCAAAGAACCGGAACGTCCGGAAAGAAAGCGAGCGCTTCAAATCCTTCACCTACGAAGTGCTCACGAAGCGCGACAAGGTGAACCTGGATATCTTCTGGCTGAAAGACGACGCGCTGGAAGAATCCGCCAACCTGCCCGCGCCAGAAATCATCGCCCAGGAGATCGCCGGTGATCTGGAGGCGGCAATGGAGCAGTTCGCGACGATCGCCGAGGATTTGAAGAAATGACGGCATCGGTCGAGCCGCCGCACGTGAAGATATACACCGACGGCGGATGTGAGGCTACAGCACGGAGGCGGCCTTCACCGCGCAAACGCTGTAACCGTCGCACAAAGGTTCGCTTTGCGAAGGTAGATAAACATCCGGCCTGACTTGGCAAATTTACGGAAGTTGCTTTAGAAATGGAAAATTTCGGATTTAATTTTTCAGAAATTTGGGGCTCATGGAGACTGCCGGTGAAATTTCGGATTTTTGTTTTTCGAAGGCAAAATCCAAAACCATCAAAATATTGGGTTTTCAGAGGGCAAAATTTCGGTTATTTGTTTTTCATCAACAGCCTGTGTGTCCGTCTGCAATTAAGACTGTCACACTCAATTAAAGTGCGCCTCACTCAATTAATGTCCGCCACACATTCAGTCGGGTCGAACACAACCGAATCCGAGGTAAACCGGGTTTGCCTCGATGGTCCTCTCGGCATTAATTGCCGATGGACTTCACCAGCCGTTAGAAAGCCGAACCAAGCATGGTTTGCAGAAAAATCACCAGCCATTGGTCGCTGACAATTTGCCGCGCGGGCGATGTGAACTTTATTCAGCTTAAAGCTGCGGAACAGTCAGCCGCTCACTGATGGAACTTCCACCAATCGAAGTTTAACAACGGTTCGCTGCCACCGGTGAATTTGAAGTAAAGATCGTGAACCCCTTTCGCGTTGCTGACCGGGCATGATTCGCCCACCCACGTCTGCCAGCCGCCTGTGTTCGGAACCGAACAGGTTCCAATTTGCGGACCGTCCAAACTGTCGAGGTGAAGTTCGATGCTTCCGCCTTCACTTGCTGAAGCAACCCAAGCCGTAAAGGA
>JAJXXW010000040.1 GCA_021780905.1 bacterium
GCCGAACTGTGCCTCAAATTCCATCAAGTCGCTGGGATACGGCTGGTCCATCCGCCCACACTGCTAATGGGGCTGGGTGGAGTCAATTGAATACCCATGTTGATGAAAATCGAGGTGGTGGATCATGTCATCATGGGAAATCCGAAACATTGCTCATTAGGAGCATTAGGTTATGTTTTCTACAATTGAATGTTAAAAAACACTGGTCGGCTGGTAATTCAGCCGGCCTTTTAATAAAAAGCCGCCCGTTGAACGAGCGGTGTGCAGAACAAGGTTACGCGTGGATGGTTTTCAGATAGAATCTGTCACCGCGCTTTTCTACTGACCCATCAATCTGCAACAATTGCAGGAATTCTCTGATGGAAAGGCCTGGCGAAATCGATTGGCCGCCGTAACGAGTGGCCATTTCCTTTTGAGAAAGTCCCCCGTTGTTCAGCTTAGCCATCAATTCTTCCAAACAATTTGTGGATGTCGTTTCGGTATCTGTCATAATACTAACTCCTTTCTATCATCATTTTATCACAGCCTTTGCTTCGCGCAAAGGCAGGGTTGGTTGTTTAAGCAAAACCTCTTGTATATGCTTATGCAGCGATTGAAACACGTGACGCAAAACATCGTCTTCCGTTTTTTGCGTTTTTGACTTATCGCTGTGAGCTATCCAAATGTTGAAAACAGGTGCTTCGTTGATTTTCCGGCTGAGGTGATCACTCAACGCACTCAGTCCAAAAAATTCGGCTGATTGCTGGTCCTTTAAGCCGTGACGAAGTTTGGTTGTCATGTCACCAATCACAATCAAATGCCCAAGTTCCTTACGCACCTGCTCCTCTAATTCATATTTTAGCTTGCCAATAGTTGCCTTGATTCGAGGCCAGACCTGTCTGTCGAAAATTTCCGGGGCAATGTGTTTGGCACGTTCCGAAAATTCATTATCACGTTTAAACACGGTTTGGAATAAACCGCGACTTTCTGCATACGCCTCAAAGAGTTTTAGCCACAATATTTCGCCATCAGTCGTGGTGCCACGTTTTCGCTTGTCTCGCGCCTTTTCATATTCCTTTCGCAACTCAACGTCGAGCCACGGGTCATCGAAACGAAGCAGTAAAGCCCGCAACAATTCGATTTGATCCTCGCGACTGATTAGAGAGTCGTCATTTTCTTTTGTAAGGAGTTGGTCCAAGTTAGAAAGAAGACTTGACAAAGTTCCATCAACCAGCAAGGCACCGATTAATCGTTCAAGTAACTCATCAAAGAAATGGACTTTGTGGTGTGAAATGATATTCCTGTAATCTTGAAAGCGATCCTGCAATAGCTTTTCTCCTTCCGATATGCCTTGGCGATTTGGACGGGCGATCCAGTCTGACTTACCGTCGGACGCGAACTGTGCAAGTTCATAACAAAGAAATAGTCTGCTGAAGTCAACTGAACAACCTTGTAATCCCGAGAACATGAGATCCCGATGGACAAAATCAATTCGATCAGCGTCAATCGCGCTCACTAACAGGCTTTTGGTTGCCGGAGCTTTTCCACTATAAAGCAAATCAACCGCACCGTTGACAACAGAAAGAGTTGGCTCTTGTTTGAATTCCCCGACCAATAATCGTCCAAAATGCTCTCCCAAAAGTTCGTGCAGTTTGGTGTCCGGCGCAGTTTTTCGCGCTTCTCTTATCCGGTCAGCCAACGATCTTCTCAAATCAGCAGTGTTGTCTGGCTGCCAGGCTGGATGGTGATACCCATGCAAAAAATTCTCCAGCGCATGTTCAAAAACGTGACTATACGGGAGATGTCCTAAATCATGCAAGAGGGCACCAACGCGGACCAGCGCCAAAAGCGGGGCAAATTCTTTCGGGCAACAAATTGACTTCGGAATGATCTCCGAAATAATTCTAATAGCGTCAGGAGCAAGCTGGGTCGAAAATATTTCTGACTCGGATCGCAACTGTTTCAGCGCATCTTTATTTGAATTCGCGACGACGTTGACGAAGATTTGGGTCGCGACGTGCATCACTCCAACCGAATGACTAAACCGCGAATAGCGAAGACCGGGATAAACTTTATAGGCCGTGGAATTTTGGACAATATTGTGAAGCCGGTTCACCAAGAAATGGTTCAAAATCGGGTGTTCCCAGCAATAGAATTCAATGCTATGCCAAACCGCATCTTTTATTGATCGGCGCTTTGAAATAATAAAATCCAAGCCAGCGGAATCACTTTTTTCGCCGTTCGCTTGCTTTGGATTTTCCGGCATAAAGTCGTCAGTTCTGCAAAAATTGGATAGATGTTACCGCTGTCAGTGGGACACGCAACAAGAAAATTTCCTAACGAAATGCTGGTTTTGGCCTGATGCCTCATTAACTTTCCTCATCACAATCCGCACACCCTCCTGCAATTGCGCCCCAAGTCCGGCATCGCCTTGATTTGGACGCACCGGAATCCACTGGTTCGGATTCCCGGCGGTCACGTTGTTGATGGCGTTGACGTTCACCACCAATCCGCCCTTGCGCGTGTATTCCAGAACCTTGAAACGCACCAGCGTTTGGCCGTCTTTGTCGGTGCCAATGACCATCAGGCATTCGCGACGGACGGCAACGATCAGAATGTCAACGGATTGGACGAGCGATAATTCGTAAATGCCGTTTTCGGCTGACTGATTCACCGTCACCTTGAACGTCGGCACCTTGGATTGGCAGCTTTGGACGAACGCATCCCGGAACGCTTCTGGCGTCATGGTCGGAAGCGTCACGTCATGGGCGTCGAACAGCCCAGCATCCGGGTTGGCCTTGCACACGCGGTCAAACAAGTCGCCGGTTCGCCACGCCTTGATCTTCACCATCTCCGCCGCCTCGTGCGGCTGGTATTCCGCAAGCAATTGCTTCGCTTCGGCGTCATCCGGCAGGAGGGTGAGCGCTTCCTTCAATTTCAGATCGGCGGCAATGTAATCGCTCTTGTTGGTCGCGAGGTCTTTGGCTTCTTGCACCAAGAGGCGGCATTGCGCATTGGTTTCGAGGATGAGCGCATCGGCGTCGCCCGGCTTGGCGGCGAGCGCATCTCTGGCCGCGAAGACGGCGCTTCGGTAATTGCCGGCTTCCATGCCCTGCCGCGTCTGTCGCATTGAGCCGACATACGAAAGGTTCAAGAGCGTGGCGCTGGCGGAGTTCGTTTGATTCTCCGCGACTGTCACGGAAACCGTCGCATTCTGATACCCTTTCAATTCCAGATGATACTCCGTCGTGGCCGGCGGCAGTTCCGCAAGCACAACAGGCGTGACGCCCACATAATCTCCGTTTGCGGCAAACACGCTCGCGCTCGCAGGCACCGATTCCACGCGCGACGCGCCGAAGGCGAAATGGAACGGCACGCTGTTGGTTTCCTTGTTCGCCACGGCGATTCCCTGTTTGAGCGCGTGACCGTGATATGTCGCCAATGCGAAATATTGTCCGGCTGGCAAATCCGCGATCAAGGCCGGCACATCGCCACGCTCGATGAAATTGCCGTTCCCATCCTGCAATTCATACACCGCTGGCGTCTCATTGCATGAAAGCGAAATTGCGCCCAACTGCGGCGCGAATACGCAAGGCGTTGTGTTCCCTGCTGTCACCGGGACATTTCTCGCATCCGACCAGTGGGCATATTGCGCTACCGCACGATAATTGACTGTCGGCACCGCGATGTTTATGCCGGGTGAATCGCGAAGCGCAAGCGATATTTCTGGGCCGTCGTGCATGCTGATTGGTCAGGGGGCCGGTGTTTACGGCCTCCGGTTCCATGGATGCCGGGGGTCAGTTTTCTTTGCAGGGCGCGCCTGCAAAGGCGCAGACGCGCACGGACTGCCCGATCCGAGCGGCACGGGTTATCGGGGAGGTATCGATGGCGGTTTCGTCTATGGTCCGGGGAACATGTTGCTCTACACGAGCTACGAGGACAACTCGATCGGCCGGGGCAAGCCCGGCCAGACCAACGTCGCGAAGCCTGCGGACCTCAACGATTTCACGTGGACAACTCGGTCGGCGGCCTGGGAATCGTCCCGCCGAGTCTGCCAGCCGTGGGCGGCAAAAATTCTGTCTTTTGGCGGCCAGGACGTCACGGGCGTCAGGTATGAGAAGGCACGCTGCGTTGGCGGGCGGGCACCACCATGTCCGGATTTTCCCGCGCCAGCGTCAGTGCGCCGGCCTGGCGCTGAAAAGGGGAAGCGCCCCCATGGCGTTCTTCAACGTGCCGACTTCGAGGTGCGTGTAGCGCGTGTTCATCGTCTTCGGGGAATGCCTGGTGAGCTTCATCCAACACTTCCTCGGAGATACCGAGATACCGGCGTTCGTAATCGTCGATTTTCGGACTGTCGCGGCCGAATTTGGGCTTGCCAACCGCGCCCTGCGGGCGCATGAGAATCGTGTATGAAGGAAAAGCTAGCGGCGGGCAAGCAGCCCGCGTCTAACGGCCCCGTGTCAGGTACACCGGTTGGCATCTGGATTCGGGTTTCGACCGAAGATCAGGCCAACGGCGAAAGTCCCGAATATCACCTCGCCCGCGCCCGCGAATACGCCAAATTCAACGGCTGGACGGTGAAGGAGGTGTATGACCTTGCGGGCGTTTCCGGGAAAAGCGTCATGGATCACCGCGAAACCAAACGGATGCTCGATGACGTGAAACGCGGCCACATCGCCGGCCTGATCTTCTCCAAACTGGCACGGCTTGCGCGGAACACGAGGGAACTCCTGGAGTTCGCCGACTTCTTCCGCACGCATGGCGCGGACATGATTTCGCTCCAGGAGAAGATCGACACCTCGACGCCCGCCGGCCGCCTCTTCTACACCATGATCGCTGCCCTCGCTCAGTGGGAACGCGACGAGACGGCGGACCGGGTGAAGGCGTCGGTGGCGATTCGCGCCAAGTTGGGGAAACCCCTCGGAGGGCCGGCGCCCTTCGGGTATCAGTGGAAAGAAAAGAAACTCGTGCCGCATCCGCAGGAGGCTCCGGTGCGGAAGCTCATGTACGACCTGTTCCTCGAACACCGCCGCAAGAAGACGGTCGTCCGGCTCCTGAATCAGGCCGGGCATCGGACCAGGAAAGGGGCGCGCTTCACCGCGAAGACCGTGGGCCGGTTGCTTCAGGATCCCACCGCGAAGGGAATCCACCGCGCGAACTACACGACCCGCGACGGCCAGTCCGGGGGCTGGACGACAAAGCCAGAGGAGGCGTGGGTGCTTACGGAAGTCGAGCCGCTGGTTCCGGCCGAGGTCTGGGAGCAGTGCAACAGGCTCCTTGGCCCGCCGCTTCGGGACGGACGGCCCAGGGCGAAGAAGGCCGTGCAGCTTTTCGCCGGCCTCGCGTACTGCCAGTGCGGCGAAAAAATGTACGTGCCGTCGAACAGCCCCAAATACGTGTGCCGGAAATGCCGCAACAAGATTCCGATTGCCGACATCGAGGGCATCTTCCACGACGAGCTTCAAGCCTACTTCGTGTCGCCAGAACTGGTGGCGAAGCATCTCCAGGATTCGGATCGCGCCTTGGCCGATAAGGAAGAACTGCTCAGAGCGCAACGCCAGGAAATGGAGAAGCTCCAGCGGGAAATCGACCGGGTGTATCGGCTGTATCAGGACGGCCACCTGAAAGGCGAGGAATTCGGCCGCTTTTTCCGTCCGCTGGAAGACCGGCGGCAACAAATCGAGGAGTCCCTGCCGAAACTGGAAGCCGAGATTGACGCGGGCAAGGTGAAGACGCTTTCCGCGGGCGAAATCGCCGCCGAGGCGCGAAATTTGGCCAACCTGTGGACGAAGATGGCACCCGATGAGAAGCGGTCCATCGTGGAAGCGATCACGGACAAGATCGTCGTCGGCAAAGGAGAAATCGATCTAAGTCTCTGTTATCTGCCGGCTTCTGAAGAACTGGCAAAAGGGTGGCGGAAGGGGTGGGATTCGAACCCACGGTAGGCTTGCGCCTACGCCTGATTTCGAGTCAGGTGCCTTTAACCACTCAGCCACCCTTCCACTAATACCGATTTATTGAGTTCCGCATAAATAATGGATATGGAGTTAATCATTCAAAATCAATCCATGTTTAGCAGCTGCGCCAGACATGCGCCCAGAGCGCGTCTACCGTCAATTCCAACAGTTCATCCCGGCTCTCCACGCTCGCGTTGCCGACCCTTCGCTTCGTGTGCGCCTAGACGCACTCTTCTGGTTGAGTTCCGGCGCGTAGGCCGGAAACCTTTTTCCCAATGCAGCCGCCGATAGCGGCGGCAAAACTCAACGACTTTTCCATCCCGTTGGATCGAGCAGCCGTCCAACAGCACCTTCACCGGGCCGCGCAGACGGCCGCAGCAATCGGCGAAGTATTAACACCATCTCAACCGCGGTCACGTTCCAGGGATAAATCTGAAATAAAACGCTGTCTTTAGATTCTTCAAATGTAACTTTTCTATACTTGTATTCTATACTATCCGCACGAAGACCAATTCACCGGATAATACGCAACAACGCTGGCAAAAAACGCCCGTTGCGAACCCCGTCCGCCACGTTCAGTCAGGGAGCTATTATGAGCGAATTCGCGTGCGCGGCAAGCTCATTTGGAAGTCGTGCCATGCAGTGTGCGCATCCCACTTTATTGCACGGGCGAGGGGGGTTAAGTGGGCGGCATGACCAAGTCCGGTGTGGTTTCCTCCCGTTGTCCTTGTGCGCGCTGCGCCCGCCCCGAATCCTTCACCGGGACGGCCGCCCCACTGGCCGTCGCCCTGACCGGCACCGTCGGCCGCTTCGTCCAGGCGCGCGACCAGAACCTCGGCCACGTCGAGGCCCCCGTCGCCGCCCAGGCCCGGGAACTGTTGCGCCAAGCCGA
>JAJXXW010000078.1 GCA_021780905.1 bacterium
GGCGGGCACGCATTGGTTGAGGTTGATCACTGTCAGAAAGTCCGGCTGGGCTTGGGGTTTTCCGCGCATGACTTACAGACAAACTTCAACTTCGCTGGTTCAAACGTTTTTCAACAAACTGCTAGACCGCTGTTTTCTTTGTGCGTCTTGCTGGCATTGCCAGACAAGGAACATCCGGAATGGAACGACCTGTTTCTCAATCGCCTGAATTCCTATCGCGGTGATACGTTCTATGGCGGTGACATGTTCAAGATTGCTCCAATCATTGAGCGTTACGCCAGCGGACAAATTCTGCCGCAGGTGGTTGATTTATACAAATCGCAAGAAGGTCGGTGGGCTTGCGCGATACAGGCGGCATTCCTACGTTACTGGGTTAAGCACGATCATCGAGCCGGGCTGCAAGCCGTCGACCATGTCATCAATCTACGCGGAGAAACCGGTTGCTTCATCGGAGTATTTCGCGCTGTTTTTCCTGACGCGTTAGATATGGAAGCCGAAATGATGGTTCTCAAATACATCAATGATAAAGATTGCCGCGTGGCCACGGAGGCTCTTAGCTTGCTCGCCAGAAGTGGCTCAATGACCGCCAAGGATGCCGTCATAAAACGTCTGGCGGATGTTCCTCCAGACGACGTGAAGAGCGAATGGCCCGGGGGCGCTCGCGGGCAAATCTTGGCGAACCTAGAACAAGCAAAAGTTTGGAAACCGACGATTGACCAACAACAACAAATTACGAAAGCATTGTCTTTGACCGAAAAGCAACGCCATAAACGACTGGTTTCGCAATAATTTCATCCTTAATTTCTTTCAACAAAAGTTTCACCTCACTGCTAGAAAATCGACCCGTCGGTCGCTGCTGCGCAGCCCATTTTAATTTGGGCTGACCCGCAGGTCAGCCCACCTTGTCTCAAGCCTTGCCGCCGAAGCTCGCGAAGTCATCCGCATCCAGCACGTCGAACCACGTTGCGATGTCTTCGCGTTTGGGCGCAACCGCCTTGTGGATGCCGTTCAGATACTCACGGCCCTCCGGATTGTCGGGTGCGCGGTTTTCCTGCCAGTTCGACCACGCAATGATTTCCGGCGCGGTGCGCTTGTGTTTGGCGTTGGCATTGATCCACGCCAGCACTTCGGTGTCGCTCTTGGTGAGTTCCTTTTTCAACGCCTCGGGATCAATGCCGGCGAATTCCAGGAAACGCTGGTCGAGCGGGCAGGCGTAATGATATTCGCCGTTCTTGCCGGCGAGCGTGGCGCGGCCCTTGTCCAACATGCGCGGCAAAATGACGTAGCCTCCGAGCCGCACGCGCGGACTGCGCGGCGGGAATTTCGTGAGGTCAGGTGTGTGCAATGACATAATTATGATTTGATTTCTGTTTGCAAGCCGCCTTTCATTGCGGCGGACACCAAGTTGCACTGAAAATGCCGAATTGCAAGTGGCGCCAGAAAATTTTATTTTAGGCACGTGAAACACTCTGGAAAAGCCTCGGCGGCGGCGATGAAAATCATCGCGCTCTCCGGTGCCTGCGTGCTGGGACTGCTGCTGGCGGCGCTCGTCGGCAAGTATCTCGGCACGTTCGTGCTGCAAATCGGCTGGGTGTTCGGCGTCCTCTGGGTGCTGTTCGTCGGCTTCACGTTTTATTTTTTCCGCGACCCGGAACCGCTGCCGCCCGGGGCGCCCGGCCTCGTGATCGCGCCCGGCCATGGCAAGGTGGACACGATTGACACCACGACCGAGCCGGAATTCATGGGCGGCGAATGTCAGCGCATTTCCATTTTCCTGTCGGTGTTCGATGTGCATGTCCAGAATGCGCCGGTCATGGGCCGCATTGCTTTCTTCAAACATTCGCCCGGCCAGTATCTCAACGCCATCAACGCCGACTGCGCGAAGTTCAACGAAAATGTTTTGCTCGGCATCGAGTCCGTGGACCCGCGCGACACGAAAGTCGGCGTGCGGCTCATCGCCGGCCTCATCGCCCGGCGCATCGTGCCGTTCGTGGCGCAGAATGATCCGGTCCGGCGCGGCGAACGCATCAGCCTCATCCAGTTTGGCTCGCGCGTGGACGTCTATCTGCCGAAAAACGCAAAGGTGAAGGTGAAACTCGGCGACCGGGTGGTGGGCGGACTGACGGTGCTGGCCGCATTTGAATGAATGTTTTCCAATCATGTCCGAAACCAATTCAACCATCGAGCCGCCGAAGCTGAAGATTTATTTTCTGCCCAACCTGCTGACGGCGGGCAATCTCTTCTGCGGCTTCGTGGCGCTGACGAAAATTGTCGAAGCCAAACTGACGCCGGACGCTGCCGGCCTGGTCAACTGGATGCCCATCAAGGTGGCGCTGGCGTTCATCCTGCTCGCGTGCATTTTTGATTTGTTCGACGGCCGGGTGGCGCGCATGGGCGGACATGAAAGCCCGTTTGGCCGGGAATTTGATTCGCTCGCCGACCTGATTTCCTTTGGCGCCGCGCCGGCGTTTCTGGTGCATCGCATCGTGCTGCGGCAGGCGTTGCCGGATGAATACACCGAACTCGGCTGGTTCATCGCCTCGATCTATCTCATCTGCGGCGCGTTCCGGCTGGCGCGGTTCAACTGTCTCGCGGCGATGAATGCGCCGGGCGCGGGCAAGGATTTTCTCGGCTTCCCCATCCCGTCCGCCGCCGGCCTGGTGGCGTCGCTCACCCTGTTCATCATCAAGCTGAATGAAAAGGAAAGGGATCTGGGCCATTGGGGCTACCTGTTGCCGGCGGTGCTGATTTTCCTGTCGGCCATGATGGTGAGCGAGGTGCGGTATCCGAGTTTCAAGTCCTTGGGCCTGCGTTCGACCACCACGTTTTTGAAAGTGCTCATCGCCGCGCTGTTTGTCGGCTGTCTGCTGATGTTGCGCGAGAAGATTTTGTATTACGTCCTGCCGCTGTTCTTCACGGGCTATCTTCTCTATGGTTTTGTCCGGCCGCACATTTCCCGCGCCTGGCGCCGGGAAATCGAGGAGGACGACGATGAAGCGGAGGCGGCGAGCTGACATGGCCGATGTGCATCCCATTTTGGTGGCCGCCCTGGCCGGTTTGGTCTGCGCGGTGTTTTTCTCCTCGCTGCCCGGACCCATCAACCTCACCATTCTCAACGAGGGCGCGCGGCGTGGTTTCAAATGGGGCTTCTTTATCGGCCTTGGCGCGGCGGTGATGGATGTGACCTACTGCGCAATTTCGTTCACGGGCATTTCGCAGTTCATTGACCACGGTTTCGCCCAGACGATAATGCGGGTGATGGGCTTCGTATTCATGTTGTTTCTCGGCTTTAAATTTCTCTCCGCCAAACCGGAGAAGGAACCAACCCGTTTCGGCCTTGCCATCGAAAAAATTGAGGAGCGCATTGAACAAAAAGTCCACCCGCACTCGGCCTTCGCCACCGGTTTTGTGCGCGTGGCGGCCAACCTCGGCGTGCTGGTCGCCTGGGTGGCGCTGTCCGCCACGCTGGTGAGCACCAAGGCGTTTTTCAGCACCCAGGAATGGGTGGACGACTCCACGCCCGCCAAGGCCGCCTGCGTGGGCGGGGTTTTCACCGGCGCGCTGCTGTGGTTTTTGCTGTGGAGCTTCATCGCTTCGCGCGGCCATGGCAAATTCAGCGCCCGGTCCTTGCTGCGCCTTCAACACGTCTCCGGACTGTGTCTCCTCGCCACCGCCGCTTATGAAGGCGTGCGCATCGCGTGGCACCTGACCAAACATCAAACATAAATTTATGCTCAAAGCTGGAATCGTCGGATTGCCGAATGTCGGCAAATCAACCTTGTTCAACGCCGTCACCCGCACGCGCAAAGCCGAGGCCGCGAACTATCCGTTCTGCACCATTGACCCGAATGTCGGCATCGTCACCGTGCCGGACGCGCGGCTGTATGTGCTGAAGGACATCGCCAAAACTTCCGTGGTGATTCCCGCAGCGATTGAATTCGTGGACATCGCCGGCCTCGTCAAAGGCGCGGCCGCCGGCGAAGGCTTGGGCAATAAATTCCTTTCCCACATCCGCGAAGTGGACGCCATCGTGCAGGTCGTCCGCTGTTTCGAGGATGCGGATATCCATCACGTCGCCGGCAACATCGATCCCGTGCGCGACATCGAAACCATCACCACAGAACTCGTCCTCGCCGATTTGGAGGCCGTGCAGAAACGCCTGGCCAGCGTGGCCAAAGACGCCAAGCGCGGCGACAAGGAAGCGCTCGCGCAGGAAAACGTGCTGAAAAAAATCGAGCCGCATCTCAATGCCGGCAAACCCGCGCTCACACTGGAACTGACGCCGGAGGAAAAAGCCATTTCGCGGCTGTTCTGGCTGATGACCGACAAGCCGACGATTTTTGCCTGCAACGTGAAGGAAGGCGACCTGGCCACCGCCGACAAAAACCCATTTGTCGAAAAAGTCCGCGAATACACCAAACATCATTTCGCCTGCGAAGCCGTTGTCATCAGCGCGCAGATCGAAAGCGACCTGATTGATTTGTCCGACGCCGAGGCGAAGGAATTCCTGAAGGAACTCGGCGTGAGCGAATCCGGCGTCGGCGCGCTCATCCGCGCGACCTATCATCTGCTCGGATTGCGGACTTATTTCACCGCCGGCGAAAAAGAAGTCCGCGCCTGGACCATTCACGTTGGTGACACCGCGCCGAAAGCCGCCGGCGTCATCCATTCCGATTTCGAGCGCGGCTTCATCAAGGCCGAAACCGTGGCTTACGACGATTTAGTGAAATGCGGCAGTGTCGCCGCCGCGCGCGAAAAAGGTCTTTACCGGATGGAAGGCAAGGAATACATCGTGAAAGACGGCGACGTGCTGCTCTTCAAGTTCAACGTGTGAGCCGCGGTTAAGTTTCAGGAGCACCGCAAAAAAATTATTTAGCCATCGCCGCGCCCGGCAGATAGACCGCGAACGTCGTCCCTTCGCCGGCCACGGTGTGGACGTGCAAGGCGCCGTTGGCGGCCTTGATGAGCCGCTGGACGATGTTCAATCCCAGGCCGGTGCCCTGGCGTGGCCCCTTGGTGGTGAAATACGGATCGAAGATTTTCGGCAGCACCACCGCCGGGATGCCGGGACCGGTGTCGCGCACCCACAACTTCACGAGCGGCGCGATGTTGGCCATGCTTTCGACATTCAGCAGCCGGTCGTGCGGGCCGTCCTTGAACTGGGTGAGGTCGAGCGGCTCGGCCAGCACTGCGCCGCCAATTTCCACGCGGTGCGGCGTGGACGTGCATTGAAACGCGTTGACCGTCAGGTTCAGCAAAATCTGGATGAGATCCGTGCCGTTGACCTTGACGACCATGTCCCCGGCGAGCGGCGTGAGGCGAAATTCATTTTCCTGCATGCTCGGATGCACGCGCACGAGCTGTTCGAGATCGTGCAGCAGATGGTTCACGCCCGCCGCCAGGGTGTCGCCGCCCTGCCGGCGCAGAAAGCCGAGGTAACGCCGCTGGATCTCGATGCAGTTGCTCATTTGCCGCTCCACGGACTTGAGGCGCTCCCGGATGAATTCCAAATCCTCCACGTCCATTTTCGGATCCTTGTTCAATTTCAGGTTCAGCAACTGCACAAAGCCAAAGCTGACGGAGAGCGGACCGTTGATGTCGTGGATGATGCTGGCGTAAATGTCGCCGCGCGTCTGGGCGATTTGTTCCTCGACGCGCTGGTTCTGGAGTTCGGAGAGCAGTTCGTGGACTTTTTCCGCGCTGTTGTGGATTTCGCTTTCCAGCACGCGCCGCTGCATGGCCTGGCTCACCGCGTTGCGGATGGTCGCGAGGTCAAACGGCTTGTTGATGTAGTCGCACGCGCGGAGGCGCAACGCCTGCCGCATCGTGTCGGTCGTCTCAAACGCCGTGATCATGATGGCCTCAAGGTCCGGCCGCACGAACCGGAGCCGCTCCAGCACCTCGATGCCCGACATACCGGCCATGCGGATGTCGAGGATGGCCACGTCAATGTCATTCAGCTGCGCCAGGTTGATGGCCGACGGTCCGTCCTCGGCTAGCAGCAAATCGTATTGATCCTTGAAAATCAACTTAAGGGACATCCGCGGTCCCTCCTCGTCATCCACGATCAACAGCGTGCCGCGCCGTTTCGGCATCGGCGGGGCGGTGATCATTTCGGGCAACGGGACGCTCGTTTCAGCCGGTGAATTGGCGGGCGAGGACATATTGAATTCAGCCTAGCGTATAAACCATCTGCCTCAAGCAGAAAGCGTCTCTCGCGGGCGGTAGGATTGGCCCTCACTCACAAGTCCAAGTCCACAATAAAAACCCAACCCACAATCGAGACCGGGAAAGTTGGGCTGCATCACCACGCGGTCGGCTAAAAACATTTCCACCCGTAAACGCTAGGTTTTGGTCAGTGCGACAAAGTTCTTTAGCAGGAGCAGTCCGACCTTCTGGCTTTTTTCCGGATGGAATTGCGTCGCAAAAATATTGTCGCGCCAGACGGAGGACGCGAAGTTGTCGCCGTAATCCGTGCGCGTGGCAACGATGGATTCATCCACCGGCTGCGGATAGAAGCTGTGGACAAAATAAACGTAACTGCCGCTGGCGATCCCGCGATATAGCGGACAGTCCGATTTTACAATCTCCAACTGGTTCCAGCCGATTTGCGGAATTTTCAATCCGGGCTTTTTTGAGAAGCGGACAACGCTGCCCTGGAAAACGCCGAGGCCGGCGGCGCAGGAATTGAATTCCTCGCTCCGCTCAAAAAGCGCCTGATAGCCGACGCAGATGCCAAGAAATGGTTTGCCGGTCGTGATGAAATCCTTCGCGGCCTCCAGCAGCTCCTGTTGGCGCAGCGCATGGATGCAGTCGTCGAACGCGCCGACGCCCGGCAGCACCAAGCCGCAGGCATCGCCGATGTCGTCGGGCGCTTTCACGAGGCGCACGTCCGCGCCGACCTTGAGCAGCGACTTATGGACGCTGCGGAGGTTGCCAGAGCCGTAGTCGAGCAAAGCGATCACGCCGCCATGCTAACCGTATGTGATACGCAGATGAAGCACCGAATTGAATCAGCCGGGCCGGGGAACCTTTCGGACGCGGGCGGCCAGATCGTCAATCTCCTCAACTTTTTCAAAGCCCACGTTCAGCACGTCCACGCAGCCGAGGCCGAGCGCGAATTTCACGGATTCATCGCGGCGCGCGTCGTCATTGCGCAACCGGCCTTCACCGATGATTTTCATGCCGATGACGCCTTTGCCGGCGGCGTGAATTTTTTTCAGGACGGGCACGACCTGTTCCGGCGGACCATCCATGCTCATGCCGTAAGGATTGATGCGCGTGTGGACCGATTCCACCCACGGCTCGGCGGCGGCGGCTTCCAGCGCGGCAATCGAATGGCACGAAACGCCGAGCGCGCGGATTTTGCCCTGCGCCTTGAGCTGGGTCAAAGCGTCCATCTGCGGTCGCAATTGCGCTGGCCAGTCCGGTGCCAGGACGCAATGCAGCAACAGCAAATCCAGGTAATCCGTCTTCAGCTCCTTGAGAAAGCGCGCCACGACCACATCGGCGGCAGGGCGGTCCGCTTCGGTCAGGCCGCCGGTGTTCCACCAGATTTTGGAAATGAGGGTGTAATGGTCACGCGGCAAGCCCTCCAGCGCCGGCGGCAGATGCGTGTGCGAACCGTAAAGATCGGCCAGATCAAATGTTCGCACGCCGCGCTCATGGGCGTCGCGCAGCAGTTTCTGAAATGCCACGGCCCCCTCGCGCGTCTGGTTGGAGCTGCGATGCCAGCCGTGTGTGCCGGTGCCCATGCAGACTCGGGAAAATTTCAAATCCGTCTGGCCGAGCGGCACCAGCGCAAAAGGATCGTGAAATTTCGGCGGCGCGGTTTCGGCCCGGACGAACTGCGCGCCGGCCAGAATGCCGCCGACGCCGAGGGCGGACTGCCGGAGGAATTTGCGGCGCCGGATTTTCATATCACTGGCGATTTTGCCAATTCCCGTTCCGTCTTCAAGCGCAATTGTCCGCAGGCCGCGTCAATGTCGCCGCCCTTCTCGCGGCGTAGCGTGGCGGTGACGCCGAGCTTTTCCAGCGCGGTCAGAAACCGCTCGCAGACTTCCTCCGCCGGGCGCACCCACGGCAAATCCTCGACTTTGTTATACGGAATCAAGTTCACCTTGGCGTAAAGTCTTTTGGCCAGCGCCGCCAGCGGGCGCGTCTGCTCCAGCGCATCGTTGATGCCGGCGATCAAAATATATTCCAGCGTGATCATCCGGCCCTTCAGTTTTTGATAATCCTCGCACGCGGCGGCGAGTTCGGTGAGCGGATACTTTTTGTTCACCGGCATGATGCGGTTGCGGACCTCATCCGTCGCGCCGTGCAGCGAAATGGCGAGGCGAAATTGCAGCGGCTCGACGGCGAGCTTGCGGATCTGCGGCGCGAGGCCGCTCGTGGAAATCGTGATGCGCCGCGCGCCGATGCCGCCACCCCAAGGCGCGTTCAGAATCTTCAGCGCGGCGATGAGATGGTCGTAGTTTGCCAGCGGTTCGCCCATACCCATCACGACGAGGTTGTTCACGATACGGTCGGCGGTTGCCGGTTGCGGGTTGAAAATTGCCGGTTCGCTCGCCGCCGTTTCCAACTGGCCACCGGCCACCGGTAAATGGCAACCCGCCCGTTCCACCGCGAGCACCTGCTCCACGATTTCGTGGAC
The DNA here is from genome assembly GCA_021780905.1 of bacterium. Lineage (GTDB taxonomy): Bacteria > Verrucomicrobiota > Verrucomicrobiia > Limisphaerales > UBA11358 > UBA11358. The sequence continues at coordinate 8,657 of JAJXXW010000078.1, forward strand.
GCCGAGATTGCGTTTCCAGCCGTCGAGTCCGCTCGCGCAAAACTTGCAGCCGTAGGCGCAGCCGACCTGCGTGGAGATGCAGAGCGTGTGCCGGTCGCTGGCCTCGCCGTAGAGTGCGGGATTGGCGGGGATGAGCACGCTCTCGATGAACGCACCGTCGGCCAGCCGCCAGAGGAACTTCTGCGTGGTGTCGGGCGAACCTTGCTTCCGCGCGAGTTCCAGTATCTGGAGCGAAAAGCTCTCGCGCAATTGGGCGCGCAGGTTTTTGGGCAGATTGGACATCGCGTCCCAGTTCGTCGCGCGGCGGGCGTAAAGCCAGTCCAGCAGTTGTGCCACGCGGAAGGCCGGCTCGCCCCAGGTCTTGAACCGGGCTTCGAGTTCCTCGCGAGTCAGGGCTTTAATGTCGGGTGGCACGCGCAGAGTTTAAGCGTTGATGGTGGCCAAACCAAGCCGTTACTCAGGGGGCGCGACAAATTTAAAACCAAACGGCAAGTTCAAGTCCGCCTAAAAGTTTTGGTGAAATCCTCTCCGTCTTGCTTTGCTTCTGCCAATCCCAGTCCAGTCTTCTCTCGCTATAACTTATGGCTTCGCTTTTTTGTGTGGAGTCACCCGCGATGAGCTGAACCTCCTTGAAAATATTTGGCAGCGTCGGAAAAACCCTGATGCTGGAGGATGGCGTCATCCAGCGCGCGGATGAGCAGGCCGATGAGCGGCGGCATTGGCCCATCCGCCTGCATTTCGTGGACGCCCCCGTTTTATCCCTCCAGCCCGCGTGAAACTGCCACGCGACCCTTCCGGCGATGAAGTCTGCCGGGTTTTGAATTTGTCCGGCAGACCGGTTCGCACTGGCATTACGTCAAAGACTCGTTGCATCCCTGTGTGCCGATGCACCGTGAAATCAAGCCGAAGACCTTGCAATCTATTTTGAGGCAGGCGGAAATCATCGTGGAAGAATTGATGGACAATTTTTGATGTGCGCGTTCCTCCGCGCTGCGGCGGTTAAGAATTTTGCATTTTGAAACCTACGCGTTGACCTCTTTGTAATTCGTGTCTTTCCAGTTGATGTTGCCGAGGCCGCGTTCCTGCGCCTTGTGGAGATAAGTCAGTTCGGCGATGTCACGCTCCAGCAGATGCGAGTAGCCGTAGGCGTCCACGGCAATCATGTCCGTGCCGGCGACGATGGTGTTCATCGGCTTCACGTCGGAAAGCCGGCCGCCAGTCGGGCCGTTGCTCATCAGGACATTCATGCCGTCGAGAATGACCAGCGTCGGCTTCATCATCAGCGCGAAGTCAGAAACGATGCTGTGAATGTATTGGTGGAATTGGTTCCGCCGTCCGCCGAGCAGACCATACCAGTTCTTCGTCGTCATCGAGGCATGGCACAAATTGTGATCCTTGCACGGCGCGAGGCCGATGACTTTGGTGGCCTTCTTAAACGGCGTGTTGAAGAACGTCCATTCCTTCAGCACTTCGCCGTCGAGCGACAGCGGCGCAAAGGAATTAGTTTCGGGATACAGCAAATCCAGATTCATGTCCGAGGCCACGGCAGTCAGGCCGCTCTTGAAAAAACAGCCGGTCGGCGAATTGATCGGATTATCCGCGACAATGACCTTGCTCGCGCCGGCTTCAAAACAAAGTTTTGCCACGGCGCGCAACGCGTCGGGATGCGTCGTGGCCGCGAGCGCGGGTGGACGGTCGAACGCCACGTTCGGCTTGATCATCACCACGTCGCCGCGCTGGATGAAGCGGTCCATGCCACCGAGCGCGGCCATTGCCGCGCGGATGGTTTTGTCATGCTCCGTGCCGTGCGCAATGGCGAGCGACGGCATAACTTTGCTGATTTCCGGCGCGTAGCTTTTGAGCTGGAGACCCTTTTCCTTTTCAAACCCGGGAACGAAATGGTTCGGCGTCCAAAGCTTTTTTGCGGCGAAACCGGAGCCGGCGATGAGCGCGCCGGTGATGCCGAGGCGCACGAGAAATTCGCGCCGGTTCACGCCGAATTCATTTTGACTTGGTGTGCTCATATTTTCAGTTAGTCAACCTACTCATTTAATCTCCCCGCGCAAATACTTTTCGATGAAGGCGCGCGCCTGGTTCCCGTCCGCCGCGTCGAATACCCCGCCGAGTTCGCCGTCGCGCTGATAGACGACCTTCCATTTGCCGAACACCTGCGCGCGGAAAATTTTTGAACCGTTCGCGTCCGGCAGGTTTTCCACCGTGCCGAATTTGCCGCAAAAATCCTGGAACGATTGCCACGCCCTGGCCGCGTCGGCGGGCGCGGCGACCATGATGAAAAACGGCAGCTCCGCGCCGTCGAATTTGTATTTCGCCTGAAACACGTCCTTTAAATCCGCCTGACCCTGGGCGTTTTCGGCCACATACGCCACGCTGTCTGTCATCATCCCGTTAGCGGGGAGTTTACGGCGACCGGCCAGTCCGTGGTCGTCCACCGGCAGTTCCCTGGCGCGGTTTTGCGCGATGGCCGTGGCGACGGCGATTGTTTCCGGCTTCACATCGGATGCGATGATTTGCACATACACGGCACCCTGCCGGAAAAAGCAGCCCATTTCTCCGGAATAACCGTCGGGCGCGAAATCCAATGGCGCGCCCTTGGGATCGCGTTCCAACGCGAACATGCCGAACGCATCCACCGGCGTGTCGAAACGATACTCATAGACATCCACGAAACTGCCCGGAGCCGCCGTCACGTTGAATGTGCGGCAGCGCAACGCCTGGACGTTGAAGCCCTGATACGCCGGCGCGCGACCGTCAATTTTTTCGTAGAGATTGTCCGCGTTGTAAAATTCCGTGTCGGACATCGGCTGGAGGCCGGGCAGGGAAATTTCCAACGGCTCGCCTTTGGCCGCCGGTTTGGGCACGGCGGTGGCACCTTCCGGGACTCCTTCGCCAGCGCTTGCGTCGCCGGTGGCAGATTTTTCCGCGCCGGGTTTTCCTGGCCTTGCAGTTGCGGTCTCGGGGGCGCTGGACTGACCGGCAGCCTGCGTGGGCGCGGTGCCGGCCTTGCCTGCGACGGCGGCTTTGGTGGAATTGAGCGAGTCGGTGCGGACGGCGAAACGATTCGGATCAAAATGTTTGCCCTTGATGGCGATGGCGAGGCCGATGATCACCAGCAGCAGGAGGATGACGGCACTGGCAATGGATTCCGCCAGTGGAACCCTGGTGCGGACAAATTCCTTGCGGCTGCCCGTGCCGGATTTCTTTTCGATGGCCATGAATTCAAATTTGCCAACCGCCGGATGAGACGAACTTCCGCGCCGCCGGTTTCAACTAAATCTCATTTTGGCCCATAGTGATCAGGCGAAATAGTGTTCGGCGCGACGGATGATTTCGGGGTAGTCCGTCTTGAAATGACAGGCGTCGCGCAGCGCGGCCAGATTGATTTTGGACGGATCGCGATGGCTCGCCGCGAGCGCCTGAAAATAATCGCGCGCCTCGGTGTTGCCGTCCTGCTCGTAGTAAGTGACGAAGCGCGAAATATCCTGGAAGGCAAAATCGGTCTGCTTTGCAAACTCCTCGCACGCCGGGCAGCCGGTGCACATCGTCCGGCGGCCGGCGAGGATGGTTTCGCGGAGCAGTTCCAGGTGCGCGAATTTCAGCGGCTCCTTGTAGCTGCGCGCGGCGGCGGTGCTGCTCTGCATTTGATCCACGTTGTCAATCATGTTGCAGATGGCGCTGATGCGCGGGTCACTCCACGCGGCGTGGAGCACGGCTTGATGCGTGGTGAGTCCGAGTTTGTCGAGTTCCGGCAGGCGCTTGGGCACGTCCTTGGTGCTGCGCATTGTCTTCATCGCCACCAGGCCGATGCCTTTCGCATGGCAGGCGTCGAGCGCCTGGTCCAGCGGACCGTCTTTGGGATAAAACGGATTGAAGGCGAGCATAATGATGTCAAGGAAACCGCCTTCCGCCGCCGCGTTCAAATATTCCGGCAGATGTCCGTCGTGACAGGAAAAACCGACCAGCTTCACCTTGCCGGAGCTTTTTAGTTTCTCGGCGACTTTGCGGTAGGCGTCGCTCTTGGGCCAGTTCAGCGAGCCTTCGCCGTATTCGCGCGGGCCGATGCCGTGGATGTAGAACGCGTCGAGGTAGGTCGTGCCGCAGGCCGCCAGCCGGCGGTCAATCATCTCCAGCAGCTGCTCCGGGCCAGCGTGGGGATGATCCTTGGAGACGAGAAAAATTTCCTTGCGCCGCTCGGGATACTTCGCCAGCCACTGCGCGACAATTTTCTCCGACTGCCCGTGCAGGTAGCAGTCCGCCGTGTCAAAATAGCGGATGCCCATGGACCAGGCGATGTCCAAGTAATCCGTGCTCATCGCCGCCATCATGCCGCCCATGCTCAACATAGTCACCGCCGGTCCGTTTTTGCCGAGCTGGCGGCGCGGCAGCGCCGTGCTGACCGGCGCGGCGGCGGCGGATGGCGTCAACCACGACGGAGCCGCAGCGAGCGCCACGGGCAGTGTCAGAGTGGATTTGAGAAAGTTGCGGCGGGAGGTGGACGAAAAGTTTTCGCTCATATTTGTCATTAATCAGGCGCAAACTAACATCGGTGCGGAGCGTCGGCAAATGGAATTGGTGCGCCAGGCAACGGAAGCGGTGAGACGCGCAGGTGGAACGCGAAATAAAGCCTTTGCAATCGTTTGCGGGTGAGTTAATCTGTCCGCTCGTTTTTGGCGGAAATTCTATAAACACAAAACAATTTATGTCACAGCATCGCAGTCTCCGCGCGGCGTCCACCCTGGGCGGCAAGCGCAATGTCCTGAAGCGGTTCGAGCGCACGGCGCTCTTGGAAAAACGTGGCCAGCGCAAGGCTGGCGACAAGATCACCGGCCTGCGCAAAACCAAGCCGGAGGCGTGATTCGTCAAGTCGTTTAATCGTGGAACCGTGAATTGGGCGGATAACAAATCCGTTTGAACGATTCTGCACCTCGACGATTCAACGAAATGAGCGTTCGTCTCCAGAAATTCCTCGCCGATGCCGGCGTGGCTTCCCGCCGGACCGGGGAGCAGTTAATACTGGCTGGCCGCGTCGCGGTCAACGGCCACATCGTTTCCGAGCTGGGGACGAAGGTGGACGCGGATCACGTTCGGGTGACGGTGGACGGCAAACCGGTTCGGCCCAAAAAACTCATTTACGCCGCGCTGAACAAGCCGCCGGGTTGTGTGTGTTCGCGCCGGGACGAGCTGAACCGGCCGACGATTTACCAGTTGCTGCCGCGCGAATGGGAAGCCGTCCAGTCCGTCGGGCGGCTCGATTTCAACAGCGAGGGATTGATTTTTTTGACAAATGATGGACAATTCGCCCTGCGCCTGACCCATCCGCGCTACGGCGTCCGCAAGAAATACCTGGCGACGGTCGAGGGCGAGGTGACGCCGAAGATGCTGGCGTTGTTCCAGAGCGGCATTTTTGACGAGGGCGAAAAATTGAAGGCGCTGTCGGCGCGGATTGTTTCCGGCACGCGGCACAAAGCCGTCGTGGAGCTGGAACTGGGCGAAGGCAAGAACCGCGAGGTGCGGCGGATGTTCGAGTCGCAATCGGTCACGGTGAAAAGATTGCAGCGGACGCAGATCGGCAAGATCCGGCTCGGGGAATTGAAACCCGGCAAATGGCGGACTTTGAATGCGGTGGAAATCAAGACTTTGACTTCAGATTTATGAAAACAAACAGCTGGTTGGTTATTGGCACCATGCTCGCCACGACGGCGGTGGCGCAGGTCAACACAAACGCGCTCCCGGAAATACCCGCGCCGGCCACGGCGGTCGCGGGTGCGGCACCGGTTGTCGCAGCCTCCACCAACGCCTTGGGCTCCGCCCCGAAGAAAAAGGCGCCGATTCATAAGAAAAAGCCGGCCCGAAAAATTTCCGAGCCGGCGGTCCTGCTGATGCCCGGTCCGGCCATCGTTTCTACCGCGAATCTAAATATTCGTGGCCAGGCCGGTCTGAAAGGCGAGGCCATCGGTCATTTGAAAAGCGGCGACACCGTCACGGTGATTGCCCAGATCAACCTCGACAAGCACGCCGTGGACGAGCCGGCGCAATGGGCGAAGATCGCTTTGCCGTCCGGCACACCGGTGTGGGTGGACGCGAAGTATGTGGATTCGGCCAGCAAAATGGTCACCGCCAGAAAACTCAACCTGCGCGCCGGGCCGGGTGAAAATTATAGCGTCGTTGGGGTGCTGGAAAAAGGCACGTCGGTTGCCGAACTCGGTGCCAAGGGGGATTGGACAAAAATTGAAACGCCGACCAACGCCTTCGCGTTTGTGGCCGCAATGTATTTAAAACAGGAAGCGGCTCCCGCCGAAACAACCCCCGCTGTGGCTCAAACCACCCCTTCGGTCCCGGCCACGACCATACCCGCCTCGGCAGAAACCCCGTCGCCGACCCCGATAGCCACTCCCGTGGTTGCGGCTCCACCCATAGTGACGCAGCCGGCCGCACCGGTGGCGGTGATTCCTCCGCCGGTGCCCGTGCCCCCCGCAGTTTCGCCCATGCCCGTGCCTGCCGAACCGGTTGTGGATACCAATCCGCCGCCACCGCGCGTGGTGACGCATCAGGGCTATGTGCGCCCGTCCATGAGCGTAATTGCGCCCACGGCTTACGAGCTTTATGACCCGGCCAGCGGCAACGCGATTGATTATCTTTACTCGACAACCACCAACCTGGACCTCTCGCGCTACAACACGTATCAGATCATCGCGACCGGTCCGGAAGGCTTGGCGGCCCGCTGGACGGACACCCCGGTGCTGACCGTCCAGAAAATTTACGTGCTTTCGACCAATCCGCCGGAGGGTTTCCACCGCGTCTCAAGTCCCCGTGCAAGCAGCCAACGTCGTTGATGGACGCGCCATCGCGGCGCAAATCCAGCAGGAACTCGCCGCCCGCGTGGCCCGTTTGAAGTCGCGTGGTGTCGTTCCTGGTCTGGCCTTCGTGCGCGTCGGCGAAGACCCGGCGTCCAAGGTCTATGTCGGCCGCAAGGAAAAAGCCTGCGCCGAACTGGGCATCGTTTCCGAAACCCACGTCTTGCCGGAAAAAACTTCCGAGAAGGAGTTGCTGGCGCTGATTGGCCAATTCAATTCCGCCGCGCATCTGCACGGCATTCTCGTGCAGGCACCGCTGCCGAAACACATCCGCGAATCCGTCGTATTCGCCACGGTGCTGCCCACGAAGGACGTGGACGGTTTTCATCCGGTGAACGTCGGCAAGCTGATGCTCGGCGATGCAACCGGTTTCAAACCCTGCACACCCGCCGGCGTTGTGGAGCTCCTCGTCCGTTCTGGCGTCAAAACCGACGGTGCGGAAGTCGTCATCCTCGGTCGCGGCAACATCGTCGGCAAACCGATGGCCGCGATGCTCTGCCAGAAGGGGAAAGCGGCGAACGCCACCGTCACCATCTGCCATTCGGCGACGCGCGACATCAAGGCCCATTGCCTGCGTGCCGACATCCTGGTGGCTGCCATTGGCGTGGCGCATTTCGTGAAAGCCGACATGGTGAAACCTGGTGCCGTCATCATGGACGTGGGCGTGAACCGTGTGCCGGACGCGACTTCCAAGACCGGCACCAAGTTGGTGGGCGACGTGGATTTTGCGAACGTCCAGCCCATTGCCGGCAAGATCACACCGAATCCCGGCGGCGTCGGCCCGATGACCATCGCCATGCTGTTGCAAAACACCGTCCGCGCGGCTGAAATGGCGGCGTGACTTGCAATTCTGGGGATTGCTAAACAGGTGATGGTAGTCGGGCTGAAGCGCGGTAAGAAAACGGGAGGGAGAAAGCGGTGCCACGGCAGCCTTGCTCCTTTTCAAATATCCCGGGGAACAGAGCAACGCCGGTCAACCAAACTATCCGTTAGCGCCAGAAGGTCATGGCTTACTTTCTGCGGCCAGTGGTTTGAAAATGGGGCCAAACAAAGCTTTGTCCCACGACATTAATTACCAAAGACATCCCGATGAATACAGACACCATTGAAAAATGGCTGGCCGGGTTCACGGCTGACTCGGCCGCGCAACAACCGGTTCCCCTCCAGAAAACGTTGTTCCTCGCCCGGCAGTTACAGTTGCGTGCCACGGAACTCCAGACGGCACCCGAGAAGCGGCAGCAGGCCGAGCTGGATCGGATGCTCCAGACGCCGGCCGACAAGGCCACGCTCGCCCAGATCACCGACCAGGCGTTTCGCACCAATGACCCGCACCGCGCCGTCGAGCATCTCACGCACATTCTCGACGTGCAGGGCGTGCCGCGTTTTTTCGGGCCGGTGGATCGCACCTTGATGAAGGGCTTCCAGTCGTTCGGCAATTATCTGCCGGGCGTCGCCCTGCCGCTGGTGAAGGAACACATGCAGAAGGAAACCGCCAACGTGATTCTGCCCGGCGAAAAAGAGTTGCTGGTGAAACATCTCGCCGAACGCACCCACGAAGGCGTGCGGATGAACGTGAATTTTCTCGGCGAAGCCATCTTGAGCGAGGAAGAGGCGGAGCGGCGGTTGCAACAGTATTTGCAGGGCTTGCAATGGCCGGAAACGGAAGTGGTCTCCATCAAGATTTCCACGGTCTATTCGCAGATTTCGCCGCTCGCGCGCGAACACACCATCGCCGTGCTGTGTGACCGGCTGGAACGGTTGTTCCGCACGGCCGACCGGGCGCGGTTCCAGCGTCCCGATGGCCAGGTGGTGCCCAAGTTTGTTTATTTGGACATGGAGGAATACCGCGACAAGGAACTCACGGCGGAAGCGTTCATGCGCACGCTGAATCGTCCGGGCCTGACGCACATCCGCGCCGGCATTGCGTTGCAGGCTTATATTCCCGATTCCTACGAAACGATGTTGCAACTCCAGGCATGGGCGCGCAAACGCGTGGCGGCCGGCGGCGGGCGCACAACCATCCGGCTCGTCAAAGGCGCGAACATGGAAAGCGAGCGCGCCGAGGCCTCGGTGCGCGGCTGGCCGCAGGCGCCGTATCAGAAAAAAATCGAGACGGACGCGAATTACAAGCGCATGGTGCAGGAGTTGTTGCGGCCGGACAATCTCGCGGCCATGGATGTCGGCATCGCCTCGCACAATCTGTTCGATCTGGCCTATGCGCTCGTGCTCACCCACGAACGCGGCGCGTTTGACCGGGTGCAGTTTGAAATGCTGGAAGGCATGGCCAACCATCAGCGGCGCGCGCTGTTTGAATTGTCCCGCAACGTGCTGCTCTACGCGCCGACGTGCAAAAAGGAGCATTTCCTCAACGCCATCGGCTATCTCATTCGCCGACTTGACGAAAACACCGGCCCGGAAAATTTTCTGCGCCACGCCTTCAAGCTCACGGTGGACACGCCGGAATGGCGCCGGCTGGAACAAGGGTTCCTGGCTTCCTTCGCCGCCATCGCCACGACGCCCACCGCGCCGCGCCGCACGCAAAACCGTTTGTCGCCGCCGGCGAAGATCAATGCCGTCGCGCGTGGCTGGCAACATCTGGCGAACGAGCCGGACACCGATTTTGCCCTGCCACAAAACGGCGAATGGGCGCAGCAAATTATCGCCAAATGGCAGCCGCTCTGCGGCGAACGCGCCCCGCAAATTCCGCTGGTGGTCGGCGGTAAGGAGATTTTGGAAGGCCGAGCGGTGCGCGAATGTCTTGATCCGTCGCGGCCCGGCGTGGTCGTCGGCAAATACCGGCAGGCGAACGAAGCCGATGTGTTGCGTGCGGTGGAAATCGCCGCCGCCGACCCGGACGGCTGGCGCACGCTGTCGTTGGAGAAGCGCTACGAAATTCTCGGCGCGGTCGCGCAGGAATTGCGAATCGGGCGTGCGGATTTGCTGGGCGCAGCGCTGGCCGACGGCGGAAAAACGCTGTCAGAATCCGACCCGGAAGTTTCCGAGGCCATTGATTTTCTTGAATTTTACCGCGATACCGCGCGCTGGTGGCAGCAATTTCCAACGCTCAAGGCGAAGGGCAAAGGCGTGGTCGTGGTGGTGTCGCCGTGGAATTTTCCCGTGGCGATTCCGTGTGGCGGCGTGGCGGCAGCGTTGGCGGCCGGCAACACGGTCATTCTCAAACCCGCGTCCGATACCGTGCTGGTGGCGTATGAATTTTGCAAATGTTTCTGGCGCGCCGGCGTGTCGAAAAATGTTCTGCAATTCGTGCCGTGCTCCGGCGGCAAGGAAGGCCGCAAGCTCATCAATCATCCGAAAGTGAATTCGGTCATCCTGACCGGCGGCACGGAAACGGCGCTGACCATGTTGACAGACAATCCCCATCTGCAACTGTTTGCCGAAACCGGTGGCAAGGACGCGACGATTATTACGGCAGTTTCCGACCGCGATCAGGCGGTCAAACACATTTTACACTCTGCCTTCGGCCATGCGGGCCAGAAATGTTCCGCCACGTCGCTGCTCTTGTTGCAGGACGAAGTTTACGACGACCCGGCTTTTCGCCGAAATCTGTGCGAAGCCGTGGCCACACTGAAAGTCGGTTCCGCCTGGGAACTCGACACCAAGATGGGCCCCTTGATTCGTCCGCCCAGTGGTGATTTGGAGACCGCGCTAAAAGTTTTGGAGCCCGGCGAGGAATGGGCCTTGATGCCGCAGCCCAGCGAAAGTAATCCGAATCTGTGGACGCCCGGCATCAAATATGGCGTGCGCCCCGGCAGTTTCACGCACATGACGGAATTTTTCGGGCCGGTGCTGGCGGTGATGCGCTTCTCGACATTGCGCGAGGCCGTGGCGCTCGTGAATCAGACCGGCTTCGGCTTGACGAGCGGCCTGGAAAGTCTGGACGAACGCGAGTGGGATTATTGGAAGGCGAACATCCGCGCCGGCAATCTCTATATCAACCGCGTGACCACCGGGGCGATTGTGTTGCGCCAACCGTTTGGCGGCATGGGCAAATCCGTTTTCGGTCCCGGCATGAAGGCGGGCGGTCCGAATTACGTCGCGCAATTCATGGATTTTCAGGATACACCGGTGGCGACCACTAAAACCATGCCGGCCAAACCCACGCTGCTTGCATTGGCTGAAGGACTGAAAAATCATGCGGAAGCTGACCGCATCATCGCCGCCATCTTGAGTTGCGAAACCGCCTACCGCGAAGAGTTTAGCGGCGAACATGATCATTTTCAGTTGGTTGGTCAGGATAACGTGCGCCGCTATCTGCCGGTGGGAAACGTCCGCATCCGCGTTCATGTCACTGATAGCGTGTTTGACGTGTTCACGCGCGTTTGCGCCGCGCACGTCGCCGGTTGCCGCGTGACGGTCAGCGGGCCGACAAAATTGCCGGTGGTGGCCTTGCTGGAAGAACTGACCGAGGCTTGGGCCGGGTCGGTGGAATTCGTGGAGGAAAGCGACGCGCAATTGGTGCAGGCAATCCGTGATGGCCAAACGGCTCGCGTGCGCTATGCCCGGCCCGAACACGCACCGCTCGATGTTTTGCAGGCGGGCAATGAAGCCGGCGGCATCGTCATCAGCACGCCGGTTTCCGGCGAAGGCCGGCTGGAAATGCTCTGGCATCTGCACGAGCAAAGCATCAGCACGGATTACCATCGCTACGGCAACCTCGGTCTCCGGGCGGATGAAAAACGCGCGGAAGTCATGTGAACCCCCATCAAACCCAACCCGTTTCCCGGACCGATTAAAATTTCACCCGGCGGCAAGAAACCCGGACTGTTGGGTGGGAGAGCGACGGGGTGGACTGAACCATCAGGCCGGGGTTGGAGAGTGATTTGCTTGCTTGAATTTCCCATATCCCGCGGTGATTTCCAATCCATTCAGTGACGGGCGGGCGGCGCGACCGTGCCGCCCGGAATGAATTTGGCGGGGAAACCGTGCTGGAGCAGGTCCGGCTTGCCCCGGCTCACATTGTCCGCCCAGCGGACGATGCCCCGCAGCAACTGACTGAAATCCTGCTGCACGCGGGTGACGGTGGGCGCACACCATTCAAAGGTCCGTTCGTGCCCCAGAAAAATCAATGAGACCTCCTGGGGCACCCGCAGTCTCCGCGCGGCGAGAAAATGGTGCGCCGCGGCAAATAACTCCGGCTCATCCACCAGCAGCCCGGTCGGCGGGGTGACTTGAAACAGCGCGGTCAGGCACTGTTGAAAACCCGCCGGGGTCTCCTCCCAATCCGGCAGCACATATTGCGACGCCGGGATGCCGTAGGTGGCCAGCGTGCTCAAAAACACGTTGGCCAGCTGGCTCATGGTCGGCTTCCGATGTTGGCGGCGGACCAGCATGGCGATTCGCCGGTGGCCAATTTCCAGCAACGCGCGGGTGCCGGCTTCGATGGCCGCCCTGTAGTCCGGACCGGCGGCGGCGATGGGCAGGCCGCGCCAGCCTCCGAACAGCGCAAACGCGGGCGCTTTTTGCCGGGCAAACCACGTGAGCACTTCTGCGGAAGCGCAGATCACCACCCACGCATCCGCCTTGGTCTGGCCTACCATCTTGGCGATGCGGCCCACATCCATGTTCAATTCCAGCAAGGTTTTGGGAGTGTGAAATGGGACGTGTCCAGCCTCCGTCAACCGATGTTGCAGGTCCACCACATGCGTCCAGGCACGATCTGCCGGCGTCCATACCAGCAGGGCCACCCGCATGGGGCGCGATCCACTCCCCTGCAACGGACTAATGAGGCGACTTTGGCGCCTGCCCTGATTGTGCAGCAGCTTCTCCCGCTCAAGCTGCTTCATCGCGGCTTCCACTGTCCTGCGGCTGACTCCCAGTTCCACGGCCAGCCGGTCCGCTCCGGGCATGGTGTCAACCCACCGCCCCCGGATCAAATCACCGCGCAAATGCGCGGCGACCTGCACGGAGGCGGAAAGCAGGGCGAATTTTGACATGACCTCAATCTACACTCTAAGTGAGGGTAGTGGTCAAGTGATAAAAGTGTTGCCCGGCGGCGTGACTTGATTGAAAGTGGATGCAGCAGTCAAATTAATTTTGCACAACCCAATGGTGCCCTCCCAATCAACTGGTTCGTTAGCCAGCCTTTATCAAGTAGTGGTCTGGTCTCGCCCGCTCTGACTCGCCGCTGAAAATCAAAATCCCAACTCCGTTTCCCAATAATCAAATTTGAAAATGAAAAGTCCAAACCTCATCCGCTCCGCTGTTTTAACCCTGTTGCTGGCGCTCGCCGCCAGCTCGGCGGCGGCGGCGACTTATTACACCCGGCAGGACAATAACACCCCGCTGAATCTGGCGGGGGCGTGGAGCGCCGGCGGCCCGCCCACCAGCACCACGGGGGCAAAGTGGGACTCGACCTGTGGCACCAACCTCGCCGCTACGGCGCTTGGCGCGGCCGTGAACTGGGGTCAGATTCAAATCCTCAATCCCGTTAGCGCGGTCACGATTCCCCCTTCAGCTTACACGCTGACTTTGTCTGGATTGGGTTCTCCTGCGGTTGGCATTGATATGTCGGGGGCCTCACAGAATCTGACTTTCAATCAGAGCATAACGCTCGGCGCGGGCCAGACGTGGAATGTTGCCTCGGGCCGGACGCTCACCATCGGCAACGTTGACATCAGCGGCCCTGGCACTGGCCTCACCTTGACGGGACTGGGCGCGCTGACGTTGTCGTCCGCCACGGTGGCCAAAACCTTTACTGGCGGCCTGAACCTGAACTCCGGTTCTTGCACGCTTGATTTATCGTCAATGACCACGCCGACCGACCTCATCAATAACGCCAACGTGCTGACGTTGGGCACCAGCACCGGACTCACCGGCCCTTCGCTCACGTTGAAAGGCAAGGGCGGTGCGGTCACCTCGCAAACCTTCGCCTCGACCACCCTGAACCTGGGCAACTCGGCCATCACCTTGACCCAGAATACCGCCACCAGTTTGACGCTGGCGATGCAAGCCATCACCCGCAATGCTGGTGCCACCCTGAATTTCCCGACCTCGCCCAATACCAGCACCGTTATCGCCACCACCTCGACGGGCAACAACAATAACATTTTGGGAACTTGGGCGACCGTGAGTTCCGGAACGAGCTTGCAATACGCCAGCGTCAACGGCAGCAGCCAGATTATCAGCTACACGGGGGCCACTGTGACGACGCAGCCCGCCAATTTGTCGGATGTAACCAGTGCGACGGGGAACTATGCTTTTGGGGCCACTGTCAACCCGACGCTCACGGGCAATATTACGGCCAACACGCTTCGCTGCACTGCGAGCCCTGCCAGCACGCTGGCCAATGGCGGCTTCACTACGACGCTGAACGGCCTGATGGACGCGAGCAGCACCGGCCTGACCATTTCTGGAACTGGCAATCTGATCATTGGCGCGAACAAGGAACTGGTGATCATGAACAATGCCAGTAAGATTACCATCGGTCTAACAGGTTCAGGCAAGATTGTGGATAACGCCGGCGGGCAGTCTTCGCTGGTTTACTACGGTCCCAGCACCTCAACGCTCTACATTTCCACCATTAACAACACCTTTAGCGGCGGCACCGTTGTTAATGGTGGCAAGTTGCAGTGCCAACCGGTATCATCAGGAACAGGCGCTGCGATGCTGGGAACCGGCACGGTGACGGTGAACAATGGCCAATTTTATATTAATAACGGCGCGCAAACTTATGCCAATAGCTTTGTCCTGAATAATAGCTCCGTGGGTGCGGGTGATAATACTTTGACTTTCAGCGGCACCGTCACCCTGTATGGGAACAACACGATTACTCCCACCTATGTTAATGCCAAGCTAATTGATTTTAAAAATGTGTTGAGCGGGAGCGGCGGTTTGACGGCAAGTTACAACGCCTCGGGTGGGGGTGAAAATATTCAGTTGGACGCCACCAACACTTACACTGGCAATACCTACATTGCCGGGGGAGCAAGCTCAGGGCAAACCGTCTCCCTGAAATTGGGGGCCTCCGGCTCCATCAACAATACGCCGCTGATTTCCATTAGCGCCAACGGCACCCTCGACGTGTCGGCCATCAGCACCTATACCTTGAGCAGCAGCACCACCTTGAGCGCTGCCGGCACTTCTTTGGCCGCCAACATCAAAGGCGCTTCCGCCGGCACGGTGAGTCTCGGCTCCCAGCCGATTATCTTGACCTATAACGGACTCAATCCGGCCCTCACCATCAGCCAGGGCACGTTACAGCTCAATGGCAACCCGTTCACCGTCAATGGCACGGCACTGTCTTCGGGCAGCTACACGATCATTTCGCAAACGAGCGGGAACATTACTTCCTCCGGCACTTATCCCGGCGTGGTCGGCACGGCCATTCCGTCCGGCAAAATCGGCTACATTACCGTCAGCGGCGGCAACGTGACGCTGAACATCGGCACGCCGACCTTGACGGTTTCCGGCTTCCCGTCTACCAAGACGGCGGGGGTGACGGACAGCATCACCGTGACCGCCAAGGATCCCAATAACAATACGGCGACTGCTTACACGGGCACGATTCATTTCACGAGCACGGATGGCAGCGCGGTCTTGCCCGCGGATTACACGTTTGTGGCCGCTGATAATGGGACGCACACTTTCACCGGCGTGGCGCTGGAGACTGTGGCTGGCGGCACCAAGTCCATCACGGCGACCGACACTGGGAACTCCAGCATCACCGGCACGGAATCGGGCATCACGGTGACACCGGCGAGCGCGGTCAGCTTGACGGTCGCCGGCTTTCCGGCTTCCAAGTCGGCCGGCGTGGCGGACAACGTGACGGTGACGGCCAGGGACGCTTACGGCAACGTGGCGACCGGTTACACCGGCACGGTGCATTTCACCAGCACCGATGGCGCGGCGGTTTTGCCGTCTGACTACACGTTTGTGAGCGGTGACAACGGCACACACGTTTTCAGCGTGACACTCAACACGGTGAGTCCACCCACCGTGGCCATCACGGCGACCGATACGGTGACCTCCAGCATCACCGGCACGCAGTCGGGCATTACCGTGCTCGCGGCCGCCAGCGCCACCAGCCTGCAGGTGACCGGGTTCCCCAGCCCGCAGACCGCCGGCTCGCCCGGCAGCGTGACGGTGACCGCCAAGGATAGCGGCGGCAATACGGTCACCAGCTACACGGGCATCATTCATTTCACCAGCACGGATGGCGCGGCCGTGTTGCCAGGTGATTATACCTTCGTGGCGGGCGATAACGGCACGCACACCTTCACCGGCGGGGTCACCCTCAAGACCGTGGCGGGCGGCACCAAGTCCATCACCGCCACGGATACCAGCACATCCATCACCGGCACGCAGTCGGGCATCACCGTCAACCCGGCGGGTGCGGCCAGCCTGACCGTGACGGGGTTCTCCAGTCCACAATTTGTCGGGACGGCCGGCAGCGTGACGGTCACCGCGCTGGATGCCTATGGTAATACGGCCACCGGTTACTCGGGCACGATTCATTTCACCAGCAGTGATGGCAGTGCGACGTTGCCCGCCGACTACACCTTCGTGGGCGGCGACAGCGGTGTCCATACCTTCAACAACGGCGTGACCTTCGCCACCGTCGGCACCCAGTCCATCACCGCCACCGACACGGTGACGGGGAGCATCACGGGCACCCAGTCGGGCATCATAATCAACTTGATTCCTTCAGTCTTCTACTGGACCAACTCCGCGTCAGGTTTTTGGAGCGATGCTACCCAATGGACAAATAATTCGGGCGTGATCCAGGCCCCCGCGACGGCCGGCGCAACCAATTATGTGTTGAATTTCAATCAGGCTGGCACATACACCGCCACGCATAACCTCACCTCCGGCTTTTTGGTCAACCAGCTCAACTTCGGCGGGGCGACCGTGACGCTCTCGGGCAACGACGTGGCCTTCACCAACAACGGCACCACGCTCCCGCAGTTGAATCAGAACAGCAGTCTTGGCATCACCATCAACAACAACCTGGCCTTGGGGGCAAATACGACCTTTGGCGGGAGCGGATCGGGCGGGGTGACGTTGGGTGGTGTCATTTCCGGGGCCGGCAGCCTCACCAAGACCAACTCCGGCCTGCTCACCTTGACCAGTGCTTCCACCAACACCTACAGCGGCGGCACGATCATTAGTGCTGGCACCCTGGATTGTTCGTTTTCATCCGGCGCGACGCTCGGGTCACCGGGCAATGTCACGGTTCAAAGCGGGGCCACGCTCCAAACCGAAATATCGGGTATGCACGGTGGTAATACGGGCACGCTTACGTTGAACGGCGGCACTTGGACTGAAGACAATGGCTTTGGTGGCAGTTGGGCCGGTCCGGTCATTTTCAATGCCGACTCCACCATCTCCAGCGCATTTGGCGTAGGCTTAACCGGTCCGGTGAGCGGCGCGGGCGGCTTGATCCATACCGGCGCGGGCACGCTGGTGCTCAACGGCATGAACACTTACGCAGGCACAAACTATGTCAACGCGGGTTCGCTGACCATTGCCTACGGCTACAGTCTGGGCACGAACACCCTGGTGATTGCCACCAACGCGAAGGTGCAGTTGAACAATGCCAGTTCCGCCTACGCCGGTTCGTTGACCTTGAATGGAGTCGCTCAGGCGAACGGCACCTACGGATCCAGCAGCTCGGCGGCGGCTAACCAGAACGACACCTACTTTGCCGGCACCGGCATCCTGACGGTGGGATCGTTCACGGCCACGGCTACGACTGTCGCCACTTCCAGCAGCCCCACGGTTTATGGTCAATCCGTGACCTTTACGGCCACGGTTTCCCCGGTGCCCCCGGGCGGCACGGTGCAGTTCTATGACAATGGCGTGGCCCTCGGCAGTCCGGTGGCCGTGGACACGGGCACTGGCCAGGCGCAGTTTGCAACCGGCACGCTCGGAGTAGGGAGCCACCCGATTACCGCCACTTACAGCGGCACGACGGGCTATCGTGCCTCCACCACGCTGATTGCCGGCACGCTGACCGTGGACAAGGCCGGCACTTATGTGACGCTCACCGCTGTGCCCGGCCCGACCAATGGCTACAATGGTAGCGTGTCGTTCAGTTCCACCGTGACCAATCTGACCACGGGGATCTTGGCGACGGCGGCTACGGGCAGCGTGATCTTCTCCTATTCGACCTACGGCACGAATGCCGCCGTGGCGTTCAGCACGAACACTCTGGGTTCCGGTGTGGCTAACAGCCTAAGCATCTCGAACCAGTTGCCGCGCGGGACGAACCTGATCATCGCCGCGTATCCGGGCGACGCCAATTACCTCGGCAGCACGAACACCTTGATCCAGACGGTGACGAACCATCCGCCGGTGGTGAGCGCCATCACGATGGGCGGCTTGAGCGGGACGCCGGCCACGATCCAGATCATCGGCGGCAAGTATGCGCCGACGGATGCGGACGGGGACCCCTTGATCGTGTCGGCGGTGCAGAATCCCTCGACCGGCGGCGGCACGGTGACGACCGACGGGACGAACGTGACCTACACGGCATTGGGCAACTTCACCGGGGCGGACACGTTCACCTACTCGGTGAGCGACAACTATGGCGGCACGAGCACGGCGACGATCACGGTGAACGTGGTGGCCAACGGCGGCGGCTACAACCTGATCTCCGGGCCGGTGAACAACGGGAACGGGACCTCGACGATCAATTTTGCAGGCATCCCGGGCTACAGCTACGCGTTGGAGACGACGCCGAGCCTGACGCTGCCGATCACCTGGACGCCGGTGCAGACGAACACGGCGGCGAGCAATGGGGCGTTGAGCTTCACGTTCAGCACCGCTT
>JAJXXW010000071.1 GCA_021780905.1 bacterium
CCAACCGCCGACTTGCGGCTGCGGTGGGGACAGCCGTTACCACGGTTCGCACACTGAATTTTGAAAAAATCACCCATGAAAAATCGTGGCGCTGAAAAATCACCCGTTTTTCAACGGCCTGCTAATGACCGTTGTGACGCCGGAAGGCTCACCGCCGACCGTTTTTGGCGACACCTCCGGCAGGGGGACTTTGCTTTCCAAAAAAATGCCGGCCTCAACCGCTGGCGGGAGCCAGCGGTTTGCGTCGCTGCTGGCAGCGGGTAGGCGCGGCTCAACGGCACATCGAGCCGGCGCACCCTCACGCGCATTTGGCCCTCCACTTTCAACAACTTGACCCAGACACTGCCCGCCGTCGCCAGCGCCAGTTCCGTTCCTGCTGGCGCTGGTCGCCAAAACATCGCGCCAGCGCCGCCGTGACGCCCAAGCCGGCGTCCACCTGACACCACAACAACACCCCGCCAGCGCTGGAAAGGGTTTCCCCGGAAAAATCAGCCAACGACTTTTCGGGAACCGAGGTCGGGCAAGAGCCAGGGCAGTTCTCGACAGTCTGTCGGCGCAGCAGCGGTCCGTGGCGTTTTCATTGGGCTCAGGGTTTTCAAGCCTTCTGACCCGCTCACCCCTTTTTGGTTCAATCCCACTAGGAAATATCCGGGCTAGCGGGACGTGCCGGGCCAGCGCCGTGGGCGCACCAGCGTCCTCGCCGCCAGCCAGAGCGGGAAGCTTGATCGCGCCGCTGACCTTTGAGGGCCCCTGCACCACGGAGGGGGTGGATGCGTATTTTGCGCGGGTGTTGTTGCCGGCGCTACCGCGCGGCAGCGGTCTCGTGCTGGACAACGCGCGGTTCCACTAATCGCCAACCACCGCGCAACTGGCGGCGGCAGCGGGCTGCGAACGGATGTTCTGGCCTCCCCACCGCCGTCCACCCAGCCCTTTTCATCGGCCATGCATGCCTATGTTATTGTTAAATACTATACAACGAAGCGAGATCGCATTCGTCGCTGGACTATCTGGCGCCGGCGGTATTCGCGGCGCGCTGGCGCGCTCCGGTCGGAGCTCCGCCCCACCCTGCGCACGCCAGCGCGGAACAACCAAAACTCTCATGGCACCTGAATCAACAAATGGGGGCTTGCCACAGCCAGAGCGGTGATGTTGGGGCGAATGTCGCCAAGGCGACGGCGCTGTTGGAGCAGCTTCTGACCATGCCCAACGACACCCGGAAGCGGCGGGCGACGACCTCGCGAGTGCGCTCGCCCTCGTCGTAGGCGGTCAGAATCCATTCCCGCAAATCCAAGGAGATGTTTTTCCACATGCCCCCAAGCCTGCCACACCTCAAATCAAACGGCTATAGTTTTATTTAATATTCTCTAAATTCCCCGCAAAACAAAAATTTGCGCCAACCGTGTTGGTATGGCACTATATTGCCGTAATAAAGACAAAATTTGTGAACCTATGAGCAAACCAAAAATCATCGCCTATCTGAAACCGACCTGTGGCTGGAGCAACGGCGTGCGCGCCATTCTCAAGAAATATGATTTGCCGTTTGAAGATCGCGACATCATCAACGACCCGGCGCAGCGCGCGGAAATGATTGAAAAGAGCGGCCAGATGCTCAGTCCGTGCGTCGAAATCAACGGCCATATGCTCGCCGATGTTAGCGGCGACGAGGTGGAGGCCTGGATGCTGGCCAACAACATCGTGACGCCGAACGACCGCGTGCCGGACGCGCCGACCAACGAGTCGTGCAGCAAGCACACGCACCTTTACGCGTCGGCCTGAATTTTTGGGTGGGGAACAAACGCCGCATCGGAAATCCCGGTGCGGCTTTTTCTTTCGTGAAATCGCTTCCGAATTAAGCTAAACCATTTGCATGCGAATTGTCCCGACGGTGGCCGCGATGCAAAAACTCGGTTTGCGCTGGAAACGCGCCGGTGTCAAGATCGGCTTTGTGCCGACGATGGGCTATTTGCACGACGGCCATCTGAGCCTCGTGCGCGAGGCGCGCAAGCGCATCGGCCAAAATGGCGTCGTGGTCGTCAGCATCTACGTCAACCCGACGCAATTTGCGCCGACCGAGGATCTATCGGAATACCCGCGCGATTTGAAACGCGATCTGCAAATGTGCCGCGCCGCTGGCGTGGATATTGTCTTCACACCAAGCGATGCCGAGATATATCCGGAGCGGCAAAATCCGAAATCCGAAATCCGAAATCCACAATTGTTCAGCACTTACGTCGTCGAGGAAAAATTATCACGCGTGATGGAAGGCTTGGCGCGGCCGGCGCATTTTCGCGGCGTGACGACGGTGGTGGCGAAACTGTTCAACCTCGTGCTGCCGGACGTGGCCGTGTTCGGGCAGAAAGATTTTCAACAGGCGGCCATCATCCGGCGCATGGTCACGAATCTGAATTTTCCGGTGCAAATCATCGTCGCGCCGACGCGGCGTGAGCCGGACGGGCTGGCGATGAGTTCGCGGAACAAATATCTCGACACGGAACAGCGCGCGCAGGCGGTGATTTTGTTCCACGCGTTGCTGGCGGCGAAACGGGCGGTGGCAAAGAATGCCGTGCCGGCGGCGCGCTTGAAAAGGGATTTGGCGGAATTCATCACCGCTGCGCCGCAGGCGCGGCTGGACTACGTCGAGTTTTTTGATCCTGAAACCTTGCAGCCGGTAGCGCGGGTGACGCGCGGCGCGCACTTGGCACTGGCGGTTTATTTTGGCAAGACGCGTTTGATTGACAACGACCGGCTTTGATTTTATCTGAACCCACAAGACGCGCAGGAACAAAGGCAACCGCAAACCATGCGAATTTTTTCATTCGTCTCGCCGAACGGGAGGAAGGGACGGAATGAAAAGCCGATTGTCCGTCGTATGCTTCGTTGGCAGTTTTGAAAACCTGGCCGCGCTAGCCCGGAGTTGTCAAACTTTGGAAGTCCTCCGGCATAGCCGGAAGATTTTTTTGGATTAACAATAACAATCGGACATAGTGGCGCTCAAAAGAACGGGGTTGGCGGCGGATGGAACCGGGCGTTGTCCGGAACGATCACGCTGCCCGGCGGCAGTGCGGGCAGGTGCGCCGGTTCAAAATCCATGTTCACCACTTCCGGGTTGCAGCTGCCCGGAAATATGATACCCGCCCAACCGGGTTGTGCC
The DNA here is from genome assembly GCA_021780905.1 of bacterium. Taxonomy (GTDB): domain Bacteria; phylum Verrucomicrobiota; class Verrucomicrobiia; order Limisphaerales; family UBA11358; genus UBA11358. The sequence continues at coordinate 3,152 of JAJXXW010000071.1, forward strand.
CCCGCTGGAGCCAACACCGTGTTGGGGTTAAGTATCCGGCTCCTTTTCGTAACCTTCAGCCGGTTCACCAGTTCTATGAAGGCGGTGCCTGTGGCTGTATAAAACCACTCGCCACTTGATGAAATCAAATCGTTCATGGATCAACCGCTCGCTGCCCCGTCGGTGGCTCAGGATTGGATCGTTGCTGGCGGTGGCGACGCTGGCCGCACCCGCGCAGGACTCGCCGGTCAAAACGGCACCGGTAAGGCTGCGGATTGAATGCGCTGAAAACTCCGACTGGCCGGCAACGGTCGGCATGGTGGAAATCGCGCCGCATTGGAATGATCCCGGCGTTTTCGGCCTGTTCACCGCCGAAGGCAAACCGGTGGCGTGCCAGACCTACTGGTCGGCCAAGGGCGAACTCAGCCGTCTCCGATTCGACTGTTCCGGCGGCGCGCGGGTGTATTACCTTTGTTTCGGCACCAACCTGCCGGCGGCGCCCGGCGGCTGGAAGCCCGAAGCCGGCGTGCTCCTCGAAACCCGCGCCTGCACCCGGCAGCCGGTGGACACGTTTCCGGAAATTTCCAAATTGCTCGACGCCGCCGGACCGCCGCAAGGCCGGGGCTATGTGCCGAATGTTTATTGGGGCATGAATCCGTTCGGCCCAAGTTCATTTTACATCGCCTCGTTCACCGGCTGGTTCCGGGTTTACACTGCTGGCAGTTTCCGGTTCGCCACCGTTTCGACGGACGCCTCGTGGCTGCAAATTGACGGCCAGAACGTGGTGGAATGGCTGGGTGAACACAGCTATCACCGGGGCCGGCGCGGCGAACACAACGGAACGATCCTGCTCCGCGCCGGCCTGCACCGCCTGGACTACACGCAGATTCAATTCGACGGCGAGGCGGCCGCCGAGGTTGCCTGGCAGCCGCCGGGAGCCAGCCGGCTGGAAGTCATGCCCGCCAGCGCTTTCACGCCAGTGGCCCGCTTCCGCGTCACAGGCTGCGAAACGGCGACGGAGCCGGAACCGCTTTATTTCGACTGGCGCACTGTCGGACATTGCGCGCTCGATGAGGCGATGGCGGTGCAGGTCCGATTCCGGGTCGCGGACAATTCTCACCACCGCAGTTACCGCTGGCATTTTGACGACGGCACCGAGGCCGGCGGGAAGAATCTGGAACATTTTTTCCCGCAGCCCGGCTTGCGCCAGGTCACACTGGAGGCCTGGGAAAATAATTCATGCGTGGCGACCAACACCGTCCAAGTCCGCGTCGCACCCAACTGGCTCCAGCGCGACTGGTGGCGCGACGATATTTTTGCCGACGCGAAATATGATTTTCTCCGCCGCGACCTGAACCACACGCCGCCGCCCGATCTCGCCGCGATGATTGCGCTGGCCGACCGCGCCGACGACCGCGAACTGCTGACCCGCGCCGGCACCGCCATGGTCAATCGCGCCGCCGAATTCACCACGGCGGCGGACGGCATCCTGTTTTACAAGGTGGGCATCGGCTTGGAGCATCAGGGCGATGCCGGCGACGCGCTGGCCGAAAAATCCTTCCGGTTCGCGCTCGCGCCGGAACGCGCGGCGGCCACTGTCGCCGAAAAAGTGAAGCTGCGCCTGGCCGATCTGTTCATTCATTGGTCGGGCGATTTTGACGGGGCGGAAAAACTGCTCGCCGGCCTTTCCGGCAACAACCTCACCGGCGACGAACGCCGGCAGCAAAAGCTGCTCGCCGGCGATTTGCTGCTGGCGCGCGGCAAGATCGAGGAGGCGCGCCGACAATACCTCGATGCCGGCGGCCCTGCGGACCGGTCGAACACCGTCGCCGCCGCCGCGCGCACGGAGAGCGCGAGCATTTTGATCGAGCACGACCAGTTTGCCGACGCGCAGGACGCGCTGGACCGGCTGATGTTTGATTTCCCCCTGGAGCGGATGTCGCCCGGCGCCGGCCTGATGGAAATTCAACTCGCGCTGGCGCAAAAGGAATTTCAGCGGGCGTTCACCGGTTGCCAGCGGCTGCTGCCGGTCGCGGCCGACGATCCGCGCGCCGCGCAGATTCTTTATGCCACGGTCGAGTCCGGTTGCGCGCTGGCCCGGAACGACGAGGCGCGCCGCGCGCTGGTCCGGCTGCTGAAGGAATTTCCCTACAGCGAAGCCGCCGCCCAAGCCAAGGAAAAGTGGCCGAAATAATTTTCACACCACTGCCAAATTAACTTCATTTCATGGCCCGCATTCATTCCAGTAACCAGCGCGGCCTGGTTTGCGTCTCCCAGTTTATGAAAACCCGACCTGCGTGGTGGCTGGCGCTGCTGCTTGGCGGCGATCTGGTGGCGGCGGCGGCGGAAAAGGACTGGTTCGTGCCGCTCGGCCCGCCGCCCGAAGCCGGCAAGCGCCGCATCTCCGGTGGCGAGGCGTTCCCACCGTTGCCACTGCCGGCCACGCCGCTGCGCCGCACCGAGCGCAAACGCGAGCCGAGTCCGCCCAAGCTCATCGCCAAAGTCGTCTGGGGCGAGGAAGCGACGTTCACCTATGACGAAGGCGGCACAACCAAGATTGCCGACTGGAATCTTTGCCCCGGCGATCTCCAGCAGTTGATGAAAATGGCCAGTGCGCGCATCGGCACGACTTACGGCGCGGACAGTTTCAGCCTTGCGTCTTTCGACGGCGATCCGGCCAAGACGCCCATCCTGTTTTTCAGCGGTGTGCGCACCATCAGGTTTTCGCCGCACGAAATGGAAATGCTCCGCAGCTACGTTTTGCGCGGCGGCATGATCGTGGCCGACAGCATCGCCGGCTCGCCGTTTTTTTACGATTCGTTTCGCGCGGCGATGGAGCAGACTTTTCCCGACCTTGGCTTCCGCGCGATTCCCGAGGACCATCCGATCTATCACATGATGGTGGACGTGAAGCAGGTGGGCTATTCCAAAAATGTCAGCGCCAACCGGCCCGCGCTGGAAGGCATGTATGTTTTTTCCCGCGTCGGCGTGCTGATTTCCCAATACGGCCTCGGCTGTGGCTGGGACGGCCACGATGTGCCCCTGCTCAAGCAGGCGAAATATTATGATCCGGCCTCGGCGGACAATATCGGCGTGAACCTCATCGCCTACGCCGTCGGCTATGCGCGGCTCGGCCGCGCGGAGGCCAAACCGGAACTTTACGGCGCGCTCGACGAAAAGCATCCGACCGATGAATTCGTCTTCGCCCAAATCAAGCATGACGGCGATTGGAACACGGAAGCCGGCGGCGCGACACGGCTGCTGGAGCAGTTGCGGCAAAACACCTCGCTGCGCGTGAGCCTCAAACGCGTGCCGGTGCAGCCGGGCCGCGACGACTTGTCGCCGTTCACTTTTTTGTATCTCACCGGCCTGGATGATTTTCACTGGGATGCGGCGGCGGTGGAGGCGCTGAAACATTTTCTAGGTGCCGGCGGCACGCTGCTCATCAACAACAGCCTCGGCCTGCACACGTTTGACGCGGCGGTGCGACGCGAGTTAAAAAAAATCTTGCCGGAAAACGAACTGACGCCGCTGCCGCTGTCGAGTCCGCTGTTCAGTTCCGTTTTCAAAATCAGCGAGGCTGATTACACCGCCGCCGCCCGCGCGCAAAAGCCTGACCTGACCGCGCCGCGGCTCGAGGGCGTTTCGCTGCACGGCGACGTGAAGGTGATTTACAGCCCGTTTGATCTGGAGGCTGGCTGGCAGGGCATGGATCATCCGCTCGCCAAGGCCTACGCGCCGGATTCCGCGCTGAAGCTCGGCATCAACATCGTGATGTATGCCATGACGCACTAAAGGAATGCTGAAGGCAGCAGGATGAATTATGAAGGGAACCCCACCAAAACTGGCTCGCTTCATCATTCTTCATTCATCATTCTAACTGCAAATTATGCCCACCCTCACTTACCGATTCCAGGAACAGTCGCACCGCTTTTCGCTGACGGACCGCGCCCGCATCGGCCGCGCGGAGGACAACGACCTGTGCGTGCCATGCGATTCCATGTCGGCGCATCACGCGGTCATCGCGCGCAACGGCCACGGTTGTCAAATCACCGACGCCGGCAGCCGCAACGGCATTTTGGTGGACGGGCAAAAGGTGAATTCATTTGATTTGGCGGACGGCACCGTGTTCGCGCTGGGTGACGTGGAATTTGTTTTTTCCGCACAGGATGAAGTCGTGGCAACCGCGCCTGCGGCGGCGCCGAAAGAAGAAGTTTCCCCCGACATCGCCAGCCTGAAAAATGCGCATGACAAAATCCTCGCCGAAATCGGCAAGGTCATCGTCGGCCAGCGCGAGGTGCTGAACCAGATGCTCGTGGCGCTGTTTGCGCGCGGCCACTGCCTGCTCATCGGCGTGCCAGGCCTGGCGAAGACGCTGATGGTCAAAACGCTCGGCGAAGCCGTGGATCTCGAATCGCGCCGCATCCAGTTCACGCCGGACCTCATGCCGTCCGACATCACCGGCACGGACATTCTCGAAGAGGACGCCGCCACCGGCAAACGCGTGTTCCGTTTTCATCGCGGGCCGATTTTTGCGAACCTCCTGCTCGCCGACGAAATCAACCGCACGCCGCCCAAGACGCAGGCCGCGCTGCTTGAAGCGATGCAGGAACAGCGCGTGACCATCTCCGGCAAGACCTACGATCTGCCCAATCCGTTCATGGTGCTCGCCACGCAAAATCCCATCGAGCAGGAAGGCACCTATCCGCTGCCCGAGGCGCAGCTCGACCGTTTCATGTTTTGCATCCACCTCGGCTATCCGAGCGCGGCGGAGGAACAGCAGGTCATTCTCGACACCACGCGCGATTTGCAGGCCGCCGTCGCCGGCGCGCTCAACGCCGCCGGCGTGATCCGGTGCCAACACCTCGTCCGCCAGGTTCCGGTGAGCCAGCACGTCGCCCTTTACGCGATGAACCTCATCCGCGCCACGCGTCCAGACGCCGAAGGCTCGCCCGATTTTGTGAACCGCTGGGTGCGCTGGGGCGCCGGCACGCGCGCCGGACAATATCTTTTACTCGCGGCGAAGGCGCACGTTTTATTGCAAGGCCGCTTCAGCGTTGCCTGCGCCGACGTGCGCGAATACGCGCTGCCGGTGTTGCGCCACCGCATATTCCCGAACTTCACCGCCGCCAGCGAAAGCGTGACCACCGATCAAATCGTCAAAAAAATCGTCGAGACGGTCAAGGAGCCGCAGTATTGAAATTGCGAACTTTGAATTCCGAATGACGAATGCAGTCATGTCGGACGCATTGGTGACAACCGCGCACAGCGACCCGGTGAACCCTCACGCGCACTTGCCCGCCACTTTCAACAACTTGAACCGGACACTGTCCGCCGTCGCCCGCGCCAGTTCCGTTCCGGCTAGCGCTGGTCGCCAAAACATTGCGCCCGCGCCGCCGTGACGCCCAAGCCGGCGTCTGCCAGCGCTGGAAAGGGTTTCCCCGGAAAAATCAGCCGCGACTTTTCGGGAACCGAGGTCTGGCAAGAGCCAGGGCAGTTCTCGACAGTCTGTCGGCGCAGCAGCGGTCAGGGGCGTTTTCATTGGGCTCTGTGTTTTCATGCCTTCTGACCCGCTCACCGCTTCTTTGTTCAATCCCATTATGAAATATCCGGGCTAAACCCCATCCAGCGCGTCGCTTTCGCAGGCGGCGTATTTTTCCAGCAGTTTGTCGTAAATCTTCGCCGCCTTTTTGTCCGGCTGGATTTCGCTGCCCGCCACCGGCTTGGTGAAACCGGCCACGAGTTTATCCCACTTCGGCGCCTTGCCCGCCGCCGTCAGGCAGCCATGCGCCGCCTGCAACGCCGCTCCGAGCGCAGCGCTTTTGGAAACTTCAATGCGCTGCACGCGGCAGTGCATCACGTCCGCGATCACCTGCAACAGCTGGGGATTGTTGGACGCGCCGCCGGTGACGAGAATTTTTTCCGGCGCGACCGCCATCCACTGCGAATGGAGCCGCATGGAGAGCGCCTGCGCCTCGAAAACGGCGCGGCAGTTGGCGGCGGCATCCTTCTCGTCGAGATCAAACCTGTGCGCGCCGGGTTTGTTGGAGCGTGGGACGATTTCCGGTTCGAACCACGGCAGCAGCACGCCGCCGTTGTTGCCGGGCGGCGTTTGCGCGAGCAATTTGCCGAACGCATTCCAATCCTTGAGGCCGTATTGTCCGCGGATTTTTTCGCGCGCGAGCGAACCGTTTTTGAAACAGATCAGCGTCATGTAGCCGCCGGTGGGTGAACCAAAGACGTGGCCTTCGCCGTTCTCGTCGGTATGACAGACTTCCATCGTGCCGAAAAATGTGTCGCTGGTGCCGAGGCTGATGGCGACCTGGCCGGGCTTGGTGAGGCCCAGGCCGATGACGCTCGCGGGATTGTCGCCGGTCCACACGGTGGCGAGCGCTTCGGGGTTGACGCCGTATTTGCTGACAAAATAGGAACTGACCGGCCCGACGACCTTGCCGGAATCCGCGAGGAGCGGCAGTTTTTTCACAAGGCTGGGCGCGGTGGCCTTGAGCGCGTCGTGGTTCCAGTTTTTCCGGCGGATGTCCATGAGGTTCATCCCCGCGCCGTCGCCGAAATCAATCGGCGCGATTTTGCCGGCAAGCAGCGACGCCATGAACGAGCTGACCAGCGCGATGTGCGCGGTCTTTTCGTAGGCTTTAGGTTCCGTCTTGTAAAACTTGCGGATCTGCGGACCGGTGAAGCGCTCAAAGGTGTCCGACCCGGTGCGCGACGCGGTGAATTTGATGCCGCCGAGCTTCTTGCGGATTTCGGCACATTCCTTCGCCGTCGAGGAATCCATCCAGATGGGCGAGGTCTTGCGCGCGAACACGCCGTCGAGATTTTCGACCAGGGACTTTTTCGGATCCAGCGCCGCCAGGGTCGCCGTGGTTTTTTCGGTGAGGTAAACGGAGCCGTGTTGCTGGCCGCTGCCGCTGATGGCGAGAATTTTTCCGAGCGTGACCTTGTCCTTTTTCATCTGGGCAAACAGCAGGTCCAGCGCGGCGGCCCAGAGCAGGGGCGAACTGTGCTTCACCAGCGGGTCGCGATCGGGCAGCAAGCCGTGCTTCGTTTTGAATTGGGGCAGCGACTGGTCGAAGTTGAGCGATTTCTCGTAGATGACTTTTTGCGCGTCGAGGTCAATCACGACGGCGCTCAAGCTTTGCGTGCTGGAATCGAGTCCAAGAAAAAGTTTGGCCATGTTTTTAGATTTAATTCGCTGCTATCTTGCCGATAATACAAGCAATCCCTGCAAATGAAAAGCCTACATTGCAATGAAATCTGGCCGCCCGGGCGTTTTATCCGACCGCGTCCCCATGGGCGGAGCGCCGGGCTGGACTTTAAGATTGCCGTCACGCATTTGCGTGATAGCTTCTACAGGTAAATTTCCTTATTAGTTTTCATTCGTCATGAACATTGAAAAATCTTTTTCGCTGGCCCGGGAACGTTACGCCGGGCTGGGCGTGAATGTGGAACACGCGCTCAAAACCCTTTCGCAAATCCCCATTTCACTGCACTGCTGGCAGGGCGACGACGTGGGCGGCTTCGAAAATTTCGGCGGCGTGCTCACCGGCGGCATCATGGCCACGGGCAATTATCCCGGCAAGGCTCGCACGCCGGACGAACTCCGCGCCGATCTCGAAAAAACCTATTCGCTGATTCCCGGCATGCACCGGCTGAACCTGCACGCATTCTACGGTGAGTTCGGCGGCAAAAAAGTGGATCGCGACGCCATCGAGCCGAAGCATTTTGCCAACTGGATTTCCTGGGCAAAGAAAAACGGCCTCGGCCTCGACTTCAATCCGACCTGCTTCTCGCATCCGAAATCGGCCGACGGATTCACTCTTTCGCACGCGGATAAAGACATCCGCAAATTCTGGATCGAGCATTGCCTTCGCAGCCGTGAAATCGGCGCGGCGATGGGCAAGGCGCTCGGCAAAACCTGCGTGACGAACGTGTGGATTCCCGACGGCCTGAAAGATACGCCTGCCGACCGCGTTGGCCCGCGCGCCCGGTTGGCGGAATCGCTTGATGCGATTTTTAAGAAGGCAATTTCGCCGAAGCTGAACCTCGACGCGGTGGAACCAAAATTGTTCGGCATCGGCAGCGAGAGTTTTGTCGTCGGCTCGCATGAATTTTATCTGGGCTACGCGGTCAGCCGGAAAAAGCTGCTGACGCTGGACGCCGGACATTACCATCCGACCGAAGGCATCGCGGACAAAATTTCGAGCGTGCTGCAATTCATGCCGGAAATTCTGCTGCACGTCAGCCGCGGCGTCCGCTGGGACAGCGACCATGTGGTGATTTTGAATGACGATTTACTGGCCATCGCGCGTGAAATCGCGGTGAACGGTTTTGAAAACCGCGTTCACATCGGTCTGGATTATTTCGACGCGAGCATCAACCGAATCGCCGCGTGGACCATCGGCACGCGCAACATGATCCGCGCGCTGCTCATCGCGCTGCTGGAAACGCCGCTCATCCGCACGGCGGAAGCGAGCGGCGATTTCACCACGCGCCTCGCGTTGCAGGAAGAAGCGAGGACGCTGCCCTTCGGCGCGGTCTGGGATTATTACTGCGAGCAACAGGGCGTGCCCGCCGGCGAACACTGGCTGACGGAAGTGAAGAGTTACGAGAAAACGGTTTTGAGTAAACGTAATTGATCCAAAATACGAAATAAATTATGAATCCATTCCTTGGTGTTTTCTTCCACTGGCTCGGCGGTTTAGCGTCGGGCAGTTTTTATGTGCCTTACAAGGGCGTGAAAAAATGGTCGTGGGAAACTTACTGGCTCGTCGGTGGATTTTTCTCGTGGATCATCTGTCCGTCGGCGTTCGCCTATTTCATGACGAGTGACCTTATAGGAGTCCTCAAACAGCAATCCGCCAGCACACTCTGGTGGACATATTTCTTTGGCGCGATGTGGGGTTTCGGTGGCCTCACCTTCGGACTGACGATGCGCTATCTCGGCATGTCGCTGGGCATGGGCGTGGCTCTGGGCTATTGCGCGGCGTTCGGCACGCTGGTGCCACCAATTTTCAAAGGCGAATTTGTTTCCATCCTGCATACAACTTCCGGACAGGTGATTCTGTCCGGGGTGTTGGTGTGTTTGCTTGGTATCGGTATTGCCGCTTTGGCCGGCCTGACGAAGGAAAGAGAAATGCCGGAAGATCAAAAAAAGAAGGTCATCAAGGAGTTTAACTTCAAGAAAGGCATTCTCGTGGCCACCTTCTCCGGTATCATGAGCGCGTGCTTTGCGTTTGCGCTGCAAGCGGGGGGCGACATCCGCACAGATTCATTGAAGGCGGGCTACCTCCACGGCGCTGCGGAAAAGGGCATCAAGATTGCCGATCAAGGAATCGTGACAGTGGAAACTGGTGACAAACTAGTGCGGAGCCTGAATCTTTCCGTGCTGGGATTGGGCCAGGAAAAGCAACCCAGTTTTGCCGGCGTTCTTGAAATAATTGAGACGAACAGCACCGCCGTTGCCGGGATCGTCGCCGCCTGTGCCGCCTCCAGTGAACCGCTGGCACAACGCCTGTCGGCCTACGCTTCCGGCTTCACTGCCATTCAGGACAAAGACACGGCAGCAACGGTCAAAAACCTCGGTGACTTTTCGCAAAAAGAAATCGCCGTAAAAATTGCGGCAGCCGGCGGCGACATTATTGTGCTTCAAAAGCGCTTTGGACTCTGGCAGGGGCTGCCCCCGCTCGTCGTGCTGCTGCTCGGCGGCTTCACCACTAATTTCATCTGGTGCGTGCTGTTGAATCTCAAGAACCGCACCGGCTACCAGTATCTCGCCGCGCACGTCAAGGAGGAGCATGCCCATCACGGTGGCAGCGGCGGCGGCGAACACGGTCCGGCGGAAATGGCGGCGGTGCGCAGCGGCGCGGTGGACTTGAAAATCCCCGTGCTGGCCAACTACTTTTTTTCCGCGCTGGCTGGCACCTGCTGGTATCTCCAGTTTTTTTTCTACACGATGGGCGCGACGCAGATGGGCAAATATGACTTTGCCTCTTGGACGCTGCACATGGCGAGCATCATCATCTTCAGCACGATGTGGGGCTGGATTTTCCACGAATGGAAAGGTTCCAGCAAGAAGGCGCATCTGCTCATTGCGGGTGGTATCGCCACTCTCGTGCTCTCAACCTGTGTCATTGGCCTTGGAACTGCAATGAATACGGGCAAATCCTTTCATGACATCCTTAAGATGATTCTTGGGCAGTCCTAATATGCCACGCCTTGCCTTCAAGATGCAGTTGAAGCCGGGCGTCGTGGCGGAATACAAAAAACGCCACGACGAAATCTGGCCGGAACTGACGGCGGAATTGCGGGCGGCGGGCGTTTCCGACTACTCGATTTTTCTCGACGAGGAAACGCTCACGCTCTTCGCGGTGCAAAAATTAAGCGCCGGCAACACAGCGGCGGAATTGCCGCATTCACCCATCGTCCGCAAGTGGTGGGATTGCATGGTCCCGCTGATGGAAACGCGCCCGGACCATTCACCGGTGGCCAAGCCGCTCACGGAAGTTTTTCACCTCGACTGATTTCAGATTTGAAAATCAACCGCAGCGCTCTTGTCGGCCTTGCTCAAGACGCGCATGTCGAGGCCGTCGTAAATCACCAGTGAATTCGGCTGGACGCTGTCCATGATGAACACGTTGCCGCCGATGGTGCTGCCCGCGCCGATGATGGTCTCGCCGCCGAGAATCGTCGCGCCCGGATAAATCGTCACGCGATCCTCGATGGTCGGATGCCGCTTCTTGCCGCGCAGCAACTGGCCGGCGGCGGTGGACTTCGCGCCGAGCGTCACGCCGTGATACATCTTCACGTGGTTGCCGATGGTCGCCGTCTCGCCGACGACCGTGCCGGTGCAATGATCCACGAAAAAGTGATGGCCAATCTTCGCGCCCGGATGCAGGTCCATGCCCGTGCGTGCGTGCGCCCACTCGCTCATGATGCGCGGGATGAGCGCGATATTTTTCCGGTAAAGCTCATGCGCCAGCCGCTGCACGGAAATCGCCTCGATGAACGGATAGGAGACAATGATTTCCTCCTTGCTGGCCGCCGCCGGGTCGCCGTTGAACGCCGCTTCCACGTCCGTCTGCAACACTTCACGGATGCACGGCAGGCCGGCGAGAAATTCCGTCGTCAGCCGGTGCGCCTCGGCGGGAATATCTTTTTTTTTCAAGCCGTCCGGGGGCTGATATTCCAGGCTCTTGCGGATTTCATCTTCCAGTTCTCCGAAAACTGAATCCAGCAACGCCGCCGTCTTCACCTTGATTTCGGACGAATGGATCAGCTTTTCATCAAAGAAGCCGGGGAACAGCAGCCGCAGCAGATCCTGCGTGATGGCCGTGATGGCGCGTTTCGACGGCAGGTTTTTGCCGTCGAGATGGTTGATGCCGCCGAACTGCGCGTAGGACGCGACGAGGTCGTTGGTGAGTTTAGAAACCGTGTCCACCGCGGAAAATTACCATGAAGCCGCCCGGAGACAAAGTTTTTGTCAGCCCATTCAGGGGCGGGAGCAACTGAATGGGGAAGATTATCAAATCAATACTCAAATCACCCAGCATAGAAAAGCCACGGCTTGGAAACTTTCAGACTTTTCAGTTGAACGGGAGCACAGCGACAAAGTTTAGAAGCATAACGGTTATTTCTTGGTGGACGGACGGTCAAAACAATGGGGGTTAAAAATTCGGAAAAACTTCAACTTCAAAGAAGATGCGTTGAAATACGCCCAAGAGATTGAAGACCAAATCTTGAAAAATGGGAAGACGGTATCCGACATGCGCGAAAGCGCATTTAAGAACCAGCGAAAGCTAAAAGCGTGACAGTGGCTGAAAGGGCAAAAGGGAAGCTGCTGGCGCGATTTTAGATCTCGCTCCTAAATCTCGGCTTGGTGTCGGACGAGTGAGCAGCAGACGGTGGGGAATGACGGCAGCCAAAAAAAGCGAAGACAAACAACCTAACTAAATTTTTCAATTCCACCCCTGCCCGGAGTCTGCGGAAAATTGGCTCGGACGCGCCCTAGCAATTTGCGCGGGAGAGTCAACTTTCCGCAGTCTCCGTCAAATCATGGGGGCGCTGTCAGTCCGGTTGAAAATCGGAGCGGGGTCGCGGAACGAAGTCGGCCTTAATTTTCGGAGAGAAGCGATGCACGGAGATTTTTCCACCGGTCTGACAGCGCGGGGATAAACTTGACGCCACCCAAAAAAAGATATACATATTTCACATGAAAACTATAGCTTCAGTCAGCGCGCTCCAGGCGGGCGTTTCCCGGTTGATCAAGCGGACAGAGGCTGACGGCATTGTGCCGGTCTCGCGGAACGGCCGGACGGTGGTGTTCATGGTGTCGCGGGACAAGATGGCCGCGCTGCTGGAGACGATGGAACTGCAAAAGAATTCCGAACTGATGGCGCTAGTGAAACAGGATCGGACGGGCAAAGTGAAATATACCGAGGTGCCGGATGAAATCTAAAGTCGTCTGGTCGGCGCAAGTTCAGGCTTATGTCAACCGCAAGGCACCGGAGCCGCGCCGGGCACTGTGGCAGGAAATCAAAAATCTCGCCCAATGGAACGGGCGCGAAAACCCGCCCCGCATCCGGCAACTGGAAGATGAATTAACCGGCTACGCCCGCCTGCGCGTGAAGGGCGACCGCGTGCTGTTCCGGGAAGACTTTGAACGCGGTCAGCGGGTGATCAAATGTCTTTACGCCGGGCCGCGGAGCACCGTTTACGAAACCTTTCAGGAAATCTTTCTGGACGAACTGGCCTCCTGAAAATCAAAGCGGGCGGCATCCCGCCAACCTTACTCTCGCGCCACCACCGTATCGTAAAGCCCGTAGTGCGTCAGCCCCTCGTGGCTCTCAATGCCAGTATAGGCCAGCGAGGCATCTTCGTAACGGCGGAACGCAAACACCGCCTGATTCATTTGCTCCGTGTTGAATACTTTTAGCCGCACGAGCAGGTGAAAATCTTTCACCGTCAAGCCCGTCACCGTCTCGAACAAATCCGGTTCGACCTTCGTGATGACATCTTGAAGCGTGTTCTCCCGGAAATCCGTCAGATACATGAAGGCCGGGATGCGCGTGGCGAATTTGATGAGCTTTTCCTGAATCAGTTTCCGCTTGGATTTGTATTCTTTTTCTTCCTCGGTAAGCTGCCGTTGCTCTTTCTTCGTCAGGTCTTTTTCCTTGGCCTTGTTTTTCAGACCCTTCACTACATCGCTCTTGTTGATGATCGTTTCGATGATGTTGTCGCCGAGGGCGCGCCAGCCTTCAATGCGTTCCACGGCGGCCATCGCCTCGGGATTGTCGAGGATGCGGCGCAAGGTGTCGTTGTCCACGTTCACGAGCAGCGCGCTTTCCCATTTGCGCGCGAGCAACGTGGCCGAGGTGCCGGCCATCGCGATGTCGAGGATGCCGCCCGCGTCAATCTGCGTCATGTTCGCGCCGTCGTAGGCCAGCACGGGTAGGAATGACACGAGGTCTTTGACGGCGTTCTCCGGGTTCGCCTCGCCGGGCGAAAGGCCGATGCCGTATTCCGAAAGCTGCCGCAATGCCCGCGTCGGTGCGAAGTCGAATACGAAGCACGCCGGCTTCAAAATCTCCTCCGCGTTCGGATCATCGCCGTTGGGGTTCTTGATGGACCACGGCGATTGCACGCGAAACGCCGATTGAAAATATGTCTCCGGCGATTTCAGATTGCGCAGCATCAGGATGGACGACCATTGCGGCACGGTCACGCCGGTCGTGAGTTTGCCGCACGACAGCGTGATGGTCTTGGTGTCGAAGCCGCTGCCGATTTTTTCCCGCACGGGCGGCAAAGCGTCCAAGCCGATGCCCGCGCCCGCGCCGGCGGCGACGATGGCCTCGTATTCATGCCAGAAAACATTTTGTTTCTCGCCGAGCAGGTTCGCCATCGCGTGACAGGCGGCGACGTTGGGCAGAAACCAGAAAGCGTGTTGAAGATACGGCAGCAGGGTGGCGTCGTAATACGGAAACGGCGCGCGCGACCCGGTCTTGAGTTGTTCCACTGTCTTGGGCGTGTAACCGCCCCGGATGATCTCCAGCCATTTCTGCACATCGCTCTGGTGCTTGAAGCGCGCTTTCTTCCCTTCGCCCGTTGCTTCAAAAAAGCCGTTCAGGTCAAACTCATCAAACTCTCCCGCGCTCGCGACGGCGATCAGCTCGGGCGGCATCTGATACGTCAGCAAATGCAGCCGGGGCAATGCGCCGTAAGGATTCCGCTCGCCGGGATGCTCCCGCGCAAAGGTTTCCTTCGCCCGCTGCTCATCGGTGTAAGTCCAATTGAAAATCGCCTCTTTAATAAATTCACCGGAGGCCAGCGCTTTGAACGGCGTGCCGGAGAGATGCAGGTAAGCCTTGGTGATGATGGGCAGGAAATCCGATTCCAGCGGCTCTTGCTTGTCCGCGATCTTGGCCTTGAGCCGGTCGGAAATGCTGCCCGCCGCTTCGAGTTCCGCTTCCTCGCGGGCGATGCGTTCTTCCTCGCCCTCGACCAGTTCCTTGGTGGACTCACGCCACGCGCCGAAATGATATTCATCAAACACCACCAAATCCCACTTCACCTTGTGAATCCACTGGTTCTTGGGCTTGATGTTGCCCGCCTTGTCGCGGCCCAGCAAATCCTGCAACGAACCGAAATAAACCAGCGGCGTGCTGGCGGCGATGCGCGTTGGGTCGCCGTCCGTGTCGCGCGTGAGAAATTCCCAGCCCGCGAAATCCACGTGCGCTTCAAGGTCCGTCTGCCACGCATCCGCCACGGCGGGTTTGAAGGTCATCACCAGCACGCGCTTGGCCGCGAGTTTTTTGGCGAGCTGATAGGCCGTGAAGGTTTTGCCGAAACGCATCTTGGCGTTCCAGAGAAAGCGCGGCGTGGCCTTGTTCTTCTTGTCCGCCCAGATGGAATTGAAATAGTCGAACGTCTTCGCCACCGCGTCGGCCTGCTCTTGCCGCATACCAAACCGCTCCGTGCGCGTGCCGGCGAATTTTTGGCGCGTGCGCAATTCCGTCAACACGGCTTTCAAATCCTTGACCGTGCAGCGCATCCATTCCAGTTCCGTGTTTTGGAATTTCTTACGGACGAGCGCGGCGCGCACGTCGTGATCGGTGAAGGTCGAGGCGTCGTCGCGTTCGGCGGGTTCATCCAATTCGATGGTGACTTGGATGGCGGCGGTTTTGGTTTGTTCGGCGATGCGCTGTTTTACGTTGCGCGTGGTCTGGCCGATTTTGAGCAAGCCCGCGTGCGCCGCGTCGGCAATCGAGTAGGCGTAGATGCGCGGACGCGCCTCCGGCTTGGGCGCAAGGATTTCTTCGATGGTCTTACTCATCGTTGCTTTCGTCCTCACCCATTGGGCGAATCATTGACTCAATGAAGTCAATTTCATCTTTCGTGAGTTTGTATTTCTTGTAGAGGAGAGCGTCAGTCCACTTGCGACTCCATTTCTGCTGCGGAAGCCATGAATACGTTCCACGCGGCAAGTCTTGCGTGATCTTTCGTAGCGAAATGAGAAAACGAGCAAACCGAGTGCGAAGATATGCGTCGCAACTCGTCGCTTCGGCTTCGGACGAGAATGGCCCAGCCGCAACGTAAGTCCCCGAAGTTGTTTACGTCATGGGCAACAGCGTTGGAATTGCCAAAAAACATTACGTCCGTGAGGTGACAAAGGAATGGAACGACAAATTTTGGACGCTGAAGCCGACGCCATGACGAATCACCCCAAAATCGAATTCAATTCAAGAAAGCCCCTCAAATGGGGCTTTTTTATACCCAAATTCGATTTGTCAGAATCTTGTCAGAAGAAAACCGAGTTTTTCGAGTTTTTCTATTTTTTGGAAACTCATAAAACCCTTGTAATTATTGGCGGAAGGGGTGGGATTCGAACCCACGGTAGCCTTGCGACTACTTCTGATTTCGAGTCAGATGCCTTTAACCACTCAGCCACCCTTCCATTATGTTGATTTTACTAGGTGAAATGCCGGTTTTTTCATTTCTCCACTTGCGGTTTCTATACTGATGTTATATACTATTTGCATGAAGACCAATTCATCAAATGATACGGAGCAACGCTGGCAAAAAACGCCCGTGGCGAACCTCGTTCGTCACGTTCAATCAGGAAACTATTATGCGCGAATTCGCGTGCGCGGCAAGCTCATTTGGAAATCGCTCAAGACCGACCGCATCAGCGTCGCCAAATTGCGGCTCGGTGATTTTCACAAAGAGGAGCGGCAACGCGCAGCGGCGCAAACGGCGGTAGCGCGGGGGAAAATGACGTTTGCCGACGCCCTGCAAACTTACCGCGAGCGGTTAAGCGGCGACCAGTCACTCAAGGATCGAAGCAAAGCCTACCGGCAGGAACGGATAACGGCCTTGCTGAAATCGTGGCCTGACCTCAATCAAATGGACGTTGCCCGAATCTCCAAAGGTGACGGCTTGGCGTGGGCTGCGCGCTTCGGAAAAACCGCAAGTCCATCGGCTTTCAATAATACCATCGGAACATTTAAGTTGGTTTTGGACATCGCGGTTGAAGCGGGCGCGCGTTACGACAATCCCGCCGTTCACATCAAACGGAAAAAAATCCGGCAGAAACTTTTGCAGCTTCCGAGTCAAAAGCAATTCGTAGAATTGATAAATGCGATCAGGAACGGCGACGGCGGTTGGGCGGAACGGTGTGCCGATCTTGTGGAGTTTTTAGCATACAGTGGTTGCCGCAAAGGTGAAGCGGCGCGCGTTAACGGTCGTGACTGTGATTTTGAAAAAGGTGAAATTACAGTTTTAGGCGACCCTGCCACCGGAACGAAAAATTGGGAAATTCGCCGTGTCCCCATGATTCCCGATATGCGCCGGTTATTGCAACGGTTGCAAACAGAGCGCGGAGAAGTGGAATTTTTAAGCAAGCCGGTCATGCTCGTTCACGAATGTCAGGGTGCTATTGACACGGCCTGCAAGAAGTTGAGCATTGTCCGTATCACGCACCACGATTTGCGGCATTTGTTTGCCACCCGCTGCATTGAATCAGGCGTGGACATTCCGACGGTAAGCCGCTGGCTTGGACACAAAGACGGGGGCGCGTTGGCGATGAAAGTTTATGGGCATCTGCGTGACAGCCATTCCACTGCAATGGCGCAGAAAGTGACTTTTTCAGAAGAAAGAAAAGACGGCGGCGAACACGCTGAAAACGCTCCCGCAAAACAAACATCTCCGAATCTGTAAAACTTTTTTGCGAATAATCTCTAACCCTTGCGTGATGGTTTTCGTTCCGCATTGGCAGGCCGTCCTTCTGGTAGCCTACCTTCGCGCTTGAAACGCTCGGCTTCTTTTCGTTCAACCACCAAGTCCCGGCCAAACTTTTTTGCTTTGAGCCGCTTGGCCAGAATAAACTGGCGGACTCGTGATTGCGAAACACCAAGCACCCGCGCGACCTCTGCTGTGGTCAGCGGATCAATAGCTGGAAATTACACAGCCCCGCCAGACTTTGGGAGCAAATTCCGCAAGGCATAACCATAACGCACGGGTTATATTTATATTGCAACGCAATCCGCTTTCCGATAAAAACCGCCATCTGGAAAATGAGTTATGGCAGATAAAATAAGAATTCTTGTCGTCGAAGACGAAACATCGGTAGCGATGATGATGGTATTTTTGTTGTCGCGCGCCGGGTGCGACGTGCAGACGGCATGGAATGCCGAGGGAGCCATGCAGTTGGCTCAAGCCGGGGACTTTGACCTGATTACTTTGGACATTGATTTGCCGGGAGCCACCGGCTTTGAAATTTTCAGCCGCTTGAAACAACTTGCCTGCTGGCATGATACCCCGGTGGTTTTCGTTTCAGGTCGCCCATACGAGGATGACCAGCAACGGGCGGTTGAACTTGGTGCGGTGGATTACATCTTCAAGCCATTTGACGCGCTCGATTTTGCTCCACGGCTTTTATCGCACCTCAAAACCGGCGCAATGACATGAAAATCTCACCCGCCCCTTTTTGTCAAAAGTTTTTTGGCAGCGGCCAGACGTTCACGCGCGATTTCCAAATCATCGTTGCCATCGCAAAATTCAATGAGCAGTTTAGCCAAGGCAATCAGATGTTCCACTTGGAAACTCAACGGTCGGCGGCGGCGGCGGCACATGGCTTCCAATTCCGTTCGTTGTTCTTCCGACATGCGGATGTTGAATTGGAGGGTTTTTTTCGCCACATCCGAAGCGTGCCAGACAAGAATTTTGAACTCATGGTGAAATATGATTGACAACGGGATACATTGCTATAAAAACCGCTCCACAAAAGCTACAATAATCATCTCGACTTAAAAAATGAGACTGCTAACAAAGACTGTATGCCAAATCAAAGGAATAAAATGAAAAAAACAAACGTGCTTTACCGCGCCCTGTGCTGCTTTTTTGTGGCGCAAATGGCGTTGCCCTTTTCCATGCTGGCGCAACTCACCATCAGCGTGCCGACGTTTCCCACAACGAACACGGTGCATTTCACATTGAGCGGCACGCAGTCCACCAACTCGCACATCATTTTCTTCTCGCCCAATCTGGCGACCACTCTTGGCGCGTGGACGCGCATGGCGACTGGCACGGTCGGGCAGACCACGTTCAATGTGACCAAGCCCACGAACGCCACCGCCTTTTTCGCGGCTGGCATCGCGCCCATTGCCACGCCGACCGTGGCCACGCCGGTTTTCAGTCCGGGCGGCGGCAGTTACGGCAACCCCACCAATGTCGTCATCACCTGCGCGACGCCGGGCGCGGCGATTTATTACACGACCAACGGCAACACACCCACAATCCTGGACAATTACATCTTGAGCGGCAGCAGTGTTTATCTTTCGAGCATCACCACCTTGAAGGCTGATGCGTTTGCATCCGGTTACATTAGCAGTGGCGTTGCCACGGCGACCTACACGATCAATTCCCCGCCGTATGTGAACGCGGGCGCGCAGCAAATCATTTCCAGTTCACCCACTACCCTGCAAGGTATTGTCATAGACGACGGATTGACCGGCAGCGGGACGCAGTTCACGAACTGGACGACGGTCAGCGGTCCGGGAACGGTGACGTTTGGCAACTCGCATCAGACGAACAGCACGGCGAGTTTCAGCGCCAATGGCATTTACGTTCTGCAGCTTGCCGCCAGTGACGGCCAATATACCAATTCCAGTCAGGTGACGATTGCCTTCAATCCCACGCTTTCCGTTTCCCTCACCGCTCCGGCAGACGGTTCAACTTACACCGTGCCGACCAACATTTTATTGCAGGCCACGGCCAGCAGCACGAGCGGCAACGTCACGCAGGTTTTGTTTTACGCAAACTCCGCGCTCATCGGTTCAGTGGGCAGCGCGCCGTTCAGTTTGAATTGGAAAAGCGTCACCTCTGGCAATTTGGCGCTGACCGCCGTGGCGGTCAGCGATGACGCCAATAACAAGAGCCTCGCGTCCACGCCGGTCAACATCACCGTCAACTGGCCGACGAATGTGGGACAGGTGACATTTGCATCGAGTGATTTGCAAATTCCAGTAGCTGGCCTGCCGATTTCCGTCAACCGCCAATACAATTCGCAATATGGCACGAGCGGCAGCTTTGGTTTTAACGGACGGCTGGACTATGAGGCGATCAACATTTCCAAGTCAACCACGCTGGCCGATGGCTGGAGTGGATCAAGCAGCGGCATCAATTATTACATCAACGAGAGCAGCCAGCATTTGATAACCATCAGCTTGAGCGACAGTGAAAAGTATTATTTCGACGCGCAACTGGTCTTTGACCAGACCGGGACAGCCACTGTCACCGCACCCCAGCCGCCGGATGGTTACAATTCTTACACGGTGCATCTGGTCTGCGCGCCGTTGGGACAGGGGCAGTTGAGTGTGGCGCCTCCGTCAGACGGCAACGGCGATACCGTGGGGATGGATGACCAGTTGACCGGCTGGTCACAGCCGTTGACGGCGGCTTGGTTCGATAGCACCCCATTTCCCACCGGGCAGAATTACGAACCGGATTTTTCACAGTTCACCTTTACCGGGCCGGATGGGACTAAATACGGATTCAACAGTGACGGGACAGTGGCCTCAAAGACCGACCGCAATGGCAATTCGTTGACCTATTCGGCGGGCGGTATCACCCATTCGAGCGGAGCGCAGGTGACGTTCACCCGCGACGGCGGCAACCGCATCACCGCAATTTACGACCCGATTGCGCTGGCGCTCTCCGGCTCGCCCGCAGTGACGTATGCCTACGATGGCAACGGCAACTTGACAAATGTGGCGAGGCTTACTCAACGCAGTCCGGCAGTATATGCAAACACGGCTTATGCCTACACCAATGCAAGTTTTCCAAATGATGTCACCGCCATCACCGACCCGCGCGGCGTTGTTTCTGCCAGCTACATTTATGATTCGAGCGGACGGCTCACCCAGCAATACGACGCCTTTGGCCGTTACATCAGCTACATTTATGACACGGCAAACCGCCGGCAGATTTTTACCGACCGGCTGGGCTTCTCCACGATTCAAAACTTCACTGCATCGGGTGAATTATCCAGCGTGCAGGATGCCAACGGCGGCGTGACTTCTTACAACTACGATTCGCAGGGTCGGAAGATTTCCGAAGTCAATGCGCTCGGCCAGACCACCACTTACGCCTATGACAGCAACGACAATGTCACCAGCACGACGAACGCATTAGGCAGCGCGGCCAGCGCAATCTACAACAGCTACGGCCAAGCCCTCACAACGACCGACGCGCGCGGTTTCGGCACAACAAACGGTTACGACGCGAACGGCAACTTGATTGCGGTGACGAACGCGCTCGGAATCGTCACTGCTTATGGTTATGACGCGCAAGGCAACCAGCTTGCCGTCACCAATGCGCTCGGTTTGCCTGAACAGGCCATCACGCTCAATGCGTATGACCAGTTTGGCAACCTTACCAATACTGCCGCTCTGAACGCGCAATCCGTGACATTAAACTCGACGGGATACACTTATGACAAAAACGGCAACAAATTGACGCAGACCACCACGCGCACCACGTCGGGCGGAACGCAACCCGTCCTATTGCAGTGGACTTATGACGCTGCCAATCGTGTGGTTGCCGCAGTTGATGCGCTGAATAACACCAACTACATCGCTTACAATGGCATCAATAAACAATCGCAGACCGTGGATGCGTTGAACCGCACCAATTATTTTTATTATGACGGCAACGGCAATCTCACAAACAAGACCTATCCCGATGGATTCTCCGAAACCCTCACTTACGACGCCAACGACCGGAAGACCGGCAGCACGGATCGCGGCGGGCGCACGACCAGTTACAACTACGATACTTTGGCGAGGCTCATCCAGACGACTTATGCCGACGGCAATTTTACTGACAGCCAATATGACAACGCCGGACGGCTGACCAGTTCGATTCAAGTATGGGTAATTTCAGGGGGCGGAATGTCACCGCCGGTTACGTCCCAATTGACCACCAGCTATTTCTACGATGCGGCCGGGCGGCGCGTGGCCGTCACCAACGCGCTCAATCAGGGCACCACTTTCGCCTACGATGCCAACGGAAACCAGACAAATACTATGGACGCCCTCAACCACCCGACCGGCTACGTTTATGACGCCCTCAACCGGCAGGTGCAACTCATTTATCCTGACAATACCAGCGAAAGCTACGGTTACGACGGGCTTGGCCGGAAGGTTGCCTCGACCAATCAGGCGGGCATTGTCACGCGCTTCGGCTTCGATGCCCTTGGCCGGTTGACCACCGTGACCAATGCCTTTGGCGCGAGCCAGCCAATGACGACGCGCTCCATTTATGATGAAGTCGGGAATATGTTGCAGCAGATTGACGCGCTCAATCACACCAATCTTTTTGAATATGACAATCTTGGCCGACGCACCAAGCAGACTTTGCCCGCGAGCCAGGTTGCCACGTTCGGCTATGATGCGATAGGCAATTTGATCCGGCAGACGAATTTCAACGGCGTGGTCATCACCAACCAATATGACGCCCTGAATCGGTTGACGAACAAGGCTTCCGTCAACGGCTACAAAATCACCTATGCCTATTCGCCGACCAGCCAGCGCACGAACATGGTGGATGCCAGCGGCACGACCAGCTACACCTACGACAGCCTCGACCGATTGCTGACCAAGGCTTCGCCGGAAGGCACGCTCACCTACACCTATGACGGATTCGGCAATTTGTTGACGCTCCAATCGTCCACCACCGGCGGCGTGAATTTGAATTACGGTTACGACGCACTTAATCGGCTCGTTGGTGTGACGAACGTGGCAGAGGCTTCCAGCCTGTCGCAATATGGCTTTGACGCCGCTGGCAATTTGCAGACCGTGCAATTGCCCAATAACGTCACCAACACCTACACTTACGATTCGCTGAATCGGCTGACGAATCTGGTTTCCAAAAGCACGAATGGCACGCTGGCAAGTTTTGCCTACAAACTTGCCGCCGCAGGCAACCGAACAAATCTGGTGGAAACGGTAAATGGCGTGAGCCGGACAAACCAGTGGAGCTACGATCCGCTCTACCGCCTGACGAACGAAACCATCGTCGCGGCGAGCGGCGGCGGTATCAGCTACAAATACGATGGTGTCGGCAACCGCACCAACCGCACGTCCACCGTGACAGGCGTTGCCGGCGTCACCAACAGTTTCAACAGCAACGACCAGCTTGCCACGGATGTTTATGACAGCAACGGCAGCACGCGCACCAACGGTAGCAACATCTTTTTCTACGATGTTGAAAACCATTTGACCAATGCCACCGTCGGCGGCACGAACATCCTGATTGTTTATGACGGCGACGGCAACCGCGTGAAGGAAACCATTGGCACGACCACGAACTTTTTCTTGGTGGACAACCGCAATCCATCGGGCTACGCGCAGGTGTTGGAGGAAAAAACGGGGACGACGCTGACGAAGACCTATGCCTACGGTCTGGATTTGATCAGCCAACGGCAAAGCAGCACGACCAGTTTTTACGGTTATGATGGAAATGGAAACACGCGATTCCTGACAGCAACCAACGGGACGATTTCCGATTCCTACACTTACGATGCGTTCGGCATCCTCGTTACAAGCACCGGCACGACGGCGAATTTTTACCGCTACACCGGCGAGCAATACGACCCGAATCTTGGCTTTTATTATTTGCGCGCCCGTTACCTGAATCCGAACACCGGAAGATTTTGGACACGCGACTCGTTTGATGGAAAGACCGCCGATCCAACAAGCCTGCACAAGTATCTTTATGTGGCAGATAATCCGGTCAACGCAACTGATCCGAGCGGTAATGATTTGCTTGCCGCAAATCTTGGCACCAAGATACATACACTCATCGGACAGGATTTTATTGATAAATTAGAGCCTTTTGGCATTTCTGGCTCATCAGTTGCCACAGCTCTCAACAAATACGGGATTAACATAAACGCAATTACTGCCCTGTTTCCCGATCTGGTTGATATTAACCCGGCAAACAAAGAAGTTTATGAAATAAAGCCGATTGATTCGTTTGTTCTTGGAGAAGCTCAACTTCAAGGCTATCTGCAAGTATTCAATTATTTTGATCCAGCCAAAGGCTGGAAGCCTGGAAGCACCTATCTGTTACGAACTTTTTTGCCATCGTAAAAATTGCCGAACTGGCATCGTAGGATTTGTGGACGTTTGACCGCACTCCCATCGTAAATCGTAGCCGAATAGCCGCGCTCTGATCGTAAGGTTATGACGT
>JAJXXW010000005.1 GCA_021780905.1 bacterium
CCAACCGCCGACTGGCGGCTGCGGTGGGGACAGCCGTTACCACGGTTCGCACACTGAATTTTGAAAAAATCACCCATGAAAAATCGTGGCGCTGAAAAATCACCCGTTTTTCAACGGCCTGCTAGGAAGGGTTCACCCTTCCTAGCGAGCGTCGTGTGGCCTGTGGCCACACGACTATGCTCGCCATCGGGGGTTTTAGTGTTGAGGCCATAACCAATACACCCCGAAAATAATTATGATTACGATGATGATGATGATGCCGCCAAGCCAACGAACCAGCCGCATTAGAGACTCCGCGCGGTCGTATTCGCGCTGATGTCCGGCAACAGCGGCGGTGCGGCCGCTCTCGGCGAAAATACTTTGGCTTTCCAACCCGGCGATGCGTGCTGCTTGTTCGGCCAGCTTGTCCTCGGCTTCTTGCAGCAGTTTTGCGATGGCGGCTTGCTGCGCTGACAGCCGGGCTTTTGCAGCCGTGTGCCAACGCTTCCGAAAGTAATGGTCAACGCACTGGCCGGGGTTGAACGGCGGACAGTCCATCAGGTCGGCGTCGGTGCCCTGAACAAACTGCCCATAAGGGAAAAGCTGAATCCGTCGCCAAGCAATCGCGCGTGCCAACGGAACGGCATGGTCGGGACGATCCAGTTTAATGATGACGACCTGCACTTGGCCGCTGGTGCGGTCTTGATAACGGAAGATGATGGCGGCTGCGCCGTCATAAATCGTTGGCCGCAGCCAATCAATTTGCTCAGTGTAAAACTGCAAATGCTCGGTCGAAAGCTCGACCATGCCCGGCTGTGACGGATTCTGAATCAAGTTGTGCGTTTTTACCCACTTGTCCACCGCGTCGGCTATCAGAACCGGTGCGATGGCTCGTGGCGCAAGATTATAGCGCGGCTTGAAATCCACGACTTTGCAAATGAACCGGACGAGTTTCTCCAACTCGACTAAATCGCCTGTGATGGTGTAGCGACCGCACATATCAGAAAAGTGTTCCTTGAACCGGCTTGGCCGGACGTTCCGCACCCCACAGCTTGGAAATCATTTCACGCTGCGGCGTGAATGGGCATTTGGCCTTGGGTTGTTTCTGTGATTCGTCGATGTGCAGCAAGGCAAATTGTGCCCCGGTCATCAGCGCGGTTTTGCCGAGCTGCTGATTCAACTGGTGCGTGACGTCATCCAGGGCGCCCCAGCGTTCTTCGTGGGTGGCGATGTAGGTCTCGGCCGCTTGCGGGTTGATTTCAGAAAAAAGCAGCGGTTTGAAGCCAGCTTCCTCCAGCCCCAGCGACAACCCATGATGGCTGGCCGGTGCTGGCGTCGCGGTGGCGTTAGCCGCCGCCGCCAGCATGAGCGCCGGCGTCCGCGCGCGGGAATTGGCATTCGTGAATGGAGACCGTGAAATTGCCGCGCGATTCGTCATTGTTGAGCGCAGCGAACAAACTTCCTATTGAGCAAAGCGAACCAACTTTGTTTTTGCGCGTTGCACGTTGCCGACGTGTTGATTTTCAAAAACCGTCAAGTCGGAATGTTGCAAAATTATGTCAGCGTGTGTCGGCGTGTGACAACGTGTGGCAGCATCAGTCTTGTGCGTGTTTTGACTTGTGCAAATTGAGCAAAAAACCAGTGCTAAAGTTCGCTCGTGCCAGCGAACACCACACATCCCGATTTCGACGCGAACCTCGCAACGTGGTTGCGTGCGCGTGATGTCATTGCGGGTGAAGATGCCGTGAAAGTGGGTGGCATCAAGTATCTGCCTCGTCTGGATTCACAGTCTGACAACGAATATCTCGGCTACAAATCCCGTGCTTGTTTCTTCAACGCCACGGCTCGCACTTGTGATGGATTCCTTGGTCTGCTCTTTCGCCGTGATCCCGAAGTCAAACTGCCCGACCGTCATGCTGGTGTTGGTGGTGCCTTGCGTGTCTTCACGGATGACGTGGATTTGATGGGCACGTCGCTTTTCACTTTTTGCAAGGGTGTCACCGGTGAAGTGCTATCCGTGGGTCGCAGTGGCACGCTGATTGATTGGCAAGGTGGTAGCACCACTGGCAATGCTGGTGAATCCCGCGCTTACGTTGTCCGCTACGCCGCTGAAGATATTTTGAATTGGCAAACGGCCCGCATCAATGGCCGCAACGTGGTGACGATGGTCACTCTTCGGGAATTTGTCGAACGACCTGACGATGCTGATCCGTTCGCTGTGAAAATCACGGAGACCGTCCGCGTGTTGAAATTGGAAGTCATGCCTGACGATGGCACTCGTTATGTCGTCGAAGTCTGGGTCCTTGCGGACGGCCACCGGGCGAAAAGTCAGTCCTCTTGGATGAGCAACTTCTGGTCTGGCCAAAAGTCCAGCCAGCCCAAGACCGAATGGACGCTGGTGGAAACTCGTGTCCCGCTTCGTCTCGGTAAATGTCTCCCGTTGATTCCCTTTGTCTTTCACGGTCCACGCAACGCTTTGCCTGACGTGGACAAGATGCCGCTTGCCGACATCATCTATGTGAACCTGGATCACTATCGTCTCGATGCCGACTACAAGCATGGTCTGCACTTCACCGCATTGCCCACGGCTTGGGTGTCTGGCTTTGACAAAACTTCCGAACTTCGCATTGGCAGCAGCACGGCTTGGGTGGCTGAAGCTCCCGGTGGCCGGCGTCTCTTATGCGACGGCGCGCTCATGGTTTCGGTTGCCGGGGTTTCCGGCTTTTTCCGGGGTGGTTTTTTGGCAGGACTTTGTAAAATGGCGCAACCGGAAAACCGAGGCTGACCTGGTTACCGAACCGGTCAAAGCCACGCCCCAGAATCGTGTGCCGCCGGCTCAACATGGCGGAATTGTTTTCACCGGCAAGGCGGCGCAAATTCTGGCGGAGATTGGGTGAACTGAGCTGGACGTCGTCCAAGTTCAATTCCCTTGGCGGTATTTTGAGCGGGGATTATGTTGTAAAAACTATCCCCAAAGCGCCAGTAAACTTTACTGCAATTTTACTGCACCGCCTCGTAAGTCGTTGATTATCAATGGAGCGGGTGAAGGGAATCGAATCCTATGCCATTTTTCGTGTGCTTGCTTCCACCCGCATAAACATAGGCGAATTTCCACGCCGCTATTTTCAATGTTGGAACCAAAACGAATCAAAACGAGATTTTCCAGTCAGGAATTGTCAGGAGTTTTTTCCGGCAATTCCGAAACTTTAGCCACGCTCGCCGCATCCACCAGCCCCCGCAATTGTCCATGCCGGTGTGCGAAGAACCATACACCCACCGCCGCGCCAACGCCACCCAAAATCAAAAGTTCATTCCCGACCACCAGCGACGGCAACACCATCAACGCTAGACCGCCAACAGTGATCGCCGTGCTGGTGGTGACACTGCCGATGATGAGTTTCAGCGGCGGATAGAACATCGTCGCCAGACCGAACAGGAACACGGCGACGCCAACCCACACGATGCCCTTGAGGCTCGCCAGCTTCGCGCTCAATTCGCGCGCCGTGTCCTTCTGAGCCGCTCCCAATTCTGTCTTTGCTCGCGTCTCCTCATGCTCGGTAACGGCCATCGGCGCGCTGATTACCAGGGCCGTGACATTCGACGTTGGCGCTCCGCTCGTGTCCGCCGACACTCGCGTCTCCACCATGCGCGAACCGGCCGGCACGGTGTAAGACTTCGTTCGCACC
This sequence comes from bacterium, assembly GCA_021780905.1. GTDB lineage: Bacteria > Verrucomicrobiota > Verrucomicrobiia > Limisphaerales > UBA11358 > UBA11358. The sequence continues at coordinate 3,666 of JAJXXW010000005.1, forward strand.
GTCTCTTGATCCTGCCGGGAGGCTTGAGCCGGGTTGTCGCCTTGCACGACGGATTGCTCAATGCCCTGAGTGGATTTACTCACGGTGCTGGCCTTGCCGCCCTTGAGCGGCGCAATGGTGCAGCCGGACAGCATGAGCGCCATCGTCAGCATGGCCGCCGCCGCCGCCATTTTCCCGGTGCGGCTCGCGCTCTCCTGTTTACGGTTGAGCAAGGCCACCAGTTCATTCGCCCGGTCTTCAGCACAGCCAACACAAAGCAGGATTGGCGACTTGCCATCCACTTCCACGGTGATGCCCCACGGGTAATCCTGTCCCCAGCGGGTGCCCAAATATACCGCCGCATATTTTTTCATAAATTCTTTCGCTCCTGGAATCGCCGCAGTTCAAACGCGCATTCGCGCAGCGCCTCGCTGTTCTGGTCAAGGCACACGGCGAGTTTCAGTGCGGTCTCATTTTGTTTCTCGATGATTTGCGCCAACGCGGCGTGATGTTCGTTGCGCAGTTCCTTATGGTCCGCAATCACCGCCTGCAACTGCCGCACGAGCCAGTAGATCACCAGACCACACCCGATCAGCAGCAGGCAGAACGCCGCGAGGAACAACCACCGGTCATTCATGCCGGCGGCATGGTCAATTGCCTGGATAAATTCAGTCGGATTCATGTTCGTGTTCATGGTTGGTTGATGGTGGCCGACCGCTAGGTTCGGACTAAACGCACTGTGCCGCTCTTCGCTTTGGTCAGTGAACCAAACTTTGCGAGCAACGCCTGGGCGACGGCGGGAATGATTGGCCGTGTGTCAGTTTTGTCGTAGCCGGTCTGGACGCCGGCATTGTTGTAATACTTCAACCCTTCACCGGCCGGCGCGGCGGTGCGGTCGGCGATGATGAGTTCACGCGCCAGCTCGCACGCGGCCTCGACGACGGCCTTCGGCACCATCGTCTCGGCGACCATGTCGCCCGCGTCGGGATCAGGGCAGTCCTCACGCGGCCATTGCAAAGCCTGAGTCGCCACCGAGCGCGTGCCGCCGAATTGGTATTCAGCGTCAATCAGGCGCGACGCCATCACGAGCGCCACGGCCTTCTGGTCCGCGCTGGCCGCCGTCCACGCCGAGGCATACAAATGCCCGGCGTGATAGGCGTCGCCATCCGCGACATTCGCGTAAGCGTTGGCATCGGCCTTGCCAGTGCCATCTTCTTTGATGAGTGCGAGCGGCATAACGTCAGGCAGGATTCGAGTCAGGCAGTTCGAGACCGAAGCGCACGAGGATGAGTCCCTTGATGGTTTCATCCGTCCACTGGCCGAGCGCGTCATAGTCCGCGCCGGTGATCTGAAACATCGTGGCGTTGTTGACGATGACCTGCAGCTTGCGCTGGAAAGAATCATCGCTCGTGCGCCAGGTGATGGCATTGATCTGCGCCGTGCGGGCCGGCGCCAGTTCGATCGTTTTCGGTTTGATTGCGATTGCGTTCATAGTTGCTCCTTTCGTTGGTTAAAAGTTTTCAAACGGCAGGCCATTGCCGTAGTTGTAAAGTTGATCCACTTCCCAGCCGGACAAAGCCCGCTGCCAGCAGCCGACTTCATCCAGCAAACCGATAAGCGGATAACCCCACGGATTGATGCCCAAAATCAAATCGCTGGCGCTAAAGAAGCCCGCGGCCGTCGGCACGATGTTGCCGGTGAAATCCGCATAAGCCTGCTCGTAACCGTTGATGTAGATGCGCAACGAATTGCCATCCTTCACAAAGACCGCGTGCGTCCAGGTGTTTTCGGAAATGGAGTAATCCGGCGTTTGCGCCCCCGAGTAACCGGCCTGGTTGTCGGTATAAATCACGAAGTTCAGCGCGCCATCGTAAGCGCGGATGCCGATTTGCGCCGTGCCGCCGACACTGATCATGCCTTGACCATCAAAGCCGCTGGTCGAGTTGTAATTGAACCAGCAGGAGAAAGTGAAATCGCCATCCAGCAGAAAATTGGGCAAGAACGAAGCCAGCCCCTTGCCGCCGGAACCATCGCCGAAATCAGCGGCGTAATTCATGAAGCCGGAACTTTGACCGACGGGAACATGCCCACCGCCCGTGGCTTCCTGAAACGACCATTCATCCAAGTTCCAGCCCGCCGCCGAGGAATCATAGCGCGTGGAATCCATCGCCTCGTCGAGCTTCCAATACCCGGCCAAATCCGTCTGGAACGTCAGCGGCGGATAAGGCGTCGGCACGGCATAGGTGTCTAACAGATACTGGCGCACCGTGTTCGCCTCCGAACCAGTCAATTCACGGTCATACACCAGCACGGCCAGCATGTGGCCATTGAAATTGCTGCCCGTGTCGCGCGAACCCAGCGTCACCCACTTGCGCGTGTTCGCGCCGTTACCGGCCACGCCCATGCTGCCATCGCCAATGCCGGACACCGTCAAAGCAATCCCACCGGCACTAACCGATTGTTCAAACAAGGCCAGATCGCCGGCATGTAACCAGGTGTCGCCATCAATCACATTGGGATCACCCTCACGAAACGCATGACCACGCAGCCGATTGGTGTAAAGCATCAGCAAAGTGTCGCCGTCGCTCGTGCCACCTGTGCCGAGCAAATCGTTTTCCGCAACGGAGTCCGGTCGGGCGACCACGAAAATCGTATGCTCATCCGGTTTGAATACCGAAGCGACCGACGTCAGCACATCATCAACGCCGTCAAAATAAACTGAAGGTTGTCCGATACGATTCAGCCGATACACCGGCTTGGCGACAGGATCGGATTGCGCCAGATGCGTTTCATGGCCCGATTCATCCGGCCAGGTTGCGACCGGATCGCCGTCAGCCAGAGGCGCGAGCGATTCGACGCGCGCCCAAAGCTGCAAACCGATGACGCTTTGCGGCACGGGCGGAATGGCATCATCCGGGCGGATCCAATTACTGCGCTCGGTGATCTCAACCCCGGCAGTGTTCACGCCGACGATGAAATACAATTCACCGCCACCATCGGGCGCAAACTGGCGGGCGTCGCCATACATCCAATAATCCTCGGTGAGAAACCACGACGCACCGTTGTCGAGGCTGGTCCAGACATTCCACTTGTGCGGATTTGGCAAATCCCAATCCCAACGCAACAAGCTGGGATACGCCGCACGCAACACCGGCGCGGGCAGCAAACGATGCTGCCGGGCGCGGCGATGCTTCTGCGCTTGCAGCGCGAGCCAGGTGCGACGGTCAATTTTTAGGAGCGTTACCACGAGACTTTTTCGGTTTGGAAACTTTCACCGGTTCAACCACGGGAGCCACCGGCGGAGCCGGCGGCACGACCGGCAGCGGTTCAACGGTCTCCGCCGGCACGATCGCACCGGCCAGGCGCCCGCAATGCGGACACATGAAATCAGCCGGTGCCGGTTGCCCGCGCCGTTTGCGCCGGATGAAGGAATAAAGTTGGCTCATAATTTTGAAGAGCGTCGGCGCACGGGTTGAACCATGCGCCGACGCCGTGAATCAGACGTTGTGGTCAATCGCCACCATGCGAATGTTCTTCGCCTCGAAGACCCGGGTCCAGTTGGCGACCGTTTCCAACTCCGCGTTGGTCGGGCTTTGGCCCGCCAGGCTGGAGCTGGTGAACTTCACACCCCGCGGATGCAGGATGTAACGACGCCGATTGATGAAGTTCGTGTCGCTGTCCAACGCAGCGCGGGACCACTCCACCGCCTTCGTGCCGAAGCCGCCCTCGACGGGCTCGTTGAGCGTCGCGTTGCCGCGACCGAAACAACCGGGACCGAACAGGAACGACGTATAGACATAGCCGCTCGTGGTGCCCGCGCGAACCGGCAGGCTGTCATCAATGATGACGCGCCGGCCCTGGAACACCTTGACCGTCATCTTGCCCTCGCTGTCGGGCAGATAATCAATCAGGTCGAGCTTGCGCAGCGCGGCCTCGACGGCGGAATGCACCGCCAGTGCCGTCAGGTTGTCACTGCAATCGCCGAGTTTCACGGTCGCATCCACAAACGTGTCGCCGTTCAGCTTGGTCGCCGCCGCATAACTGCCGGTGGCTTCCGCCGCGATGGACAGCTTGTGCGTCGCTGCCAGCGTGCCACCCGTGCCGAACAACCCTTTCAGCACCGAGATGACATACGCCTGATCCGTGCGCGCCCAATAAGCGCCCACGAGGTCAAGCAGAGCGTTGAGCGGATCGGAACCCGCCAAGGCACCAGCCAGATCGTTCGCGCCCCAAGCCTGGGCATCGTTATTGAGGATGGCGACATCCTTGCTCGCCGTGATTTTGTTCACCGCCAGCGTGGCGCTGTCCGACAGGATTTGCCGGTTGGGCGAAATGTCCTGCCAGAACGGCATGTCAATCGTCTTGCCGCCACCAGCCGCCAAAGCGTCGAAATGAGGATTCAATTCGACGATGCCGCTCTGGATCAGGGCGGACTTTGCCGCCGTGCGCTCCAGCGCGTAGTTTTCAAACACACTCGGAATGATAATGTCCGAGATCAGAGTCTTAGCCATAGTGTTGTTCTTTCGTTTTGTAGCGGCGGTCTAAGACCGTCGCTGAATTTCAGTTGGCCGAAGCTTTCAGCCGGGCCGCCAAGCCCGGATCGTTCTTCAGCAGTTTCACTTGCTCGGTGAGGTTCCAACTTTCCTTGCGGAACGGATTCACCACACCGCTACCGGCCCCACGGGAGCCTGAGCCGGCGGCACCGCCACCAGCATTTGCTTCGAACAAGTGCGGCGCGTCGGACACCAACGCATCCACCCATTCAGCCAAAGTCAGCGGCGAGAACCCGTCTTTGCCCGTGCGGGGTTTGTCGCCGTCAAAAGCCTGGGGCAAACCGCCCACCAGCTTGAAAGTGTTGCGGGCGCGGGCCGTGATGTCGGTGAGCGCCGTGGGACGCAGCCCGCGCTTGGTCGCCTCGGTGACGACGGCCTGATCAATCAGCAGCGCGGAGAGACGGCCATTCAGCGCGTCACGCTCAGCGGCCACAGGACCGACCGCCGCCTTGAGCTTGTCGGCCAGCACTTCCTGAAACTTGCCGTCCTTCAACCGCTGCTCTTCTTCCAACCGCGCCTTTTCGGCGGCGAGCTTGCGGACTTCATCCGGGTCAATCCCCTCGAACCGTTTCAGCAACGCGTCGCGCTCCTTCATCACCGTGATGTTCGTCTGGCGCAATTCCTCGTTACGCTCGGAGTCCAGCAGCCAGGCACCATCGCGCTCGACGTAAAACGGTTTCAGTTCCGCCGGGATTTCAGCGGCACTCGCGTATTTGTTTTTCAAGGCCATAAATTTTTAGTTGGTGGTTGCGGCTGGCGACGTAGTTGCGGCCGGGGTAGTGCCAGCATTAGGAAAGACCCCGGTCGGATTCTGCTGACCGTTTTGGAATTTGCCCGTGCGGCTCGCACTGGGTTGTCCAGCTTGGACGAGATTCTTTTCCTCTGCATCCGTGCGTCCAGTGGGTAGGACTTCACCTTTGCGGAAGAGATCGAACATGGTGGCCTGACTGATGGCTCCAGCCTGCCAGGCAGAGACAATGGCAGTGAGTTCCAGACTGGTCAGACCTTTGGCGGTGAAGTCAGTGTTGATTTGCAGCAGCACCAAGTCTTCACTGACATCTTCAGGAAATGGTTCGGTGCTATTCCACCAATACACCCAGCGAAGGACTTGGGAAATGGAATCAGACAAAGACAAGGCGAGCGTCATCAAGATGCTGTTCTCACCAGCCTGACGTAGCTCGATGGCATCAGCGGTTTCACCGACACGTTTGGTATCTTCCAACATCCGGGAGCCAAGCACGGCCATGAGTCGTTCATCACGGTTTTGTGCATTCTCGAAGGTGGACAGACCGTGACCTTTGAACTCCAAGAAGCCAGCCACGGCACCCACCGTGTCAGATACCCAAGCCGTGCTGCTGCCAATGTGAAGATTATCCTTCTTGTCGAACCCTGCGACCCAAGCGGTGGGCAGTGCGGTGAAGTGCAGGCCATGCTTGTAGTCAGCATCGAGACGATAGTGATCCAGATTCACATGGATGATGTCGGCGAGCGGCATCTTGTCCACGTCGGGCAATGCGTTGCGTGGACCATGAAAGACGAATGGAATCAGCGGGAGTGGTTTTCCAAGACGAAGCGGGACACGGGTTTCAGTCAGCGTCCAGCCAGCATCTTTGGCGGCCGGATTTTTCTCCCAGATTTCGACGAGATACCGTGTGCTGCCATCGGGAAGTTGTTCGAGCTTCAAGACACGAACAGTCTCCGTGATTTTCAAAACAAATGGATCCGACTCATCGGGACGCTCCACCATTTCACGGAGAGCAATCATCGTGACCACGTTGCGGCCATTGATGCGTTGCGTCTGCCAATTGAGGATGTCTTCAGCAGCATAGCGGACAACATAGGCACGGGATTCACCATCGGCTTGCCAGTCAATCAGCGTGCCACAGCGACCAAGCGCCAGGACTTCACCCACCACACCCTTGCAAAAAGTGAACAGCGAAGTCCCCATCAAATCCACATCATCCGTGAACACACGCAGAGCACCACCAACACCAGCATGACGGTCGGGCAGTTTGACTTCGGGATCACGGCGAAAGAGCAGACCAAGAAATCCATCACAGGTGCGAGACGTGGCGTTGAAGAAACAGGCGCGAGACTTGTAGCCGTTGTATTCGTTTTCGGATTGCGAATCCAGACGAGGCAGATACTTGTTGCCACCAACTTTCACGGCATCCTCGCCGGCGATGACATCACGAGCACGCAACCAAGTTGCGAGGTTGGCGTCGTAATCAGGATGTGTGGAGTTCGCCGGCACGAGCGAACTTTAGCATCGGTTTTTGAAAATATTTTTGCGCAGAGAATCCACTAACGAACACTCACGAACGGGATGATTTCCACTCCGAACCAGCGCGAATAAATTTGTGCAAAAATATATTTGACGGATTTTAATTCGACGTCATGCCAACGGTGAAATTAGTTCGCTGGGCTCAATAGGAAGTTTGTTCGCTGCGCTCAACAATGACGAATCGCGCCGCAAATTCACGGTCTCCATTTACGAATGCCAATTCCCGCGCGCGGACGCCGGCGCTCATGCTGGCGGCGGCGGCTAACGCCACCGCGACGCCAGCACCGGCCAGCCTTCACAGGTTTACGAATGGTTTCTCACGGCTGGCCTTTCGCTGACAGCGCGCGCGATTCGGACGCGGTAGGTTCGCGAATGATTTGGTTCCAAGACAACCATTCAGGTTCGCCATGACTTACCGCGCTGTCCGGCGTCGAAACCTCGTCACTTCGTTCCTCGGTTGGATAATGTCGGTCACACTTCCGGCAGCGTGACCGAAGGCCGCGAGACTTCGTCCGGCCAGGATTTAGCAATACGACGCGAGGCGTTGCCTATCGTCGAGGACCAGCAATAGATGATTAGCTCCCTACGGTCGTAGATAGTTTGCTCGCGTTGCTCGAACAATAAATGCGTTGGTTTTTTTGTGAAGAACGCTTCGTTTTCAAGTCCTTTTTTCACTGCTCACTAAAACCCCTCTCGCGTGCGGTCGCCTTGTCACGGCCTCGCCTGAAACACCAGCCCGCCATTGCGCGGCTCCTTCTGAAGACTACTTCCACGCAGGAGGGCTGGGGGCTCGGCTTTTTCGCGAACAAGGCGACCGACGGATGAGGGGCGAGCAGTGCCAAAAAAAAGACTATGAAAACTACATCACAAAAAAAATCGAACAGGCTCCCTCAAGAATCGAAGCTAGTAGTGCCGCAGGCGCAGACACCGCAGGCAGAGCGCGTTGACACGCGTTTGCCGATTGATTCGGAAGCACGGAAGCAGAACCGCACCTTGCCCACCGAAAAAGTTTTGGCTTTGCTCCAGCAGCAAGACCGCCGCTTGTGGGAGCTGGCCGAAGTCGTCGGCAAGTGGATTTGGGTTTCATTCAGTGAGCAGCCCGCCGCCGAGGTTCGCCAGACGTTGGCACAGTTGGGTTTTCATTGGAACCGCACGCGGCAGGCGTGGCAACATCCGTGCGGCCAGTTCCGCTTGAGCAGCGCAGGCGACCCCCACGAGAAGTATCCCACCTACCAGCCCGCCGACGTCACCACCAACTAACCCACCACGGGCGCGGTGACAGCGCGCCCACTTCTCTTATGACTTCTATTTCTTCCAGCACGCCAGAGGCACCAGACCGCAAACACGCCGCCGAGATCGAGACGGCCCGCAACCAAGCCGCTTGGCTTTCTTTTGAGGCAGGCATTCACCAGAACGACATCTTGATTGCCCGTGTTTCGCGTGCCCTAGACCGCTTTGGTTTGGGCAGCAGCACCGCCGCCGTTGACGAAGCGCTTGATTATCTCACGAACAAGGAGCTTGGCCAGTCGGCCAGATATTTCAACCAGACCGGCAAGGCGCAGTTCAATCAGCAGCAAATCACCCACGCCGTTTTGAGTTTCATGGCCGGCAAAGAGCAGCAGCGCCACATGACCGACTTGGCGATTCACGAGGAAGACCACGACGACGCCAGCCCTGATGGTGTTCGCGCCTGTCACTTGGCCGACCCCGGACACATCCGCCCGGATGAATACGCCGCCCGACGTGATGCCCTTCGCGCCATTGCCGCGATGATTCCGGCAGACGCCCGCGAGCTTTATGACATCATGCTTGCCGTCCGCGAGCCAGGCACACTGACACGGATTCACAGCTACGCCGACAAGCACGGTATCGGCCAGAGCACCGTGTATTTCCGCATCAAGAAATTGGCCGAAGCCATCCAGCTTCACCCGTGGTTCGAGGAAGTTGTCGCCCCATTCCGAACCATCCACCGGACAGCGTAGCCTGTCCCATCATTGCCGTGCGTGTGACAGGCGCACGGCTCAAAAATTTTTCGCGGCTTCGCCTTGATGGCTCGCCGCGATATTTTTTTCATCGGGGATTGCGCATCCCCGAACCCCAGCGCCAAAGGTTGTGAACCTCTGGACGCCGATTCACCCGCCCCAAAAGGCGTAATTTCATTAAAATATGCTTTTCGACCAATGATCGCCGTGAAACGATATTTGCTCGAATATATGAATCCAACCCCTGAAGATTTTCACGTCGCTTTAAATGCGTTTTTGCATGACAAAATGGTTTTGAGTTGGTGGCAACTTTTGGTGTTTGTAGTTGTTGCAGGTGTAGCCGCGTATTTTGGTTCATACTTGAAAAAGCGTGGCGAGAATTTGGCAACCAAAGAAGACATAGGTGTTTTGACCAGGTCTGTTGAATCAATCAAGACTGAAAACGCCAAGGAGATTGAAAAATATAAAGATAATCTGCTTCGGAAAAAAATTATCTTTGAGGAGCAACTAACAGCCTATAATAAGTTAAGGCGTTTTTTATATGTTATCAGACCAGAAAAAAAGCACCCCGAACAAGAATGGGACGAAGCTCTTGCGGACATCGCTCTAAATTTCAAAACCCACGGCAAAGAGTTAAGAGAATACCTGATTGAATACTCGGGAGTCCTTCCAGAGGACGTTAGAGGCAGCATGGAATCGTGCTATTATGCCTGTGAGGAAGGAAAATTTTATACAGCATATCCGGGAGACGACCCGGAAGCAGAAAAAATCGCCAATCAGTTGTGGTCTAAATTGGAGAAGGCCGAGGAAGATTTTGCAAAATACCTCGAAATCAGAAAATAATTGGTCTCAATCGCCGGCCAGGCTACTGCAAATAGTGTTCGCATTCGCTCAATAGAAATTCAGTTCGCGCTGCATTCCATTCGCGTGCTCAACAGGACAACACGAACGCGCAACCCATACACGGTCTCCCTTCGCGGATGATGCGGGTCGCGCGCGGTTGCCGACGCTCGTGGCTGTCGCCGAAGACGAAAGCAATAGCACCGCGAGGCTTCGCCCGGTGCCAGGCGAAAACATTATCCGTGAGACCGGCCAGCTTTTGGTCGCTCCGCTAATCTTTCACTGCGCAAGCTCCGTTCCAGAGCGCTGCACTCCCAAAACTGGCCGGACTCACTGCGAAGATCAAATTTGACCAAGACTCCAGCGCAGGGGCTTCGCGGCCTGCTGTCTCAGGTTTGACCCTGGCCCCCGCAAACTGGCCATCATTCCGCTACACCCCAACGCCGGAGACTTGGTGATAATGTCATCGTGCTGGCGCGACGATGCCAGGCAACGAGTCCAGACGCCCCGACACAATAGCGTGAGCTTCGCGGCTCCGTTGTCATGCAGGATTGCTTCCCGGACAAAACACAAGAGCAGTTATATTCAATGCCGCCCCATTTTCAGATTCTCCTAAAGGCACCGCTGAAAACGGGTCCCCGCCGTCTCCCGCGTTCCCTCGCGCCGACGGCCCGGTTCATCGAGATATAACGGCGTCTTGTGTTCAATCCGGCGGCTGCATTGTCACCCCGATAGCTCCGGCGTCCCCGCCGGTCGCGCCACCGCCCGTGGCGCTGCTATCGGGTCGCCAACTGGCCGGCATCCTGCACGCCAACTCCGCCGCTCCGCTGTTTGAGAAGTTTGGTCGGGGCGTCTTTCCCCAATGCTCGCCAGTGCGGCTCGCACCCCCCGCCCATCCCTTGCGCTTTCGACCCTTCCATCCCCAAGGGTCGGCGCTGGCACGCTCACCAGCGGCTCGCTCTTGTCCGCCACAGACCGACGGCTAATGTGCTCGCCGACTCGCACGGCACGTCCTGCCCAGGACTTTTGTGCTCCGCGCTGGGGCGCTGCCGCGCTGATCGCGCTTCGCACGTGGCCACGCCCGCACCCGCGGGCTATGTCCTCAATCGCCAGACCGGCTTTCACGCTCCGCTTTTGTCTTCGCTGACAGCTCAGACGCACGCGCGAAAAAACGCGCTCTTGTGTTCCACACTCACGCGGCCACCGGCCGCTTTTGTGGCTGTCTCACGCCAGCCACCGCACGCTTCGCTTTTGTCCGCCAATGGCGGACGGCTTCTGTCCTCATGCGCCGGACAGCTATCACCATGCCCCCATGTGTTGCGGCAGCCGACCGCGTAACCACACCGTCGCTTTTAGAGTGAAAACTGTCTCTTCGTCAGAATCCCCGCAATTTGCATTGCGTCACCGTCCGGATTTTCGTCGCCACCAGATACCGCAGGCAGTCCGCCGCATCATCGCCCCCAACGCCATCGTCGTCCGCATCCACTTTCAGCACATCTTCAGGCCGATTCGGATCGTGTTGCAGTGTGGGAATCGTCTCCACGAGCCGTTTGCATCGCTGATGGATGAATAATGTCGGTTTTACGCCATTTTCTGGATCACCGAAGCCTTGCATCAGTTCCGCCCACCCATTCAACCGATCCATGCTGGCCGGTTTCAGCCGAATCCCCAGCCGTTCATACTGACTGGCGACGGTGGAGCCGTCACCCTGGCGGGAGAACACATCCGCGCCGGCAGAAAAGCGGCGCAGACTCGCCGGCTCCAGATCATGCCGGGCCAACATCGCCCGGATGCCTGCGGCATGACGCTGCGGGAGCCAAAGCCGTTCGGCGTGTTCGTCCACGATGAAGATGTTGCCATCGCCGTCGCGACACCCGAGCAAAACCACGGTGTAATGCGCGAAACCATAGTCCAGAGCGGCGAACCATTCCATGCCACGGCCATCGTCAAAATCGCTCAGAACGTGAATTTCCCGGCGAAAGTTGGTGAAGTATTGTCCGGCGGCAATGTCCCAATCTCCGTCAAGCCATGCCCGTTTCTGCCAGCCGGTCAGCCCTTCGAGCACGCGGACGTAATCCGGATTATTCCACCGGTTGTCCGTGACGCGCGCCGGGATGAAACGTGTGTCCGTCTCGCGCCGTTCCAACATCGGCGCCACGAACTTCGTCCGATACCAGGCGTGACCAACGCCGCCCGGATTGGTCGTGGAATAAATACGAGGGCGCCAGTTCGGTTTTGACGACCGGCAGCAGGTGGTGATGTCCTGATATTTCCGGCTAGTCAGGGTGGTAGCCTCCTCGATGCCGATGACGTCGTATTCCAAGCCGAGGTAAGCGTCGATGTCCTTCTCGTTCTGGAAGTGACCGGCGATGATGCGGGAGCCGTTCGCGAACGTCAGGATGCCACGGAAGGCCGAGAACTCATGCGGCAGCCGGTTGAATAGCTTGCGGCGCAGATCCTCGAAGTGCTCCAGGTTGGCTTTGCCCACCTTGCGCAACAGCAGGCATTTCAGCCCAGCCACGCGCTGGCAATCGTCCACCCCCATTTGCGCCAGCAACCAATGACTCTTGCCACCGCCGCGAGCACCGCCATAGCCAACGGCGGTCGGCCCGTTCGGCTGGTCGCATAGACGCGCGGCAGCGCAGGCCAACAGTTGCCGTTCCTGCAAACAGGCTTCGCCTTTGACCAGGTTGAATGTCTGGTCCATCGGACAGCCAGCGGCTACCGCCGCCTTGGCCAAAATGTCGTAAGTATTCATGGCTTCACCTCCTGAACATCCACGATGGCCGGGGCAGTCGGTTCAGCCACCGCGTAGGCTTTGCGGATGGCTTCCTCCCACTCGATCGACACCTTGCCGGCGTGCAAGTTGTGAACCTCCTTGATCTCGCTAGGCATCCCGGCGGCAAACTGTTTCAGCTTGAACGCCAGATCCAACATCCGCGCCATGCCTTCAAAGCCGGGCGTCCGGCCCGACTTCCGCCAGCGCTCGCGGGCCTCGCGCACCATCGTGATGGCTTCCTCGGCCTCCAGCCACGCCTGACGGCGGGCCGGTTCGTGAAGCTGCCACCACTCGACGGCTTTCTCGCACGCCAGCCGTTCGATGGCCTGCCGCTCCAACTCGGCAAAGTGCCGGTTGAAGGCAGTCACGCGGGCAGGCCAGTCGTATTTCCGGCTGAGCCATTCCAGCCGCCGCTTGGTGCAGCCCAACTTGGCAGCAGCAGACACCAGCGACCGGTTCGGCCCCAGGTCGAGGTAGGTTTTGAAAGCCGCAAAGGCTTTCGTGGTTTCGCGTGGCAGTTGTTCAAACGCCAGCACAGTCTTTGGTTCCATCGTGTTCATAAATTTTCGCGTATCTATATTAGGTGCCAGTCCATTGGCAGTGAGGGAAGGACCACCCAACCCCAAGGAGGGTGGTCTTCCTCCCTGCCTGTTTTGTGGGTTTGGTTCCATTACTCTTTAAGGGATGTGACACTTGTGACACCACGCCAGTAAAGCCCGCCCGAATTGGTGACCAAACCCGCTGCCACCAACCGTTTAAGCAAGCGGTTGGCGGTGCTGCGGCTCACTTCCAGCAAATCCTTGGATTCCTGCATGACCCGGCCAAAGGTTTTGCCCTCATCGGTGATGATGGCGTCCAAAAACTCCTTGTCGGAACACACCTTGTTTTTGGACTGTGGCCGTCGGAGCGCGGCGGGGTTCAGGTCACTGGCGACCTTCATCAGTGGGAAGTCGAGCGAGACGACAAACTCCGGCAGGGGTGGCATGTTGCGCAGAATGCTGGAGACGGTGAAACAGTCCGGCTCTTCGTGCGGGGTCAAAACCATGATGGCGTCCGGGTCACGGATCCAAACACCCGCACCGCTCATGCGGTCCATGGCGGACTTCGCGGTGCTGTCGCCTTTGGCGAAATGATGCGCGATGACGATGGCGGCCCCGGTGGACTGCGCCAGTTCCTCAAACTCGTTCATCAGACCGGCAATTTCGCCGTTGGCGTTCTCGTCGCGGTCGCCGAGAACTTTATAGGCGGGATCAATGATGATCAGCCCGAACTTCGTGCCGGCCAGTTTCTTCTCCAGGCGCGGCCGGAGCACGGACATATCGGCGCTCTTGCCGCGCAGATTCCAGATGGCGAGCATCTTCGGGTCGAACTTGCATTCCGGCCGCGCATGGCAAAGCAGCGCGAGCCGTTCATCAATCGCCCACGGCTGCAGCTCCAGATTGATGTAGATGACGGGAGCCTTGATGCACCGGCGACCCCACCAGTCCTGACCGCTGGCGACCGACATTGCCATATCGAGCAGACACCACGACTTGTTCGACTTGGATGTGCCGCCCAGGATCATCTTGCACCCTTGGTGCAGAAGGCCCGCGATCAGTTCCGGCGGCTTTGGATGCGGATTGGCCGCGATGTCCTCGATGTAATGCCAGTCCGCCAGATCGGCCTGAATGGCGCCGAGGTCAACCGCCGGGTCAACCTGATCGAGCGGGGAAAAGGTTTTGATTTCCATAAGTCAGTTTTTCAGCCAGACGATGCGTTGAAGTTTTCCATCCCGATAAGCACCGGGCACACGCACGGGCTGGGAATAGGTGAAAAGTTTCGGGTCGCAGCCGAAGACATGGAGCACGGCTTTCAGCCGCGTCTCAATCAGGCGATTGTTCGGCGCGTCGAACCAGCCGTGCAGGGATTTGCCGGCGGTATCAATGATGGCGTGCAGATTGAAATGCAGCCGGTTGTTCATGTAGGCGAACACCGCGCCGATTTCGTCTTTCTTGAGCGTGTCGCTCTCGACGACGAGAAAACGGGTGCCGTCGCAGTTGGCGTTGGAGCGCTGGAAAGAACCCGGCTTGAACGCCGAGCCGCAGGTGAAATTACCCATCACCGGCCCGATCTGATACCAGTCCGCCACCGGCCGGAAATGAGTGCGATGCTCTGGGCGGCCCGACGAATAAACGTCGCCGATCCAGACATGGCAATGCGCCGGCCACAACCGCAGCCAGGTGCGAAACTGCTCATCGGCATCACGGTCCGCCACCAACAGCGGCGAATCCGACAAAATCTGCGCGAACGGCCAGTGAAATTTTGCGAACAACTCCGGCTTGAACCGCAGCGCCAGGACGCGCAGCGATTCCAGATCCATCTGCTCCACCAGATTCAGGCCGGAGCCGGTGGCGCGGGCGCGAATGACTTCGCGCGGCAGCACCACACCACCGGTTTGTAAAATGTCCCCGGAGCGTAAAATCTTCCCGCCCGGCAGGACGATTTCCCAAGGACTCCCCCCGATGGCCCGCCGCAAGGCGCGGTTGGCCCCCGCCACCGCCGCCTCGCACGATGAATGGAAACAGTAAATCGTCGGCGCACCGTCCACGCTCACGCGGCAATCTTTCTTGCCGGTGGGATGCGTGTGCAGCGATTCGCCCGGACAGCGGCAGAAGCCGGAGACTTCCGTCTGCCAGTCCACCGCGCCGACGATGCCGGCGGCAATCTGACGGGGATCAATCATGAGGATTCTTGACCTGATCGCAGGTGGCGCTGCCACCGGCACGCACCTGAAACGGACGTTCGCGCCAGATCGGGCAGGCTGTGGAAGGACAATCACGAATGGCGGCCTCTTCCCAGCCGTTGCATTCCAGACAGAACGCCTTGATGGCTTCCCGCGGACTGGCTTGCCCGTGGTAAACGCGCCGGAACAGACCCATCCGGCTCGGATAGTGTTCCGCGACCTGTTTGAACCGGCGGACGCGATGGCGGTCGCCAAACTCGCTCTCCGGGTCAGTGTAGGACTTTTTAATCGGTGTCTTCATAGGTGTGCTTTTGTTGTTTTTCAGGTTGAGGTTGACTGTCCGCGACCAATCTCGCGGGGATCATTGAAACCGTGGTTGGTGATGCGGGTCGTGCCGCAGTCCTTGCACGGGGTTTTGCCGTAGTTCGGATTTTTGGAATGCGTCCACCAGCGGCGTCCGCATTGCTGGCAGATGAACAAATGCCAGCCGTGTTTTCGTTTGCGTCCCATAAGTCAAAATTGCAGTTCAGGTTCAGCGTGGTTTTTTGCGGCCGTCAGGAAGTCGGCCGGCCGCCGGATGATTTCGCCCGCCGCTTTCGGCGGGATGTAAAAAAGGTTTTTCGCGCCCCAGCGAAACTCGATGTAATCCAGCACCATTTTTTCCACGCGCGCATCGCCGCCGAGCAACCGGTGCAGATGTTCCACCACCTGCACCGGCAGCCGGCCGGTTACGGGATTGAGGGCAACGTCCATGCGTCAGTTCAGGTGGTTGCGGCTGGACGCCATCAGCCGTTGGAAACGGCGTTGCTTTTCCCGCTGGCAATGCGCGCAGGCTTGCCGGATCGTCCAACGATGGATAACACCGAGGATGAGGAACCATAACTTGTCGAGTTTGCGCAGCATGATGTCCTTTCAAACGTCCACGACCGTCACCGTCGGGTCGTAACCTTTTTCGATGGTCCACAGCTTGTGCGCCGCGTCGAAGGCCGCTTCGCCCAGCTCCATTTCCGCGTCAGTCCAAACGTGCTCGATGGGAATGGACGGCTCGTTCGAGTTCACGATGAGGTTCATGCACGTCACCCGTTGATGGTCCGGCGCACCCAATCCCGGCGAAAGCAGCAGTGCCTTGCGATACGCCGCGAGTTGGTAGCACCACGATTTGTAAGGCGCGGCTTTTGCGCCGGGCTTGACTTTCATGGTCTTGAAATCCACCAGCGTCGGGCCGTGAACGATGTGATCAATGAACAAGTCCGCCGTGCCCGCGTAACCGACAGCGCGGTTCACGAGCACCTTTTCGGTCCAGTTCAGCAAAGCCGCGTTGCCCTGATACCAGACGCGGAAATGCCGCAGCCACGCCGCCGCCGGATGTTCGTCATCCACTTCCAGCGTGTTCGCGACCCGTTCCGCCCCGGCGTGAAACGCCGTGCCGAAATCCGCCGCGCCGTCGCGCGTCGTCTGCGAGTCCTCGACGACGCGCCGGGCAAATGCGTCTTCGGTTTCACCGGCGAGGCGCGGCAGCGTGAGCGCCGCCATCACCGCCTGCTCTTGCAACCAGGCCGTGAGTTCCGGTTTGGCGATGACGCCCAGGATGTTCGTCACACTCGGCAGGAGGCTGAGCTTGCGGGCATCGCGGAGCGTGGTGGGACGGGGTTCGCCCTTGGCCGACAAAACGGTGTGCAGCGGCACGCCGTCGCGTTGATACCAATGGGCTTTGTCAGGAGAGAATAATTTCATAAAAAGTCTTTGTAGCAGCCGACGTGAGGAGGCTCTAACTCCTCACGCCGGCCAGGTGGTTTGTGTTTCAGAACGGCACATCATCCGAGTTATCGAACGGAGCCTCCGCCGGAGCCGCCGGCGCTGGTTGAGGTGCTGCCATCGGTGACGCCACCGGCGCAGACGGGGCGGGTGCGGACGGTGCCGCCGATTGCTTCGCCTTCCAGTCGGCATAGCGCTTGCGCGCCGCCGCCGGATCGTAAGCGCCGCTGGGAGTCACCTTCTTGGTCGGCTTGGAAACCGCGTCAATGCTGGCGTAGGTTTTGCCGCTCAGACTTTTCTGATGCGAGATCACCAGCGTGCAGCACGCCCCGATGAGTTTTTGCAACTCGATGGACTCGCCCGGCGCGACCGGCCGGCCGCGCCACTTGCTAAGGAAGCCCGCCAGGTTAGACTTCGGATGCAGCGAAGCCGTGAACGACTTCGCCACCGTGCTGTCGCTGCCGTCCGTGGTTTTCATTTCCGTCTCGAAAACCACCTTCACCTTGTTGACCAGTTTTTTTACGCCCTGGAAATCGGTCTCGACGAGACCGAGATCCATGACATCCACGCACACGGCGGGATGAATGCCTTCGGGATGCGGCTTGAAGTCGCCGCTGTCTTTGCAGGTTAATGTGAGGTTGTTCATACTATTTTGTTTTTCTTTCTTGGTTGTTGTGGTTACTTCGCCGGCGGCAACACGCCGCGGAGAAAATTGAAGAAGGATTCGGCGGTGATGGTGACCAGCCACCGGCCGTCACGGTCCCGATGTGCCACCACGGGCACGCGCTTATCAGCCGCCCGCCGCGTTACGCGCATCAGTTCATGGATATTGAGCCGGCGTCCGGTGATAATTTGGCAGTGGACCCAGTCCACCTCGGCGCACGCGGTCGCCGGCGTGGAACCCGCCGCCATGCGGTTCGCCCATTCGCCCGTGAGATCTCGGCGGAGCAGCCGGTAAAAACGTTCGGCATCCATCGTGACGAGCCACGGCCAGTAATTTTTCCGATGCGCCAGAAACGCCGCCTTGCCGGCGGCATCGCGCCGGGCCTGCGCCATCGCTTCCGTCAGGTTCAGGTGCTCGACGTGCTTCACCTCGAAATGCGCCCAGGGAAGCCCGTCGCAAATCACATCCGGCGAATCCGGCGACCCGCTGAATTGCTGGCCCCGCCGGGCGGGATAACCGTTCTCGCGGAGTTCATCGCGCCATTGGCGCTCACCGCGTTTGCCTTTTTCACGAGAGTTCATGCTTTGTGTCCTTTGTTTCTTGGTGTTTGAAGGTTTTTTGAGGTAGGCCCATAGGCAGGTTCTGCCGGGACCGGCACGCACCTAGGTCCGGCGGGCCACGCGGCAGGTTTGGGTGAGGTGGGATTCCACGTCGCTCCACTTGAACTCGACGCTCCGCCCGATTTTGTAATAGGGCAGGATTCCGCGGCTCATCCAGTTGTCCACGGTGCGGATGGTTTTGTTGAGTCGCCGGGCGACTTCGGGTTTGCCGATGAAACCCTCCGGCGTTGCCGGGGGCTGGCTGGTTGCGATGGCTTGGGACGTTTCAGTCATATTTTTCCGGGTGTTGTTGTTGCGTTGTTTTACGATTGCTGGTGCGGCTCGCACTGGCGTTCCGCCCCGACCGCGCAACCGTCTGAAACGTGGCGAATGTTCATTTTTCGCCCCCCGGAAAACAAAAAGCGCCCGTAAAAACGGGCGCTTTCGCACTTTTGAACTGTTCAGTCTCTGTTCAGTTTTTAGTCATCCTGGCCGCCTTCCTCGTAGCGGTATTCTTCCGCTGGCGCGGAATCATCATCGGCATCATCGGGATTATCATCCGCGAACGCGCCGGCCCGGGAACCCGGCTTGTGTTTCCGCCGCCGCTCCCCTTTGACCGCCGTTTGCATTTCCAGCATCGTGCTGCCGAAGGCTTGCAGTTCTTTCAGGGACAGCCGGAACTCCTTTTCCATCTCGCGGACCCGCGTCGCCATCAGGCCCAGCGAACACTCGCATTTCTCCGCCGCCTCGCGAAACGAAAGGCGGTTCTGGACGGTATGCACAAACACGTCATACAGCGGCGCCTTCATTCCCGCCCGCTTGCTTTTCAAACGCTGGAGCACCGAAAAGGCCCACGCGAACTCGGATTGTTTCACCGCCTCCTCTTTCTCCGGCAGATACGGCGCAAACAACTCACCGGCCCGCTTCGTCGCCAGCAGCCGCCCGGTGGGAAGTAGTTCAAGATTTGCCTCCAGACTGAAGAAGCCGGCCCGCGCACTCTTCAACATCGCTTGAATATTGGCGTCCAGCAGCCTGCTGGTCGGAGCCAGCAGAATGAAACGCTCCTTCAACGTCGCCACCAGATGCGCCACCACGCCGGCGAAACCGGCGCGGTCCTGCTGGATCGTCAGCACCACCGGCAGCCCCGCGCCGCCGAACGTCGCCACCTGAAAAGTTCCGGGACAGAGCGCGGTGCAGTTTGAATGGGAAGTGCCACTGGCACCGCAGTCCAAAGCTGACGCGATGGCCCGGCCGAGTTTCGGCCAGTTCAATTCCACCAGCATCGTGTCGGCTGGCGTCAGGGGAATGTCGTCGCAGTTCCACGGCTCGCAGCGGCACACCGCCACGATCCGGCCACTGTCGTGCCGGATGATTTCATGGGCGCAACCGCATTCCTGCGGGCAGGGATAGGAAAAAGCGGGCTGGTCCGTCGTGCGCAGGAACGCCTTGAGCATCCCATCGTAATGCCCGTTCACCAGCTCGCGCCACTTCGCCGGCACGGCCGCCAGCGAAGTGTTGAGCTGATAACCAGCCGCCAAAGTTTCAAGACAACGCCAGGGGCTCGACATGCGTGATGCCTCCACGATTGCTTCGATTCAGTTCACCACCATTGCCCATCCGGAAGGATTGTTCGGCCAGAAACTCATGCACAATGCGGGCATCACAATGGCGGCCCAGCTTCAGCGTGTTCGACGGCTTCACCTGCACCTTGCGCGGCGTCTTGCAGCCGGTGAAATAAAAATCGAAACTCGCGCGCACCAGCCGACCGCCCGCCGGGATGGCGACCCGCTCAAACGGCGCATCCGCCGCCGCCGCAAACAAATCGTCCGCCCGCCGGATCACGGATTCATGATGCTTGTTGTCATAGGCGATCTCCAATTCGCGCAGGACAATCTTGGCCAGGCCGGCGATGCCCGACACATCCAGCGCATCAATGCCCAGCAGCCGCAGCGGTTCAAGTGTCAGGGTTTTGCGGTTGCAGAAATAATTGTCATCGCCGAACAGGCGCAACCCGAACGTCGTGCGGTAAAGTTCCCGCTCGCCCTTCGTGCTCGCGTGAATGCGGATTTCATCCCGTTTCGGCGAATACACCACCACATCATCCTTCGCCGGCCGGAAATGGAGCACTTCGGATTTGCGCTGCATCAGCTTCGTCGTGCGGGCAAACGCATCGCCGTGCCGGATCAAAAACCAGAACTCACCGTCAATCGGATAAACCTCGACGTGCGCCGTCTGCTCGCCGCGATTGTTCTTGGCGAACCACGCATCCAGATCCGCCGTCAACATCGCCGCTGTCGTTTCACTCGGCGACGCAAACGAACCGGACTGGTCCGCGCCCGCCTCGCTCCCGTGGTATTCAAACTTCGCCAGCCGGATCAGCCGTTGCTCGTTGTGCTTCTCCGCCAGCAAGTCGGGGTTGGCGAGATACACCTGCACCGCCACGTCGCCGAACGAAGTTTCGTCGCCCAGCTTCAAATCCACCTTCGCCACTTGCGCCGCCGCCAGCAAACGGTCGTGCCCCTCGTCATTCGCCATTTCTTCGATCTTGAACAGCGCCTCGATCAGATTATCCGGCAGCGCATCCGGCGCCAGGGTGATCCGCGACAGCGATGCGAAATAAACGTCATCCGGCGCGTCGGTGGCCGGCAGCTTCAGCCCGCGCGCGGTTAAATCAGCGTCGAATTTGCCAAACAAATTGCCCAGCATTCCCCGCCCGATCTGCTCCAAAAACTGCCGTTTCGTGAATTTTCTGAATTTCATAATGCTCCTGTGTTTTATTGCTTCATTATCCCCTCCCTCTCCGCTCTGGGGAGAGGGTCTGGGGTGAGGTGATCTATTTATTTTTCACCACAAAAAATCCGAAAAAACCGCCCGAACGGGAATCAAAAAAGATATTTTTATTTATTCACTTGGACAGCCAATGTCCAACCCCCTGTGCAATAATTCGGGCATGATTTTAAGCGGACTAATTCCTCGTTTTCAGATCCCTGATTTGAGAGTTTCCGTTTTCATATTTTCACCCAGTTTACCCCTCGTTTGTAAATCGGCGCCACATTCACCATCTGCCGGATTTGCGAATTTTTTCTGTGAAGTTTTTGCTTCCGGGTGCATCATGCCAAATCGCTTGCGGACAAAAGGGTAGTGACCGATGAAAGCCGAAGACCTAAAGCCAAATAAAATTCTGCGCGGACCGATTTTTCCCGAACCGGTTCAAATCATCATTTGCCTCCCGATGGGCGACGCGGTCAAGCTCGTCGGCAAGGGCGTCAATTCCAACAAGGTTTACGAACCCGTCCTGACGTCCGAGCAGTTGGCCACCCTGGAAACCTCCCCGGACAGCGAGCCGTTCGACGGCGACCCGTTGCGTTTCCGCCTAGCCGTCGAGGCCATGAGGCTGGCGCTGGCATTCGAATACGACCCCTATTTTTCCCTGTCCATCGCGCGCGTGGACCCGCTGCCGCACCAGCTTGAGGCGGTCTATCAGTATTTCATGGCGCTGCCGCGCATCCGATTTCTGCTGGCCGATGACCCCGGCGCGGGAAAGACCATCATGGCCGGTTTGCTCCTGAAAGAGCTGAAGATTCGCGGTCTGGTGAAGCGCACGCTTATCATCACGCCGGCCAATCTGTCGTTCCAGTGGCAGCGGGAAATGAAGGATAAATTTCGCGAGAATTTCGAGGTTATCCGCAGCGACGTGCTCCGCGCGAACTACGGCTCCAATCCGTGGCAGGACAAAAATCAGGTCATCACGTCCGTCTCGTGGGTATCGCGGATCGAGGACGCCAAGGAAAGCCTGCTCCGCAGCCATTGGGATTTGATCATCGTGGACGAGGCGCACAAAATGAGCGCGGCCAGCCGGGACAAAACCACGCTGGCCTACGACTTGGGCGCGGAGCTGTCCAAGATGACCGACCATTATCTGCTGATGACGGCCACGCCGCACAAGGGCGACCCGGAAAACTTCTGCCTGTTCCTGGAATTGCTCGACCGCGACGTTTATGGCGACGTGAAAAGCCTGGAGGCCGCGATGCAGAAACAGGAAGCACCCTTTTACCTTCGCCGCGTCAAAGAGGCGCTGGTTTCCTTCCCCGATCCGGAAACCGGTCAGGTCAAGGCGCTGTTCACCAAGCGCCACGTCCGAACCACGGAATTTCAGATCACCCTCGACGAACTCGATTTTTACGATGCCCTGACGCGCTTTGTTGAGGATCAATCCATCAAGGCCGCGTCCGAGGATTCCCCGCGCGGTCGCGCGCTCGGTTTCACGATGGCGATGCTTCAGCGCCGCTTCGCGTCGAGCATCTATGCCGTCCGGCGCAGCCTCCAGCGCATGAAGGAAAAGCGCGAACACATTCTCGCCGATCCCGAAGGCTTTCGTCAGTCGCAGATCAACAAACGCCTGCCCGA
>JAJXXW010000050.1 GCA_021780905.1 bacterium
GCAGTTCTCGACAGTCTGTGGTCGCAGCAGCGGTGAGTGGCGTTTTCATTGGGCTCAGTGTTTTCATGCCTTCTGACCCGCTCACCGCTTCTTTGTTCAATCCCACTATGAAATATCCGGGATAGGCGTGCTTAAAATTGAACGGCGGGGCGAGGTAGATGAGGTCAACGGATTCATCTTGGATGTACTCGCGGAGCACATGGAGGTTGTCGCCGCAATAAAGCTGGTTCATCCCATTCGCGGGATTAGAGAACTCCGGCGACGGCGTCAATTAAGTGGTGGCAAGTGTGCTGCGCCGTCCTGCCCAGAAATCAGGTGTCAGGGTTTGAGGCCGAGCTTCGGTTCCAGCGCCTTGAGCCGGTCGTCAAGGTCCTCCCGGCCGGGATAGTCCGGGGCTTCGGCAATCAGCGCGCGGTAATTCGCCATCGCCTCGGCCACGCGGCCCTGGGCGGCCAGCTTTTCGCCGAGCGTGAGCCGGAGCCGGATTCGTTGCTGCGGCGAGGGTTTCAGTTGCAAGGCGGTTTGCCAGGCGGCAATGGCGGAACTGGGTTTGCCGGCGGCCTCATAAAGATTGGCGAGTTTCTCGTTCAGCACGGCGCTGTGCTCGGTGATCGGCAGGTTGGCCAGGAAGGCGAGCAACGGCGGGGCGCGCAGGCCGTGGGCGAGGTCCAGGCAAACCAGCCGGTCAAACGACCATTCGAGCAGCGGATTTTGGGTGCGCGTCAGGAGCGCGTGCAATTCCGCCGGCGATTTTTTGAACGGCCGATACAACGGGTCGCCGATGACGGTGGTCTGCCAGGACAGGGCGGGTTGCGCCGCCCAGGCGGCTGCGCCAAAGGTGCTGCCATTGCCGAGCGCCTCCAGGAAAAAAGCGATGTTCGGGGTCAGTTGCAAATAGGGTTCATAGACGCAGCCCATCGTGCAGGTCGCGCCCTTGGCCAGCAGCGGGCCGCACCAGTGGGCCGTCGTGGTGCGGAGCGATTCGGCGCTGAAGGAATGGAGATGATACGCAAACGCACCGGGCATGAACTCCATTTTCGAGGCCGTGAACGGGCCGCAGGGATCGGCGGCATACCAGCCGCAATAAATCCCAATGTGGCTCATGGGAAAGGAGGTGGGCAGGGTGGCCTCGTGGTTGTCCGTCTCGACTTCAAAACCGAGCTGCCGGCTGATTTCCGCGCCGGCCAGCATCCAGAGGTCGCCGAGATAATAGCTGCTGTTGGTGGCCAGCCCGCGCGCGTCAAAATAGGCGCGGCCCCACAGCCCGGTGTCTTCTGCTTCAAGGGCCTTGTCCACGAGATGCGTGGCGATTTCCGGCGTCGGACCGTCAAGCCGGGAGACGAGCAGGATGCCGTTCGTGCAGTTCAGTTGCGCTTGGTTGGTGCATAGATAAAACGGATTGGCGAGGGGCCCGGTCAGGGGGATTTTCATTTTCACTTCCGGCAGCCAGGCCAGTTCCGAATCCACGGACGCCTCGTTGCGGCGGAATTTGGATTGCGCCACCTTCGCTTCAAATTCGTCCAGGAGCGACACCGGCGCGATGCGCAGCGGCACGCCGTAGCACAGGACGGCGTAGCGGATTTTCGATTGCACCACGCGCGTGACCGTCAGCTCCGGCCGGCCGTTGGTGGCCGGCGTGGTGGCCTCGCCGAATTTCCACAGCCGGGCGGCCGCCAGCCGTTCGGCGAGCGGCTTCTGAAAAAAATCCGTGAAATCCGCGCGCGAAATGGTTTCGTTGGTGGTCAGGCCGAAACCAAAAACCTGCCGCGCCGGCACCTGCCGCGCCGACGCGTAATGCTCGGCGACGGCCTTGGACTCGGGCATCGCCGAATTGTAAATGACCACGACTTCGTCGCCGCCGGCGTGGGCCAGCAGCGGCGCGAGCAGCCACAGGGCGAAGGGCAAAATTCTCATCGCGACATTTGACCGCCGAAGGTGTTCCGGGTTCATTTTGTTTTGCCAAAGAGAGCCGCGTGCATCCCGGGCAGTGCGCGGTTTGCCACCGGGTCCCAGTAGCGAAAGCCGGCGCTCCAGTCCCAGATGCACCAGCCGATGCTGTTGTTTTCGCACGCGCGGCGGACGGCGGAATAATAATTTGCCCGTGACGCCGGGTCGGCCTTGGTGTAGGCGCCAAATTCGCCGAGGTGAACCGGCCGGCCATAATAATCCGACCACGCGCGGGCGGATTTTAATTTGCCGGTGAACGCCAGCGGACCGTTGGGATTCTCGTCCGCCGGCAGCGTGTTGTATTTTTTGATCCAATCCAGCACCCACGGCTTGAGGTTGAGCCGGGCATCCGGCACGAACGGTTGCGCCGGTGGACCGGGGAAAACGATGCCGGTCGGTTTGACGTCCGGGCCGGCCCACGTCGCGCCTTGGTGCGTGAAATAAAACGGCTCGTAACAATGCACCGAGACAATCACGTTGTCGTCCGGCGGCAGCACCAGATTTTTCAATTCGTCCATGTTGCCCCAGTGTCCCGGCTCCACAAAAATCGTCCGCCGCGGATTGGTCTGGCGGATTTCGGCGATGGCGCGGGCGTAAATCGGATTCATCAACGCCGTCGTGGCCTGGTTGTGCGGCTCGTTGTCGAGTTCAAACGCCAGCGGGTTCGGGAAAGCTTGGTAATGCACCGCGACCTGCCGCCAGATTTTCAAAAACTCCTCCGTGGTGCCCGCCGGATCGCGGTCCAGTTCGTCGAAATGATGGATGTTGATCATCACCGCCAGATGTTGGTCCAGCGCGTTGGTCACGACAAAGTCCGCGCGCGCAAAAATCGCCGGTGACAGCTTGAAGTCCGGTGCCGGCCCGGCGTAATGGTGCCAGCCGACCGGCACGCGCACATGGTCGAAGCCCTCGCGTCGCATCGCCGCAAATTCCCCGGCGGCAACGGTGACGCCCCAGTTTTGGCCCGGCGGGGCTTCCAGATAATTGCCGAGGTTGACGCCGTGCAAAAACAATCGAGCCGAGCGATACGCCGGTGAATCGTGGTTGGTCAGCGGCTGCATGGCCGGCGGGTTTGCCGGCTTGAATCGGACGTCTTCCGCCGGTTGCGCGCGGCTGGAGACAAACGCCAGCGCCAGGATCAGGCGGATTTTTCGGAAGTCATTCATGGCTGGCCACCTTCAGTCCGTCCCACGCCAGCGTGATACCCGCCGGCAGTTCCGCCTGCGATTTGTCATGGTCGTAATCGTGCGTGAGATGGGTGAAATAGGTCCGACCGGCGTTGATGCGCCGCGCGGCGGTCAGCGCCTCGTCGAGGCACATGTGCGTCGGATGCGGCCGGTGGCGCAGCGCGTCCAGCACGGCGATTTCCACGCCGCGAATCTGTTCCATCACGGCGTCGGGAATTTCTTTGCAATCGCTCAAATACGCCAGCCGCTTGCGGCCCCTTTGCTCGAACAGAAAACCCGTGGTGGTCGTGCGCCCGTGCGGCAGATCGAAGGGCGAGATTTTCAGGTCGCCAATTTCAAACGGACCGGTGATGACACGTTCCTCCGGCATGAAATAACCCTTCGGCCACGGGCCTTGATGGAAGGCGTAAAGGAAAACCCGGCGCAAATGCACCATCGTCTCCTCGCTCGCGTAAATCGGCAGCGTCGTTCCGCCGCGCAAATCGCAGAACCGCCGGCAGTCGTCCATGCCGAGGATGTGGTCGGCGTGCGCGTGCGTGACTAGCACCGCGTCGAGGTGTCTGATATTTTCGCGCAGACATTGGATGCGAAAATCCGGCGGCGTATCCACGACCAGTTTTACTTTGTCCGTGGCGACATAAATCGCCGGGCGCGTGCGCCAGTTCTTCGGGTTGGCGAGAAACTCCGGCGGATAATCCAGGCCGATCAGCGGCACCCCCTGCGAGGTGCCGCTGCCGAGAAATGTAAATTCAAACGCCATATGATGGAAATTAGCAAAAGCCGCGGCGCACGCAAAGGCGCAAAGGCCCAAAGTGAAATTTCTTTGCGCCGGCGGCACCTGGGTGAGATTTTTTTTGCATCTGTGCCCATCTGTGTTTATCTGTGGCCCGACATTGGCCATGCTGACGACCCTGCGCATCAAAAACCTCGCCCTCGTGAGCGATCTCACGCTGGAACTCCAGCCCGGTTGCAACGTCATCACCGGCGAAACCGGCGCGGGCAAGTCCATCATTATCGGCGCGCTGAATTTGGTTTTGGGCGACCGCGCCGACCGCACTTTGATTCGCAGCGGTGAAGAAAGTTGCGCGGTCGAGGCTGTCTTCGACACCCGAAAACTCCGCGCGCCGCTGAAAAGCTTTCTGGACGAGAACGGCCTGGAACCAGGCGACGATCATCAGCTCGTGCTAAAACGCGCGTTCACCAGCGCCGGTGCCAACCGGCAGTTCATCAACGGTTCGCCCACCACGCTGGCCACCCTCGCCACCCTCGGCGAATGGCTGGTGGATATGCATGGCCCACACGACCACCAGTCGCTGCTGCACGCGGGCAAGCAGCTTTTGATCCTCGACGCGTTCGGCGGCCTGGAAAAGTTGCGGGAAGAATTTGGCGAACTCGTCCGCCGCCGCGCCGCCTTGGAAAATGAACAGTCCGCGCTGATCGTGGACGAAAAAACTTACGCGCAGCAGTTGGACTTGCTGCGTTTCCAGGTTCAGGAAATTTCCGCCGCGCGCCTGCAAGCCGATGAAGACAAATCTGTCGAGGAAGAATTCAACCGCGCCAGCAACGCGGCAAAGTTGTTGCAACTCAGCCGGGCCGCGCTCGACGCGTTGAGCGAAAGTGAAAATGCGCTGCTCACGCAGTCCGGCGTCATCGGCCGGGCGCTGGCCGAATTGCAGCGCGTGGACGCCGGCGCAGGAAGTCTCGTCACGTTGCACGCGCAGGCGAGCGAGACGTTGTGCGAATTGCAGAGCGAGCTTTCGCGCTATGCCGACAAGGTGGACGTGGACCCGGCACGGCTCGCGGAATTGGAAGAGCGGCTCAATCTCATCCACACGCTCAAGCGCAAATACGGCGCGACGCTGGCGGAAGTCATCGTATTCGGCGACGAGGCGAAAACTAAATTGCAGGCGCTCGAAAGCCGCGACGCCGAGCTGGCGCGACTCAACGCGGCGTTGGAAAAACTGGATGCAGAAATCCAAGCCGCCGGCAAAAAGCTTTCTGCCGCGCGCAAAAAAGTCATTCCCCAGCTCGCCAAAGCCGTCGGCAAACAGCTTGATGATTTGGGGTTCAAGCAAAGCAAGTTTGACGTGGCGATTGCCGCCGCCGCGCCGCCTTCCGCTTCCGGCTCCGACGACATTGAGTTTCAGTTCGCGCCGAATCCGGGCGAGCCGGCCAAGCCGCTGCGGGCGATTGCGTCGTCCGGCGAAATGGCGCGCGTGATGCTGGCGCTGAAAACCGTGCTGGCGGCGGAAGACGAGATTCCGGTTTTGGTGTTCGACGAAGTGGATGCGAACGTCGGTGGCGAAACGGCCAACGCCGTGGGCGAGAAGATGAAACAGATCGCCGCCAAGCGTCAGGTGTTTTGTATCACGCATCTGCCGCAAGTTGCCGCTCCGGCAGACGCGCATTACGTCGTGACCAAGCTGGTGAAAAATGGCCGCACGATTTCCGAGATCGCGTTGCTGGACAAAAAATCGCGCGTGACCGAGCTGGCGCGGATGCTCGGCGGCCAGACGGACGCCGCGCGCAAACACGCGGAGGCGCTGCTGAAATGATTTTTGGCTTTTCCCGACGGCCCGATGCTGCGACTGTAATGATACAACCCAATCTTTTATGACAAACATTTCCTTCCCGTTCACCGAAGAAAAAATCCGTGCGCTGAAAGTCGGGGACGAGGTGCTGATTTCCGGCGTCGTGTTCACCGGGCGCGACGCGGTGCACAAGTATTTGCACGAAGGCGGCAAGCTGCCGGCGGGCGTGAGTCTGCGCGATGGCATCATGTATCATTGCGGCCCGGTGATGATGCCGCAGCCGGACGGCACCTTCAAATGCACCGCCGCCGGCCCGACGACCTCCATCCGCGAGGAGCCGTATCAATGGCAGGTGATTCGCGATTTCGGCCTGCGCGGCGTCATTGGCAAGGGCGGCATGGGCGCGAAGACGCAGGCGGCGTGCCAGGAATATGGCTGTGTCTATCTGCACGCCATCGGCGGTGCGGCGCAGGTGCTGGCCGACTGCGTGAAAAAAATCCGCAACGTTTATTTCAAGGAGGAGTTTGGTTCGCCGGAGGCGATCTGGGAACTGGACGTGGCGGAGTTTCCCGCCGTGGTGACGATTAATGCGCACGGTCGTTCGCTGCACGAGGAAATTTTTGCGAAGAGCCAGGCGGCGCTGGCGGCGCGGCTCTGATGGCAGGGCTGACCCGCCGGTCAGCCGAGGCAGCGCAGCAGCGCCGCCCTGCCGATTCAGAATTTGAAATTCCACTCGCGCGCCGAGTATTTTTCTTTTGCAAGCTTGGAGATTTCTTCCAGCGGCGGATTTTTTAATTCCTCGGTTGCGTTCCATTCCTTCGCGAGCGCGGCTTTGACGGCGGCGGCGGGCAGATTCAGGTTCGTCACAAATTCTTCATGCGGCCGGCGGGCGCGATAATCGGGCTGGAGCAACGGCATCAGCAGCAGTTCGCCGATCAAGTTCAAATCGCAGTCGAGCAGCAGCGTGCCGTGAAAGAGCAGGAAGTTTTTCCGGCGGCGCTGCGAGTTGCCGGCGAATTTCACGTCGCCGAGGCAGAGGTCGGTGTGGCCGCGCACGCTGATGGTTGGGCGGGCAGTCCTCTGCCCGCCGCCCGGCGCGCACAGAGTGACGCGCCCTACCGCTTCAATGGCCGCCCGGTTTTTCTCCATGATGAACTGGTTCGCCGTCGTGATGTTTCGCGTCGGCGCATTTTCATCAATCCGCAAAATCAAACTGTAATTTAGTCCGCCGGACATCTGGACGACCGTGCCGCCGCCGGAGCAGCGGCGGAAAATCGGGACGCCATTTTTCTCGCACGCGGCGATGTTCACTTCCGTCGCCACCTTGTTGGCGTAGCCGACGACGACAAAGGTTTCACGCGGTTCCCAGAACACCAGTGTTTCCTCTCCGGCACCGCTTTCACCCGAATTCAAAAGCGCCTCGTCCGCCGCAAGTTGTGTGGCGGGCGGCAGGGGGGGCAGGTCGAGGCGTTTCATTTGATGGCTTTGATTTCGCTGGCGACACGGAGACAAATTCGATTTAATATGGCAGTGTCGTTTTCGTGTTCACAAAACGAGCTTAACGAAGTGAAAGCATCCAAAAAAGAAATTTACGGGTCCCGCACCGGTGGTTCTGACGCCAACGGCGACAAATGGTCAAAGTCCATGCAGTCAGTTTTTGAGCTGGCCCTGGAAAACCAAGGGCCGGAGCGGACGGCGCAACTGCTGGAAAAACTGGCCACGCAACTGCGCGCGGAGCCGCGTCCGACCGCCGGCCTGACGACGCCCTACGTCAACACCATCCCGCCGGAACTGCAGCCGGAATATCCCGGCGACCGCGCCATCGAGCGGCGCATCAAGAGCATGATGCGCTGGAACGCAATGGCGATGGTGGTCAAGGCGAACTCCAACACGAACGTCGGCGGCCACATCGCGTCGTTCGCTTCGTCAGCGACGTTTTATGAAGTGGCGCAGAATCATTTTTTCCGCGGGCGCACGGAGGAGTTTCCGGGCGACCAGGTTTATTTTCAGGGGCACGCCGCGCCGGGCATGTATGCGCGCGCTTATCTCGAAGGCCGGCTGGACGAGTCGCATCTGCAAAATTTCCGGCAGGAGCTTGCGCCGGGCGGTGGCCTGTCGTCGTATCCGCACCCGTATTTGATGCCAGATTTCTGGCAGTTCCCGACGGTCTCGATGGGCTTGGGTCCGATCATGTCGCTGTATCAGGCGCGGTTCAACCGCTACCTGCGGGCGCGTGGTTTGGTGAACTGGAAGACGGAGCCACGCGTCTGGGCGTTTCTTGGTGACGGCGAATCGGATGAACCCGAATCGCTGGGCGCCATCACGCTCGCGGCGCGCGAGAACCTCGACAACCTCACCTGGGTGGTGAATTGCAATTTGCAGCGGCTCGACGGGCCGGTGCGCGGCAATGGAAAAATCATCCAGGAGTTGGAAGGCCTGTTCCGGGGCGCGGGCTGGAACGTCATCAAGGTCATTTGGGGCACCGAGTGGGACGACATCATCAAGCGCGACAAATCCGGCCTGTTGCTCAAGCGCATGGAGGAATGCTGCGACGGTGATTATCAGAAATACATCGTCGAGCCGGGCAGCTACACGCGGAAACATTTCTTCGGCAAGTATCCGCAGTTGCTTGAACTGGTGACGCATTTGACCGACGAGCAGATTTCAAAACTGCTGCGCGGCGGTCATGACGTGCGCAAAATGTATGCGGCTTACCAGGCGGCGACGGAACACACGGGTCAGCCGACGGTGATCCTTGCGAAGACCGTCAAAGGCTACGGTCTTGGCGAGGCGGGCGAAGGCAAAAACATTTCGCACCAGCAGAAAAAGATGAACGAGAAGGAACTGCGCGAGTTCCGCAAGCGGTTCAACATTCCCATCAGCGACGATATCATCGCCGACATGCCGTTTTTCCGTCCGCCGGCAGACAGCCCGGAGACGAGGTATTTGCTGGAACGGCGGAAGGCGCTGGGCGGCTTTGTGCCGGCGCGGGTGGTCAAGCCGATGCCGATCGAGGTGCCGAAGCTGGATCATTTTGCCGAACTGACCAAAGGCTCCGCGCGCGAAGCCTCGACCACCATGGTCTTTGGCCGGTTGTTGAGCCTGATGCTCCAGCACAAAGGCTTGAACAAGCATCTCGTCCCGATCATCCCTGACGAGGCGCGGACGTTTGGCCTGGACACGCTCTTCCGCGAGATCGGAATTTATTCGCCGAAAGGCCAGCTCTACGAACCGGTGGACAGCAAATCGCTGTCGTATTATCACGAAGCCAAGGACGGCCAGATCCTGGAGGAGGGCATCAGCGAAAGCGGCGCGATGTCGTCGTTCCTCGCCGCCGGCACGAGCTACGCCTCCCACGGCGTGCCGATGGTGCCGTTTTATATTTACTACTCGATGTTCGGCCCGCAGCGCGTCGGCGATTTGTTCTGGCTCGCGGGCGACATCCGGGCCAAGGGCTTTTTGCTCGGGGCCACTTCCGGCCGCACGACGTTGAACGGCGAAGGCTTGCAGCATCAGGACGGCCACAGCCTGCTGCACGCGAGCACGATTCCCACCTGTCTGGTTTACGATCCGGCGTTTGGATACGAGCTGGCGGTCATCGTCGCCGACGGCCTGCGCCGGATGTATGTCGACCAGGAGGAGGTTTTCTATTACCTGGCGGTTTACAACGAAAACCACGCCATGCCCGCGATGCCGGCGGATTGCGAGAAAGGCATTTTGAAAGGCCTCTATAAATTCAAGCCCGGCGTTGAAGGCAAAAAAATCAAGGCGCACATCCTGGGCAGCGGCTCGATCATGCAGTCTGCGCTCAAGGCGCAGGAAATTCTCGCGGAAAAATACGGCGTCAGCGCCGATGTCTGGAGCGCGACGAGTTACAAGCTGCTGCGCACCGACGCCATCCGCACGCAGCGCTGGAACATGCTGCATCCCACCTTGCCGGCGAAGAAGAATTATGTCGAGACGCTGCTCGCGAAAGAGCCGGGGGCCTTCGTCGCCGTCTCCGACAACATCCGCACCGTGCCGGATCAAATCGCGCCGTGGGTGCCCGGCGGGCTGTTCACGCTCGGCACGGACGGCTTTGGCCGCAGCGACACGCGCGGCCGGCTGCGCCGCTTCTTCGGCGTGGACGCGGAAACCACCGTCATTGGCACGCTCTACGCGCTCGCCGAGAAAAAATTGATTGACCGCAAAGTCGTGGCGCAGGCGATCAAGGATTTGGGTGTGGATTCCGAGTTGATGCAGCCGCAGTTGGTTTGAGGCTAAACTGCGGCTGGCGGCGGCTTTGAATTGATTTTGTCTGCGCCACTTCTGGCCGGCGGGGAAAATGCGATCAAACGTAGAGCGCGTTCTGCAATTCGCGCAGCATCACACCGGTGAACGGATACCGGCGATCGGGATTGCGTTCGAGGCATCGCAGAACCACTTTTTCGAGCGCGGGCGGCACGGCGGGGTTTAGCTCCAGCGGCGGAATAGGGCCGTCCGGGTGCATCTGCGCCGCCAGAATCTCGCCGGGCGATTCGCCGGGGAAAGGCTTTTTGTTCGTCAGCACTTCATACGCCGAAACGCCGAAGGCGAAAATGTCCGCGCGGGCGTCAATCGGTTCGCGCTTCAACTGTTCCGGCGCCATGTAGCCGGGTGTGCCGGGATTCTTGGAGAATTTCACCGGCTTTTCCGGCAGCGGCTGGGCCATGTCGAAATCAATCAGCCGCACCGCGCCGTTGCGCGAAACCAGCACGTTCTCCGGCTTGAAATCGAGGTGCATGTAGCCGCCTTCATGGACATCGTGCAGGCCGGTGGCCATATCTATCAGGATTTGCGCCACGTTCTCCGTCAACACCGGATCCTGCCGCGCCACCAGTTGTTTCAGGTTCTCCGCCTCGACGTAATCCATCAGCAGATAATCACTGCCGTGCTCGACGTAGCCAACGATGTTCTTGCAGTCGGCCAACCGGGAAAGGATTTCGTTGCCGCGCTTGAACCGGCGGCGGGCGGTGAGGTTGAACCGCAGGTTTTTTTTCAGCCGGCGCAGGGCGTAGGTCTTGCCGCGCGCGTCCGAAACCAGCCAGATGTCCGCCATGCCGCCGCTGTTGAGCAGCTCGCGCAGATAAAACCGGCCGAACTTCTCCGGCTTCAGCACCTCGTGGTCAGGCACGCTCCGAGCCATAGGCAACCTTTAACACAGGAACTGGCCGCCGGCGACAAGAATTATCCGCCAAAATAAGTTGTAAACGGCGACTGAAAAGTGCTGCGGGGTCATGTGTGTGACGGGGCGGTTCAGAAGTGCGGCATCTTCATTAACAATGAAGCATGTATCGCAATATGAATGACTGGGCCGAGATTCGCAGAAGAGTGTTGGGGGATGGGGTTAGTCGGCGGCAGATTCTCCGAGAGACGGGGATGCACCGGCTGACGTTGAAGAAGATACTGGAACACAGTGAGCCGCCGGACTTCGCCCATGCAGCTCGCACTTTGCGAATTGTCGGTGCAGCCGGCGTGTTCAGTGGTTTCAGTGGTTTTCGACTGCCAGTAAAACTGCAAGTGAAACTAGGAAATTGGTGGGTTCTTGTTACCCAAAGTTAAATGAGAAATCCTTGGAAACCCAATGAAATCAGCAGATAATGGCCTGTCGATAAAAGAAAAGAGGCCGGACACTACTCCGGCCTCTATCGAACAACACACTAAATTTCGGTTGGCTCACTACTTCCAACGTCACTAGCATAGCTGACCGGTGAATTTGCGCGAGTCACCAGTTCTGGGGACATACACCCAAAAATCGTCCCCAACGCCAAAAGATCAGATCCGGCCCCAAACGATGTCAATCTGCCGCGCGAGTGTTTCCAGCCGGCCCTCGGTCCAGAGCACGAAATGGGCACGGGTGATTTTATCCGCCACCGGCAGTTGGGCGGCGCTGCGCCGGGCAATTTCCCCGTCCGGCCAGCCGCGCGCGTGCAGACGTTCGCGCTGCGCAGCGGGCGTGCAGGCGGCGCAGACAATTTTTTCAAACAGATTTTCGGCGCCGGTTTCGAACAGGAGCGGGATGACCACGACGGCGAGCGGAACATTTTCCCGGCGCCACTGGGCGACCTGGGCCTGCCAGGCGGCGCGGATGCGCGGGTGCAGGATGGCCTCGAGTTTCTGGCGCGCGGCTGTATCGGCAAAAACGACCCCGGCCAATTGTTCGCGCTTGAGCGTGCCATCGGGTGCCAGGAGGCCGGGGCCAAACGCATTTTGAATCTCCGCGAGCGCGGACTGGCCGGGCCGGACCAACTGGTGGGCAAGTTCATCCGTGTCCACCACGCGGGCACCGCGCCGGGACAAAAAATCGGCGGCGGTGGATTTGCCCATCCCGACGCCGCCGGTCAAACCGCAGAGTTTCATGCCGTGGAACTGCGGCTACGGGCCGTTGACCGCCCGGTAGAAGCGCGTCGGGAAATTGGTGTAATCAAAATTGGTGAAGACAAAGGTTCCACTCGGATTGGGGTTCGTGTAGATGGGGAGCCAATTGGGAGCCACGAGATTGGTGGCCGCCTGGATGATTTCAGACTGGCCCGGGGCATTGGCCACCGTCATCTGGAGGCCGCCCGCGCCGCCGGCCACAAGCTGGACCCCGGACAATTGCGGCTGGCTGGCCGGCGCGACGTTGATAATGGTGGTCACTGTGTCGTCATCGGGATTCGGATCGCTGGTGGCTGCCGAGACATTGGCGGTGTTGGTGTAAAGGCCGGGCACGGCGGCGTTGAAGGTCAGGCTGAGGCTGGCCCGGTTGCTGATGGCGAGGTTGCCGATGTTCCAAGTCAGGTTCTGGCCGAGCAGTGCCACTGCGCCGGGGGAGGCATTGGTGGAAACCAGAGTCAGTCCGGAGAACGGCGGCGGCAGCGTGTCGGTCACATACACATTTGCGGCGGACGACGGCCCGTAATTGGTGACGGCGAGATTCAAAACCACGTTGTTGCCCGGAAAAACCGTCAGATTGGTGGCCGCATAAAGCTGGTTGTCTGCCGCCGCGCCGACAGTGTAGGCCGTGGTGAGGCTGACCGACCAGCCGTTATTGATGATGCCGCTGTCCGGCGTGGCGTCGTCCTGCACAAACAGGAACCAGTCGCCGTTCGGATTGCTGCCATTCATCACCGCGAGGCTGGTGCCCCAAGGGTGGGCGGGAGCGGAAATAACGGGCCCGGTGGTGACGTTGCCGCCGGCCAGCGCATTGATCAAATTAACGCCGTTGGGCGTGCCCAGACCGGTGCAAAGGTCATAGCCGGGCACCGCCGGAAAGTTGGTCGGGCTTTGGTCCCAGTAATTGTTCCCGGTCGTCGTGTCGTGGAAAAGGTTGGTGTAGGCTGCGGTGGCGGCCAGGGCATAAACCTGCGGGGCCAGAAAACCGACGGGGGATTTGCCGTTCAGCGCCGCCTGCTGATTGACCAGCGCCATGTAACCGGCCCACAAGGGCGAGGCGCAACTGGTGCCGCCGAAAGTCCCCTGGCTGCCGCCGCTGGACACCACGAACACATTGTCGCCGGTGAGGGCGACGTCCGGCACCATGCGGTAAGTGGTGGAACCGTGGTTGGCCACCGAGTTGTTGGTCACACTGAGTTGCCATTTCGGGATCAAGACATCGGTGCTGACGCCGCCGCTGCTACCGACATAGCCGTCGGGGTTCCAACCGTAACCCCCGGCGAAGCCCCAGTTCCAAACTGTCTCCGAGGCGTAGGCAACGGCCTGACCGGTCATGGTCAGTGTGGTTCCACCCACAATCGTGATATTCGGGTCCTCACAGGACCCGTAAGGAATCGGCCCAAGCCAGGCATCGCCGTCGCCGGAGGCATTGAGAAACGTCTGTCCCTGCAAGGCCAGTTGTTTGTAGAGCTGCTCCGTGGTGGCATCAACCCCGTAGCCCCAGGAGGCGCTGAATTGCCTGATCTGGTTGCTGGATACCATGCTGCTGAGAATGTCATCGGGATTGCCATTCGGACCCGCCTCGAACAACACGATCGCCGAGAGACCGGGCGCCATGGACATGGCCGTTTCAATGTCGAGACACACCTCGTCGTTGTTGGCGCCGGGCACGCCGTTGAAACCGTCCAGCAACACATTGATCAGCGGCACATTGTTCGTCAACCCGGCCAGGGTTTGATAGGTGGCAATGTCGCTGGGATAATAACCATCAAATTGCAGCAGCCCGACGGTCTGGCCGGCCCCGGTCAGGGTCGTGCCCGGCACATAGGCGGTGCGGAAATCCGAACCGAGATAACCGCCCCCCGGACCGGAACCGTTCGCCGGCGTGACGATGCCGGACGGTTTTTTTTGCGACAGGGAATGCGGCTGGACATAATTGTTCATGCCCTGGATGGAAAGCACCGGGAGGGTGCCGGGGACGGTGGGTTCGGTGTCCGGGGCGAAGAAATCGCGGTTCTCCTTCGGATGCGGAAAAGTCCGCATATTCACGTGAAACAGTTTTTCCACATCCGAAACTTTGCCCTCCACAGTGACCACCATGCGGTTGTCATGCCGATGCGTCACGGTCAGGCCGTTGGTCTGCGCAAAATCCACCACGGCCTGGTAATCCGCCGGCGTGGGGCTGAACTGGGCGGCAAACTGGTCCGGCGTCAAATAGTGATGATAATTCTGGCTGGTCGGATCGTTGATTTGCGCCAGCAGGTTGTCCAAACCCTCCGGGTTGCGCAGCGGCAGGCCAATCGAGAGGTGCATCCGATTGGTGGCGTTCAGCCGGCCCTTCGCGGTCAAATGCGAAACCACCCCGGCCATCCGCGTGTCAACGGTTTTGCCGGCGGGCGTCACCACGGCCGACGCGGCCAGCGTCAGGCCGGCGCCGGCGAGCATTCCAAGGCTCAACTTCAAAAACATCTTGCTCATAAAAAAATTCTTTCAGGGCGCGGCCCCGGGCATCAGGGGAAACTGTAGGGCGGCGCAATTTGCGTCGGCTTATAGGTGCCGTTGGTGATGTAACCGGTGGACGGCAGTTTGTTGGTCGCCGCATTGTCAAAGATGATCACCAGGTTGGTCGCGCCATAGCCGTTCTGGCCGGCGTGCGCCATGATCAACGTGTTCGTCCCGGCCGGCGCGACCACCAGCGCGGACACGTCGTGCGGATCGGTGTGCGAGAATTTGTTCAGGGTGACGGTGGCCTTGATCAATGAGCCGCCCACGCCGCTCACGCTGATGACCGACGGATAAGGCGAAGCGGCGTTGGTGTCGTTAATGAGGATGGCGGCGCTGTTGGAGAACACCGTGGTGGCCATGCCGAGCGTGTAGCCAAAGACCGCCTGGCCGATGGCCCGGGTGCCGTCCAGCAAATTGAACGTGGCGGCAATCTGCTGGCCGTTCGTCCCCTGCGCGACGAACGTGAACGGCTGGGAAACCGAGTGGCCGTGGTAATCCAACTCGCCGTAATCCTGCGTCGGCGTGCCATTCGGCGAGGTGGGCACGGCGATGCCATTGGTCGCCAGCAGCGTGGCCGTCAGGTTGGTGACATTCACCGCGCTCGCGTCGCGGAAGGCGAACAGCACCTGCACCATGTCGCCGGGGCCGATCAGGTTGTTGTCGTAGTTGGTGACGGAGGTGTAGTTGGTGACGAGCTGCGAGCCGGCGGGGATCACATAACTGCCGCTGTTGTCCTGAATGGTCAGCGTGGCCGCCGATGGCTGGGTCAGGATGGCGTTCGACGCGTTGAACAAGGACAGCAGCACCGTCAAATCCGGCTGGACCGCAGCCGTATTGACGATGGGCACGGCGAAGGACTGGCTGGTGACGCCATTGGTGAACACCAGCGTGCCGTTGGTGGCGGTGTAGTTCGGGCCGTTGATGGCGGTGCCGTTGGTCGTGCTGAAGCTCACGGCACAGACCGAATTTGTGTTGTCCGTGCGATTGACCGTGATGATCGCACCGCCGGCGGTCTTGAGCACCTTGTAGGTTCCGCTGGAGAAGTTCAGGCCGGAATTGCTGTCCACGATCGTCACCGTCTCGATGGTCGGCGGCACCAACCGGCCGGTGCCGGTCGGACTGGAGAGATAAACGCTGAAGACGTGATCACCGGCAACCGTGCTGTTGTAGATGATCGGCACGGCGAACGAATTGGACGACACGCCGTTACTGAAGGTCAGCGTCCCGCTCGTCGGGGCGTAATCCGTCCCGGCCAGGGCGGACCCGTCGCGAGTGGCGTAATGGACCGAGACCGGCTCCGCGTTGGTGTTGGAGCAATTGACCGTGATCAGAACGCTGCCCGCATTTTTCAAGACCGAGGTGGCATTGGTGTTGAAACTCAGGCCGGCGTCGGCATCCTGCAGGACCACGGTCGTCACCCCCGGCGTCCCGATCAGCGCGCCCGAG
This sequence comes from bacterium, assembly GCA_021780905.1. Taxonomy (GTDB): domain Bacteria; phylum Verrucomicrobiota; class Verrucomicrobiia; order Limisphaerales; family UBA11358; genus UBA11358. The sequence continues at coordinate 16,010 of JAJXXW010000050.1, forward strand.
CCGTTGGCGGCTGTGAGTGAAACCGAGAATTGCAGCGGCCCGGTCACATTCGTGTCGTAAATGAGCGGCACGGAAATGGGGATCTGCGTGATGCCGGGATAGAAAGTGAGCGCCTGGTTGTTTTGGGCAACGTAGTTGACGCCGGCCACCGCCGCGCCGATGCCGGCCGCCGCCGGGCCGTTGGCCGTGGAGTAATAGACGGTGTTGGTGCCCGACGTGTTGTTGTAGCGCACCACATTGATGGTCGCCGACGGCGTGGTTTCAATGAACGAGTAGCTGGCCGACGCAAAGATGACGCCCGCGTTTGTGTCCGTGATGGTCAGCACCGCGTTGGTCGGGGCGACCATGATGGCGTTGGTCGGGGTGGACAGGCTCAACAGCACCGTCTTCGGCGGCTGCACCGCCATCTGGTCGATCACCGTCACCGCAAATTGCAGGCTCGTCACCCCGTTGGTGAATACCAGCACTCCGTTCGTCGCCACATAGTCGATCCCGGCCGTCGCCGTCCCGTCCGCCGTCGCGAAGTTTACCGACATCACGCTGTCCGTGTAACCCGTCCGAATGACGTTGATGATTCTCTGGACGCCGGTCTTGTCCACCGAATAGGCGGCGCTTGAAAAGCTGATGCCCGAATTGCTGTCTATGATCGTTACCACGTTCGTGCCCGGCGCCAGCAACTGGCCGGGATATACCGCGTTCGTCAGCGCCACCGAGAAATTAACATTCCCCTCCAGCGACTGGTTGTTGAGGATCGGCACCGTGATGTAATTCGTTGTCACCCCGTTCGTGAACACCAGCGTCCCGTTCGTCGCCGTGTAGTCAATCCCGTTCGTCGCCGTCCCGTCCACCGTCCCATAGCTCACCGACACCGGTTCCACCCGCGGGTTCGAGCACACCACCGCCAGCACCGCGTTCGTCCCGTTCTTCAAGACCGTCGTTGTCGCGTTCGTAAAGCTCACGCCCGCGTCCGCGTCCTGCACGATCACCGTCGTCACGCTCGGCGCAATCAATTGGCCGCCGACCGGGTTGAACAGGCCCAGCGTGAATTTCAGGTCGCCCGTCACCATCGGATCATAAATCAGCGGCACGATGATGTTCGTGGAGAACTGGCCGTCCGCAAACGTGAGCACGCCGCCCACTGACACATAATTCGTTCCCGCCACCGCCGTTCCGTCCATCGTGCCATAGGTCACGCTCGACGTCCCGATCATGTTATTCCGCATCACGGTCACGGTGACAAAGCCCGAGTTCTCCGGGGCCGTGTTGGTCAGCGCCGCAAAGTAGAAGCCGGTGTTGGTGTTCAGGATGGTCAGCGTGGCATCGGTCGGGCTGATCAGCCCCGCGCCGCCCGTGGCGTTGGTGAGCACCAGCGAGAGGTTCAGCGCCAGCGTGGCCACGGAACTGTTAATGACTGGAACGGTAAAGGTCTGGCTCAACACCCCGTCGCCGAACGTCAAATGCCCCTGAGTGGGAACATAATTAACGCCGCCCGCCGCCGTCCCGTCCACCGTGTAGTAGCTGACCGACACGACGCCGGCGGCGCCGTTGGTGCGCAGCACCGTGATGGTGGCAAGGGTCTGGCCGGAGCCGCCGTTCTGGGTGACGATGTAGTTGGTCTGCGAGAACTCGAACGCGCCCTTGGCCAGCGTCTTGTCCAAAATGGACAGCACGGCATTGGACGGACTGTATAGGGCCGAGCCGGTGGCATTCGTCAACTGGAGATTGACAGTGGTGGCACCATCCGGCACGCCGTTGAAGATCGGGATGTTGACCTGCTGCACTGTGGTTCCCGGTGCGAAGGAGACCAGCACATTCGTCTGCGCCTGATAGTCCACCCCGGCCGTGGCCGTGCCATTGGTCAGGGTGTTGAACACAACCGTGGAGGTGCCATAAGTCGCCCCCAGACGGTTGATGGTGATCGGCGCAAAGCCGTTCAACACGTTACTGGCATATTTGTTGACCTGATAATTGGCCGCCGTGAAGCTGATGGCGCTGTCCACGTTGGTGATGATGAGCACCGCCGTGGGCTGAACGCCGTAATCGGCGGGCGCAAACGGCGTCAACGCCAGGTCCACGGTCAGATCGGGGGTGATCACCTGGTCGTCCAGAAGAGGAATCGTGACCGTCTCCTCGACTTCGCCCGCCGGGAAATCCAGGTTGGTGACGACGCTGAGATAATTGGTCCCGGCCACCGCCGTGCCGCCGTTGGTGGTGGCGAAGTTCACAAAGATGTCGCCCAGGCCGTTGATGTTGGTGCCGCTGGTGCCGCCGGTCCGCTGCACGGTGATGACGACGTTGGTGCCGTTTTCATTCGCCCAGTATTCCGGCTGGGAGAAAGTGAACGCGCCGGAACCGCCGATCGAACCGCCATAAATGCGCGCCAGATGCAAATGCGGTTCGCCGAAGTAGTTGAGGAACCCGCCGCCGATGATGATTTTTTCATCCGGCACGCCCGCCGGGAAACTGGCGTTGGCCGACTCCTCCACCGCGACCGCGCTCACGAAGCTGTCCGCGCCCACACCAAAATTGATGGTCGGGTCCACCGAGCCGTCGGGGTTCAGGCGGGTAATCCGGTTGCGGGTCACTCCGCTGGCCGTTGTGAAGGTTCCGCCCACAACAATGCGGCCATCCGTCTGCAAAGCGATACTCATCACGGCCCCGTTTGCGCCCAGGCCGGGATTGAAACCGCCGTCCGGCGAGCCGTCCGCGCTGTTCAGCCGGGCGATATGGTTGAAATTGGTATAGACCGATCCGTTCGCGCCGTTGACCACGTTGGTGAACAATCCGCCGGCGAGAATTTTGCCGTCCAACTGGATCGTGATGGCGCGCACTGAATCGCTCATCACGCCGTTGGTGAAGGTCAGGTCCACGGAACCATCCGTGTTCAACCGGGCAATGTGGCTGACGGAAATGTTATTCACCATCGTAAAATCACCGCCAATGACCACCCGGCCATCCGGCTGCACCGCGAGGGCATACACCGTCCCGTTGGCGCCCGTGCCGGTGTTGAAGCCGGGATCCGGCAGGCCGGTGCTGGTCAGCCGGCCGATGCCATTGGCCAGCACGCCGCCAAGATGGGCGAAACTGCCGCCGACCAGGACAGCCGCGTTGCCGTTCACCACCGTCGGGGCCACGGCAAGCACCGGGTTGTCCGCTCCGGCGCCGACGTTGAAACTGCTGTCGAGCGACCCGTCATAGTTGAGTCGGGCGAGACCGTTGACCACCACGTTGTTCACGTTGGTGAAATAGCCGCCGATCAGGATCCGGCCGTCCGGCTGGAGAGCCAAAGCGCGCACGACATTGTCCGCGCCATAGGCGGACGAGGGCAGCAGGAACGAGGCATCCACCGTGCCGTCGTCATTGATGCGGGCGACCCGCTGACGATAGACGCCGTTGGCCATTGTGAAATCACCGGCCACGATCAGTTGGTTGTTCGTCTGGAGCGCCAGGCCGTAAATCGGACCGTTAAACCCGTTCAGCGGGCTGTAACTGACGTCGGGCGAACCCGGCGGCTCATAGATGTTGTCGGTGTCAATGATGTTCAACACCGCATTGCTCGGGCTGCCCTGCGCGTTCCAAGCCGGACTGCCCACGGCCACGGCATTGGTCAACGCCAGATTCAACGCCGCAAAACCGCTGGCGGAGGTCGCCGTGATGGGAACCTGGAACGACTGGAAGACCTGGCCATTGGTGAAGGTCAGCATGCCGTTGGTGGCGGTGTAGTCGGTGCCGTTGAGGGCGGTGTTGTCCGCCGTGGAAAAATCAACCGTCAGCGTTCCCGCGCTGCCGCCGGTGCGGATGACGGGGATGACGGCATAGCCGCCGTATTTTTTGACCGAGTAACTCGGGGTGGTGAACTCCACCGAGCCGGGGAAATCCACGTTGGTGATGATCAGCGTGGAGTTCGTGAGGGCCGAAAGCCCCAGCACATACACATTTGCCCGGCCGCCCGACATCCCGTTAGTCAGCCGGATGTTTGCCGTCAAGTTCGGACTATACAGACCGTCATGTAAAATGGGAATGGTGACCGACTTCGGCAAAGCATCCCCGCTGTTCCAATGCACCACATTGGTCACCCCGACGTAATTAATCCCGTTCACCGCAGTGCCATCGCTGGTGATGGCAGTCACATCCAGGGTGCCGCTGCTCGCGCCCATACGGTTGAGCACGATCGTGGCGCTGCCCGCGTTTTCATTCACACCGTTCGTGGCCGAGGCAAACGCGACGTGGCCGGCGCCATAGACACTGTTCACAATGGTCAGCACGGCATTGGTCAAGCCGGGCACCCCCCCGCCCGTGATGCCAAACAGCCGCAGGTAGACGGTCTTGTCCGGCTGGTTCAACGTGCTGGGAACAATCGGAACAGTGAAGGTCTGGCTGGTCACGCCATCCGCAAAGGTCAAGGCGCCGACGACGGCCGTGTAATTATTCGGGGCAATGGCTGAACCGTTGGCGGTGGCATAACCGACCTGCACCGCCCCGTGCGTGCCGTTGGTGCGGGTAACTGTGATAGTGACCGTGGTTGCACTTTCATTCACGGTATAAGTTGGCGAACTGAAACTGAACGTGCCCGGCTTGAAGTTCGGGTCAATGATAGTCAGTGCCGATGATTGTTGCGCCCCCAGCGCCACGCCCAGCGGAATCTGCTCACCACCGAGGAAAAAGTCGGTAGAGACCGGCTGTGCCAGCGCCAAATTGGCGTTGAGGTTGCCTGTGATATTGCCGTTGTTGAAGAGGGTCAGTTCCACTCCCGGCCCGACACCCGGCGCGGAATCTCCCAACGCGATAAGATAATTCGGGCCATCCATCCCGTCGCCATACATCCAGCCCGGAGCGCCGGGGACGGGGTTGTCATACCAGGTGTTCCACGTCGGCTGCACGTTGTCATAGGTAAAATCCGCCGGCGATTGCGCGATGCCGGGCTGGCCGGCCGGGCCGGGCGGGATGGAAAACGCGGCGCCGACAATGCCCAGACTGCCGTTGGTGCGGGTGAGCGAGACATAAAGCGAACCGTCACTCTTGCCGACGCTATAATTGCCGTAGCAAAATTCAAGGTTGCCCGGACCGGGCGTGCCGCCCCCGACCAGCCGCGCCACGTTGCTGCGCGGATGCACGTCCATGCGGGCATTTTCAAAAATGCCGCAGGTATCCGAACCCGTGAGGTCCGTCTCCGTGCCCACCGTGGAACGCCAACTGGAATGATCAAAAGAGCCACCGCCGACCGCCAGAAAACTGCCGCCGATGATCACATTGGTCGTGCCCGGCTCAATGGCAATGGTGTTGACGGCATTGCGATGATTGCCCATCGGATAATCATTGGTGTTGATCGCGTCCGGGTTGTGATAGTGGTTGATGATGCCGGCGAACTGGTTATAGGCCGTATCCATGAAGCTGGTGTCCAGACTGCCGTCGCTGTAGAGCCGGGCAATACCGACGCGGCGCACCTGGTTGATGTTCTGGAAATCGCCGCCGATCAAAATGTTCCCATCCGGCTGCAACGTGATGGCGTTCACCGAGTCTTGGATGCCCGTCAGCAGGTTGTAGGTGCCGTTAGTGGCGCCGAAGGTGCCAAACGCAGTGTCCACCGTGCCGTCCGCATTGAACCGCGCGACGCCATTAAACGGGGTCATTTCCACAAACGCAAACGAGCCGCCCACCAGCAGCTGGCCATTGGCCTGCACCGCCAGCGCCCGGACCGGATCCGTGCTGCCCGTATCGGGATTGTAAGTGCCAATGCCGGGATCAAACGTCGTGTCCAGCGAACCATCCCCGTTCAAACGCGCCACGCCGCCGCGCACCAGGCCGGCCACATGGTCAAAGGCGCCGCCGATAATCACCCGGCCGCTGGCGTCCACCGCCACCGCGTTCACCCCGCCATCGGGGCCGGTGCCGGGATTGAATGTCAAGTCCAGCGAACCGTCGGCATTCACCCGGGCCACATTCACCACATTGGTTCCGTTGTAACTGGTGAACTGGCCGCCAATCACCGCCTGCCCATTGGTCTGCACCACCAGCGAGGTCGCCGGTCCATTCAGGCCTAAACCGGGATTGAAATTACTGTCCAACGAACCATCCGCGTTCAACCGGGCGATGTGAAAACGGCTGTTCCCATTGAAGGCCGTGAAATTGCCCCCGATCAGGATCTTCCCATACTCGCTCGAGTTTGTGGGGTAAAGCGCCACGGCCAGGATGGAATCGTTCGCCCCGCTGTTCGGCGGTGCCAAAAACTTCAAGTCGGGATAGCCGTCCGGTTGCACCCGCACGAGGTGGTTGTAGGGATTGGAATCGTAAAGATTGAAGCTGCCGCCCAGGATGAGGCTGCCGTCCGGCTGCTCGGCCGAGGCATACACCGTGCCGCCGTTGCCGTTGGCACCGTCCACCACGCCGCCGCTCGTGCCGGGATAGGTCAGGTTGGGTGGCACGGAGACGCTGGTGCCCTCCACATTCCAATTCCGATCCACCGCGCCGGCCGGCTGGTCGTCGCCCAGAATCGTCAAATACGCTGCTCCAATATAACCGACCGCTTGTTTAATAGCCTGCCCGTTAGTATTCCAGATGGGATTAACCAAAGTAATCAGCATATCTTCATTAAACTCCACGATGTTGTCATCCGTAATGGTGATGGTAATAGCTTTAGGTTTATTGTCACCGGCGGGCCAATTCAGGGTTCCGGTTCCACCAACATTAAAATCCTTGCCGGGTGTGGCATAGTCGGAGCCGGCCTGAAGCGCCCAGAAGTTTAATACAGAAGGACCCGGATCAATTGAATAATCAACTGAGTAACTTGTGTTCGACGGTGCGGCTTGGGAAGGGGAAACATAAATGGTGACCGTTCCATAGTTTTCGGGGACGCGGAAGGTGGAGCGCTCAATGTTGAAATACGCCGGCGCATTGGTTCCAGTCTGGCTTGAATAAAAATCACTATACACATTCACCGTGGTGGCGGCATAACTTGGATTCGTGGCCGGCGCGATCAGGTCGGAAGATTCGAGCGCATCCAGATACGGCGTGCCCAAAACGACACTAATCGATCCAGGATTTCCATCTGGCAGGATCGTCACCGGCACGACGATGTCGGAACTCATCTGGTAATCATCGAAGACCAGTTCGCCGCTGGTGTTGGCCCCGGTGGCTATCTGGGTCGCATCGCCGGCGATGGTGTAAGGCACATGCACCCGGCCGCTGAAGCCGCCGGAGCGCGTCACCGTCACCCGCGCGCCGAGAGCGCTAAAAAGCAGTTTGGGATCAGTGGCAAATCCGGAGTCCGTATCGGCGACGGTGTAGCTGGAGGCGGTGAAGCCAAAGGTGCCGGACGGAATGGTGGGCACGATCTCGCTCCAGTTCAACACGACATTGCCCTGGTCGCTGTAACTGGGTGCCGGGGAGGAATTGCCGTTCACGGAAATAAAGTAAGTGGTGCCCGCCACCGCCGTGAAGGTCAACCGGCTCTGGACCACGAGCGAGGGGATGTAGTCGTCATTTCCGGCCACGAGAAACTTGATGCCCGGCAGGGGCAGATAAACGGCCAGCACGGTGTCAAAATCACTGCCAAACGTGTCAAACGTCACCGTGCCGCTGGCCGGGGCTGTCCAGGCATACCAGATGGATTTGTCCACGCCGGCATAATCATCGGTGTTGATGAAGTCCGGCTCGTTCGGGAACGGAATATTGTCCTCCAGGGTGGCACCCACGTTCGAGCCGGCAATGGTGCCGGACACTCCGCTGATGGGCGCGGCATTGAGAAAATTATCGTTGTAGGGGCCGGAAGTGTTGGTGCCGCCAATCCACACCGGCAGCGGCGCCAGGGTGTTGATGAGATTCATGCCTTTGGGCGTGCCCAGGCCGGTGCACAAATCGTAGCCGGGCACCGCCCGGAAATTGGTCAGGCTGCCCGACCAATAATTGTTGCCGTTGGTGGTGTCGTTGAAGCACGCGCTATAATTGGTTCTGGCGATGCTATAGAGTGACGGATTGAGAAAACCAACGGAGGGCCGAGACGTGTAGGCCCCCTGCTGGTTGACCAACGCGGTGAACGCCGCCCACAGCGGCGCGGCGCAACTCGTGCCGCCCACCGTGCCCGAACCGCCGCCATCCGCCGTGATATAAACATTGTCCGCAGTCAGCGCCACGTCGGGGATGTTGCGCATGGTGGTCGAGCCGTGGTTGGCCGCCATGCTGATATTGGTCTGCCAGTAAGGAATGCCGTAGTTGGGGCTGATACCGCCGCAACTGCCGACCCCGTCCTGGCCGGGACCCCAGTTCCAGACTTTTTCCGAGGCGTAAGCAGCATTGGCTCCGGTCGTCAGCGTAGTCCCGCCCACCTGGGTGATATTCGTGCTGTCGGCCGGAAACGTGACCGAGTTGGTGCCCGGGACAAAGGCGCAACTATCGCCGGAAGCATCGAAAAACGACTGTCCCTGCAACGCCATCTGCTGGAAAATCTGCTCCGCCGCCGCGTCCGGCGGCCCGCCGCCCCAGGAGCAGCTGAACTGGTTGACCGTGGTGTTCGCCGCCATCGCACTAAGCAGATCCACCCACGGGCTGGGATTGGGTGCCTCATAAACATAGATTTTTGAGACGCCGGGTGACATAGCCAGCACCATCTCAATGTCCAGGCAAACCTCGACGTTGCCGCCGCCGGGCGTGGACACGCCGCCATCCACCGGCACGACCACCGTCTGCGGCCCGCCAACCATGCCAATCAAAGACTTGTAGGCCGCGATGTCGCTGGCATAAAAGCCGTCGAACTGAAGCAGTCCCACGTTCTGACCGGCACCCGTCAGGGTTGTCCCCGGCACATAGGCCTTGCGGAAGTCCGTGCCAAGATAGGCGCCACCCGGACCACTGCCGACGTTCGGGGTAATGTCCTTCGGGGCCGTTATCGCCCCCTTTTGAGTGCCGGCGGCTGAACTTGACGGGACAAAATGGGATTTGGGATGAGGAATTGAATAGTTGTCGAGACCGCTGATGTGCAGGATGGGCAGCGTCGCATCCACGGTGGGATCCGTATCCGGCGCGTAAAAGGCGCGGGCTTCCGTGGTGTTCGTGTAAGTCCGCAACGTCAGATTGAAGGTTCTCTGAATGTCACTGACCTTGGCGTTCACATCCAAAACCAGCCGGTTCGGATAAGTGCCGACCACGGCCAGCCCGTTTGACCGCGCGTAATTGGCCACTGTTTGATAATCCGCCGCCGTCGGGCCGAACTGGGCCGCGAACTGCGCCGGCGTGAGATAATGGTGGTATTGGGGGCTGGCCGGATCATAGATCTGCTTGATCAGGTCGGACAGCGCCGCTTGGTTGCGCAGGGGCAGACTAATGGCCAGCCGCAGCTTGTTCGTCGCCGGCAGCGCGCCCAGCGGGGTCAGTTGCGACACGGCCGCCGGCACATGGCCGGGTAATCTCACTGTGTTCGCTGCCGCCGCCCCGGCGGAGCCGGCCAGCAGGCCGACCCACAGCAGCCACAACAGCTTCAGCGCGGGCGCGCCCTTGAAGAGACCGGCCGGCCGCCGACCGATGAATTTCTGATTCGCTTCGTTCACGACATTGCTCCATTCTGACCGCCGGCCGAAGCCGCAACGGGGATTGATTTCAAAAAATGCTTTCACGGCTTGAAGTTTTCAGTTCGGCTGCACCATGATCCGGTAAAAACGGATCCCGTTCGTCACCGGGTCCTGCACCCAGACGTTCGTCACCTGCGAGTTGTCCGGCCCCGGCGGGTAATAGACATTGCCAAGACCGATATAGTCCTGCGGCGAGGTGAAAGAATTGGCCCCCGACTTGGTCCCCGGCACGATCAGATTGTTGGACAGCCAGTAATAGGTGGTGAAATTGGTGAACGGCACCCAGTTGGTGGGCGAGGCCAGATTGGTGCTGTAATAAATAGAGTTGCCGGCCAGGGGAATGGTCTGCCAGCCCACCCGCGCCGACGGGCCACCCGCGTTGGTCACCGTCACGTTGAACCGCAATTGCGACGGCACCAGCACCGGCGTGGGGTCATAGTAGTTATAAATGCCGTCGCGGTCCGAATCCAGGGTCTTGGAGGCCGCGAGCGCGGCGTTCACCGCATTGGTGGTGCCGTCGGGATAAACCAGGTTGGTGGAACTGAATTTGCCGGCATACGTGGACGCCCACCGCAGATGGTCGTCGTTGAAATGGTTGATTTTTTCCGCCACCGAGCCATAAACCAGGTCGAGCGCCTGCGCGTAATAGATCACCAGATTGGTATTAAAGGTCAACGCAGGCAGGTTGGCGCTGCTCTGGTAACTGTAGCCGGCATAGTCGTTGAGCACCAGACAGTCCACATAAATAGCGTTGGTCGTGCCGTCCGTGCTGGTGCCGGTGAAATTGAACTTGGAACTATTGGCGGTGGCATCCAGCACCAACTGGCCGAGGGCGGCGTTGTCGTGGAAACCCGCCGCAGAATAGCCGCGATCCTGTCCCGCCCAGGTGTCGGTGATTTTAATCCCGCTGACGGCGGTGTTGGTGATGATGGTGCCCAGCAAATCACCGCTGGCGGGCAAAACGGGCAGCACCAGACCCGTCCCGGTGGTGAACGGCGCGTAGCCCGCGCCCAACGACCAATAGTTGCCGGTCATGCCGTAGTCGGTCAGGAGATTGGTCGCCACCAAGGTCAGGCTCTTGCCGGCTTGAATGGCCGTGCCGCTGATGACCAGGCTCGCGGCGGCGTCACTAAACGAGCCGGCGGCCTGCACCACGCCGTTGGACAGGGTGGTGGTGAGCGATTGGACGGTGAACGACCCGCTGCCGGCCAGCATCGTGCCATAATTCTCGAAATCCGCGGTGGTGATCGTGGTGCCGTTCCTGTTGGTGATCAAACCGTCGTTGAACAGGGTGAGATAGGGCAGCGCCAGGTTGCCGAACTGGGCGACGGCCAAGCTGGCCGTGCGGATGGCCCCGTAGTTGGTGAGGCAGCGCAACTGCGGCGTCGCAGCGGCCCAGTTGATGGCCGGGGAGTTGAGATTCAACTCGCCGTCCAACGAGTAGGCGCCCTGCGCCAGACCGTTGGTGGTCAACAGCAGATTGGTGCAGTTCAAAACCAGATTGCTGTTGATGTTCAGCACGTCGCTGAGGACGACATTGTTGGTGCAATTCAACTGGAAGGTGCCCACCTGCGGCACGATGCCGAGGCCCAGCTGGCTGTTCACCAGCTCCACCCGGAAATCGTAATTGATCCCCGAATTGGTGTCAGTGAAAAACCACCGGGTGCTCCATGCCTGCACCGTGCCGGTCCAGGCTGGCGAAGGTGCCAGAAGATTGGTGATCGTCATTGTTCCGTTGGTGTGCCCCAGGAAAATGTCTGAATACGGCGCGGCAAATGCGGACTGCCCGTCCGAATCAAACTCATTCGTGCTGTTGAGCAGCAGATAATTTATGCCCGAAATCGAAGACTGCGCCAGGTTCAGGCTCTGGGCCGCCGCGAATTCCACGCGCCCCGGCAGATAAAACGGTGCCCCGTGCAAGGTGTAATTGGTGGCCACATCCGTGGAGATGAATTGGGCGTTGACATAGGAATAAATATTGCTCGAAACGGTTTGATTCGGCAAATAGGAGAAACTGCTGGGCGCAGGCGTGCCCAGGGACAACTGCGTGTCGCTCTGATAAAATGAGTAGTTGCCGGGCACGCCGATCCCCGGGTCGGCGTAGGCCAGAATGTTGGAGCTACCCGCCGCTTTGAAATCGTCTTCCAAATACAGGTATTTGGTGATCGTATTGCTCGTGGCAGGATCAACATAGGTTCCAATCCACTCGATGTTGCCCCAGCCGTCACCCAAGACGCTGGACCAATAAACATTGGTCGCCACATTTACGCTCGCATCCTGCAGAAAAATCATGCGGATGATGTAATTGGTCGGGTTGCTTTTGTGGATGTCAAAATACGGCACGGAATTGTTCAGATACAGACCATACGGCGCAGTGTTCATGGGGGCGCTGTAGGCATAAGTCGGTCCCAGTGCGGAGCCAGGATCCCAGCCATTCGTATTGATGTCCGCCTGGCCGGTGGCGTAGATGTTGGGAAAGATATTTTTAATGGTATTATTCGTAAAATAGCCCAAACCGGCTGAGGCGTTCAAAAACATGACATTGCCGTTTTCAAAATCAATTGTGTCGCCCGTAAAACGCGCCAAACCGTCCACCCCGACGGTGATGACCGAGGAGTGGTAGATGTTCGTGGCCCAGACATCAATGCCGCCATAACCGCCGTAGATCTGGCCGCCATACTGGTAAAGGGACAAAAAGGTCGAGTTGCCCGTGCCGCAGTTGATGAGGCCCGCGTTGTAAAAACTCGCCGCCGCGACATCCCCGTTCTGCGGCGTGTAGGTGTCGAAATAGAAGCCGGTGTTGCCGTCCATTTCGCCGTTGGCCGTGTTGGTGAAGTTTTGGGTGTATTGCCAGTTGTGATACAGGTTCACCAGCCAACTCCCCGACGACGAGTTGTTGAAGGTAAAGGTCGAGTCGTTGACAAAATTGGTGGCTTGGATGGGCGTCAGCACGTCGGACCAGCCGTAAGCGTTATCGAACGTGCTGTCAATGGCCAGCGCGCTGCGGACCGGCAGCAGCATCGGCAGACAGAGCAGCGCGGCCTTCAGCCACCGACTCCGGCAATTCAAGGGAAAGACTGAGAATTCCATAACTTCAGTGGATGGTGAGCGAATAATTCAGATTGATGACCTGATTGGCCGAATCGGTCAGTTGGATGGTGAAATAGTAAGTGCCCGGCGCGGCGGCGGGCGTTCCCGACAAGATCTGTGTGGCTCCGTTGAAGGACAATCCCGTCCCGGCCAGCCCGCCGTTGGCGACCCAGGACTGGTAGGGCAACTGTCCGCCGGTGGCGGTGAACTTCAACCCGGCGCCCCCGTTGTAAGGCGCGCCATTCGTGCCGTCCGGCAAGTTCGGCGGTGCCGGCGTGGCTTGCACGATCATCTGATTCATCAACGTGGCGATGCTGGCCGTGCTGGGATAAACCACCGGATAATTGGTGGAGCCGTCATACGAGCCAAACGCATTCACCTGCGACTGCTGGTCCTGGCCGAGCACAAAATTGTTGGTGGGCAGGCCGAGGGCATTCAGGCTGCCGTTGACGAATAAATTGTTCAGCCCTTCATTGAAAACAATCGTGGTGCCGGGAATGATCGCGCCCGGTCCGGCCAGTTGTGTGAAAATTGCGCTCTGGTCAAAGTTGGGCGTGGACACCGTGTAGGCCGGACCGTAGGGCTTGGCGGGAGGATTGGGCACCACCAAGTCCTGCGCCTGGATCAGGATGTCCGGCGCCGTCACCACGCGCTCATAATTTTCCAGCACCGGCTGGTTGTTGGAGATCACCGTCATGGAGTAATAGTTGGTCAACGGCAACTGGTCAATCACCTGCCCCAGCAGCGAGTCATAGTTGACCCGGATAAATTCCACCCGGCCCAGGCCGCGCCGCAAGGCGGGCGCCGCCGCCACCGTGGAACAATTGATGGCCTGTGCGAGATAGGTGTGGTTGGTAAAGTAATATACAATGCTCTGTGACCCGACATACGTGTTGGTCGAGGTGCCGTTGGTGCTGCTCGTCGAGAACGTGTTGGTGACCAGCGTGACGAGATTGGTGACGGCCACCACGCTCCAGGCCGGCGTGTCATTTAGGATTTTCCAACCGCATTGGCCGGGCGGCAGCACGAAGTATTCACCCGAAGGCTGGTTGGTCAACACGATGGTCTGGTAGGTCGTGTTCGTGATCGGCGGCGAGCCATAAGGCGCGCCAATCAGCGGCGCGACCTGCACCGTCTGGACGGTGAAGACCGTATTGGATGAATAGTTGAGCACGACATTGGTGCCGGTGAGAACGATGCCGGGAAAATGGGCGAGGTTGCCGTTGGTGATCACATTGGCAAACGCGTCCTGATAAACCGGTTGAAACGCCGTGCCGATAATGTTCGAATAGACGACCACATTCAACGTGTCATACGTCGCGCCAGTGAGATTGGTGACATAGGAACCGATGTTCCAATTGGTGACGAGGCCATAGTTGGTCACGCAATTCGCCACGACCACATCAGGGAACAGGCCGGAAAGCGTCGCCGGGGCGTTGGTTTGGGCGGTTATCAACAGCGAATACAAGTTGGAAGTGGTCAATTGAATGACCGGTCCCAGATTGGAGACCACCAGTTGGCCGCCGCTGGGGGCGGTGGCCTCCCAGTTGATCGTATTGGTGCTTAACAAATTTTTAAAGCCCGCCGCATCATCCCGCGTCAATCCCCGATAAAACCAGCCAGTTTGCTGCAAGCTTCCTTGGTCCGGGAAGCTTTCGTATAGTCCGCCGCTGGCCACCGCCGAACTCTCGCTGCCAAAGGGGTCGGCAGGGGAAGGCTCGGTGATGGCGCTCCAGGGCACGGTGGGATCTTGGCCGCAGTTCTCGTTAATCGAATAGGTGAACAACGAGCCGTTGATGAAGGGCGAGTAGGGATAATTCACCGTCGGGTTGACATCAAAATTCCGCTGGACCACCAGATAACCCACGTCGCCGGGACAGGTGGGTTTTGGAGCGTTGAACATATTCGGCACGCGATCATGCAGGGTCCAGACATACCGGTCGGGATTGGCCAGGCCCAATTGCAACACCATCAAGTGCAGCACCGTGGATCTGAGATCCCAAAGCCCCAGCGCCCGGGCGGTGTAATTGATCTGCCGCGCCTCCAGCGGAAACTCCGTCAGATTGGCGCTGTAATTGTCCAACCCCAGGCCGGCGCCGATGGTGAGCGGCACCCCGCCCGACAGCCCGTTGTAATTCATGGTGACGCCGTTGGTGGGGCTGAACAAAAACACCGGCGTGTTGGTCTGTCCGCACATGACCCCGTTCAACAGGCCGAAGGCCAGGTCCACGTTGGACATTCCGTAAGCGCCGTAGTAAGTGGCAAAGGACGCATCGCTGGCATAATAAAAGACCTGCACCACCGGGCGGTATTCCTCATAGAAGTTTTTTGGTGCGACCGGATCATCCCAGCCGTAGCCAATGGCGGGGACCTGCCAGGCGTCATCCTTGTTTCCAATCGCGCCTTCCCAACTGTAGCCCCACGCCGTTGGCACGCCGGCGACAAGCAGCGCCACGCACCCGAATCGTTTGATTGTTTGCAGTAAGTTCATTTCGTCAATGTGGAAACTGGTTCGTCTCATCATTGCAGCAATTGAATGCGGTAAAAGCCTGCGGCATCGCCGCCGACATCAATGGAGTCGGTGTAGCCGGCCGCGAACCGTGGCGGGCCCAGATTGCTCCAGGCTGCGGTGAAACTCGACTTCACCTGCACCTGATACGTGTGGCCCGGCTGCGTGCTCCAGCTTAAAAACAGGCCCTGGGCGGTTGGGGTGAGGACTTGTTTCAGCCAGGTGGCCGAATTGCCCGGATCGCCGCCCGTCAAAAAGACCTGTAGCAGCGTGGGCCCGCCGGCCGCCAGCGGCGCGTTCACGTTGGCCGGCCAGTCGGCAAAATTCAAACCATAGTATTGTTCCATCCACTCAAACGGAATGCCGTAATAATTAAGCCCGCTCCACGTCGTCCCGGAAGCGGAGGCGGACAACGGTGATTGGCGTCCGCCGGCAATCGTATAGGCCACCTGGAACGAGTGCGTGCTGGTGGTGGTCAGGCCGTTGGCGGCGGTCATCGTCCACTGGTTGCTCGTCACCGTCGCCATCGGCGCATTGGTCACGCCGTCCACATAGACCTGGAAGCCGGAAACCGCCAGGCCCGGCAGCGTGGCCCAGGACACCTGCAATTGCGGCTGATACTTGTTGGAGACGATCGTGAACGGTGCCCAGACGAACGGCGCGTCCAGCGGCGGCAGGTTCGAGGACAGAATGGAGTTGATATAACGCTGGGCAAACAAATCAAAGGTGAATGGAAAACCGGTGAAGCCCGTCCACAGCGCCAGAAACTGGCCCGTGCCATCCGAGGCCACCGTCGGCTGCATCTGCTGGCTGACCGTGGTGGTGTTGACGCGGAATTCATTGCCGACCGACGCGCCGTTGCCTGACAAAATCCGGCCGAACACGCCCTCGCGCGAGCCGTCCTGGGCCAGACTCGTCCACACCAGCATGTAATCCGTGCCAATGGCACTGACGCGCGGCGCGTATTGGTCGCCATAAAGAAAGGCATTGACACGCGTCACGGTGCCGCCGGCGACCGGACTGGTGCCGGTGAACAATCGTTCGTAAATGTCCCAGCCGTTGGTCGGATTGGTCAAATCCCGCGCACACCAGGCCAGCATGAACCCGCCGTCCGCGCCGGCGGCCACGGCGGGCGCCGCGACGGGATTGGCATCCGTGTTGACGATAAACTCACCGGACGCGGCGACGCCATTGCCGCCATAAAGACGCGCATAGACATCCACGCGCGGCAGGCCAATCTGGCTGGAAGGCGTGCCATTGACGTTGTCCACGCCGGCCAAGCTGAAATTGGTCTGCTGCAGTTCCGAAACCCAGGCCACCACGAAGCCGCCATTTTGCAGGGCGGCCACCGCCGGATTGCGCTGGTTGTAGGCGGTGAACTGATTGATCAGAAAATTGGTGCCGAGCGGCTGACCCGTCGGCGATAACATCTGGCCATAGACATCCTGCATGGAATTGGAGCCGGCCTGATTGAAGCTGCTCCACACGACCACGACGTTGCTGTTGTTCAGCACGGACACGGCGGGGCGAATCTGGTAATAATTCGCCGGCGCGCTCACGACCACGTCGGTGGTGGTGAGCCAGGTGTAGGTCGGGGACAAAAACCGGGCGTAAATGTGCTGAAACCCCTGCGCGCCGCCCTGCCAGACAAACACCGCACCGCCATTTTTGAGCAGGGCCACGCGCGCGTTTTCCTGGTCATTCGTGCCCTGAACATTCACCCGTTGATGCGACCAGGTCAGATCCGCGGAGAGGGCCGGATTCAGATGCGTCGCGCTAATGCCCTCGCCGCTGCCGTCGGTGGCGTTGTCCTGCCAGACCATGAAACCGCCGTTGGCCGCCAGCGCGGCGTCGGGAAAAACCTGGTCGCCGGGCAGCGAACCGACGATGGCGTATTCCGTCCCGTTGGTGGTGTAATTGTTGGTCTGGGCGCTGGCCAGGCCCGAAACCGCCCAGATGAAGAGGGCGACGGTGAAAATCAGGCTCAAACGGATGGGCATGAAGTGGGTCAGGTTCGGACATGATAATCCACCCGGGCGGAATTGTCCAATCTCCGCCGGCACCGGCGGACGACGGGTCGTCCGGGCGAATCGGTTGAAACCGTGTTGCAAATTCATGTTCAAATCAGTTCTGTCTGTTTTCCGCAATCTGCGGCCAGCGCGGCCAGCAGACCTTTGAATCCCCAGCCGGCATACAGCCGGCCCAAGGCCGCCCGATCACCGGACTGGACGGCCAGTTTTTCCGGCACCCAGTCGCAGGGCACCGCCGGCAGCCGCACCAACTGCTGGTTGCGCACCACCGCCGCTGCCGCCCCGCGCAACGACTGGCGCAGCTTCTCGGACTTGACTTCGTCCAGCCGCGCCAGCAAATTTTCCACCGAGCCGAATTGGTTCAGCAATTCGGCGGCGGTTTTCGGCCCCACACCCGGCACGCCGGGGATGTTGTCCACCGCGTCGCCCATCAGCGCCAGCCAGTCGGCCACCTGTTCCGGCGCCACGCCGGTCTTGGCCCGCACCTGCCCAGCGCCCCAGATCGTCCCGGTCTTGTCGTTCGGGTTCCACAACCCGATCCGCGCCGAGACCAACTGCATAAAATCCTTGTCGGAACTGGCGATCACCACGTCCCAACCTTCCGCCGCCGCCCGCCGCGCCAGGCTGGCGATGTAATCGTCCGCCTCGACGCCGTCGGCGCGGTAACTGGCGATTCGCGCCGCCGCCAAAAACTCCCCCAGCCCGGCCAGTTGCGGCCGCAGGTCCGCCGGCATTTCCGGCCGCTGCGCCTTGTAATCCGGCAACGCCGCCGTCCGCGCCGCGCTCAAGCCGCCATCCCACACCACCATCTGATGGCTCGGCACCACCATCTGCCCCATTTTCTCCAGCATCTTCACGAAGCCATAAATGGCGTTCGTCGGCCTCCCGTCGGGCGCCCGCAGTTCACGGATGGCGTGGAAGGCGCGGTAGGCGTAGGCGTGGCCGTCAACAATCAGCAGCCGGTTCACGGTTTGGCCGGCGGCAGCGAGTGCAGTTCCTGCACGGTTTCGGTCGCCTTGCCAGCCCCGGGCGGCTGCGTGGGAATGCCGTTCTGCGCAAACGGCAGGTCGTCATCCGAATGCACCCGGTTGCCCGCCGGATCCACCACGGTGGCGGTCACAAAAATCATCAGGTTTTTCTTAACCGTCTGCTTGCTGCTGCTCTTGAAAAAGTTGCCAATACCTGGAATATCGCCCACGACCGGCAACTGGCTTTTCGCAGTGGTGACCTGGGACGAGATCAGGCCGCCGAGCACCACCGTCTGGTTGTCCCACACATTGACAGCGGCGACCACCTGCCGCACGGTGAAATCCGGCAAGGCCACGGGGACGGTGGTGCCGTTTTGAACGCCAGCCAGGGAAATCCCCGGGTTGTAGCCGGGAATCGCGCCGGCGGGAATCTGGTCGTAACCGTTGAAATCCGTCAGCGCGGGAATCAACGCCAGATTAATCGTGTAACCATCCGAAAGAAGGTAGGGCACCACGTCCAAAACCGGCCCGGTTTCGACGGGCGTGGTTTCCGGCGTGAGCGAGGCCGCGCCAGCCTGGTTGATGACGCCGATGCCGCCGACGCCACCGCCGCCGACGCCGCCGCCGATTGCCCCGGCACCGCCATTGGCGGTGCCATTGTCAAAATAGAAACCGGTGATGACATTGATGATTTTGGTCGCCCGCATTTGCGTCTGGCGGCCGCTGGTGGTGGTGGCTTCCGGTTCCGCCAGGTTTTCAAAGCCGTTGCGGGTTTGCAGCATGTGCAGGACGACCTGAAAATTCGGCTGGGTCAGGATGCCGGTGAGGGTGGCCACGGACGGGGCGGTGGACCCGCTGTTGAACAGCGACTGGCCGGTGTCCGCGATGGTTTGGGCGGCCGTGGCCCCGGGAAACGCCCCCAGCGGATTGGCGGCGGACGGCGGCACATTGAGCGAACCCGGATTGCCGCCCTGGCCCACGACCCCGCTATTGCCCAGATTGAACTGGCCCAGATACCAGTCAAAGCCGAGCGCCCGGTTGTCATCCTGCTCCACTTCGACAAACCGCGACTTGATGTGGATTTGCGGCGAAACTTCGTTCATCGTCTCGATGGCGCGTTCAATCGTATCCAGATCCTGTTCGGTGGCCTTGACAAACAGCTTGCCCAGCCGGTCGTTGAAGAAAATGGCCTTGGGGAAATTAAGGTTCAGCCCCAGCGCGTTGAAAAACGCCCGCGCCTCCTCGCTGGGCGTGGAGGCCGGAGTCACTTGAGTGACAAATTGCAAACCTTCGCCGCTGCCCATGTTACCGCCGTTGGCACCCCCCATGTTACCGCCGTTGGCACCCCCCATGTTTCCCGTGATGCCCCCAGTGTTGCCAACGCCACCGGTGGGATTTCCGCCACCGTAGCCGCCCTGGCCACCGTAGCCGCCCCCCATCATGCCGCCCCCCATCATACCGCCATTGCGCAGAGCGCCGCTGCCGGAAAAAGCATTCACGATGCCGACCACGGCCGAACCGCCGCCCTGGCCGCCCATGCCGCCACCCATGCCGCCGCCTATGCCGCCACCTATGCCGCCGCCTATGCCGCCGCCTATGCCGCCGCCTATGCCGCCGCCGCCGTAGCCGCCGCCACCGAAGCCGCCACTCGCTCCACCATTATTGGCTGGGGCACCAAAGGTGGTCGCTGAAACACTTTGCAGACCGGAGTAGAAAGTGTTCGGATCCACCTTGAAGACCCGGGTGAAAAGCTGGGGCGTTTCGGCGGCCTTGGCGGAAAACACCACGGCAAAATCCTGCACGGTGTATTTGATCGGATGATCGGCCACCAGGGAGATGGCATCCAGCACATCCGCCACCCGGACATCCATCAGGTTGGGAATTTTGACGATGTAGGAGCCGACATCCGCCGCCTCGCCGCCGCTGGCGGGAGCCGCCGCCGGAGCCGCCGCCGGCAGGCCGGTGGTCGGATCAATGGTGGGCGCGCCGGCTCCGCCGAGGGCGCCAGTAGCGCCCATGGTGCCGTAGCCGCCGCCGGCCGCCGTCGGCGCCACAGGTTTGCCAGACAGGTCGGGATTGGGATTGATCAGGAAATTGATGCCCCGGCGTTCGGGATCGCGCAGCTTGCACTGTTCGGAGAGGTTGCGCAGCACCTCGCTCAACGGCAACCCGTCGTAGGAAACGGAGTCGAGCCGGATGTGATCCAGCTTGGCCATGATGGCCTGCCGACCCGGCCCGGTGTAAATCAGGGTGTTGGTAGCGTAGGGGTTCGGGCGGGTGGGATCCAGGACTTTGGATGAGGGTAGGATCCATTGCCGCTCCACCTGCTGCATGCGAATCTGGGTGTCCATCGTGTGCTCGGCCGATTCGCGGGCGATGCGCGACTGCTGGATCAGGTTCATGTAATAGAACGCGGCCTGGTTGTCGGGATTGAGCGCCAACGCCTGTTTCAACTTGGCCTCGGCCTCGTCAAACTTGCCCATTTCATAAAGCAGTTTGCCGTCCCGCGCGAGCGTGTTGGCGTCAACTTTTTTCTGCTGAATTTGCGGGATCTCCTCCACCGTGGCGGCGCTGGGAATCTGGCCGCGGAGGGCGGTGATCATCTCGTCGTTTTGTTTTTTGAAGGCCAGCGCCTGAGCGTTGTTCGGATCCACCCGCAACACCTGAAGCACCTGGGTGGCCGCCTCGCGCAAATCGCCGCGGGCCTGCGCGTCCTGTGCCAGCGCCAGCCGGGTGACGGACAGCCCGCTGATGGCCTGCGCGGTTTCCTCGTCAACGCCGGAGCCGATCTGCCGGGCGAGATCGCAGGCTTCCTGATACAGTTTGGCGGCGGCGACAGTTTCATTCGCCGAATTCGCCTTGCGCGCGGCCAAGAGCTTCTGACGCAACACTATGGTATTAGCCTGCCGGAGCACGGCTTCGTTCACGGCTTGGTCCACCGCCGGGACGGCGGAAGTGTCCTGGGCGCACAGGGGCGCGGGCAGAGTGAACACGGCGGCGAGGCCGAAGAAAAGAATGGCGGCTTTGGTCATGAGGATGGAGGGTTTGTCGGTATGGCTCGGTTCAATGTGTGATTCTTATCAGTCAGGGCGCAAAAGGCAAAGCAGTTTTTTTCTGGTTGGACTGGTCTTCCAGCACCAATCCGTTCGGGCCGATGTCCACCACCACGTAATCCGTGCCGCCAATGGTCAGCTTGGAGTTGAGGCGGCAGCCGTGAAAAACTTTTTTTTCCGGATCGTAACGAACGTCCGCCATGTAGGCGTCCACACGCCGGAACGGCTGGGTGCGCGTCACCTTGGCGGATTCGCCGGTGTCCGCCAGCTTGAGCACCAGATCGTCGGGATTATCCGGCGGGCCGTCCACCCGGGCGAGTTCAAACGTGTCATTCTTGTCGCCAAGCGAGACGTAACGCTGCTGTTTGCGCCGCCGAGCGGCCGACGGGGCGGCCTGCCGTTCCACGCCGATGACGTAGCGGGCGCCCAGTTCATTGATGGAGACCGATTCCAGGGTAAGCACCAGATACAGCGGCGTGAGGTTGGTCACCACGGCCAGTTGCGGGCCGAGGTTCGCCTTGCGGACCATCTGGCCGTCCGCCGTTTTCTGCCAGTCGTCGGGGTTGAATATTTTATTGCCCGACTCAAAATCCAGCAGCATCGGCGACGCAACCCGTTTCATGATCGCGGCATTGGTGCTGAGATCCAATTCCGGCAGGGGTTTGGCCGGCGGATTGATCAGGCCATTGCGCGTCGCCTCCATCGCCTCGTTGTCTGCCGCGATGTAGAAGAGCATGAACACCAGCACGCCGATGAGTCCCGCCAGCACGATGCCCAGCAAAATCTTTTCGTAATGTTTTTTGAGAAATGGCATTTTAACTCTTGGTCCTGGGTCGCAGCTTCACCAACCCGACTTCCACCGAGACGCGCAGCAACTGCTCTTTCAAAATCGTCTGCAGGCCGCCTTTGCCAGCGGCCGGCGGCGTGGTCGGGGCGAGCACCGCCGGCAACGGGCTACCCGGCGGCGCAAGCACCCCCGGCGGCGCAAGCACCCCCGGCGGCATTGCCCCCGGCGGCAGCAGGCCCGGCAGCCAGGCGCGCGCGGCATCCGCCATCGTCGTCGTTGTCGTCGAAGCCGCGCTCGCCGGCTCCACGTTGATGCTCTTGACCAAAAAAGTGTTGGAGGAACTGGCAAAAGCGCCGACCACCCGGGCCAGTTCGGGCGTGAAACAGCGGAACGTAATGACGTAGGGCGTGATGACCGCCAGATCGTTGGTGACGGTTTGTTCATCGAGGTAATCTCCGGCCGGCCCTTTGGCATCATCGGCCGAAACCCGCACGCGCTGGATGCCATCCAGCGCGTTGACCTGGGCGGAAAAAACCGTTTCCGTAATCGCCTTCACCTCACCAAGCTGGGTTGCCAGCGGCTCCAGGCTGCCTTCGGCGAATTCCACCAACTGCCGCTCGGCGGAAAAGGAGAACGAGTAGTCATAATTGTCCGTTTTCGGCGGCAGCGTCACCTTTGCCTGGTCCGCCTCCCGCTGCAAAATGTCAATCGTGCGGCGTAGCGCCCCGGCGAAGGCCTCGCCGCTGATTTTGCCGGGCGGAATGGGCGGGATCGGCTGGAAGTATTGCGCCGCCGACTGGATCCAGTCGTCCAGTTGCTGGCGCTGCTCCCGGGCGATCTGGGTGTTGTCAATTTTCTCGTTGCCGGGCGAGGGCTTCTGGGCCTGAAACTTTTTCAGCGTGCCGTAAATCTCCTCCAACTGGCCAGCCGCCCCGGAGTTGCGGGTCCAGCCTTGGTAAATATAGAAGCCGGCCCCACCCAGCAGCCCCAGCGCCACCAAGCCACCGATCACAAAAAAAAGATTTCGTTTGATCCAGGCCATGTCAAAAATTCAGCGGGTTGATGGGGGTGACGTTCACCGTGAAGGTGAAGGTGCCGTTGGAATCATCCAGCGTGATCTGGCCGGACAGTTGCGTCGCCTTGGGATCCACCAGCGGCGAGGTCTTGATTTCATTGTCCACCGCAAACGCAATGGTGCTGTTGGCCGACGCGTCCACACCGCTCAAATTCACCGCGCGGCAGACCAGAGTGATGACGCTGTTGGTCGGCCCGGCGGCCACAGGGGTGCCGATCATTCCCGGCGGCAGCAGGCCCGGTGCTCCCGGCGGCATGATCGCGGTCCCTCCCGGCGGCATGGAACCAAGCAATTCCGCTGGTGCTCCGGGCGACAATCCCGGTGGTGACAGCGACGCCGCGCCGGCATCCGGGCTGGCCGCCTGGCCGGCGACCACAGTCATTTTTTCAATCCAGATGCCCACGTCCAGATTGGGCTTTTGCGCGGACAATTTTTTCTGCACATCCACCTCGGACTGGATGAGCGCCTGCCGCAGTTGCATGAGAAAATCGGCCCAGTAATAGCGCCGCTGGAGCATTTGGGAAATCAGACCGGAATCCGCCTGGGCTTTTTGCAGTTTTTTGTAGGCCGAGTTGAACCGGTTCACCTTGGCGGTCAGTATCTCCACCTGAGGGTTCAAATTCTTTATTTCCGCCTCCTTGTTGGCTGCAAGCTTGTGAAACAAATAGCCGACGCCGAAGGCCACCAATACCAAGCTGAAGACGGTGGCGACAAAATACGGTTTTTTCTGGTTGAGCGCCTGCCAGCGGAGCGTGCTCTCCGGCATCAGGTTCATTTCCACTGGACAATTCGCCAAATTGCGCAGGCCGAGGCCGACCACTTCGCCCAGGCAGTGCGCCACGCGGGACAGGTCCTCGAGATTGATGGCCGGGTCAATCTGCACATTGCGGAACGGGTTGAAATACTCGACCGGCACGTTCAGTTTTTCGGCGAAGAACTGCGCGGTGTAGGGCATGATGGAGGCGCCGCCGGACAGAAACAACCTCACCGGCGCCGAACCGCCCTGCTGGCCACGATAGAACTGCATGGTCTGGTTGACCTGGATGTGCAGCTTGGTCATGAACTGGCGCGCAATCTTGGAGATCGCCGCCTGGTTCGGATTGTCCGGTTCCTCGTAGGCGCCGCCCAGGCTCACAAACCCCTCGGCGATCTTCATTTTTTCCGCGTCGTCAAACTTCAGCTTCGCCTCGTTCGCAAAATCCTGGGTGATGATGTTCGCGCCGAGGTTGATGCTGCGGGAAAAAACCTTGCCCTTCTCAAAAAACAGCAGGTTGCTGGTTTTCGCCCCGATGTCCAGCAGCATGGTGCAGTCCTCGAGGTCGGGATAATTATAGCGGAAGGCGTTGCACAACGCGGCGGGCGAGGCGTCGCAGAGCGCCAGCTTGAGCTTCGACTGCTCGGCCACGCGGAAGAGGCCCTCGACGATTTCCGCTTTGATGGCGACGAGCAGCACTTCCAGTTCGCCGCTCGCGGCGGAGCCGAGGATCTGGTAATCCCACACCACCTCGCTCAAGGGAAACGGCACGTTCTGCTGCGCCTCGTATTGGATGATCTGGCCGACCTTCGCCGAGTCCACCGGGGGGAGCTTGACGAATTTGGAAAACACATGGAAGCCGGGCGCGCAGACGTTCACGGCCCGGGCCTTGAGGCCCATTTCCGAGAGCGCCGCCTGCAACGCCTGCAGGATGGTTTTTTCACGCGTGCTCTCCTGGGAACCTTCCAGCCCCAGCGGCTTGATGCCGAAATTCTTCAGCCGCAATCCCCCCGCCTCGTCCGTTTCAAAGTCGGCCAGCTTGAGGCTGCCGGCTCCGAAATCAACGGTCAAAAATGACTTGGTGTTCAGCATGGGTTACGCATCCCGCCGTGCGCAAAAACCCGTGACGCGATTTTTGTGCGTGGCAGCGGGTTGTGATTACGGCAAATTCGCGAACCGGTCAAACCAAAAAGAAAAATCTTTGCATTCGCCGCCAAAAAACATTGCATCCCGCGCCCGGCTTTGGCTTCATCTTCCCATGCCGCCAGCCACCGCCGCCGCCCGCCGCCGGATGTCCGTATTCTTCTCGGGACGCGTCCAAGGCGTCGGCTTCCGCTACACCGCCAAGACGGTGGCAGCCGGTTTCGAAATCACCGGCTTCATCCGCAACCTGCCGGACGGCCGCGTCGAACTCGCCGCCGAGGGTCGGCCCGACGAACTGGAGGCGTTCCACGCCGCGCTGCATGGCGCAGGTCTTGCTGGATTTATCCGCGACGAGCAGGTAATCTGGGCCGACGCAAAAAATGAATTTCGGGGATTTGAAATCGTCCGTTAGGAAATGAAATACGCCATCATCGCAGACATCCACGGCAATTTGGACGCCTTTCAGGTTGTGCTGGAGGACATTCGCGCCCAGAAAGCAACGCACATCGTCTGCCTTGGTGATGTGGTCGGCTACAACGCCCAGCCCAAGGAATGTCTCCAGATCGTCCGCGAGATGAACATCCCCTGCGTCAAGGGCAACCACGACGAATACTGCTCCAGCGACGACCACCTCGACGGCTTCAACCCGCACGCCGCCGACGCCGTCCACTGGACCCGGGAACAGCTGAGCGCCGAGGAAAAAACCTGGTTGAGCGAATTGAAATACTCCCGCCTGGCCGCCAATTTCACGATGGTTCATGCCACGCTCGACGCGCCCGAACGCTGGGGCTACGTCTTCGACAAGCTCGCCGCCTCGGCCAGTTTCCCCTATCAAAACACGCAGTTATGCTTCTTCGGCCACACACACGTCCCCGTCGCCTTCATGCGCGACACCGTCGTGCGCGGCGGCACCTATTCCAAGTTCAAGGTGGACCCGGCCAAGAAATAC
This sequence comes from bacterium, assembly GCA_021780905.1. Classification (GTDB taxonomy): domain Bacteria; phylum Verrucomicrobiota; class Verrucomicrobiia; order Limisphaerales; family UBA11358; genus UBA11358. Next base: position 41,928 of record JAJXXW010000050.1, read on the forward strand.
TTCATCAACGTCGGTGCCGTCGGCCAACCCCGCGACAACAATCCCCGCGCCGCCTACGTCATCTACGATCTGGACGCGCAGACCATCGAACTCCGCCGGCTCGACTACGACATCGAAGCCGCGCAGAAAAAAATCCGCGCCGCCGGCCTGCCCGAACGGCTCGCCGAACGGCTCGCCTACGGAAGATAAATGATGTTCGCGGTTCCCAGTTCAGGGTTCAGAGTTTGACGGACCACCCCGAACCTTGAACGCCGAACCCTGAACCTGTTTGAAAATCCTGATCCTCAAACCCAGTTCGCTCGGCGACGTGATTCAGACAATGCCCGTGCTGCGGTTGCTGAAATTGCATTTTCGCGACGCGCAGATTTTCTGGTGGATTGACGCCGCGCTCGCACCGCTGCTGGAAGGCGACCCGGACCTGGCCGGCATCGTCCGCTTCGAGCGCAAACGCTGGGGCAAACCGCAGCACTGGCCGGAAATGCTTCGCAGCATCCGCTGGCTGCGCGCGCAAAACTTCGACCTCGTCATTGACCTGCAGTGTCTGGCCCGCAGCGGCGCGTTCGCCTGGCTCGCGCGCGGAAAATTCCTCGTGGGCCTTGACGAAGTCCGCGAGGGCGCGCGCGGTTTTTACGACCTCGCCGTGCCGCGAAAATCGTTCCACACGCACGCCGTGGACTGGTATCTGTCCGTGCTGCCGCCGCTCGGCGTGCCGGCTGACAAAAATTTTGACTGGCTGCCCGAACGCCCGGAAATCGCCGCCGCCGTCAACTCAAAACTCAAAACTCAAAACTCAAAACTGATATTGTTGCAGCCCGGCGCCCGCTGGAAAAACAAGCGCTGGCCAGTCCAGCACTTTGCCGAACTTGTCCGCGCGCTGGCAAAAAAATTTCCCGCCGCGCACTTCGCCATCCTCGGCGACCGGGGCGACCAACCGCTCGGCGAAATTATTTCACAAGCCGCACCAGAAAAAGTCTTGAACCTTTGCGGCGCGACTTCTCTGCCCGAAATGATCGAGTGGGTGCGGCGGTGCGATCTGATGATCACCAACGACACCGGCCCGATGCACGCCGCCGCCGCGCTCGGCAAACCGCTCGTCGCGCTCTTCGGCCCGACGGAACCGCGCCGCACCGGGCCTTACGGCCAGCTCGAAAGTGTGTTGCGTCTCGACCTCCCCTGCTCGCCCTGCCTGAAACCCGACTGCGCCTACGAGAAAACTGACGAGTGTTTGCGCGCCCTTTCACCCGCCCTGGTTTTGGTCCGCGCGGAAAAACTGCTTGCGTAATTTCCTCCGGGAGGACGCTCGCCCCACCGTTTTTCTGAAATGAAAACACCGACCCGCATCGTCTGCGCTTGACGAAAAAAATTTCCGCGCCACGCTGCAGCCGTGAAATTCATCGCCGCACTGGTTCTGCTTCCGCTTTTTTCCGCCCTGGCTGTCCGGGCGCAGGACGCCGACCAGCCCGATTCGCCGTTGCAAAACCGCGAGATGTCCGTGGCGCTGTTCAACCACCAGGATTTCACCGGCTGGACGTTTTGCATGAAGGGCGATGCCAATCCGCTCCAGACCTGGAGCGTGACCAACGGCGTCATTCATTGCACCGGCAAGCCGATCGGCTACCTACGCACCACACAGGTTTACAGCAACTACTTTCTCACCGTCGAATGGCGCTTCCTCAAAATCGCGCCCACGGCCGACAACACCGGCATCCTCGTCCATATCCAGCCGCCGGACAAAGTCTGGCCGCAGTGCATCCAAGTCCAGGGCAAGCACGACCACCAAGGCGACCTGTTTTTGATGGAGGGCGCGGAATCGAAGGAACACAAAGGCAGGGATAAAAACACGCCGATTCCGCTGCGCGGCCCATCGGTGGAAAATTCCGTCGGCGAATGGAACAAGGCCGAAACGATTTGCATCCACCACAAGGTCGAGTCTTTCATCAACGGCAAGTTCGTGAACGAGACCACCGAATGCACGCTCGATTCCGGCTACATCGGCATCCAGAGCGAAGGCGGCGACATTGAAATCCGCGCGATTGATTATTGTCCGTTGAAATACTGAATCTTGCCGGGGCGATTGGCTTGGACAACTCTTTAAGTCCGACGCAGGCTCGGATTGATGAGCCAAGACGGGCCACAAAAACCTCGGCCTTACACCCAGATAGGCGGCACCGATTATTGAGCCGTCATCCGTTTCACCCAAGCCCGCGCCGCGTCCGCCGATTTGATTTCCTCCGCCAGTTGTTTATCGCGCAGTTCGTGTAGCAGTTCGCCGAGCTTTTTTCCGGGCGCCACGCCGAGCGCGATCAAATCGTTTCCCGTCAGCAGCGGCGGCAGCATCTGCGGCTGGTTTTTCAGTTCCTCCGCCTGCGCCACGAGAAAATGATAGTGTTTCAGGTCGCCGGACGAGCCGAGACAGTCGAGCCGGTGCAGCGCCAGTTCCAGCGGGAACGTCTCGCGCAACAGTAGCCGCCGCAGCGTCGCCTTGCGCATCCGCTGCACGTCCTTGAACTGCATGTGCTGCCGCACCACCGCGACCACCACGGCGATTTCGTCGTTGGAAAATTTCAGCCGCCGCAAAATGGTTTCCGCCAGGTCCGCGCCGGTTTTTTCATGGCCGTAAAAATGGATTTTGCCCGAGGCCGGATCTTTTCCTGCCGTCACCGGCTTGGCGACGTCGTGCAGCAACACCGCCCACGGCAGCAACTCGTTCGCGCCCGCCGGCATCTGCTCCAGCATCAGGCAAAGGTGGTTGAACACGCTGCCTTCGGGGTGATAGTCCGGCGATTGCTCGCAATGAATCGTCGCCGCCAGCTCCGGCAGAATGTGTGCCAGCAAGCCGCAGTCGCGCAGCAAAACCAAGCCGCGCGCGGCGGGGGAATAAAGCATGAGATTGTCCGCCCTCACCCCGGCCCTCTCCCCCGGGAGAGGGAGTTTGCTGTCCCCGCGCTGGGTCGATTCCGAAAGCGTTCGAGTTACGGCGGTCGCCTTCGCGTTCCCCCTCTCCCCGGGGGAGAGGGCCGGGGTGAGGGCGAGCGTTCCACCCGGCGGCGGCGCAAACAGTTTTACCAACTCCTCACGAATCCGCTCGGCGCTGATGAGCTTGATTTTCGGAGCGAGCGATTGGATAGAGACAAACGTCTGCGGCTCAATCTCAAAACCCAGCCGCGCGGCGAAGCGCACGGCGCGCAGCATCCGTAAATGATCTTCGCCGAATCGCTCTTCCGGTTGGCCGATGGTGCGGATCGTTTTCGCGCGCAAATCCTTTTCGCCGCCGACCCAGTCGTGGATTTTTTCCGTGAGCGGATCGTAAAACAAACCGTTCACCGTGAAATCCCGGCGCAGTGCGTCGGCCTCGGCGTTGGCGAATTCCACCTTCTCCGGCCGCCGACCATCCTGGTAATCCGCCTCGGCGCGGAACGTGGCCACCTGAAATTGCTGTCCGCCTTCGACGACGATGACGACGCCGAATTTTTTGCCGACGGGAATGGTTTTGGCGAAAAGTTTTTCCACCTGCTCCGGCTTGGCGTCCGTGGCGACGTCAAAATCCTGCGGCTCGCGCCCCAGCAGAAAATCGCGCACGCAGCCGCCCACCCAGAACGCGGCGAAGCCCGCGCCTTGCAGGCGGGCTACTATTTTCCCGGCGGTTTGGCGTGGCGATGGATTCACAAAAATCCATTCTCCTCCAAAGGCGCAATGGCGCAAAGAATTTATTCGTCGCCCCAGATGCGTTTCAAATGCGCGACGCCGCGCTGCACCGAGTCGAGCGGAACTTTGGGGCTGAGTTCAAACACCTTGATGTGCTCCGGTTTCACGAACGGCTTGAGCGCGGCGAAATCAATGTCGCCGCCGCCGGGCGGGAAATGGTCACGCGCGGGAAACTTCACGTCGTGGATGTGGAAACCCGCCAGCCGGTCGGCGCGCTCGGCCAGAAACGGCGCGTGGTCGATGAAGCCGAGGTCGGCCTTGATCTGTGCGTGGCCCACGTCATGCCAGTAATACACATTCGGCGCGGGAAACTCCTCCAGCAACGATTTGAAATCCGATTCCACCGGCAGTTCCTCAACGGCCTCGCGAATCTCGATGCCGAACTTGAGGCCGCGAAATTTCGCCTCGGTGAGCAGGTGCTGCAACGTCTCGCGGGCGCGGTCGTAGAATTTCTTCTTTTTCACCTCGCGCGCGGCGCCGGCCTCGGCGACGACTTTCTGGAATTTCGCCGAGCCTTTCTCGCCACGCGCCAGCAGTTCCTTGAGTTTGCCGGTGTAATCCTTCAAATCCATGCTGCCGAAATGCAGGACGACCAGCGGCGCGCCAACGCGCCGGGCAAAATCCAGCGTGTGGATCGTGTGCTTGATGGCAAGCGGCCGGTGGCGGTCGGAGGAAAATTCATAGAGGTTCGGCGCCGGCTCGGTGACGCCGACGGGCAGCGGACAGAAATTATGCACGCTGGAAATCTTGATCTCGCCGGCCTTCACCGCGTCGAGAACGCCCGGCACGAGGCTGAGGCGGATGCCGTGGCTCAACTCGGCGTATTCAAAGCCAAGGCCGCGAATTTCCTGAAGCATCGCGCGGCCGTCCGTGTGGCGGGCGGAATTCCAGCAGGTAGAAAACGAATACATGGGTTCGTGAACAGGTTAAAGGTTGGAACCGAACCGGGGAATGAAGAATCGTTAAATCGCCGCCCGCAGGCAACGATTTAACGATTTGACAATTCACGGCGCCTTAATCATCGGCATGGCGCGCGGCGAGCATGGCGGAGAAACGGGCGACCTTTTCCTTGCGCCGGCGGACGGCGCTGGGCTTTTCAAATTGCCGGCGCATGCGCACGACTTTAAGCGTGCCTTCGCGATCGACTTTTTTCTTCAGCCGCCGCAACGCACGATCCACCGGTTCGCCTTTTTTCAGTTTGATCTCTGTCATTACACTCACTTCCTTTCGGGGGGCGGGAGAAAACTGCCCCGGGCAGTTCCCGCTAAATTATGAAGGCACAGCATAGGTTTTGGATGCGAGAAGTCAATGCGTAAAACCGGGTAAAAACCTTGGCTTTTGGGTAGATGCGGTTCGCGTCCGCTCACCGTCCGACAAAAATTTATGAAATCTCCCCCGCCGCCATTCCCATCGGCAACCGGCAGCATAGGACGGCCAAACCGTTGAAGCCTGCCCGGATTGCCCGGGCGGGTGGACGAACGGGGCGCGGCATGGCCCTTTGAAATGCCGGCCAAAGCGCCGGGGTTCATGTTCAATTGGTCCGCCCCGAACAACGAATCCACTCACCGAAAAAACTCGCCGAGCTGGTCGGCGCAATCCATTTTCTCCGCGTGCATCTGGCCCATCTGCGACTCCGAGACTTCCGCAATTACGCGCGGCTGGACGTGGATTTTGCGCCCGGCTTCCATGTGCTGCTCGGCGACAACGCGCAAGGCAAGACCAACATTCTCGAGGCGATTTACCTCATGGCCACGCTGCGCTCCTTCCGCGGCGTCGGCGGCGCGCAGATGATCCGGCACGGCGCCAAAGGCTATTTTGTCGGCGGTCATGCCGTCGGCCAGGGCGAGCACGAAATCAAAATGTATTGGGCGTTGCGCGAACGGAAGCTGGCCCTCGACGGCCAGCCGGTGAAAAAACTGGCGGAATATTTTGGCGCGCTGCGCACGGTGGTTTTCTGCACGGAAGATTTGCAACTCATCAAAGGCACCGCCCGCGCGCGGCGGCGCTTCATGGATTTGCTGCTGGCGCAGACAAATCCCATTTATTTGCCGCTGCTCCAACGTTACATGCACGCCGTCCGCGCCCGGAACGCGCTGCTCAAGCAACGCATCGTGGACGAGGCCACGCTGGAAAGCTTTTCGGCCGAACTCATCAAGTTTGGCAACGAACTCATCCGCGCCCGCCGCGAACTGGTGCCGAAATTTTCCCCGCTGGCGCGGCTGGCCCATCGCCGCATCTCCCACGATGCCGAGGAACTGCGCATCGCATATCAACCGGGCGTAAAAAGTGATTTCGCCGTGGAACTCGCGCAGTCGCGCGCGCGCGAACGGACTTTTCGGGCCACGCTCGTCGGGCCGCACCGCGACGATTTGCAACTGCTGCTGAACGACAAATCCGCCGCACAGTTCGCCAGCGAGGGCCAGAAACGCACACTGGCCATCGCGCTGAAAATGGCGCAGGCGGAATTTTTTGCCGGCAACCACGGCTCACCGCCAGTCCTGCTGATTGACGACGTGATGGGCGAACTGGACGTGAAACGCCGCAGCGGTTTTCTACCGTTGCTGGAGCGGGCGCACCACGCGCGCGGTCAGGTATTCATGACCTGCACCGAGGAAAACTGGCCGCGCGCGCTGGGGCGGGATTTGCAGCGTTGGACGGTGAAGCAGGGAATGGTGAAGACTGCATCCGGCACACGTTGAGATGCCGCCTGCACCGCTCCGGCGCATGATCGCAGCCACGCACCGTCTTGCTCTGGCAAAGCGGACAACTTTGCTGCGCCCACAACTCAGGCGTCTCTTCCACCCGGATCAAAACCTTGCTCTCGGATTCTTGATAATCCATACGCGCCACCCGCCAGGCTTCGCCCAGCGCCAATATCTGCTGAAACATTTTTTCAGGAATCATCCCCAAATTTCACCCAGTTTTCCCCTTGCACTCAACCTTTTTACCCATTACAAACGTCGAAGAAGCGAATAATTCAATCCTGTTTAAACGGTTTTTTAGCCGCTCTATCGTTGGCGTTGTTGCCTGTAACGGCAACCTCATTCTTGCCGACCGCTAATAGTCAGCAACCCCCGTGACTAAAATGCTGGCCAAAGTAATGATCATTACCGGGCCGGTTTCCCGGCGAAAATCGAAACATTACAGAAGGTTAGCGCGGCAATTCCGTTAGCTCCGAAAAGAAGCCGGTCCTGGCTCCAGTTTGCTTCATCGAGATATTTGATTCTCGTGGCCTTGGAAGATTCCTTCAGCTTGAGCGTCAGAATATTACCCGCCGTTGAGCCTGACGCGACTTTGCTTTTCTCCCCGTCGAGGTAGAACTCATTGGCCAGCGTGTCATTCCAGACCACCGACTGGTCGAACTCCAGAGCGATCGCATCTTTGGCGGGGCTTGTGTAATACGCCTGCTTGAGATTCGGTGCCGAGACTGGACCAATCGGTATTTTGCCGTAGAAGTCTCTCTCAATCATAGGCTGGAGCAGCCGCGCAAATTCGCTCCAGCCGGCCAGCGGATAATGGCAGCCACCGGGCGGTTTGATGCCCAGCGTCGACATGGCATCCATGTGCGAGTAGAGAAAGGGAAGTGTCCGCTGCATTTCCCGTATCATGTCACCACGACCACCGCCGCCCATGGCGCAGGAGTTCGGCCAGATTTGGAACACGTAATAATGTTGGAGGTTCGGAAAATCTTGTTTCCATGCCGCCGCCATGTCCACGAAGTATTTATGATAGGTTTCCCATCCGAATTTTCCGGTCGGGCCGGCCGATCCCTGATCATTCTCCCCTTGGTGCCATATCACGGCGCGGATGCCGTGGGTTAGTTTTGCCTGTCGGACACGCCAGAGCATTCGTCCATAGATGGTATTCCAGTCTTCCGGATTGGTCTCACTCCTCTGGTGCTCGTCAATCCGAGTGCCGCCAACGGCGCCATTGATGATGAAGATTGGAACCTTCTGGCTCTCCACCAGACGCTTGGCGAGTTCCATTCCCCACCAGCCAAGTTCAGCCTTATGTTCGGCTTTCGCCTTCCACACCGGATTGCACCAGAGGTTTTTATGGGGCCCCTTGGGGTCGCCCCCAGGGCGGCCATAGCTGCGGATCCATTCATTGGTGACACGCGGCGATTCCTCGTGAGTATCCGTCGCCAGTGCGTTTGACTGCCCGTCAATCAGGTAAGCGTCTCCGCAGACGATATTGCTGGCCGTCCTAAGGATCTTTTCCCTGGCGTCAGACTTTATCCCGAACTCCACCTTGTAATGGATCAAGCCGGGCTTGAGCTTAACTGTAAATGAATAGCGCTTGTCGGCTCCGGGTTTTTGCATTTCAGTCTTGATAAGTTTATCGTCAGCATAGTTTCGGAGAAACACTGTATCGGCGGCCTCATCGAGCGTTCCATTGTAAAAAAGTGTGCCTTCATTCATGTCGTCTCGAGCATAGAACTGGTTGTCCTCCGGCTGCTCGTCCTGCGCAGGCATCCGCTCAACCCAGGCATCTTTTGCCGGTTCCTTGACCGCCATCTGGATGGTCTGTTCCGCCGGTTTGCCGCCGTTGCTAAGCACGAGCTTTACGGTCAAGGTGCCGCTGTTCTGCGATCGTTTCAGCACGAGTCGGTCCGGCTTTATCTCCTTGATTATGCCCATGCCGGAAACGATCCAGTCATATTTCAGGTCGCCGGCACCCTTGTCCTGCATCTCCTTGAGATTCGAGATCCTAGGCAACAGTTCCACGGTTTTGCGTCCGTCCCATCGGGTTGGCGCGCTCAGCGTAAAAACAGGCTCAGGAATGGCTTCCCGGATGGTCACCGGGATGTCGATGGTCTTGACCCTGTCGGCATAGACAGCCTTGAACTGCAACTTCAGCTCCTCGTCACCACTCACGCGGCCGGCGTCGAATGTGTAACTGAAGCAGTCTGCTGCCACAACGGATTCCTTCCCGCCACGTGTAAGTATCCAATATATTTTCTGGGCACCACCAGCCTTTGCCGTCAGCGTTACGGCTTTGCCTTCCAATACTGTAACCTTTTTGTCCGACACCGAGAAATCGGAGCCGGGTTGTGGCAGGAACCCAACCAGCGTCTGCATGGGCTTCTGGTTTTCATAGGACAGCTTGATCCAGTCTGCGGATCTCGCCACTTTGGAGATACGCACTTCATCTATGTCACAGTCCGTCTGCCAAGAACCATACCAGCCGCCAATATACATTCGGGTGGGACTGATGAAGTTCATGTGAGCGTGAGTCTCCGCGCTAAGTTGGCCGTTGACATAAGCCTTTTGCACCCCTTTTTCATACGTATGCACCACATGATACCATTGGTTGAAGTTGACTTCGCCCGGACAATCCATGCCCAACCGGATGCGCAGCGGCCCGGAAAAGACACCCAGCATGAGATTGCATTTTCCCTCGATGCCCCAAGCGACAAAGCGGCTGCCCCACGGGCCAGGTAGCTCGTAGTCGCGGAACCAAAACTCGGTGGAGTTGGGGCTATCGCCCGCAGGGAAGTTGGTGATATTCTCGCCGCACATGATGCCGCATTTGTTATAAACGAAATGCAGGCATGGGCCGATGACTCCTGCCGTGGCGGTGCACCCTTTGTTTTGCGGGGTCAGTGTGCCCACCTCGTCCTTCACCGCTGCGGGACTGTCCAGGTGCATGACGGTGACATATCCATTCGATTCGTTGAATACCGACTTGCCGTCCGACTCGCTGGTGGCGTCCGCCTTTCCCCAAAGCATCTGAATTTCCTGGCGGGAGTTTCCCTTGATCGTTGGAATCCTCACCCAGATGCTGGCATTACCATTTACCACATCCCACTCCTCGATCTGGTAGGACAAAGCTTTTCCACCGGCAGAGAAACGGATGTCTTCGCCATGAGCCTTCGCCTGCTTGAAATCAAACCACTCCTTGCCGAGCCGCACCAAGAGCGGAAAGTCATTCTCAGATGCGGAGGCCGGCAGGTTCGCACCCTCAGGGGTCGTGAGAATACTTAACGTTCCTGAATATTGCCACCCTTCGTAGGGGTGCATTTCCTTTGCCGCTGGTGGGACGTTGGCGGGCTGCACAGACTGCGCGAGATGCGTCCCGCCCATGAGCAGAATAAAAATAAGTGTAGCGAATATCTTCATAATTTCAATCATTGCTGACCCACAGCGTTGAGGGTTGAGGGGTAAATAAAGGTTGGCTTGCGGGTTTGCGCCCTGCCACAAGGTAGGGCATGAAAAATCAAACTCGAAACACGCCAACTGCCGGCAAGTTCTCCTTGCTGCGCCAAATTTGCAACTTCATTCCGCCGCATCTGGTGCCCAAACTGGCCCGCGACACCGGCGTGGAAAAACAGTGGCGCAGGTTCTCTCCCTGGAGCCACGTCGTCAGCCTGCTTTACGCCCAACTGACTCACAGCCTTGGTCTCAATGACGTCTGCGACGCGTTGCGCCTTCCCTCCGGCCCCTTGTCGGCGTTGCGCGGCGCGACGGCCCCGCCCAAGAACACGCTCTCGCACGCCAACCGCACCCGTGACCCGAAAATGGCCGAACAACTCTTCTGGGCCGGGCTGGATCATTGGCAAACCTTGCAGCCGGCCTTTGGCGGCAAACGCCGCCCGAGATTCGCCTTCCGTTTCAAACGCCTCTGGCAATACTGGGAACTGCGGAGCCTCTTGATACTCTATGGGACAGCCGGTGGCGGCGGCCGCTTTCTGGGCACACCCCAACAAGCCGATCTGGCGGGCTTCGGCTAAACCGGTGGGACAGCCGCCCCGCCACAACCATGAATTCTTAAACCGCTTTTTCATCCAGCCTTTGGTTTTTCAGGAAATTCCGCACGGAAATGTCGCGGCAGCACTCGTTATTGACCGACACTGTGTTTTATTGGCAATTGCATTTTGCCATCGATTCACACCGCGACTTTGCGCCTTTGGCCCGCTGCTTGGCAAGCCGTTTTTCTTTGTGTCCTTTGCGTTATTTGTGGTTAAAATTTTGCCATGCGCATTTTGTCCGGCATCCAGCCCAGCGGCACGCTGCACCTCGGAAACTATTTCGGGATGATGCAGCCCGCCATCGCCCTCCAGGAAAACGGCGAGGCGTTTTATTTTATCGCCGATTACCACTCCATGACCTCACTGTTCAATGCCGAGCAGCGTCGAAAAAACTCGCTCGATGTGGCGCTAGATTTTCTCGCGTGCGGTCTTGATCCAAAGAAATCTGTATTCTTCCGCCAGTCCGACGTGCCGGAAGTTTGCGAACTGGCTTGGATTCTTTCCACGCTCACGCCGATGTCCATGCTGGAAAAAGCGCACTCGTTTAAAGACAAGGCTGCCAAAGGAATCCCCATTAACCACGGCCTTTTCGCGTATCCCGTGCTGATGGCGGCGGACATTTTGATCTACGATTCCAACATCGTTCCCGTCGGCCAGGATCAAAAACAGCATGTTGAAATGACGCGCGATATCGCCATCAAATTCAACGAAGCCTACGGCGAAACTTTTGTGATTCCTGAGCCGCAGATCAAAGGTGAGACGGCGAAAGTGCCCGGTCTTGACGGTGAAAAAATGAGCAAAAGCTACGGCAACACGCTGGAAATCTTCGGTGAGGAAAAGCCGCTGCGCAAAAAAGTCATGGGCATCAAGATGGATTCCCGCACGCCAGAGGAACCTAAGCCGGACGCCGACCAGAATCTCGCCATTCAGTTGCTCAAGCTCGTCACGCCGGCTGAAACCGCCAAGGATTTTGAAAACCGCCTTCGCGCCGGCGGCTTCGGCTACGGTGATTTGAAGAAAGGCTTGTTCGAGCATTATTGGAATCACTTTGCCGAAGCGCGGGAAAAGCGCGCGGAGCTGGCTGCCAACTTGGATTACGTCAACGGCGTGCTGGCCGATGGCGCGAACAAAGCCCGGACACTGGCGCAAAAAGTCCTGAAGCGCGCCCGCAAGGCGAGCGGACTCGAATGAGCCAACCTGCCGCAAATCAAACTGCGGCACGTTTGCGCCTGCGTCTCACGAACACCGCCGAATCCATCGTTCGCGCAGGCCATCCGTGGCTGTTTGCCGACAGCATTCGCGAGCAAAACCGCGAGGGGAAAGTCGGCGAACTAGCCGTCATCTACGACCGCAACGACAAATTTCTCGCCGCCGGCTTGTTTGATCCGGATTCGCCCATCCGCGTCCGCATCTTGCACGCGGGCAAGCCGGCGACGATTGACGCGGCGTGGTGGCAAGCGCGATTGGGGCAGGCGCTCTCCCGGCGGGCCGGATTGTTTGACGCGACGACCACAGGCTATCGATTGATTCACGGTGAGAGCGACGGCTGGCCCGGGTTGGTGTTGGATCGCTACGCAACGACGCTGGTGATGAAACTTTACACGGCGGCGTGGCTGCCGCGCTTGGAGGAAGTGCTGGCGCAATTCAAAGAACAGATTGCCTGCGAACGCATCGTGCTGCGCTTGAGCCGTAACATCCAAGCGCTCGCGCAAAAACAATTTCGCAGAAGCGACGGGCAGATTCTCTTTGGCGCCCCGCCGGAAGGTGCGGTGATCTTTTCCGAGAACGGCGTGCGGTTCGAGGCTGACGTTTTGCGCGGACAAAAGACAGGTTTTTTTCTCGACCAACGCGAGAGCCGGGCGGCAGTGGAAAGATTGGCGGCCGGCAAGAAAGTGCTGAACGCTTTCAGCTTTTCCGGGGGTTTCTCGGTTTATGCTGCGCGTGGCGGAGCAAGGTTGGTGACGGATTTGGACATCAGCGCCCATGCGCTGGCATCGGCCAAACGGAATTTCGAGCTGAATAAAAACTATCCGGCTGTTGCGGCGGGCCGGCATGAAATGGTGCAGGCAGACGCCTTCGAATGGATTGAAAAAACTCCGGCCAGATTTGACCTGATCGTGCTCGATCCGCCGTCGCTCGCCAAACGGGCGGGGGAACGTGAAGGCGCCATCCGTGCTTACGAGCGATTGAATTTACTCGGCATCAATCTGCTGGCACGCGGGGGCATTCTGGTGGCGGGATCCTGCTCGGCCCACGTTCCGGCGGCTGAATTCTTTGACGCCGTGCGCCGGGCGGCGATGAAGTCAGGCCGGAAATTTATCGAGTTAAAAACCTTGCAGCATCCACCGGATCATCCGGCTGGTTTCAAGGAAGCGGAGTATTTGAAGGTGATTTATTTGCGGTTTGCGACGTAAAAAAACTCACGCAAAGGCGCAAAGCCGCAAAAGAAAAAGTTTTGGGTGTCTTCTTCGCGCCTTTGCGTGAGGTCTAAACAATTTTCAGCTTCGGCAAATCTTGCGAATCCACCAGGCCCACCGGCTCGTTCTTCGAGTTCACGACGATGAGATCGTCAATGTTCCGCTCGTTGAAAATTTTCAGCGCCTCGACGGCTAGCGCGGTGTCGCGGACACAAATCGGATTACGCGTCATGATTTTTTTGAGCGGCTGTGAGAGGAGATTCTCATCGGCGGCCATGTGCCGGCGGAAATCGCCGTCGGTGAATATACCTGTCAGCTTGCCGCGAGAGTTCACGACGGCGAGGCTGCCGGATTTGGCGTGTGTCATAACGAGCAAGGCCTCTTTCACCGTGAGATGTTCTGACGCAATCGCATTGCGTTCGCCACGGCGCATGATTTCGCCGACTTTCAGCAGCATGGCGCGGCCAATCGCGCCACTCGGATGATACTTGGCAAAATCATTTTGCGTGAAACCGCGCGCAGCCAGCACCGCCATCGCCAGCGCGTCGCCCATTACCAGGGTCGCCGTCGTGCTGCTCGTCGGCGCGAGGTTGAAGGGACACGCCTCTTGGTCCACTTTTAGGTTTAGCGCCAGATCACTGTGGCGCGCGAGCGACGATTTCAAATTGCCGGTGAGCGAAATAATTTTAATGGAAAATCGCTTCAGTGCGGGTAGGAGATTTAGCAGTTCATCCGATTCGCCGGAATAGCTCAACGCAAGAATCACATCGCCATCATTAACGATACCCACATCGCCGTGCAACGCGTCCACGCTGTTGAGCACGACGGCGCTGGAGCCAGTGCTCGTCAACGTTGCGGCGATTTTGGCGCCGACGTTGCCGGATTTGCCGATGCCAACGATGACGATTTTTCCGCGACGCTTCAACGTCTCGACCAGCAACTCGACGGCAGCGGCAAAATTTCCGTCCAGAAGTGAGCGGACTTTTTTGAGCGCAGCAATTTCGATATCAAAAACTTTTCGGGCCTGGGCGATGGGCTTCACGGCCGGAAGCTTGCCCGTAACCGACCTTGAATTCAACCGCGAACGGTTGTCGGGTTACCAGGCGATGTGGGAGAGCCGCTGGCTGTTGTCTCGGATATACTGGCCAGTGTGTTAACCACAGCCTGCCAAAAAGGTCGCCAACGCGGATACTGCGTGGGGCTCTGCTGGCTACGACATCCATTGGCCGCAGGCCTTGGTCGAGCAGTGCCCGACGAATATCCCCGCTCATTTCAAAAGGTAGAAGCCGATGCGGTTGGTAGCCGTGTTCAGGAGATTGGTCGTCAGCTGGCCATTGACGTCATAAAGGCCGGTGCAATTGGTCTCCCATTGGCTGACGGGCAATGTCAGGTCCGTGCTTTGCAGCAAGGTCCACACGCCGCCCGGTGTGCCGTTGGTCACGGTGAAACTCAGCGTCGTCCCGCTCACATTGATGGCGCTAAATCTCGGCCGGCTGGCGCGCCAGCCGGTGAAGTCACTTATCCCAACCCGGTTGTTGCTGACGTCCCAAAAATAAACCGGGCAGAAAAAATAAATCGAATTGCCGAGGCTGATTCGGGTGGGCGGAAAGTCGGTCTGGACGGTCCACGGCACACTGCTGTTCCAGTCGCCGGCAATGACGATGCCGGGAGCAGGCGGCGCGGAAAAGTTATCGGTGCTCGAATAATTGTAGTAAATGGTTTTTCCAGTGTCAGAGGTGAAGTTAACCCGGACGTTTTGGCCGCCGACCAAACACCGCGATTGTGCGGCATAGGTCCCCGTTCGCCAGGGCGGCCCGTTGGTGGTGAAGTAAGCGCTGTAGGCATTCCGCTGGGGATCATTCGTCGCGATTTTCATGTTTAGCTCCGGCGCCCCACAATCCACCGTCGCCGTCAAGCCAGTCACCACGAGGTCCGGCACCGCATTGGAAAAGCTGAAAGTGATGCCAAATCCCGGGACCCGATACGGGCAGTAACCCGTGAAGCCGGTCATCGGCGGCAAATCGGAACGCCAGTTCAGGTTGGTCGTGAGTTGGGGATTCGGCCCGATTTGCAGATAGGATTTGGCGCACGCCCAGCTCAATTGAAAATTTTGCAACACCTCGGAAACCATCCCTAGGCCAACATTGTTTGTGGGCGAATATTGTTGCGCTAGGGCAAATGGGAACGATGGCCGTGACACCGCCCAAGGCGTCAAACTCGGGAAAGCGCCCATGATTGAATTTCCAAATGAAGCCGTCCGGTCATCTGGCGCGTTCAAACGCGCGAAGAAGACAAAGTTGGTCAGAGTGTAGGTTGCGGTGCCGTCGGCACTTGCCAGGGCAAGCGTGCCTTGGACCAAGTCGGCGGGTTTGCCCCAACTGTCGGTGGTGTTCGTTTGCAGCACGGTAATGTTGTTGGTGTTAATAGCTCCGTAGGGAATGCAGGTGTCCCAGCTTCCAGTATCAAAGAAAATTTCGTAGGGCGTCGTGCCGCTAATGGCGGGACCGGAGAGCGAAACGCAAAAATCGTTTTTCCGGTAAAGCGCATCCCGCAGCGGAATCATTTTGGCGTAGGCCGGGTTGAGCGGAAGGGTTGCCTTGTAGAATTCAGAATTGAAGGTCAGCCCCCGAACCTGGGTGCTGCCATCCGCCAGCACCACCACCGCCAGGGGCACAGTTTGAATACCGTAAGGACAATCCGTCTGCGTTTGCAACACGCCATTGCTGAGCGTGAGGCCCCAACTCGCGCCCGCCGAGTTGGTCCAACGCAGGTTGGAGCCGTTGAGGACAATATCCACTTGGTGCCAGCCGTTCTCAACGGGGTAATGGGTGTAGTGCTTGACTAAATCTGTCGGCTGGATGCTTTGCGCCCGTGCCGAGACGCTCGTGAGCAGGCAAAGGCACAGCCGGGTGAAGGTTTTTAGTGAGCTAGCCCTAATTGTCATTATGACTGAATGATGCCCGCCCGACAGGAATAGTTTTTAATCCACGTTCGGATAGGAGCCGAGAATTTTCACGAAGTTGCAATGTTTGCCGAGATGCGCGATGGCGTTGGCGACTTTGGCGTCCTGATAATGTCCGGCGCAGTCAATGAAGAAGAAATATTCCCACGCCTTGCGTTTGCTGGGGCGGGATTCAATCTTGGACATGTTGATCTTGAATTTCTTGAACGCCGCGATGGCCTCGTGCAGCGCGCCGGATTTGTCAGCCACGCTCAACATCAGGCTCGTGCGGTCATCGCCGGTCGGCGGACTGCACGTGCGGCCAAGAACAATGAAGCGCGTGACATTGACGAAATTGTCCTGGATGTCCTGCGCCAAAATCTTCAGCCCGTATTTTTCCGCCGCCAGCACGCCGCCGAGCGCGGCGGAGAATTTTTCCCTGGCCGCCAGTTCCGCCGAGCGCGCATTGGAGGAGGTTTCGACGATTTCCACGCGCGGCAGATTTTTCGCGAGCCAGCCGCGGCATTGCGCGAGCGACTGCGGATGCACATAAAGCTTTTTAATTTTTGCACGTGGCGAATTGCTCATCAGGCATTGCTGAATCTTCAGCAGCACCTGCGAGACGATTTTCAAATCGCTGTCCACAAACATGTCGAGCGTGTGCGTGACAACGCCTTCGGTGGAATTTTCCACCGGCACCACGCCGTAATCCGCGCTCTTTTTGGCGACCTCGGTAAACACGTCGCCGATGGTTTTCTGCGCGGAGTAATTCAAACTCGCGCCAAATTTTTGAATCGCCGCCTGATGGGTGAACGTCGCCTCCGGCCCGAAATACGCGATGGTCATCGATTTCTCCAGTGCGAGGGCGCTGGACATGATTTCGCGGTAGATGGCGCGCAATTGTTCCGCCGTCAGCGGCCCGGTGTTTTGCGCGCAGACGCGGTCGAACACGGCGCGCTCGCGGTGCGGCGCGTAAATCTCCTCGCCCGCCGCCAGCTTGATGTCGCCGATGGCGAGAACGTGTCGAGTGCGGGCGTTCAGCAGCCGGACAATCTGCGTGTCCAGCTTGTCAATCGCCTGACGATGCTTGGAAAGGCTCATGCCGAGAAAGAATGAAGAATGAAGAATGAAGAAGCAAGCACCGTGGCATTCGCCGTTTTGCGCCGAGGATCCATGTCGGTTTGGCGGGCCGGTCCGATTTCAGCAGGCTTCGGGCTTTTATTTTCCACCGGCATCGGCTAAAATGACTCATGTATTCGCCGACTGCCGATGACTTTTTGAAGCTCGCGACCCAGGGAAACCTCATACCCGTCGCGCGCCGCATCCTGGCCGACCTCGAAACGCCGCTCTCGGCCTACCGCAAAATCCGCGGCGCGGGCGAATCGTTTCTGTTCGAATCCGTCGAGGGCGGCGAGCACATCGGGCGCTACTCGTTCGTCGGCTGCAACCCGCGCGCGGTCATCCGGCAGGACGGCCAGCACGTCCAGGTCATCGAAAACGGCCGCATCATCGAAAGCGCCGTGGTCGGCCAGGACGTGAAGGACGGACTTGAAATCGTCGAGCGCATCATGAAGAAATATCGCGCCGTGGCGGTGCCTGGTTTGCCGCGTTTCACTGGTGGTGCGGTCGGTTTTATCGGCTACGAATTCATCCATGACGTCGAGCCGTCCGTGCCGCGCCCGGCGCACGACGAGCTGAAAACGCCGGTGATGTATTTTCTCGTGGCCGACCAGCTTCTGATTTTTGACCGCGTGCAGCAGACGATCACGATTCTGGTGAACGCGATTTTGGATGACGCTGAAAATCCCGCCGAAGCCTACGAAAATGCCACCGGCGAAATCGACCGCTTGGTCGCCTTGCTCGAACAACCGAGCGAGCACGCGGCCATCAGCGTGACTCGCGAAGTGGCAAATGTGGATTTTGTCTCCAATCAGACCAAGGAAAAATTTGTCGCCAACGTCGAGGCGTCCAAAAAATTCATCACCGCCGGTGACATTATCCAGGTGGTCGGCTCGCAGCGTTTTTCCGCGCCGGTCACGGCGTCGCCGCTGGACATTTACCGCGCGGTGCGGAACGTGAACCCGTCGCCGTATCTGTTTTTGTTGGAGCTGGACGGCTTTGCGCTTGTGGGGGCCTCGCCGGAACTTCATGTGCGTTGCGAGGAAGGCAAAGTGGAGATCCGCCCGATTGCCGGCACCCGGCGGCGCGGCAGGAGCGAGACCGAAGACGCCGCGCTCGAAAAGGAACTGCTCGCCGACCCGAAGGAGCGCGCCGAGCACGTCATGCTCGTGGACCTAGCGCGCAACGACATCGGCCGCGTATGCGATTTCGGCAGCGTGTCGGTGAAGGATTTGATGTTCATCGAGCGATACAGCCACGTCATGCACATCGTCTCACAGGTGGAAGGCCAATTGTCCGCCGGCAAATCAAACTACGATCTGATGCGCGCGACGTTTCCCGCCGGCACGGTCAGCGGCGCGCCGAAAATCCGGGCCATGCAGATCATTTCCGAACTGGAACAGACCACGCGGGGCACCTACGCCGGCTGCGTCGGCTATTTTTCCTTCAACGGCAACCTTGATACCTGTATCACCATCCGCACCGCGCTCATCAAGGATGGCAAAGCTTATGTGCAGGCCGGCGGCGGCTGGGTGAATGATTCCACGCCGGAAGGCGAGTTTCAGGAGACCGTCAACAAATCCATGGCCATGCGGAAAGCCATCGCAATGGCGGAGAATTTTTCCAAGGCGTGAAACCCGGGCGAGCCAATCGCCGTGCTCCTCCTCACCAGGGCTGACGGAGGCGGAAGAAGCGGTTGCCTTCAGTCACCGGTAGATTCAAGGTGGCTCCCTCCGGGCCGCCTACCGGCAGATTGGTCACCACCGTCCATTGCGCGCCGGAACCCAGCGTCGCCGATTGTTCCACCACGGCATCGGGCAAAAGGGACGGCCAAGCCAGGCTTAAAGCCGCATTGGTTGTCGCGGCCAGCGCCAAGGCAACCGGGCCGGTGACGGGCAGGCTGCCGCCGTTGGTTGCACTGGCGTTGCCAATGGTCGCCACGACGCTCCACGAATAATTTCCCGGCACGGCAAAGGTATGCTGGGCGAACTGGTTGGTGTTGGCGGCCGAACCGTCGCCGAAATTCCAGATGAACGTCACTGCGTTGGTATTATTCGTCACCGTCGGGACCGCCGCGAAGGCGACGGGCCAGCCGGCCGGGGCGTCCGGCGCAACGTGCGTGACCAGGCCCAACGAATACGGCCCTTGCGCCACGGTCACGGTGCCGGTGGCAAGCAACGAATTTTTCGAGCCGTCCCACGCCGCATAGGTGAACGTGTCGCGGCCGACAAAGCCGGCGTTCGGGAAATAGGTCAGCACGTTGCTGCTCACGCCGAGCGAGCCGTTGGCCGGCTGCGAAATCACCCGCAGCGTGTAGTTGGTGATGGCCGTGACGGCGACCGGCAGCGCCACCGGCGTGGCGTTGTCCGTGTTGGTCGCGACAATGCTGACGACCGGCGCGGCGTTGGTGTTGGAGGTGTCGTTGGACGGACCTTCGTGACAGGTGTAACAGCCGATGATTGCGCCACGGAAAAACGCCGTAGAGTTCATGGTGCGGTCGGCCTGCATCCGTGAGAGCACGGTGCCGCGATAATCCCTGCCGTGGCAGGGCTGGCATTGGGTGCGCGACAGGACGCCGTTGTTGACGAGGTCGTGATGGTTGCTGACCCAGGTGGTTCCGACGGGATGCATTCCGTGCGGTCCGCCCAAATAATTCGTCGAGGTGGTGGTGTGGCAGACGGAACATTCCGCCAGCACGCCGGCATGACCTTGGAGCTTGATATTCCGCACATTGTCGTTGGCGTGGATGCTGGGAAATTCCGCGTGCGTCGAGCCGTGGCAGGCCGCGCATTGCAAGCCCCCGTGACCGACGGAAAAACGGTAGAGCGAGAGATTCCACGGCGTCGGCGGCGTGTTGGCCGACGTGGCAAAAGTCAGGTCCGAGTTCGTGCGATAAATCCCGTTGTTCGTGTCCGTAAATGCGGAGGTGAAACGGATGACCGGGTTGGTCGCGCTGACGTGGCATTGGCCGCAATTCGGCTCCATGAACCAGCCGATGCGCTGCGGAAACGGCGTGCCGACGCTGCTCATGTTGCCGTGACAGCTCTGGCATTGCATTTCCATCGAGCCATCCGCCGCAATCGCGCCGCCCATCGCGCCGCGCAGACAGCGCGTCGTCGAACCGGGATGACAGCGGTAGCAGGCCGAACGGTTGGCGGAACTGTCGAGCGTCATGTTGGAAATGGGGTCAATGGCGTGCGCGTGAAATTTGTGAACCGCTTCCGTCAACGGCGGAATGCCGGCGATGCCGCCGCCGCCGAGCGCCTCGCTCGCGTGGCACGCCGCGCAGAGCACCGGTTTGCCCTCCGCCACCACGCCGCGATAAAGTCCCTGCGGGTTGAAATGATTGGCCGCCAGTGCGGCGGCATAAACCACGGCGTGGGACGCGAAGTTTCTTTCGTCGTGCAGCCGCAAGATGTTCAGCCGGAAATCGCGTTCCTGAAGGCCGTCCCAAACCCAGCCGGCGGCCGGTTGCGCGGCAGCCACCGAGCCGGAGGCGTGGCAGGCGCGGCAGTCCATTTCGTCGGAGACGGGCAGCACGATGTCGTTCGTGGCGATGGGCGTCGCGCCGTTCCAGGCGATTTGCCGCATCATCGGATACGGATTTTTTTTGCCGGCGTCGTCGTAGGGCGTAATCGGAATGCCGTAGGCGTGGAACCAGTTGACCGGCGTGAAGACGCCGGCCACCGGCGCGTCATTTTGCTCAAAAATCATGGCCTGCGGCGTGTTGTTCGCGCCAGGCATCATCCAGAATAAATTCGTGTTTGGGAACGGCAGGCCTTGGTCGGCGGCCACCGCGCCGAACAGTTGCGGCGCGTATTGCAGCCAGTTCCCCTTGCCGACGGAGGACTTGTTGATCGAGCCGGCCGGGTCGGCCACGGCCTGGTAGGTGACGGTGTAGCCGGCACCGTTGGTGACGAGCTTGTCGCCGACAATCAGTTGCGCCTCAATCGTGTTGTAAGGCGGCAGAATGCTGAACACCGAGTAATCACTGTCCATGCAGTGCATGCCGAGATTGTTCCAGCCGAGCACCTGGTTGCTGGCGGCCCCGCTGATCGAGGCGCTGGTGCAGAGCAGAAGCGCCAGCCGGAAGCACGAGAATTTTTTCATGGCGTGAAACCGGGGCGTGGACGTTCGGTTTAAACTTGCCGCCGGCTCAAGGTTTTATTATTCTTATATCACCATATTCTTATTTGGCAATATGTCAAGCGCAAAAAATAAAAAAAACCTTTCGCCCGCCCAGTTGGCGGCCGTTTCCCGGGTGTTTGCCGCCCTGGCCGAACCCAGCCGGCTGGTGCTGCTGCAAACCTTGCAGGGCGGGCCGCTCACGGTGACCGAACTGGTCGAGGCCTCCGGCCTGAAGCAGGCGAATGTGTCCAAGCACCTGGCGCTTCTGCATGATCACCGCTTGGTGAAGCGCCAGCGGGACGGCATTTTAATCCGCTACGAAATCGCCGATCCCCTGATTTTTTCCCTGTGCAACCTGGTCTGCAGCAAGATGGAAAAAGACGTCAAACAGGCGGCCGCCGTGTTTCATCCCGAAATTTGAACTGCCCCGGCCGCGATTTCAATAACTCATTCGGTCCAGCTTCACCTTGCCCCGGAAAATCCAGTAGATGCAAATGGTGTAGGCGATCACCAGCATGATGCCGAGTGTTTTTGGCGACGACGTGGCATCTTAAATCATCAGGCTATTCTCCGGATTCGGCAGGCTGTAAATCATGTTCGGAAAAATGTTGAGCGCGAACAACGCCATCAGCGTCACGATGGTCGCGCACGACGAAAGAAACGCCTTGCCGTTGTTGCCGTGATGAAATTCGCGCGGGATGTTGGCGATGGCCAGCATGTTCGCCAGGGCAACGCTGAACAGCCGCGGATTTTCCCGGACGCGCGCCGCCGTGTGCGGCACATACAACAACGTTACCATCGTGAGCGTCACGGCACAGACGACGAAGAAGATGATGCAGCGCATGGCCCAGACGCGCAGCTGGTCGTGCAGTTCGCCTTCCGTTTTCATCACGCCGCAAATCGCGCCGTGCATCACGAACAGCGCCACGGTCGTCACGCCGACCAGCAGCGGATACGGTGACAGCAGGCCGAGGAACGTTCCGGCAAATTCGCCGCTGGCGTCCACCGGCACGCTCCACGCGATGTTGCCCAGCGCCGTGCCGATGAGCAGGGACGACACGATGCTGCCGACGGAAAAACTCACGTCCCACATTTGCCGCCACCAGCGCTCGGGGCGCTTGCTGCGGAACTCAATCGCCACCGCGCGGAAAATCAGTGCCGCGAGCAGCAGTATCAGCGCGAGGTAAAAGCCGGAAAACGCCGTGGCATACACGTTGGGAAACGCGGCGAACAGCGCGCCGCCGCCGATGACGAGCCAGACTTCGTTGCCGTCCCACACCGGGCCGATGGAATTGAGCATGACGCGGCGCTCTTCATCTTTGTTGGTGAACAGATGCAGCGCGCCGATGCCAAGGTCAAAGCCGTCCAGCACAGCATAGCCGGTCAACAAAACGCCGACGAGGATGAACCAAATCGTATTGAGATCGAGGTGCATGTCCAGGCGATGGTGATTAATCTTGGCCGTAGCTTCGTTTTGCTGCTGCGCTCACGCCGGCGTGGTCAACACGCTGGATTACGTCCGGCATTTGACCGGCGGCAAAGCCGTGCGCGCCGTGATTGGCGGTCTGCATCTGGGGTCGGCGCGCGAAGGACGAATTCAGCAAACCATCGCGCGGCTGCGTGACGCCGGGTTAACAATCCTCGCTCCGTCCCATTGCACCGGCGCTCCGGCCACGGCCCGGTTGTGGCGGGCATTCCCTGAAATTTTTCACCCGGCCGGCGGGGGGACGGTGTTTGAATTCCAGCGGGATTAATCGGTTCTTTGCGTCCGTCATTTAAAGCCGGCGGCGCCATTTTCATGTAATTTTCATCTCCTGTTCATCTCTTGTTCATCTTCAGGGCGTCTCATGTATTAGAGGATGATGGCGGGAAGATGTGGCAGGCCAGTCAAGCCATCTCCTCGGAATCTGAGGAACCATGTTATGAAACGCTTCTTGAATTCACTCACGGTGATGGCCGCCGGGGTTTTGCTTTTGTCAGATACCACGATGGCCACCGGCCAGTCAGCTAATGACCCAGCTTCTTCCAACGCCGCAAGCGCCGCAGCCGTCCAAGCGGATGCCAATGCTGCCTGGCCGGTGGTGTTCAGCAGCGGCGAAGCCACCTATACGGTTTTCGCACCGCAAAGCGATTCCTGGGACGGTCATGATCTCGCGGCCCGCAGCGCGGTCAGCGTGCAATCCGCCTCCGACTCGGAGCCCACTTACGGCGTCGTAAGCTTCAACGCCATCACACTGGTGGACAAGACCGCGCGCACCGCCAAGCTGGCGGATGTCCAAATCACGCGGGCGGATTTTCCCACCGCCCGCGACCAGACGCCGACCTATCTGGCGGGGCTGCGGCAGGAATTTCCCAAGCGCGCACCGGCGATGGCGCTGGATCGTTTGGAAACCAGCTTGAACCTGGCCGCCACGCCGGCCAAAGCGGAATCGCTTAACAATATGCCGCCCAAGATCATCATCGCCACGCGGCCGGCGGCGCTGGTTTACATTGACGGCCCGCCCGCGTGGAGGCCGGTGGCCGGCACCGAATTGGAGCGCGTGATCAACACCCGCATGTTGCTGCTGAAGGATGCGGCGGGCCGCTATTATCTACATTTCTTTGACGGCTATCTTCAGGCTCCGTCGTTGGATGGTCCGTGGAGCGTGGCCCACCAGCCGCCCGCCGGCGCCGACACCGCCGAGAAAGTGGCGGCGGATTCGGGGCAGGTGGACTTGATGCGCGGCCAGCCGGATGCGACGACCCAGAAAGCGCCGTCGTTGAGCACGTCGCCCACACCGGACATTTTCGTGGCGACCCAGCCCACCGAACTGATCTCTTTCAATGGCCCGCCAAATTACGCCTCGATTCCGGGCACGGATCTGTTGTATGCCGAAAACACGTCCGGCAACGTGTTCACGTTATTGACCGATCAACAGAATTACATTTTGATTTCCGGCCGCTGGTATCGCGCGCCTTCCTTGAAAGGGCCGTGGCAATTCGTGCCGGGCAATGCATTGCCGGGCGATTTTGCGAACATTCCAGATACCAGCGCCAAGGAAAACGTGAAGGCCAGCGTGCCCGGAACGCCGCAGGCGGAGGAGGCGCTGATTGCCAACAGCATTCCGCAGAGCACGGCGGTGGCGCGGACCACGCAGATGGCCAGTCCGCAGGTGGACGGCGCTTCGCAGCTTGCCGACATCGAAGGCACGCCGCTCCATTATGTGATGAACAGCGCCACGCCGATCATCGAAGTGGATCCGCAAGCCTGGTATGCCTGCCAGAACGGCGTGTGGTATGCCGGCACCTCCGCCAGCGGGCCGTGGACGGTGGCCACCGAGGTGCCGCAAGTGATTTATTCCATTCCGACGTCCTCGCCGCTGCACTACCTGACTTATGTGCAAGTGTATGCCTCCACGCAGAGCGAAGTCTATGAAGGTTACACGCCCGGTTACTTTGGCACGGAAGTGGAGCCCGACGACACCGTCGTCTATGGCACCGGCTATGATTACCAGCCGTGGATTGGTTCGGCGTGGTATGGGCCGCCGGTTACCTGGGGCTGCGGCTTTGCGCCTTGCTGGGCGCCGTGGTGTGGTTGGGGCTTCGGTTGCGGTTTCGGCTGGGGCTGCGGCTTTGGCGGGTTTGGTTTGGGATGCGATTTCTTCCCGCCAACCCCGTGGTGGGGCGGTTTTTGCGGCGGTTATGGCGGTTATGGCGGGTTTGATCACGGCGGGTTTGATCACGGCGGGTTTGATCACGGCGGGTTTGATCACGGCGGATTCGATCACGGCGGATTCGATCACGGCGGATTTGGTCAAGGCGGATTTGGTCGCGGCGGTTTTGCCAATACCGGCAATAATCTTTACCACCACGGCGGAATTGGCGGGAGTGATTCACGCGGGCAGTTTGCGGGAAATGGTTTCCATGGGACCGGACGCCAGGGGCTTTCCGGCCAATTTGGCCATGCTTACAATTCGCGGACCGGTCAACTCGCCGGCGGCCAGCGGGCGCAGGTGGGCAGCGTGACCGGCAGCGCCTGGCATCCGCAGAGCCGCGCTGGTTTTGCGGGGAGCAGCCATTTATTCGGCGGCAGTGGCGCGTTGGCCAGCAGTCGCGGGTTCACCGGCTCGAGCCAGGTGGGCGCGGCTCGCTCGTGGTCAGGCAGAAATTTCAGCTTCAACGGAAATGTGCCGCACGCGCAAAATTTTGGCGGCTCGGGCAGCGTGAATCGGAGTTTCGGCGGTTTCTCACGCGGCTACTCCGGTGGAGGTTCCAGCGGCAATTACCGTGGGGGAAGTTTTGGTGGTGGAAGTTTCGGTGGCGTCTCGCGCGGCTATGCCGGCGGCAACTTCGGTGGTTCCCGCAGTGGCAACTTTGGCGGTTTCAGTGGCGGATCTCGCGGTGGCAGCTTCGGCGGTGGCGGCGCTTTTCGTGGTGGTGGCGGCGGCGGTTTTCATGGCAGTAGCGGATTTGGTGGAGGCTTCCACGGCGGCGGTAGTTTTGGCGGCGGCGGTGGCGGAGGTTACCACGGCGGGGGCGGGTTTGGCGGCGGCGGACACGGTGGTGGCGGCGGACGCAGATAAAGCTCGCAACCATCGGGTGTGAACATCGCTCCGGTGCCGCCGGCTTACGATCCGAAGTTTCTCACCAAATTTGCTCCACGATTCAGTGTTTGCGGACCATCCGCAGCATTTTAAGGTTGAGCACCATGAAGCGGAATAGCTGCCAGAGCAGATTGGTGCGCATCGCTTTTGTGAACCGCGTGGGCACGGCGGGATAAAAGCTCTGCTCATAAGGCTGGCGTTCAGGCTGGGATGACTTGGTCATGGCGATTCTCCTTTGGTTGCTTGGTTGTTTTCTGTCAGGCGGATCATGCGAAAAAAGTTATTCCGGCACCACCCGCCAGAACGGGTTGGCCTTGGCTTTGTAGATGAAGGCGAAGTGCAGCAGGTGTTTGATCCAATGGCCGGCCAGCCCGATTTCTCCCGACGTGTAACGCAACTGCCGCCCGGTGTCGGGATAGGTCTGAAAATCCGGCACGATGGGATACATCGTCATGGACACGGCGGTGCCGCTCCAGAAATTGGAACCGGCGGAAGCGATGCAGGCCGCGCCCATCTTGGCCAGCGAGGCATGGCGAGTCGGCGCCTCGCTCCGGCCCTGCATCAGGTCGGTGATGTTGAACGCCACCTGCCGGGCCATGACGCCGGATGGCATCCCAGTGCGCGGCGGCGCGGGAAAAATCGGCGTGCCCTTCGGATTGGTCATGGGCTTGGAAATGGCGTGTGGTGGGGCAAAGGCGATGCCGACGGCGAAAATGTTTTTGTATTTTGGGCTCTGGTAGGTGCTCGGCCAGTCGGTCGGCAGCCATTGGTCGTAAGGTTTCGGTTCGTAATGGCCGTCCACGAGCATGAAACCGCTCTTCGCAAACATCGTGGTGGTGATGTCCGCGCCTTGCTTATCGAACGCCTTGAGGCCGACGCCGGCGAACGGCGGCAGGAGCATGGCAAAATCAAACTTCACGGTCATTTCGTTGCCGTCGAGGTCTTCATACAAAATGGTGTCCTGGCCGACCTCCTTGACGTGGGCGCGGGTGATCCATTTGACGCCCCGTTCGGTGTAGAGCGATTCCGTGAACACGCGCGAGTGCGTGATGTAGCCGCCGCGTTGGATGTGCATGCCGCCGATGCCGAAATCGCCCAATTCCTGTTCGTTGGAAATCCAAATGATGTTCGCCATGTCGCGCACTTTGCGGCGGCGCAACACAAATTCCACGTTGAACAGATATTCAAACGCCGCGCCCTGGCAGGTGCAAGTCCCGTGGCCCGTGCCGATGACAATCGTCTTCTTCTCGCCGCGTTCCATCCGGGCGACCAGTTCGTCCAGCGCTTTGGCGGCATGAGCGGCGTGATCAAACGTGCAGACCGACTGGCTGTGGTGCAGCGGTCCCAGGCCCGGCGTGGCGTCGAAATTCAGCTTGGGGCCGGTGGCATTGATCAGATAATCGTAAGTGACTTTTTCACTTTGCCCTTTTTTCTCCGGAGACGTGTGTTCGACGGTCACAAACGGCTGCGGACTTTCGGCGTCGCCTTCGGGATGAAGGCTGACCGCCTTGGCTTGATAATAAACGATGCCCGTTTTTTTATAGACCGGTGCCAGTGGAAACGTCACCTGTTCCGGTTTCATTACGCCGACGCCAACCCAAATGTTCGAGGGAATCCAGTTCCACAAACTGTTGGGCGTGACGACCACGACTTCATGGCTGCCGCCCAATCGTTTCTTCGCATGCAGCGCGGCGGTCTGGCCAGCGATGCCGCCACCGAGAATAACGAGACGTGCCATAAGGTTCCTTTCTATTTGTTCATGGAATCAGTTTTGTTGGTTCAAAATGTTTTCCGCCCGGCTATAACCGCCAAGGTTGAAAGCGTTCGGGTAGCCCATGCCGTTCAATTTGCTTTTGGCCATGCCGCTGCGCATGCCGCTGGCGCAGTGCAGCAACAGCACCTGACTTTTATCCTTCACGCGCTTCGGCAGGGCGGTTTCGATTTCATCCAGCGGGATATTGATGGCCTGAGCCAAATGACCAGAGGTAAATTCGCCGGCACTGCGCACGTCAATCACCAGCGCGCCTTGTTTCAGATACGCCGCCGCGTCCCTGGCCGAAATCTGCCCAGCCTTGGACAAGGTGAGAAAAATCGCCACAACGACCACCATGAGGCCAAGGACTGTCCAGTTCATAAAATTATTTGAAACGATTTGCCAGTTGGTGGCGTTCGTTCGCCATGAAATACAGCAGCGGCACCAGCACCGGCGCGGTGAACATGGAAATCAAACTTCCCGCCATCAGCGCGATCGCCAAGCCCTGAAAAATCGGGTCGGACAGGATTACCGTCGCACCCGCCACCACGGCCAGCGCCGTGAGCATGATGGGCCGGAACCGCACCATGCCCGCCTCCACCACCGCCGCCGCCAGCGGATGCCCCTCCGCCAGCCGCAGTTCGATGAAGTCCACGAGGATGATGGAGTTGCGCACCACGATGCCCGCGCCGGCCATGAAGCCGATCATCGAAGTCGCGGTGAAAAAGGCGTGCAAAATTCCGTGTGCCGGCAGCACACCAATGAGCGAGAACGGAATCACCACCATCACGATCAGCGGCGTGAGGAAGGACTTGAACCAGCCAACCATCAAAACGTAAATCAGCACCAGCACGGCGGCGAACGCCAGGCCCAAATCGCGGAACACTTCGATGGTGATGTGCCATTCACCGTCCCACTTCATGCTGGGCTGCTGATCAGTGAACGGCAGCGTGGCATTGAGAATTTTCAACTTTGCCCCGTCGCCGCCGAATTCGCGCGTGTCGAGTTTCTCCAGCGCCTGGTTCATTTTCAGGATCGCATACACCGGGCTTTCCACCACTCCCGCGACATCGCCGATGACGTAGGTGACGGGCATGAGATTTTTGTGATAGATGCTTTTGTCGGTGATGGTCTGCTTTACTTTCACCAGCTCGCGTAATGGCACGAGCGGCCCGGTGCCGTCGGCGCTGGAACGCACGCGCAAGGCGAGCAATTCCTCCGGGGTGCTGCGGCTGGCGAGCGGCAGTTGCAGGACGATGTTCACGTCCTCCTTCTCGCGCGGGACGTGCAGCAGATCCACCGAGTCGCCGCCCACGGCGATTTTCAGCGTCTGGGAAATTGTTTCCGCGCTGATGCCGTTCAGCGCCGCCTTTTCCTTGTCAATCACAAACTCGACCTTGGGTTGGTCGGCCTCGATATACCAGTCGGTGTCCACCACTCCAGGCGTGCTGTGGAAAATATCAATCACCTTCTGCGCCAGCGCGAGACGGTCATGCTCGGTGGGTCCGTAAACTTCGGCAACCAAAGTTTGCAGCACTGGCGGGCCGGGCGGCACTTCGGCCACGGCCACCCGCGCGCCGAATTTTGCGGCGATTTCCGCCACGCGCGGCCGGACCCGCTTGGCGATGTCGTGGCTCTGCGCCTTGCGTTCGTTCTTCGGCACGAGGTTGATTTGCAAATCCGCCACGTTCGCGCCGCGTCGCATGAAGTAATGGCGCACGAGTCCGTTGAAATTGAACGGCGACGCCACGCCCGCGTAAATTTCGTAATCCGTCACTTCCGGTTCCGTGCGAACGCTGGCGGCAATTTCCCGCGCGACTTGCGCGGTGCGTTCGAGCGAACTGCCTTCCGGCATGTTCAGGATGATTTGAAATTCGCTCTTGTTGTCGAATGGCAGCATTTTCACTTTCACCCAACCGGCATAGACCAGCGCCATCGAGCCAAGCAGCAGCACGCAGAGCACGCCGAGAAAAATGTAGCGCCGTTTCGGACTGGCGATCAGCGGCTGCATCAGCCCGCGATACATCCGACCAAAGAAATTTTCACTCGCCGATTCACGATCCGGAGTGTGGTCGTCCGCCGCATGAAATTTCTTCCGCCACTGCAAAATGCGGATGGCTGCCCACGGCGTGACGATGAAGGAAATGGCCAGCGAGAAGAACATCGCCGCGCTCGCGCCAATCGGAATCGGCCGCATATACGGTCCCATCAGCCCGCCGACGAACGCCATCGGCAGCACGGCGGCGATCACCGCGAACGTCGCGAGAATGGTCGGGTTGCCCACTTCACCCACGGCTTCGATGGCAATGATGGCGCGGCTGCGGCCCCTGCTCGCCGGCAAATGAAAATGGCGGACGATGTTTTCCACGACCACAATCGCGTCATCCACCAGGATGCCGATGGAGAAAATCAGCGCGAACAGCGTGATTCGGTTCAGCGTGAAACCGTAGAGGTAAAAAATCAGCAGCGTCAGCGCGAGCGTCGCGGGAATCGCCAGCGCCACGATGAGGGACTCGCGCCAGCCCAGCACCAATAAAATCAGCACCGACACGCTCACCACCGCGAGCAGCATGTGCCAGAGCAGTTCGTTGGACTTGTCCTCCGCCGTCAGGCCGTAGTTGCGCGTGACGGTGACCGGGACACCGGCGGGAATGATGTAGCCCTTGAGCGTGTCAATTTTCCTGAGCACTTCGTTGGCCACCGAGATGGCATTCGCGCCGGGCCGCTTGGCGATGGAGAGCGTGACGGCCGGCTCATCGGCGGAAATTTTATTCGCCGCGCCGGAACCAAAGAACACATACTGGCCCGGTTCTTCCGCGCCGTCCACGATGGTCGCCACGTCGCGCAGATAGACCGGCTTGCCGCCATACACGCCCACGACCACGTTGCCCACGTCCTGGGCGGTCTGCAAAAACGCGCCGGTTTCCACGATGACATCGTGATTGTCGCTGGTCAGGTCGCCGGCGGAATACTGCCGGTTGGCCTGCTGCAACATTGGCGCCAGACCGGCGGGCGAAAGATTGCGCGACGCCAGCCGCACCGGGTCGAGCAGCACGCGCAACTGGCGGTGCGCGCCGCCGATGATCGTCGTCTCGGCGACCAGCGGCACCTGCTTCACCGCATCGTCCACCTGCGCGACCAGCCGGCGCAGCGCGAGATGATCGTAACGCGCACTGTGAAACGTCAGCGCCAGGATCGGCACGTCATCAATCGTCCGCGCCTTGATCAGCGGCGTGGAAACGCCGTGCGGAATCTTGTCGAAATTCTGCTGCATCTTCTGGTTCAGCTTCACCAGGCTGCTGTCCATGTCTTCGCCGACCTTGAACCGCACGATGACCATCGCCTGGCCTTCGCTGGAGGTGGAGTAGATGTATTCGACGCCGGGAATTTCCCAGAGCAGTTTTTCCATCGGCCGCGTGGCGCGCTCCTCAACTTCCTTCGCGCCGGAGCCGGGCATGGAAACCAGCACGTCCACCATTGGCACTTTGATTTGCGGCTCCTCCTCGCGCGGCAACATCACCACGGCAAACACGCCGAGCAGCAAGGACGCGATGACGATGAGCAGCGTCAGCTTGGAATCAATGAACGACTGCGCGATGCGGCCGGCAATGCCCAGAGGCGCGTCCGCTGGATTGTCGTGGCTGGCTTTCACGGCTTGATATTCACTGGTTGTCCGTCGGCCAGGGCGGAAGCATTTTCCGTCACGACTTGCTCGCCGGAGTTCAAGCCGGAGACCACTTCCATTTCATCACCGACGCGGTTTCCAGTTTTGACCAGGCGCAATTCTGCGTGGCCGTTGGCGACCACAAAAACTATTTCCATCTGCCCGCGCTGAACGACGGCGGAACCGGGAACGCGAATCGCGCTCGTTTCGCCAACGGGAACCGAGACGCGGCCAAACTGTCCCGAACGCAAACCCGTCGCGCCGGGCAAATCCAGTTTCACCAGATAGGTGCGGCTGTTCGGGTCGGCCGTTGGTGACAACTCGGCAACGGTGCCTTCCATGTCACCGGCAACGGAGGCGATGCGCACGGCAAGTTTCTCGCCGGGCTTCACATTGCCAATCAATGCTTCCGGCACGTCGGCTTCGAGCCGCAGCGTGTCGGGGTTTTCGATTTGCAGCAGCGGCTTGCCTGGTGTGGCGAGGTCGCCCACGTCGGCGAGCTTGCGGGTGATGACGCCGTCGAATGGCGCGAGAACGTCGCAGTAACTCATCATCGCTTTCGCTTCCGCCGCGGCTGCTTTGGCCATGCTAAAATGGGCGTCGGCGGCATCATACTCCGATCGGGTGGAAGCCTGTTGCTGATACAGGTTGGAGATGCGTTTCCAGTCCTGCTCCGCCTGCGCCAGCGCGGCGTTGGCTTGATCCAGTCGCGATGAAATTTCGGCGGCGTCCAGATGGGCCAGCAGTTCGCCCGCCTTCACCGTCTGGCCGGGAACGACCAGCATTTGGTCTATGCGTCCGCTGACTTTGGCCTCGATGGTGGCGCTCAATTTCGGGCGCACCGTGCCGACCACGTCTTCCGTGGCCGCGCGCGACTTGCGCTCGACGGTCTGCGCGCGAACCTGCGCGGTCGGCAGGCTGGATGAATTGTCGCCGGATTTTTCCTTTTTTGCGCCGCAGCCGGAAAAACACAGCGCCGAAGCGAGAAGTATTACCGCGGCGGTAACAAAAGACAGGCGGGGAATTGGCATCAATCGTTTCATATCATTTAACGCTCATCTGACTGTCGAGCTGGGGCAACGCGAGCGCTTTTCGCAACGCGGCCACGGCAATGCGCTGGTCGGATTCAGCTTCGGCGCGGCGCACGCGGGCGGCAACCAGCGCGGTTTCGGCATCAATCAATTGCGTCGAAATGGCCAGCCCTTGCTCAAACCGGTCACGGGTCAGCTTGGCGCTTTCCGCCGCCTGTTCGACGGATTTTTCGGTGACGGCCAGGCGTTCGTTCACCGCCGTGAGAGTGAGTCTGGCTTGTTCCACTTCAAAGTCGAGCGCCAGCCGCAGTTTGCGTTTCTCCTCGCTGGCCGATTCCAAATGGGCTTTGGCCTCGCGGGTTTTGGCGCGGCTGGAAAAACCATCCCACAAATCCCATTGCACCATCACGCCGGCGGAGTAGCTGTTGCCATCGCCGCCGGTGACCCAGCCGTAATCATGATCCAGGCTGCCGAACGCGCTCACCCGCGGCTGGTAGCCGCTTTTTGCGCCTTTGATTTCTGCTTGGGCGGCGCGCTCCTGTTCGCTGGCTGCGGCCAGTTCGGGGCGATGCGAAAAATCACCACCGATTGGCACCGGTGCCACCGGTGCTACTTCAACGACCGAAAAATCCTCCGACTCGATGCCCAGCAAGTTGCGCAGCGTCAGAACCGCGAGCGTGTTGGCATTGCGGGCACGCACGAGATCTTCGCGCGCCTGCGTCAGCCGGACTTCAATGTCCAGTTCATCGGATTTCAGCAGCGTGCCGCCATCGAGCCGTTTCTTGGCGACGGCCTGGTTGCCCTCGAACGCCGTCACCGCCGCCTCGGTGGCATTGATGAATTGTCTGGTCTTCAGAATGGTTTGGAAGGCGCGCACCACTTCAAAGCTGAGTTCATTGCGGACGGCCGCGCTGGTTTGTTTGGCGGCTTCCGTGTTGGCTTGCGCCGCTTCGCGTCCGGCGGTGATTTTTCCGCCGGCATACAGCGGCACCGTGACCAAGCCGCGCACATTCAAGTCGTCCACGCCGGGCACGTTATTGAAATTGAGCGACGAATTATAGGCGCGCTGGTTGAGGATGCTGCCGAACACCAGCATCGGATTATCCGTGCGGGTGTAGCTGGACTGGAATTGGAGGTGCGGCCAGAACGTGGAGTCAGCCTGTTCCAACCCGGCTTGCGCGGCCAGGATTCGCTGTTGTGCCAGGCGCGCGTCCGGACTGTGCGACAACGCGTAATCCAGTGCGCGTTCCAGCGTCCACGGCTCGGCGGCCCCGGCGGCCAGCGAACACGACAGCGACAAGGCCAGAAAGCCCGGGAGTATTTTCATTTGGCGCAGCTGGAGTCTCCTGATTTTCCAGCTTCACCGCAAGACCCGCCGACGCCCATTTTCCTCAACACCATTTCCAGCGGGCAGAAATTCGTGAACGACGATTGCAGCAGGTTGAAGCCGACGAACGCGGTGAACCAGAGCCAGTTTTGGCTATGGTAATGCGCGAGCAATAGGCTGACCAGAATGAACGCGCCGGCAAACCGGCGGATAAGCAGGTGTATTTTCATGGCAGTGTGTTTTTTTTATTGAGCAATTTCAATTCTTGTCGTATAATCATATAACTATTTGTTTATATGTCAAACAAAAAACGGCCGCGCCGACTGACCGACGGGGAACTCGCCGGCGTTGCGCAGCACTTCAAGCTGCTGGGCGAGCCGATGCGGCTCAAGATTTTGCAGGCCGTCTGCGGTGCGCCGCGCACGGTGAACGACATTGTGTCCGCGGTGGGCGCCACGCAGGCGAATGTGTCCAAGCATCTTTCCCTGCTGGCTGCGGCGGGCATCCTCACGCGCAACAAAGACGGCCAATGCGTCTATTATGGCATGAAGGACCCGCTGACCTTGAAGCTGTGCGAACTGGTGCATACGCAACTGGCGGACGGCTGAGGACTGGCGCCCCGGAAACGCCGCGTGTGCGCAGGGCGGGAGCCTGGCGACGTTGGAAATCGGCGGTCAGACGCTATGCGAAAATTGCATTGCGCTGGCCGTATGTGGCAGTGCGGGGCATGGTGATGGCGGCGGCGGATGCCGGACTGCGGCCGGAAAGATTGCAATTTCTCTTTTCACGGCTTGCAATTTTTTGTTTCACCGGCAAATTCCCATTCATTAAATTGAATCATTTAACTTAAAAAAGCAGCCATGAGCAACACAGCCAAACTGGAACTGGACGGAATAGCCTACACCCTGCCGACGCTGACCGGCAGCGAGAATGAAAAAGCGGTGGACGTGTCGGCGCTGCGCGCGACCACCGGCTACATCACGATTGACGACGGCTACGGCAACACCGGCTCCTGCACCAGCAACATCACGTTCATTGACGGCGACCAGGGCATCCTGCGCTACCGGGGCATCCCCATTGAGGAACTGGCGGAAAAATCCAATTTCATCGAAACGGCGTATCTCATCATCTACGGCACGCTGCCGACCCAGCCGCAGTTGAAGGTGTTTTCAGACCTGCTGACGGACTACCAGTATCTGCACGAGGACATGAAATATCATTTTGAGGGCTTTCCCTCGGGCGCACACCCGATGGCGATTTTGTCCTCGATGATCAACGCGGCAAGCTGTTTCGACGAGGGCCTGATGAACTGGAAATGGGGCAAAAACAAGCTGTTTGACATCTATGTGGCGAAGCTGATTTCACAGGTGCGGACGATCGCGGCATATTCGTATCGCAAGTCGAAGGGACTGCCGCTGATTTATCCGAAGCAGAATTACAAATACACGGCCAACTTTCTGCACATGCTGTTCTCAATGCCGTATGAGGATTTTGATTTGAAGCCGGAGGTGGTCAAGGCACTGGATTTGATTTTCCTGCTGCACGCGGACCACGAGCAAAACTGTTCCACCTCGACCGTGCGCATGGTGGCGTCGTCCCAGGCAAATCTGTTCGCGAGCTGCGCGGCGGGCGTGTGCGCGCTGTGGGGTCCGCTCCACGGCGGCGCGAACCAGGCAGTGCTGGAAATGCTCGCCGACATCCACAACTCCGGCGACGACGGCTCGAAGTTCATCACGGCGGCGAAGGACAAGAACAGCGGTAAGAAGCTCATGGGCTTCGGCCATCGCGTCTATAAAAACCACGATCCGCGCGCCAAGATCATCAAGCGGGCCTGCGACGACGTGCTGTCCAAATTGCACATCACCGACCCGTTGCTGGACATCGCCAAGAAACTGGAGGAGACGGCGCTGAAAGATCCCTATTTTGTCGAACGCAAGCTGTATCCCAATGTGGATTTTTACAGCGGCATCATCATGCGCGCCATCGGCATTCCGATGGAGATGTTCACGGTGATTTTCGCGATTGGCCGGATGCCGGGCTGGATTGCGAATTACAAGGAAATCATGGAGGAACCCAAGAGCCGCATCTACCGGCCACGCCAGATTTACACGGGCAAGACGACGAATCACTACATTCCGATGGGAGAGCGGAAGTAAGAATTGCAGCGGCGCCGGCGCACTGATCGGAAATCAGGCGCGGAAATTGCTTCGTGGGAAAAACCTTTTTCATGAGCAAAATTCTGGTCATTGACGACGAATCCTGGCTGCGCGAAATGATTCGCATGGCATTGGAGCAACAGGGCTTTGAGGTCGCCGAAGCCGTCGACAGCCACGATGGCGTGACCCAGGCCCGCGCTGGTCTGCCGGACCTCATCCTCTGCGACGTCAACATGGACAAGCCCGGTGCCGGCTATGTCACGCTCCAGAAGCTGCGCGAGGACAGCAACACGGCCGCAATCCCCTTCATCCTGATGACCGGCATGGCGGATTCCGTCGGCATGAGGCAGGGCATGGATCTGGGCGCGGACGACTACCTGCCCAAACCGTTCAAGGTGGAGGAACTTTACGCCGCCGTGAACGCGCGGCTGCGCAAGATCAAGACCGTCCGCGACGACGCCGAGCGGAAACTCACCACCCTGCGCACCCAGATCTCGATGATGATGCCGCACGAGTTGCGCACGCCGCTGAACGGCATCATTTCCAACGCGGAATTGCTGGCCGCCGACGCCAGCGCGCTCGGCGTGGAAACCGTCACCGAAATCGGCCGCGAAATCTCCCAGTCCGCCCTGCGCCTGGAGCGGCTCATTGAAAGTTTCCTGTTTTACGCGCGCCTGGAAATGGTGGCCACCGACGCCGAGAGCGTCATTGCCATGCGCTCGGCCAAGATCACCGGGGCGGCGGAAATCGTCGGCGCCACCACCTCGGCAACGGCCGAAACCGCCGGCCGCCGGAACGACCTGAAACTGGAATTATCCGACGGTCCGGTGGCGATGGCCGAGGAGTATTTCAAGAAAATCGTCGGCGAGCTGGTGCAAAACGCGTTCAAATTTTCCCAACCGGGCACTGCGGTGCAGGTCGGCTTGAAGACCTCGGGCGGAGAAATTGAATTTTCCGTGCATGACCGCGGCTGCGGATTTTCCAGCGAACACATTGCGCGGATTGATGCCTACGTCCAGTTCGAGCGAAAAATGCGGGATCAGGAGGGGCTAGGCCTCGGGCTGGCCATCGCGAAAAAACTGGCCGAAATGCACGGCGGCCGGCTGGGCATCACCAGCCGCCCGGAAGCGGGCACCACCGTGACCGTCAAGCTGCCCCAGCCGAAAAAAGCATGACCGGTCAGAATGGCAGACGGCCGTAAAGCAGCGCCAGGCCGCGCCCCACGAACTGCGCCAGCAGAAAAACCAGCGCCAGCGCCAGCACCGGCGCGAAATCCACCTTGCCCAACCGAAGCGGAATTTTTTTGAGCGGCAACAAAATCTTTTGCGCGGTGACGTTGCCGTATTTCCAAAGCGGGTGCCGGCCAAAATAGATATAGCTGTTCAGCAAATGCAGCGCGAGCAATGCGCCCGCTGGAAACTGCCAAACCAAGTAGCTGGCCAGACCGATGACCGCCGATTGTTCCAGGCGTTGCGCGACCGAGACCGGCGGCGGCAGAATCTGCAGCCAAACCAGCAGCCAACTGGTCAGCCACCAGGCGGTCGCCGCGCCAAAAAATGGCTGCACCATTTTCGCCCAGCGCGGCCAGCCATCCACGCTGCCCAGCGGGATTTTCACCAGACTGTGAACCGGTTCCGGTCCGGCCAACAGCGACAGGAACAGCAGCCCGACATAAAAAATTCCCAGGGTCAAAGCGAAGCTCAAAAAGGAAAACACCAGCATGCCGGAAAACCAGTCGCTCCTGAACGATGACACGATCACCCCCAAGTCCAGTTTTCCAACCCAGAACGGCGCGAGCCAGCGATAAAGAATGGCCCGCAGGAAGAGCAGGGCCGCGAGAAATACCAGCAGATGCCAGCGGCGCAGCTTCTGGGGTGCCGCCGGCCGCAGCGTGCCCATCAGCGTCGCCGGCGTCCGCTTCAACAGCGGGTCAAAGCGGATCGAGCGCCAGTTCAGCCAGAGCAGCAGCCCGGCCAGATTCAGGATGAGATCAACAAAGCCCACGGTTCGTTAAATGGTTGAAAAGTTAAATTGTTGAATCGCTCCAACCATTCAACGATTAAACGATTCAACAAATCACATCATCTTCAACAGCGTGTCCGCCATTTCGCTCGGCGTCACGGCGATGCCGATGCCGGCGTCCTTGAACGCCGCAATTTTCGCCGCCGCCGTGCCCTTGCCGCCGCTGACAATCGCGCCGGCGTGACCCATGCGGCGTCCGGGCGGCGCGGTGGCACCGGCGATGAATCCGGCGACGGGCTTCTTGCAATTTTTTTTGATCCACTCGGCGGCTTCTTCCTCCGCACTGCCGCCGATTTCGCCGATCATGATGATGCCCGTCGTTTCGGGATCGTCATTGAAGAGTTTGATCACGTCAAGATGCGACGTGCCGTTCACCGGATCGCCGCCGATGCCGACGCAAGTGGACTGGCCGACGCCGCGCGAAGTGAGTTGCCAGACGGCTTCGTAAGTCAACGTGCCGCTGCGCGAGACCACGCCGATGTTACCCTTTTTGTGAATGTAACCCGGCGCGATGCCGATGCGGCAGCCGCCGTGCGAATCCTTGCCTTCGCCGGGAGTGACGATCCCAGGACAATTCGGTCCAATGAGCCGCGTCTGAGTGTTGCCTGCCAACGCGCGTTTCACGCGCACCATGTCGCGCACGGGAATGCCTTCGGTGATCGCGACGACGAGTTCAAGACCGGCATCCGCGCCTTCAAGAATCGCATCGGCGGCGAACGGCGGGGGAACAAACACGGCACTGGCGGTCGCGCCGGTTTGTTTCACGGCGTCGGCGACAGTGTCGAAAATGGGAACTTTCTTGCCGCCGTGTTCAAAAAATTGTCCACCTTTGCCCGGCGTGACGCCGGCGACGGCTTGCGTGCCGTAGTCAATCGAAAGTTGCGCGTGCTTGGCCCCGAAGCTGCCAGTGATGCCCTGGATAAGGACCTTGGTTTGGGGTGTTACTAGAATAGACATGGTAGAATTTACGATTTCTTGCGTTTGTGAATGCCAATGCTGTTGCCGTCGGGATCAAAAATCATGGCCATCCGGCCGACGGGCGTGGCCATTGGCTCGATGCGAAACTTGGCGTGGTGCTGCTTCAATTGCGCCATGGCGGTGTCAAAATCCTCAACTTCCGACGCCACCGAACAGCCGGCGGGTCCCGGTTCAAAATCGGGTGCCGAACCGATTGAAAGGCAATGCGGGCCGAATCCATATCCCGCCCACTGGCCGGACTCCGCATCAATCACCTGCGTGGGCTGGAGGCCGAGCTCGCCCTCATAAAGTTTCCGCGCCCGCGCCATGCCGGTGACGGCAGGGCAACTGAACGCGATTTCGGTGACCTTGAGCATAACAGAGCCGACAGGGTAAGTTTTTTTGGCACCAAAACTCAACTCTTTTCAAATCGCCAGCAGCAGCCGCTTGATCTCCTTCAATTTTCCCTTCGCATCATTTTTCGTGAGGCGCGGAAATTTGCCGCCGAGCTGGATGTAATCACCGCTGCGGACGAGCTTCAGCTTGTCGTCTGCGACCTCGATGCTCGTCACATTTTTGGCACTCGCCAGAATCTTCAATTCGCCGACGGCCAGCAGCAACTCCACCGTTTCCGGCAATTTGCCGAAACGGTCGCGCAATTCTCTTTGCAGCGCGTCGAGCAACGCCTTTTCGTTCGCCTGCGCCAGCTTGCGATAAATCTCGATGCGATGATGCGGCTCGGTGACGTAGTTCTCCGGCAGCGTGCCGGCGGCGGCGAGAAAATCCAGCGTCACGCGCACTTCCACGCGCGGTTTGATTTTCTCGCCTGTCATCGAAGCGACGCTTTGCTTGAGCAACTGGCAATAGAGTTCAAAGCCGACAGCGGTGATGTGGCCGCTTTGTTCCGCGCCGAGCAAATTTCCCGCCCCGCGAATTTCCAGATCGCGCATCGCGATTTTGAAACCGCTGCCGAGGGAGGCGTATTGTTTCATCGCGCTGATGCGTTTGCGCACATCCGTCAGCAGCCGCGCGTGGCGCGGCAGGAGCAGATACGCGTAGGCCTGATGCTTGTAGCGCCCGACGCGGCCGCGCAACTGATACAGATCGCTCAAGCCGAAGCGGTCGGCGCGGTCAATGATGATGGTGTTCGCGTTGGGAATATCGAGACCGCTCTCGATGATGGTCGTGGAAAGCAGGACATCAGCCTCGCCATTGACGAATTTAGTCATCACCTCCTCCAGATCGTCCGCGTGCATCTGTCCGTGGCCGACGACGATGCGCGCCGACGGCACAAGCGATTTTAATTTCGCCAGCATCGTGTCGATCGTCGTTATGCGGTTGTGCAGGAAGAAAACCTGTCCGCCGCGATTCAGTTCACGCTGAATGGCATCGCGGATTGTGCGTTCATCGTAAGGCGTCGCAATCGTCTCGACCGGCAACCGGTCGTGCGGCGGCGTTTGAATCGTGCTCATGTCCCGCGCGCCGGTAAGCGCGAGGTAGAGCGTGCGTGGAATCGGCGTGGCGCTCAGCGTCAACACATCCACCATCGTGCGCAGGCGCTTGAATTTTTCCTTGTGCAGCACGCCGAAGCGCTGTTCTTCGTCAATCACCACCAGCCCCAAATCCTTGAAGGCGATGTCGTCCTGAACAATGCGGTGCGTGCCGATGACGATGTCCACCGCGCCCGCCGCCAAATCCGCGATCACTTTTGATTGCTCGCGTTTGGTGCGGAAACGCGAGAGCAATTCCACGCGGATCGGATAATCCGCCATGCGCTCGCGGAAATTATTGAAATGCTGCTGCGCCAAAACCGTCGTCGGCACGAGAATCGCAACCTGTTTTCCGTCCATCACGCATTTGAAGGCGGCGCGAATCGCCACTTCCGTTTTACCGAAACCCACATCGCCGCAAATCAAACGGTCCATCGGCTTGGCGCGCTCCTGATCCGCCTTCGTCGCGGCGATGGCGGTGATTTGATCCGGCGTTTCCTCGTAAACGAACGCGCTCTCGAACTCGCGCTGCCATTGCGTGTCCGGCTTGCACGCGTGGCCCGGCTGCGTTTCACGCACGGCCTGGATGCGCAACATTTCCGCCGCGATGTCGCGCACGGCCTTTTCCGTCTGCTCCTTCGCCTTCGCCCAGCGCGTGCCGCCGAGTTGGTTCAACGGCGGATTCGCCTTGCCCGCGCCGACGTATTTGCTGACGAGATGCGCCTCGCTGACCGGCACGTAAAGCTTCGGCGGCTCCACGGCGTCGCCGCCCGGCGCGTATTCAATAACGAGACATTCCGTTTCGGATTGAGGATGGCTGGTTGCCGGTTGCCGATTACTTACGGTCGTCGGCAAATTTTTCAAACCGAGATAACGCCCGATACCGTGCTGCAAATGCACGACCAAATCGCCTTCCGTCAAATCCGTGAAATCAATGTCGAGCGCGGAGCGCGCCGCGAGCGCATGGGCGTTTTTCTGCCGGCGCGGCCGCTGGATTTTGCAGCGGCCGAAAATTTCGGCGTCGGTGACGACCACCAGCTTCGCCTCGTCGCAAATGAAACCGCGAGCCAGCGAGCCCAGATTGATCGCAGGCTTTGCAGTTTCCGGCAGTCCCAGTTCTTGCCAGACTTCCTCAAAGCGCTGTTTTTCGCCGCCGTTGTTGCAAAAAACGTGAACCGAAAAATCCTGTCGCCGCCAGCGGTGCAACTGCTGGAAAAATTCCCGCCGCCGAGCCTCGGCGACTGGCGGTTCCGGCGCGCGCTCGGCCAGCGGTCGAAACGCGTCGAGCGAATCAAATTTCGGACGGGCGTTTTCGGATTGCGGAATTTGCACTTCGACTTCGTCGGTCAATTCCACGGACGCAAACCCGCGACGGTTCAACTCGGTTAAAAAATCCGGCCATGAAATGTGAAAGGCGTCGTCCGCCGGAATTTGTTGAAAGTGATTTTCCGCGTGGGCCGCGAGCGATTCCGGCTCGCAAAAAACAAAAATGGCTTCGCGCGGCAGATGATCGAGCAGCGTGGCCGGCGGTTGCTTTTGCCCGGCGCGGTTCAGGATGCCGATTTCGCCGGCGGGCGGCAGCGTGACTTCCGCGACTTCGCCGCGCGACACCTGGGTTTGCGGGTCGAATTCGCGGAGGGACTCGAGTTCGTCGCCGAAAAACTCCAGCCGCACCGGCCACGGACTCGTCGGCGGAAAAATGTCCACGATACCGCCGCGCAACGCGATTTCGCCGCGCTGCGAGACCTGCGCCTCGGGTTCGTAGCCCTGTTGCTCCAGCCATTCAATGAAGTCGAGCGGCGCGATTTTGTCCCCGCGCAGAATTTGCCGTGTGCGATCATTCAAATCGGCCGGCGCAAAAGTTTTTTGCAGCAACGCAGCAACGCTTGTCACGACGATTGTGGTTTGCGGATTGCGGTTTGCGGCTTTACCGGCCAGCGACACGAGCGTTTGCAGGCGGTCACTGATGACATCGGCGTGCGGCAATTTGCCTTCGTGCGGCAGGCTTTCCCAGGCCGGGAAAAACAGCGGGTTGCAAGCTGCAGGCGACAAGTTGCGGGTTGGATATTCGCGGGCAACAACCGTCAACCAAGTTTCAATGTCCTGCTGGCAGCTTTCCTGCGCCTTGAGGTTTTCCGTGACCACGACGATGGGCCGCAGCGGAAATAATTTTTGCAGCCAGACGGCGAAAAACGGTTGCGCGGACCCGGCGATGCCGGAAAAAGTCTGCGCTCCACCCGGCTCCACGCGCCGGGCCAGGAACGCCGCGGCGGGAGTTTTCGAGATGTCAGCGAACAAGTTGCTCGTCGCCTTTGCTGTTGAATCCTGCGGCAAGCGCGGGCAAGTTCGCAGCGAACCGTCAGGGCGTCAAGTCGCGCCTTGCCGGCGGGGCGGTTGAAAAAACGGCAGCGGGCGGCGCGCCCGGGGTTGCCAGCTTGCGGCGGTAAAGTTTCAAACACGGCAGTTGCAGCTTGCCGTGCCGGACGGCATCCGCGCCCCAGAAATAATGGGTTGCCACCGGCGAGGCGATTTCGGCGAGGCCCACGAGGTCGTAGTTGGTCTGGTAAGCCGACCACCAGTTGAACAGGGTCGGATCGGACTGCGGCTGTTGGAGCCAGGAATAATTGACGTTCACAAAGACGGCGAATTCCGGGGCGGCGGTCTCGGCCTCGTGGATCATTTCCGTCTGCATCTGCCGGGCAAACGGCTGCGGCTCCATCAGGGCAAACACCAGGATGTAGCCGGTGGCCGAATGGCGGCGGGCGAGAAATGGCAATTCCGGCTCCGAACCCAGCACGATCACGCGCGCAGCGGGCGGAGAATGATCATGGATGTATGCCGCCGCCACTTCCGCCTCCTGAAACGGCTCGATGCCGTAGAGCGCATGACTTCCCACGCGGGTCAGCACCGAAACCACGTCGGCGTCCTTGAACAAAGTCGCCGCGACCGCCAGAATAAAAATCCCCGCCGGCCATCTGCGGAATCTCGCCGCGAAGTTTTTTTCTTTCAACGCCTGCGCCGCGCCGCTGACCGCGCAACCGGCCAGCAGCGCCGCCGCCGGCAAGGCCAGCAGAAAATAATGCGTGCGAAAATAAAAGCCCGGCGCGGTGGTCAGAAACGAGGCCAAGGCCAAACCCAGCAGCGGGCGGCGTTGGTCGCGTAACCGCTTGTCCCACCAGACCACGGCCACGCCCGCGACGGCAAACCACCACAGCCAGCAGTCCGAAAAAATCGAATGCAGGCTCCAGGTCAGATTGGCCGCCGCCGCCGAGGGCCGGATGATCGAAACATATTGCCGGGCATAATCCATCGTCCAGAACCAGAATTTTCCGAACACGCCCGCCCGCCAGAGCATCAAACTGCACAGGCCGAACGGCAAGACCACCGCCAAGCCGAACAGCAAAAGCCCGCCGGCACGTCGCGCCCAGGAGATTTCTTTTTCACGAAAACACTGGGCCAGTATAATGCCCCCCGCCCACAGCGCCACGAACGCTGCGTGCTGCTTGGTCAGCACGGCGCAGCCGAAAAAAATTCCCGCGCCGGCGGCGGCCAGCCAGTTGCGCATTTCCCGGGCCAGCCACAACAGGCACAGGCCGGCCGTCACGCAAAACGCGCCGAAATGCGTCGCGTGGGCAGCGAAGCCAAACATGGCCGTGCTGATGGCCAGCAGCGCATACGCAGTGGCGGCCACCATGCCGGCGGTTTCATCGAGGATTTTCTGGCCCAGCCAGAACAGCATCACCGCCGTGGCCGTCGTCAGCAACAACAGTCCGAAATGAATTCCCGCCGGCGTCTCGCCGAACGCCGCCATCAGGGCCGCATAGGCGTAATACGTGCCCGGAAATTTCATGTTGTAGGCGAGCGCGTAGGGCGAGATGCCTTGCAAAATCAACTGACCGTTGTAGGCGTATTCGCCC
Organism: bacterium; assembly: GCA_021780905.1. Lineage (GTDB taxonomy): Bacteria > Verrucomicrobiota > Verrucomicrobiia > Limisphaerales > UBA11358 > UBA11358. The sequence goes on from JAJXXW010000050.1 coordinate 85,889, forward strand.
TCGTCGCGTTCCAGCGGAAAATTCAGCAGGCGCAGGCGCGCGACGGCCACGAGGGTCAAGACGACCAGCGTGAACCACCAAGTCCAGGAGCGCTGGAACCATCGCGGACGGATTGCGAGCGGCGTCATGCGCGGGCATTGGACAAAATCGCGCCGGCAAATTCAATGTCGTTTGTGGCGCTTTCGGTTTGACCCGTTTACGCCGCGCCGCACAATTCCAGGATGACTGCGGCTGAATTCGGGTTGCTGCTGCCGTTCGCGCTGCTGCTCGGCACGATGGCGACTGCGCCCGTCGTCGCGCCGAAATGGTGGCTGCGGCATTACGCCAAGGTCGCGCTCGGCCTCGGCGCCATCACCGCCGGCGGTTATTTTTTTGGTTTGCACGACCTGCACAGCCTCGGCGCGGCGGCGCATGAATACATCAGCTTCATCGCGCTGGTCGGCTCGTTGTTCGTCGTGTCCGGCGGCATCCACATCGGCGTCAAGGGCGAAGCCACGCCGCTGGCGAACGTCGTCTTCCTGCTCGCCGGCGCGCTCGCCGCCAATTTGCTTGGCACGACCGGCACGGCGTTGCTGCTGATCCGCCCATGGATCCGGATGAACAAAGACCGTGTGACGGCGCATCATGTGGTTTTTTTTATTTTTCTCGTCGCGAATGTCGGCGGCTGTTTGACGCCCATCGGCGATCCCCCGCTGTTCCTCGGCTATCTGCAGGGCATTCCGTTCTGGTGGGTCGCGGAAAAGTGCTGGCCGATGTGGCTGGTCGGCGTGGGCCTGTTGCTCGCCATTTTTTATGTTTGGGACCGGAAAGATTTTCTCCGCGCCCCGCGCCCCGTCCGCGACCGCGAAACCGCGGCGGAAACGTGGAAAATCGAGGGGCTGCCCAACCTGTTTTTCCTCGCGGTGATTCTGGGGGCCGTGTTCGCACCCAGCCCGCCGCTCCTGCGCGAAGGACTGATGCTGGCGGCGGCGGGCGGGTCGTATTTCACCACCCCCAAATCCGTCCACGCGGCGAACCGGTTCGATTTTCATCCGATTCAGGAGGTGGCGGTCTTGTTCGCCGGCATTTTCGCCACCATGCTGCCCGCGCTAGCCTGGCTGGATCATCATGCCGCCGCGCTGCTTGGGGACCGGCCGTCGCCGGCGGTTTTCTTCTGGGGCACCGGCGTCCTGTCGAGCACACTGGACAACGCGCCGACTTATTTGGCATTTTTAAGCGCACTGCACGGAACCGCCGGCGCCGAGGCCGTTTCCAGTTTGCCTGTCACGCACCCACAACAAGTCCTGGCCATCAGCATCGGCGCGGTGTTTTTTGGCGCGGCCACCTACATCGGCAACGGTCCCAACTTCATGATCAAGGCCGTCGCCGGGCAAAACCAGGTGCGGATGCCGTCGTTCCTGGAATTCATCGTGAAATTCACCCTGCCCTGCCTGCTGCCGGTGCTGGCCCTCCTCTGGCTGGTTTTTTTCCGGGATTGAAATGAAGTTACATTTTTGAAACAATTTCCCGCGCTGGTCGTTTGCTTCTGGCAATTGGTGGTTGAGGAAATTCAAAGTGCGCACGCTTTACAATATCCTGTTCCTGGTTTTTTTTGCGCTGTCGTCGCCATATTATTTCTGGCGGATGCAGCGGCGCGGAAACTGGCGCGCCGGCTTCGGCCAGCGGTTTGCGCTTTACGACGCCCCCGTCAAACAGGCGCTGACCAACCGCCATGTCCTCTGGCTCCACGCCGTCAGCGTCGGCGAGGTCAACCTCTGCACGCAGCTCATCCACGCGCTGGAGACGCGCGTGCCGAACGTCAAAATCATCGTCTCCTGCACCACCACCACCGGCATGGCGGAACTGCGCCGCCGGCTGCCGACGCGCATCACCAAGATTTATTACCCGGTGGACCGCCGCAAATTCGTCCGCCGCGCTCTTGCAACCATCAATCCCTTGGCCATCATCCTCGTCGAGGCGGAAATCTGGCCGAATTTCCTCTGGCGCGCGAAAGATTTGGACATCCCCGTTTTTCTGGCCAACGCCCGGCTGTCCGACCGCTCGTATCCGCGCTACAAACGATTTGCCATCCTGTTCCGGCCGCTGTTTCGGGCGTTTGCCGGCGTCGGCTGCCAGAGCGAGGCGGATGCGGCGCGGCTGCGCGCGGTCGGCTGCCGCGAAGCCGCCGTGCAGGTGGTCGGCAACCTTAAATTTGACGCGGCCCAGCTGACCGAACGCAGCACGCTCGACGTGCGCGGTCTGTTGCAACAACTGGGCGTGCCCGCCGACGCGCCGGTTCTGGTGGCCGGCAGCACGCATGACGGCGAGGAAATTCTTCTCGCGGACATCGCGCGGCGGCTGCGCGAGAAATTTCCCAACCTGTTTTTAATCCTCGTGCCGCGCCATTTTGAGCGCGCCCGGGACGTCGCCCAAAAACTGAAGCAGCGCGGGGTGAAGTTCGCCTTTCGCAGCGAAATTTTCGGCCACACCCAGTTTCCTCCCGGCGAGCTGGACTGCCTGCTGGTGAACAGCACTGGGGAGCTGAAATTTTTCTATGAGCCGGCCACCGTGGTGTTCGTGGGCAAAAGCCTCACCGCCTTCGGCGGCCAAAACCCCATTGAACCGGCCGCGCTGGGCAAGCCGATCGTGTTCGGGCCGAACATGCAGAATTTTGCCGATGTCACCCGCGCATTTCTCCACAAAGAGGCCGCCGTGCAGGTGAAAAATTCGGGCGACCTGGAGCGGGTCCTCGGCGGGCTGCTGGCGGACGCGCCACGCCGCGCCGCGCTCGGCCACGCCGCCCGGGAACTGGTCGGGGAAAATCTCGGGGCCGTGGAGCGGACGGTAGCGATGATTCTGCCCCACCTCGAACGCCAGGGCATTTTGGTGGTGAAAAATAAGTGAGCGGATGGTGTTTCGCCGCTTGACGAAGTCGCCGGCAATTTTCATATTCGCTCCACTCCGGCTCGATTGCGCCGGAATGTATGCCGAAACTCAACGCCAGGAAAAAATCCCCGTCCGTGCCCGCGCCGGCAGGTTCGCAGTCCGCACCGGCGGATCGCGCCACGGAAGTGGCGGCGAAAATCCGGGAGCTGGTCCAACTCGCCAAGGAACAGGGCCACCTCACCTTCGACGACATCAACGAGGCGCTGCCCGAATCGCTTTCCACGCCGGAGGGACTGGATGACATTTTCACCAAGCTGCGCAAACTTGAAATCGAGATCGTGGATCAGCCCGAAGCGGATCCCGCCAAAGAAGCCGAAGATGAGGAAATCGAGCCGCGCCACCTCGACGCGCTCGACGACCCGGTGCGGATGTATCTCAAGGAGATGGGCGCGGTGCCGTTGCTGACGCGGGAGCAAGAGGTGGAGATTTCCAAGCGCATCGAAAAGGCGGAAAACGAACTGCGCGCGGCGGTTTACAGCTTTGGTTTTGCGGGCAAGGAACACCTGGCCCTGGCCGAAAAACTCCTGGCTGAGCCGCCGCGGGAACGTTTTGACCGCGTGGTGCTGGACCAGCAGGTGGCCGGCCGCGAAGCCCACCTCAAGACGCTGACCCGGCTGGCGGCGCTGGCGCGCCCATTGGACGCGGAGGTGGACCGGCATTTCAATCTGTGGCGCACCGCCCATCAGGGCGCCAAACGCAACCGGGAGCACGACGCCTTCGTCAAGCTCGACAAAAAGTTGCAGGCGCTGTTCCCCAAATTTTGTTTCAAGCAGAAGGTGACCGAGGAAATCGCGCTCGTGGCGGAAAATATCCACGACAAATTCCAATACACCCTGCGGGCGCTGGCCGACGCGCAGAACCAGCGCGAATCCTCGGCCCAAATACACCTCCTTGAGGCGGAAGAACAGAAGCTGCGCGCGCTGGAGGAATTCGTCCGGATGCCGGCGGACGATTTTCTGAAGGCGTTTGACCGGCTGCGCGACGCGGCGACACGGTCGTTACAGGCCAAAACCGAGATGGTCGAGGCGAACCTGCGCCTCGTCATCTCCATCGCCAAGAAATACACAAACCGCGGGCTGTCGTTCCTGGATCTGATCCAGGAAGGCAACATGGGGCTGATGAAGGCGGTGGAGAAGTTTGAATACCGGCGCGGCTACAAATTTTCCACCTACGCGACGTGGTGGATCCGGCAGGCCGTTACGCGCTGCATCGCAGACCAGGCGCGCACCATCCGCATTCCGGTCCACATGATCGAAATCATCAACAAGCTGCTGCGGGCGCAGAAAAAGTTGTTTCAAGAGCTGGGCCGGGAAGCCACGCCGGACGAGATCGCCGACGAGCTGCAAATCCCGGTGTTCCGCGTGCGGGCGGTGCTGCGAATGTCGCAGCAGCCGGTCTCGTTGCAGACGCCGGTGGGGGACGGCGACGAAGCCAGCTTCGGTGATTTTATCGAGGACAAGGAGGCGGACAATCCGCTCGACATCACCAGCTTCAGCCTCTTGAAATCCCGGATGGGTGACGTGCTGTGCAGCCTGACCGAACGCGAGCGGCAGGTGCTGGAGATGCGCTTTGGCATCGGCGACGGCAACGCGCGGACGCTGGAGGAGGTCGGCCAGCAGTTCCGCGTCACGCGCGAACGCATCCGCCAGATTGAGGCCAAGGCGCTGCGCAAGATGCGCCATCCGACGCGGCTGCGCCAATTGAATGGTTTTCTGGAACTGGGCAGGGAAAATCCCAACGGCCCATAGGCACCCGCAGAAAACCGCCGTGGAAAACACCCGGTGCGACCGCTCGTCCTTCCTTTCCCGCCGCCGGTGCCGTGGTGCGAAAATGGGAGCCGGAGTTCAGCCGACAAACGCCGCGTGGACGGCCTTCACCGCCTGTTCGCCCTTGGCCAGGTCGATGACAACGGAAATTTTGATCTCGCTGGTCGAAATCATGTCAATGTTGATGCCCTCCTTCGCCAGCGTTTCAAACAGCTTGCCGGCGACGCCGGTGTGCGATTTCATGCCGACGCCGACGATGGAAAGTTTGCCGATCTTTTCCTTGGTGATGACCTCGCGATAGCCGACTTCTTTTTTCAGGCTTTCAATCACCTTCTGCGCCTTGAGCAAATCCGGCTTGTCGGCGGTGAAGGAGATGTCGGTCGCGGGCGCGCCGGCGCCGTGGCTGAAGTTCTGCACGATCACGTCAATGTTGACCGTGGCATCGCCCAGGGCCTTGAAAATCGTGGCGGCCATGCCGGGTTTGTCCGGCACGCCGACGAGCGTGACCTTGGCCTGGTTTTTGTCAAGCGCGACGCCGCGCACGACGACGCCTTCCATGCTTTTCGTTTCTTCTTTCACAATCGTTCCGGGGTTGTCGTTCAAGCTGCTGCGGACTTCAAACACGACGCCAAATTTTTTGGCGAATTCCACCGAGCGGCTCTGCATCACCTTCGCGCCGAGGCTGGCGAGTTCGAGCATTTCGTCGTAGGAAATCTCCGGCAGTTTTTTCGCCGTCGGCACGATGCGCGGATCGGTGGTGTAGACGCCGTCCACATCCGTGTAAATCTGGCACAAGTCCGCCTTGAGCGCGGCGGCCAGCGCAATCGCCGTCAAATCCGAACCACCGCGGCCGAGCGTGGTGATCTGGCCGGCGGCCGTCTCGCCCTGAAACCCGGCGACGATGACCACGTTTCCGGCGGCCAGCGCTTCGTGAACCTGCTTGGGCGTGATGTTGTGAATCTTCGCCTTGGTGTGGACGCCGTCGGTGACAATGCCCGCCTGCGCACCCGTCATGGAAACCGCCGGCACCCCGAGCGTGTGCAGCGCGATGGCGGTAAGCGCAATGGTCTGCTGTTCACCGGTGGCGAGGAGCATGTCCATCTCGCGTTCGCTCGGCAGCGGCGCAATGTCTTTCGCCAGTTTAATCAAGCCATCGGTAACGCCGCTCATCGCGGAGACGACCACCACGACCGCATCGCCGCGCGCACGGTATTCCGCCACGCGCCGGGCGACGTTTTTGATGCGGTCGGTGCTGCCGACCGACGTGCCGCCGTATTTTTGAACGATCAAAGCCATAAGAACCGGAAGCGCGCGCCGAACTTGAAGCCGCCGGCATCCAGTCGAAGTGACAGCATAGCGCGGCGCGGCGGTCTTGAAAAGACGGAATTGATCCGGGCGGACGCGGAATCTTAATTTAGTCTTGCCAAACCGGGAGGCTTGGGTTTGAAATGCCAGCAGTCATCAATCCCGCTTGGCAAACAACAACCGCAGGTGAATCTGACTTATGAAAAATTATTTGCCCGCTGACATCCGCAACTTCGCTCTCGTCGGCCACGCCTCATCTGGCAAAACCCTGTTGAGCGAGGCGATGCTGCGCTGCGCCGGGGTCATCTCGCGCCTGGGCAGCATCGCCGACGGCACCACCGTGTCCGATTATCACGTCAGCGAAAAACAGCGGCAGATTTCCGTCTCCGCCACGCTGATGCACGCCGACTGGGCCGGGAAAAAGTTCAACCTCATTGACACGCCCGGCTATCTGGACTTCATCAGCGAGGGCCTCGGCGCGCTGCGCGTCGGCGATTTCGCGCTCGTTGTCATCCACGCGCAGCACGGTTTGGGCGTCGGCACCGACCGCGTTTGGAATTACGCCACCGGCTACGGCATTCCGAAAATGATCGTCGTCAACGCGCTGGACCGTGAGAATGCGGACTTCGCCGCCGTGCTGAAATCCGCGCAGGAACATTTCGGGCGGCACGTTTTTCCGCTGAGCGTCCCGGTGAACGCCGGCCCCGGCTTCAATCGCACGCTCGATGTGCTGCGGAATGAGATTGTCACCTACGCCACCGACGGCTCCGGCCAATACACCGAGGAACCCGCCACCGGGGAACTCGGCGAAAAAGTCAAAGCGCTGCACCGTGAACTCATCGAGCACATCGCCGAATCGGACGACGGGCTGATGAATAAATATTTCGAGCAAGGCGGTTTGTCGGAGGAGGAATTCCGCGCCGGCATCCATTCGGCGGTGCAAAAACAGTTGTTCATCCCGCTCTTCGCCGTTTCGGCGGAAAAAAACATCGGCGTGGCGCGGCTGATGGATTTCATTGCCAAATACGGCTCGTCGCCAGTGGACCGCAAAAACGTTCCGGCGATTGACGCCAACGGCAATGAAACCGAGGTCAAGCTCGACAACGCCGAAACCGTGGCCTACGTCTTCAAGCACATGACCGAGGCGCAGTTCGGCGAACTGTCGTTCTTCCGCGTCTATTCCGGCAGCGTGACGACCGGCACGGATTTGTTCAACAGCGACCGCAAGATCACCGAGCGCGTCGGCCAGATTTTCCTGCTCAACGGCCAGACCCGCGAACCCGTCCACTCGCTCGGTGCCGGCGACATCGGCGCGGTGGTGAAGCTCAAGGACACGCACACCGGCAATACGCTTTGCACGTTGAAACATCCGGTGACGCTGCCGAAAGTCGTTTATCCCAAGCCGAACATTCACGCCGCGCTCATCGCCAAGGTGAAAGGCGAGGAGGATAAAATTGCCACCGGCCTCGCCGCCTTGCACGAGGAGGATCCGACATTTCTTTATTTCGTGGATGACGAGTTGCATCAGACAATTATTTCCGCGCAAGGCGAATTGCATCTGGAAGTCGTCGCCGACCGTTTGCGCCGCCGGCACAACGTCCACGTCGAACTCGCCGAACCGCGCGTGAAATATCGCGAAACCATCAGGGGCAAGGGCGAATCCAAATATCGCCACAAAAAACAGACCGGCGGCGCGGGCCAGTTCGCCGAAGTCTGGATGCGCGTCGAACCCAAGCCACGGGACACCGGCGTGGAGTTCACCCAGTCGCTGGTCGGGCAGAACGTGGACCGCAATTTCGTGCCGTCCGTCGAGAAAGGCGTCCAGCAGGTTTGCACCGAGGGCGTCCTCGCCGGCTGCCGCGTGACCGACGTGAAGATTGATTTCTACGACGGCAAGATGCACCCGGTGGATTCCAAGGACATCGCGTTTCAGATCGCCGGTTACTTCGCGTTCAAAGAAGCTTTCACCGCCGCCAAGCCGTGTTTGCTGGAGCCGATCGAGATTGTCGAAATCCGCATCCCCGAAGATTTCATGGGCAAAGTCATGGGCGACCTGTCTTCGCGGCGCGGAAAAATTCTCGGCATCGAAGCCGAAGGCGCCTTCCAAGTCATCAAAGCCACCGTGCCGACGGCGGAACTGTATCATTACTCCAGCACGCTGCGTTCGCTGACCGGCGGCGCGGGTGTCCACACCGAGACGTTCAGCCACTACGAGGAAATGCCGCCCGCCGCCGCCGAGAAAGTCGTCGCCGAGGCCGCGCAGAGGAAGGCGAACCACGACAGCCACAATTCACACTGATCTGGCGGCGACGCCCCGTCGTCTGCCGCAGTGATTCCAGGCTGCAAGCTGCCGATTAAAATTCTCCGGGAAATGGCGCGGCGTTCTGCCGAAGCGCCGCCCCGCAACTCCATCAGCGCAGCTATAACCTGGACCAGTCCGTCAACGGATATTTGGCGTATCTGGATAATTACCCGGACGCCGCCAACCTGCCGGCATTCAGCCGCATGAGCCAAATCCAGACGCCCTGCCCAAGCGATTTGTTTGTGTTCATTGACGAACTGCCGGCCACGCAGTTTGACGCTTCCTTCGGGAAGCCGCCCAAAGGTGCCACGAACTATCAGGATTGGCCGAACTGCTGGTTTGACCTGCCGGCCGACCGGCATAGTCGGGGCGGGAATCTGTCCTTTGCCGATGGTCATGTGGAACACTGGCGCTGGCAGGCGTCCAAAGTCTTCACGCAATTCGGTCAGGCGGTGGCGGCGGCGGAAATGCCGGATTATGTGCACAACCAAAATGCCATGAAGCAGCCGTTGTAACGCGGGCGGCGGGCTTGGTCATCCGTGGCGGCGGCGAATTATATCACGAGAAACGGTTTCAGCTTCTCCACCAGTTCCGCCGGCAGGCGCTTGGGCTTTTCGTCGCGGCCGGTGCAGCAGTGGAAGGTTTCGGCTTCGAGAATGAGTTTGCCGTCCTGGTTCAAAATGCGGTGGCCGAAATTCAGCCGCACACGCTCGACGAGCGTCAGCCCGACTTCAATCGACAGCCAATCGTCGTAGCGGGCGGGAAACTTGTAGCGCAGCCGCGCCTCGATGACGGGGAAGATATAATCGGCATTTTGCAGTTCCAAGACCGGCGTGCCGAGCGACCGCAGAAATTCCCCGCGCGCGGCCTCCAGCAAATCCAGGTAGCGCGAATGGTAAACGTGGTTGCCGACGGTGCATTCGGCATAGCTGACGCGGTGATGATGACGGAACGGTTCGGCCATGCGGCAAGTTTAAGGTTCGGGGTTCAGGGTTCAAGGTGCAAAATTGTTGCCGGCAGGGCAGAAAATGGCCGGGGGCCGGCGGAAAATTCCATTTGCGCGGCGGCGGTTTGCGATTATGTTGCCGGCATGACTTGGCCGGATATGCTGACGCTGTTAATCGTTGTAGGTATGGCCGCTTTCTTTGTGTGGCGCAGTTCGGGAAACAAACCCCACCGACACGGCGCCCATTGCGGCTGCGATCACGGCGACGCAGCCGCGAAGTCCAAGGACGAGACGGCGAATTGACCCTTTTTTATCAACGGCAAACCACTGGAAAAATTTCAACTAACCTTTCGCATGGCCGTCACCAAGTCCAGTTCAGCAAACCATTTCATTCATCGCAGCGCGGGCAGCGAGCCGGTGACCGGCCGCTGGACGCCCAACACGGACATTTACGTCACGGAGGGCGGTCTGGTCATCAAGGCCGAGCTGGCCGGCATGAAAAGCGACAGCCTGGAGATCACCGTGGAGGGCCAGCGTCTGCGCATCAATGGCGTCCGCCCCGACTGCTGCCGTTCGGCGCACTGTAGTTTTCTGGTGATGGAGATCAGCTACGGCCCATTTGAAACCGTGCTGGATTTGCCGGCCGGCTACGACCTTAGCCAGGCCCGGGCCATCTATGTAAACGGCTTTCTGCGCGTGGACGTGCCGGCGGCCCAAAAGCCGGCACCCAAGACCACCAAGGTTCCCATCAGCGAAGGCATCTAACCGGGCATGAACTTTTCCGGCGCGAAGTCATCTAAACTGACCAAACGATGATGAAATCGGGAGAGACAGAATTCGTCAGCATCCTCAACTCCAACGAAAAGAGCGAGGTGCCCAGCCGTGTCTCGTCCCGGTCGCTGCCGGATACGCTACCCATTCTGGGCCTCTCCGACATTGTGATTTTCCCCGGCGCGATCGTGCCGTTGCTGGTCGAAACCGGCCCCAGTCTCAAGCTGGTGGACGACCTGGTGGGCGGCGACCGGCTGTTTGCCGCCGTGCTCCAGCTCAAGCCCGACGTCGCCGAGCCGGGCCCGGAAGATTTGCACCGGGTCGGCTGCGTCTCGCGGCTGAACAAAATGGTGAAATTTCCCGACGGCACCGTGCGCATCCTCGTCGAGGGACTCTGGCGCATCCGGCTGGACAAATTTCTGCCGGCCAACCCCTATCTGCGCGCCAATTTTGAACTGCTCCGCGACGAAACCGAGGATTCCATCGAACTGCAGGCGATGCTCCGCAACGCGCACAAGCAGTTTGACGAGATCGCCAAGATTTCCACCGTGCTGTCCGAACAGGTCAAGATCGCCGCGCTCAATACCGAGCATCCCGGCCACTTCGCCGACCTCATCGCCGCCAACCTCGGCCTGCCGCTCGACGAAAAACAGAAGCTGCTCGAAACCGTTTCTGTCCGCGAACGCCTCCAAAAACTGCTGCCGCTGCTCAACCGCGAACAGGAGGTCCTGAATTTAAGCTCCAAAATCCAGAACGACGTCGCGTCGAACATCTCCAAGACCCAGCGCGACTTTTTCCTCCGCGAACAGATGCGCGTCATCCAGCGCGAACTCGGCGATACCGACCCGAACGCGAACGAAATCCGCAATCTTCGCGAGAAAATCGAGCAGGCCAAACTGCCCGAGGAGGCGCGCAAGGCGGCGAACCAGGAACTTGACCGGATGCAGCAGACTTCGCCCGCCGCCGCCGAATACGGCGTCTCACGCAATTACCTCGACTGGATACTCGCGCTGCCGTGGGAAACGGAAACGCCGGACAAGTTAAACCTCAAGGCGGCGGAAAAAATCCTGAACGAGCAGCACTTCGGCCTGGAAAAAGTCAAGGACCGGCTGATTGAATTTCTCGCCGTGATCCAGCGCCGCAAGAAAATCAAAGGTCCGATCCTCTGCCTCGTCGGCCCGCCCGGTGTCGGCAAAACGTCACTTGGTAAAAGCGTCGCCGACGCGCTCGGGAGAAAATTCGCCCGCATTTCGCTCGGCGGAATGCGCGACGAAGCGGAGATTCGCGGCCACCGCCGCACTTATGTCGGCGCGCTGCCGGGACGGATTTTGCAGACGCTCCGCCGGGTCGAGAGCCGCAATCCGGTGATTCTCCTCGATGAGTTGGACAAAATTGGTTCCGATTTTCGCGGCGACCCGGCAAGCGCGCTGCTCGAAGTTTTGGATCCGGCGCAGAACCACACCTTCACCGATCATTACCTCGATCTGCCGTTTGATTTGTCGCGCGTGCTGTTCATCGCCACCGCCAACTGGCTCGACCCGGTGCATCCCGCGCTGCGCGACCGGCTGGAAGTCATCGAACTGCCCAGCTACACCGAGACGGAAAAATTGCAAATCGCCAGGCGCTACCTCGTGCCGCGCCAGTTGGAGGAACACGGCCTGACGCGCAACGATGTAAAAATTTCCGACGCCGCGCTGCGCGAACTCATCCGCGAATACACTCGCGAAGCCGGTGTGCGCCAGCTCGAACGGGAGATTGCCGCGCTCGCCCGCAAAGCCGCGCGCAAGATTGTCGCTAAAAACGGCGCGGCGCAGTTGATCAAGCTGGAGCCGAAGGACGTGAAGGATTTTCTCGGCCACGCGAAATTTGTGGCCGAAAGCGCGGAGAAAATCCCTGAGATCGGCATCGCCACCGGGCTGGCGTGGACGCCGGTCGGCGGCGATGTGCTGTTCATCGAGGCCACGCGGATGCGCGGGCGCGGCAGTCTGATTCTCACCGGCTCGCTCGGCGAGGTGATGAAGGAAAGCGCGCAGACGGCGGTGAGTTATTTGCGGTCGCAGGCGAAAAAGCTCGAGCTGGATTTTGACGATTACGGCAAGCACGATTTGCACATCCACGTGCCCGCCGGCGCGACGCCGAAGGACGGGCCGAGCGCGGGCGTGACGATTTGCGCGGCGCTGGCGAGCCTGATGAGCAAGCGGCGCGTGCGTTCCGACGTGGCGATGACGGGCGAAATCAGTTTGCGCGGCCGCGTGCTGCGCGTGGGCGGCATCAAGGAAAAGGTGATCGCCGCCTCGCGGTTCGGCGTAAAACAGGTGATTTTGCCGGAAGGAAACAAGCCGGATTGGGAAGACGTGCCGACGGAAGTGCGCGCGAAGTTGAAGGTGCATTTCGTGAAGCAGATTTCCGAGGTGCTGCAACTGGCGCTGGCGGCCAAATGAACGCAGACTGCCACGATGGGACGAGCGTCCTCGCGAGCCGGTGCTGGCGCACGGCCGCCATTTTTGATTCGGCTCGCGAGGACGCCCGCCCCACCAATTGTTTTTCACTGGTTCTGGCTGCGCTGGTTTTGTTTTTTGTCGTGGGCGCGAAGGCGCAGACGAACACTTTGTCGAATGCGGAACTTCAAGGCCGCCAACTGGCGCAGCAGCTTTGCGATGCGAAGCCGGAAGGAAACTTTACGAACTCCGGTATTATGATTGTCCGCATTGCTTCAGGCAAGCGTCTGCAACTTTCATTGACAGCGGGAACCTTAACCGACTCCAACTGCTGGAAAACACTTTATGCCGCCAGATACGCTGATAAAGACTTGTTTGCATATGCGCTTATTGTGACTCATTCGCCCGCAAAACGAAACTCCTACCACTCAATCGAAGATAATTTCGCCGGACATTTTCAAAAAAGTTTGTCGGGCGACGAAACCATGATTCCATTTGCCGGTTCCGATTTCTGGCTGTGCGACCTCGGCCTAGAATTTTTTCACTGGCCGGCGCAGAAGCTTTTGCCGAAGACGACGAACCTGAAACGCGGGCGCGACTACACGCTGCTGGAAAGCACCAATCCGAATCCGCCGCCCAACGGCTATTCGCGCGTGCTCTCGTGGATTGACCGGGAATCCGGCGGCATCCTGGAAGCCGAAGCCTACGACGCTAAGGGAAAATTGCTGAAGGAGTTCGAGCCGAAGTCGTTCAAGAAAATCAACGGCCAGTGGGAACTTCAGGAAATGGAAATCCGCAACGTCCAGACCGGCTCGCGCACGCGGCTGGAATTTGATTTGAAGAATTAAAGGATCGCGGCAGTCATGTTCCGCAGGAACAAATGACAATAGCCCGACATTTCAACGCCGGGGTGGATCGGAAACATCGTGAGTCCTGGCGGGACACCGCTTTCCAACAATTCACCATGGGTAATGCCGCATTGCGAATAACTCTTCCCGCCGGAAACTTGACATCGTTTTATCTGCTGCCACGCTGTTTCCACGGGCATGAATTTTCATCGGACGATTTTGGCGATGGGTGCCGGCCTGCTGCTGGCGGCCAAGGTGTTGGCGGCGGACACGAACAATGCGTCCGCCCAGGTGCCCGCCTTCACGCGCGACGAGATGGCAGGCAATTATCTGCAAATCCAGGAGCAGATCCGCGCCTCGCAGCTCGCCCTCGAGCAGAGCCAGCAGGCGGCGGCCGAGGCCGCCAAAAGCAATGCCGACGCGCTGGCGGCGCGATTACAGTTGCTGGAGCAGACGGTCGCGGCGCAACGCGCGGCCGACGCGGAGGCGGCGCACAAGACGCAGCAGTTGACGTTGTTTCTGGCGGGCGCGTTCGGGCTGGCGGGCCTGGGGATTATGCTGCTGATGGTTTATTTCCAGTGGCGCGCATTTTCCCAGCTCGCGGAAATTTCCTCGCAGCAGCACGCCGCGCTGGCCGGCGCCAGCGGCCTGCATCACCTGGCCGCCCCAGGCCGGGCAACGGTGGAAACTTCCAATGCGCGGCTGCTGGACGTGGTGGGGCAACTCGAAAAACGCATTCACGAACTGGAAAGCGGCCAACGGACGCTGCCGGAAAACGGGGCGGCCAAGACCGCCGACCCGCTGGCGCAAACACAGGCGCTGCTCGACGCCCGCCAGCCGCTGCCGGCGCTGGAAACGGTGGAAAAATTTCTCGCGACTCATCCGGACGATGCGGGAGCCTGGGTCCAAAAAGCCGCCGCGCTGGAACGGCTTGGGCGCACCGACGAGGCGCTGGCGGGTTATGACCGCGCGCTGGCGGCGGATGGTTCGCTGGCGATTGCGCACCTGCACAAGGGGGGGCTACTGAACCGCCTGAGCCGGTTTGACGAGGCGCTGGACTGTTACGAACGGGCGCTGGCGGCGCAGGAGAAAAAGGCGAAGGGTTGATTTGAACTTTTGGAGTGCGGCGGGAAGCAAGGTGCCACGCCGCTTTTGTCTGCTCGCAAGCGGCGTCGCGTCCGGTGCCTTGCTACTGCAGTCCCAAATGCGCTCTCATCCGGAAAGGTCGGCGCGGCGGTTAAAAATGAATCGGTGGGAAACTTTTGGGCAGACCGCAAAGCCGGTCGCGCTTCCATTGCCAAGCCGCGCGCCATCCTCGCTATGGCTCAAACCGGCTACGACAAGCCCACAGTCCAAGCGCGGGATTGGAGATGTAAAAAATCTTTTCGCCGTCCGGCAGCGTGTTCCATCCGTTCTTCAACTGCGCCGGATCGTAACGCTGCCTCATCGTATTGAGAGCGGCGTATTTGAAGCCGACACCTTCGATTTCCTGTTGCGTCAAATGACCGGGACAATAGGTGATGCCAAACCGGCCTTCGCTGGAGCCGTGAATCAAATGCGCCGCCGCGCTCAAATTATTTTGCAGCTCGGCGTTCGCCTTGGCCGCCGCCAGCGTCGCGGGCGTGCCGCGATAGCCGTATTTGCGGATGAGCCGGTCAATCTCGTGGTCTTCGCCGAATTCCTTCAAGCCCGGCGCGAGGATGATGAGTTCGCCGCCGTCGGCCATCGCCATGCGCGTGCGATAAACCGCCTTGTTGCCGAGCCAGGTGCTCTTGAATTCCGACGGATCGAGATAAACGACAACTTTTTTGATCGGCTCGGCGAGCATCTCAAAATTCACTTCGAGCGAAAGTTTTGCCGCCAGTTCGAAACCGGACGCATCATCGCTCACAAACAAGCCGCGCACGACGAGTTTGCCGCCGTCGCCGCGACCGATCACGGTGTGAACATAAACAATCGGCAGATGCCTCGTGAAATGCTCCGAGGCGTAATTTAAAATTTTACGAACCGGCGTATCCGCGCGGCCCATCATGCGTTCCATGCCGAAGGCCGCGCCAACGTAATGGCTCTTGTTGATGCCCTCGACGCCGCCGGTGCCGACAAAAATATTTTTGTTGTAGTTCGCCATGCCGATGACTTCGTGCGGCACGACCTGGCCGATGGACAAGATCAAATCGTGTCCGCCGCCGGCGATGAGATTGGCGACCTGCGCCGGCCAGGGAAAATCCACCGCGCCCTCGGAAACTTTCCTCACAAACGCCGCCGGCACTTCGCCGACCGTCGTGATGCCGGTGCGCCAGTTGTGAACGCGGAACAGTTTTTCCGGCACACCGGGAAACATCTCGTGAATCTGCTCGCGGGTCATCGCGGTATGCGTGCCGAGCGCGGGCAGGATGTCCGTCAACTGATTTCCGTAAAAATCGAAGGCGAGCCGCGTCAGCTTGCCAGCCTGCGAATGGAAGCGCGTGAAGTCCGGCGGCACCGCTAGAACGTGTTTGCGCGGGCCGAGCTTTTTCAAAGCTTCAAACAGACCGGCGCGCAAATCGTCCTTGGACAATTTGTCGGTGATGGAGCCGCGCGCGAAATAAAGCATATCGAACTAATGGCACAGGCGTCTCGCCTGTAAGTTTCTGTTGTAATTGGCACTAAACTAGAGTCGCACCGGCGAGACGCCTGTGCCACTACAGTCTTCAAAATTAGCGTTGGATGCGGGCGGAACCGCCCTTGGCGAAGGCCTTGACTTGTTCGACCGTCGCCATCGTGGTGTCGCCAGGGAACGTGGTCAGCAACGCGCCGTGTGCCCAGCCGAGGTTGACGGCTTCCTGCTCGGACGCGCCGGATAAGAGGCCGTAGAAAAATCCGGCCGCGTAGCCGTCGCCGCCGCCGACGCGGTCCACGACGTCCAGTTCGCACATCGGCGATTGATAGGTTTTGCCATTGACCCAAGCGACCGCGCCCCAAGTGTGGCGGTTGGTGGAATGCACTTCGCGCAGCGTGGTGGCCACGGCTTTGACATTCGGAAATTTCTTGGTGGCTTTCTCGATGACGGCGTAGAACGCCGACGGGTCGAGCTTGGACTTGGCTTCCACGTCCTGACCTTCAATGCCAAGACCTTTCTGCAAATCCTCTTCATTGCCGACGAGCACGTCCACATGCTGCACGATGCGGCCGAGCACGTCGAGCGCCTTGGACTGGCCGCCCCAGATGTCCCAGAGTTTCTGGCGATAGTTCAAATCAAACGACGTCACTGCGCCGCTGGACTTGGCGGCTTTCATGGCCTCGACAATGAGTTCGCCGGTGGTTTCGGACAAGGCAGCGAAAATGCCGCCGCTGTGGAACCAACGGACGCCGGCACCGAAGATTTCGTTCCAGTTGAAATCACCGGGCTTAAGCTGGCCGGCGGCCTCGTTGCTGCGGTTGTAGAAAACGACTGGAGCGCGCACGCCCTGGCCACGGTCAGAATAAACCGTGGCCATGTTCGGGCCGCGCACGCCGTCGTGCTTGAATTTTTTGTAGAACGGCTTCACGCCCATCGCGCGGACGCGTTCGGCAATCAAATCGCCGATGGGATAATCCACCATCGCGGTCGCGACGCCGGTGTTGAGGCGGAAGCAGTCGGCGAGGTTGGCGGAGACATTGAATTCGCCGCCGCTGACGTGGATGTCGCAGTGGGTCGCCTTGCGGAACGGGATGATGCCCGGGTCAAGGCGGTGGACGAGCGCGCCGAGCGAAAGGAAGTCGAGCGCGCCGGTCGGTTTGAGGTTCAGGCCGTATTTCATGAATAATTTGATTTAAATCTTTTGCTAAACTGGATTGTGAACCAATCAAATCTGGCCGTCAAAAAAATTACCCCGAACACGGGTCCGGGGTGGCATTTCAAGTTTGAACGGCCAGATTATCCGGCGCCAAACTCCGAGCGCGCCATCGCGCCCAGCTGCTTTTCCGCCGCCGGCGTCAAACTGGTGAACAGCATCGAGACGTGGTAGCCGGTGTGCTTGCTGCCGGCGCAGCCCACCACCACGCCGTGACAGGACACGCGGCTGCCGTCCTGCGGCGACCGCAGCGAAACGGTCATTTCTGACCACTCGTGAAAGGGGGTGGGACTGCAAAACTCGATGCCATTTTTGTGGACCGAGACCTTGTCCGCGCCCAGCGCCAAAGAAGATTCACGCCCGGCCACACTGACTGAATTGCCCATCGAACCCAGACTTCCGATTTTCTTTGCACTCATAAGTTATTCAAATTAGCACGTTGGGACCGGGCGTCAAATTGAAGTTTCACCATTCAATCACCGCCGCGCCCCAAGTCAGTCCGGCGCCAAAAACCACCAGTAGAATCAGGTCGCCGCGCTGAAGCCTGCCGGAAGCCACCGCCTCGTCCAGCGCGATGGCCACGGAGGCGGCGGAGGTGTTGCCGTATTTGTGGAGGTTGATGAAAAGCTGCTCCGGCGTGGCCTTCAGCCGGTCCCCGACCGCGTCCACAATGCGCTGGTTGGCCTGGTGCGGAATGACACACTTGATCTGGGTGATGTCAATTTCGCAGCGACGCATCGCTTCGTTCGCGGCGGAGACCATGGCATTAACCGCGTTCTTGAAAGTCTCCTTGCCGTCCATCCGCAGATAGTGCATCCCGTTCGCGACGGATTCCGCCGTGGCCGGGCACGCGCTGCCGCCGCCGGGCATCGAGAGCAAATCCGCCTTGTTGCCGTCCGCGCCCATCACGGCCGTGAGGAGGCCGTGGGAATTTTCGCGGTGCTGCAAAATCGCCGCGCCCGCGCCGTCGCCGAAGAGGACGCAGGTGTTGCGGTCCTTCCAGTTGACGATGGACGAAAGCTTCTCCGCGCCGACAACCAAAACGGTTTCGCAAGTGCGCGACAAAATAAACTGCTGCCCAATTTCGAGCGCGTAGATGAAGCCGGAACAGGCGGCCTCAATGTCAAACGCCGCCGCGCGCACCGCGCCAAGCTTGCGCTGCACCAAACACGCGGTGGACGGAAACGGCATGTCCGGCGTCAGCGTCGCGATAATGATCAGGTCAATCTGGTCGGCGGTGACCCCGGCCATTTCCATCGCGCGCGCGGCGGCTTTCGCGGCGAGATCGGAGGTGAACTCGTTCGCGGCGGCGAGGCGGCGCTCCTTGATGCCGGTGCGCGTGGTGATCCATTCGTCCGAAGTCTCGACCATTTTTTCGAGTTCGGCGTTGGTCAGGATTTTTTCCGGCACATACGAGCCGACGCCGGTAATGGAGCAGGTGCGGCCCACGAAATTGTGCCTGGCGCGGGGGTTTTTCATGCAATGACGGCGGCGGTTTCCGCCTGAAGAATTGTGTTCGCCGCCGCAATCTCGCGCGCAATGATCTGGTTGATCTGGGTTTTCACCGCGTTGGCGGTGACGCGGATGGCGCTGGTTACGGCGCGTTCGCGCGCGGACGCGTGCGCCTTGAACACCAGCCCGTTGAAGCCGAGGAGCGGCGCGCCGCCGTAAACCTCCGGATCCATGCGGCGGCGGATGCTGTGGAACGCCCCTTTCGCGAGATAGGCGCCGAGCTTGCGCTGCGTCGTATGCATCAGCTCGCGCTTGAGCATCGAAAACATCGCCACGGCGAGGCTTTCGACGCTTTTCAAAACGATGTTGCCGACGAAACCATCGCAAACGACGACATCCACGCGGTCTTTGAAAAGGTCATGGCCCTCGACATTGCCAATAAAATTCAAATCGAGTTTCTTGCAGAGCTGGAAGGTTTCGAGCGTCAGCTCGTTACCCTTGTTGTCCTCGGTGCCGATGCTCAAAATGCCGACGCGCGGATTTTTCCGTTTCAAAACCTCCCGCGAATAGACGCTGCCCATGACGGCGAATTGGGCCAGGTGCAGAGGCTTGCACTCGATATTCGCGCCGGCGTCGAGCAGCACAAATTCATTGGTTTGCCGCGGAATCACTGTGGCGATGCAGCCGCGGTCCACGCCGGCAATGCGGCCGACCTTGAAGGTGCCCGCCGCAAAAATCCCGCCCGTGTTACCGAGGGAAATCAGCGCGTCGGCCTCGCCATCCCGCACCAGTTCAGCGGCACGGGCGATGGAGGAATCCTTTTTCTTGCGCAGGGCGATTGCCGGCTTGTCCTCCATCTCCACGACCTCGCTGGCGTGGACAATGCGGACGCGGTGGTCGCGGAAGCCGCGCGGCGGCAGCGCGGCATGGATGTCGGCCTTGTTGCCGACGAGGTAGATGGTTGTGAGGTCCTTGCTTTCCTCCAGCGCGCTTTTCACGCCGGCGATGATGACACCACAGCCATGGTCACCACCCATGACATCCACTGCGATTCGCATGCTGGTTTTTAGCTTTTAATTTTTCATTTGGAGTCGAACGGCCAAAACCGCCGGCTTCAACTCAAAATTCAAAACTTAAAATTAAAAACGGTTACGCGCCCGCCGTGACAGTCAGGACCTGGCGGCCCTTGTAGAAGCCGCAGGCCGGACAGACGCGGTGCGGCATCGCCGGCGCGTCGCATTGCGGGCACTTGCCGAGCTGCGGCAGTTTGAGAACGCTGTTGTAAGCCCGGCGCATACGCTGCCGGCTCGTGGATGGTTTTCTTTTGGGAACGCCCATAAATCAATAAATTTTGCCTGATTATTTTGAGTTTTGAGTCCGGAACGAATCGCGTTCCCATCAAGATTCAAAAGTCATATTTAAAAACTACAGTTTCAGTTGGTCCAGTTTGGCCCACACGGCGGCCGCCGGTTTTTCAACGGCGTTCGCCTTGGGGGCGGCTTTCTTTTTCAATCCCGCACAGTCCGGTTGACACAACGGATGTTGCGGAAAGTTGAGCAGCATATCCTCCCGCACGAATGGCGTCAAGTCCACACAATCGTTCTCCACCGGCACCTTGTCCTCGCCCTCCAGCGGCAAATGCGCCGCCCACCCGGTCAATTTCAGTTCGGTTTTGAACTTTTTCAGGCAGCGGCTGCACTCACACTCCAGCGGCAAGACCAGCGAACCGGTCGCCAAAATGGCGTCGTGCAGCCATTCCACCGACAAATCGTAGCGCAACGGCCTGTCCGCGTGGATTAGCTCGTCGTTCACGCCCAGATCCATCTCCGCCACCGGCAGTTCACCTTTGAGGTGCAAGCTATGCTTTTCCAAATGGCGGAGATTGACTCTTAAAGACATGATATCCTCCCACTCAGACACAAAGGCGCAAAGAGAAGTAATTTCATTTCTTGGCGCTGCTGAGTCTTCGCGGTTCAAGTTTTTTCCCCAACGCGACCTGCACGTTCGGCGGCACGAACGAACTCACATCGCCCCCGAGGCGCGCGATTTCCTTCACGATGCGGGAACTTAAAAACGTGTAGGTGTCCTTCGGCATCATGAAAATCGTCTCGATTTTCTCGTCCAGCTTCCGGTTCATCAGCGCGAGCTGGAACTCGAATTCAAAGTCCGACACTGCGCGCAGGCCGCGCACAATGGCCTGCGCCTGGCACGACGCGACATATTCCACCAGCAAGGTGCTGAACGAATCCGTCTCGACATTGGGCAGCTTCGCCACGGCGGATTTCACCAGCGCCACCCGCTCGGCCAGCGTGAACAGCGGGCGTTTGCCCTCGTTTTTCGCCACGGCCACGATGACGCGGTCAAACAATTTCGCCGCCCGCTGGATCACGTCCAGATGGCCGTTGGTCAGCGGGTCAAAACTGCCGGGATAAATCGCGGTGCGCTTCATTGTTTGTGAATTTTGAATTTTGTGAGTCGGGTTGAAACGGCATTTACCACCGCGCCAACGCCTCTAACTTAAAATTAAAAACTCAAAACTCAAAACTATTTCCACGGCACCTCGTAAATCCGCACCGCGTCGCGAAAGCCTTTCGGGGTCACCGGTGCCAGCTCCGTGCAGCCGGCGGCAAGCTGCGGATCCAGCCGCAGCAAATGCTGGTAAGTTGCGTCGCTGACAATGATGCGGCCGCTGCCGGAAACGCCTTCGAGCCGGCTCGCCAGATTCACCGCGCGTCCAAACACCGTATAATTGAAGCCATGCACCTCCGAGCCCATCAGGCCGACCGTGACCGCGCCGGTGTTGATGCCGGTGCCCAGTTGCAGCGCCACATGCAGCGGCAACGGCATCAATCCCGCCGCCACGCGCGCCTGGTTTTCAAATTCCCGCGCCGCATTTTGCGCCAGCCGCTGCCGGTTCAAATCCAGGATCGCCCGTTGGGCGTGGATCGCCGCCTGCACGCTGGCCAGGGCGTGTTTTTCGTTCGGCGCCGGCGCATTCCAAAAGGCCATCACGCAGTCGCCGATGTATTTGTCGAGTGTGCCGCCGCTGTTTTTAACCGCTTCCGCCACCGCCGCCAGATAGAGGTTCACCGTCTCCAAAGTTTCGCGGGCCGATTCCTCGTAGCATTTTTCCGCCGCCGCTCCGACCACCTTTCTCTCGCGGATGAATGCCGCCACCTGTTCCTGCATCTGGTCAGTCAGTGTCGTGAAGCCGCGCACGTCCGCGAAAAAGACAGACACCTCGCAATGCGCGCCGCCCAACGCCAGTTTTTCCGCGCCGAGCAGTTCGTTGACCACGTCGGGCGAAAGCATCTTGGAAAAAATGGCTTTGACGTGTCGCTTTTCCCGCTCTTCATACACCACGCGGTAAGTCACCAGACAGATGTGCTCAACTAAAATCGCGCCGCCGACCGGGACAACCAGCGGCAGCCACAGCCGGAATTTGATGAAGACAATGAAGGTGATCGCCGTGTAGCTGGTGACGAGCAAAATGGTTCCGCCCGCCGCCGCAAACGCGCGCAGTTGCCACGTCAGAAATGCGGTGAGCAGGCCGAGCAGGAAGATGATGGCCAGGTCCTCGCCGAATGTGGTGGGGCGGATGAACTGGCCGGTGATGACCGAACTGGCGATGTTCCAGTGTTTGCTGACCAGCAGCGTGTCGCGTTCGAGCGGCGTGGCCCCGTGGTCGGTGAGATCATTGCCCTGCACGGCGGAGCCGACGACCACCAGTTTGCCGCGCAAATCGTCGCGCAAGCCGTTGGTCTCGCCGAGCAATCGCTGGCGATCCTGCCAGAGCAGGTCTTCGACCGGCACGCGCAGCAGGCGTGGGTCATCGGGCGTCAGCCGCCAGTCCACAAAAAAATAGCCGTCGGCATCCACGGGTATCACCCGCTGGATGCCGTTCGCGCCGGGCAGGATGATTTTTCCGCCCGGCAAATCCACGGTGGCTTTGGCAAGGTCGAGCTTGAGTTCCCGCGCGGCGAGCAGGATACCCATGTGCCAGACGCGCCCGGTAGTGAATGCCCGGGCTGTGGGCGCTTCGCCGGGGAGAAGTTTTCCCACGCCAAAATCGGCGAGGGTGAAATTATTTTTCGCATCCACCGGAACCTCGACGCAGTTGGTCGTGCCCGTCTGTGGCAGGATGATTTTGCCGGGGACAATTTTGGCGGCGGACAAATCGAGATCGAAGTGGGTGGCGGCCATTTCAATAAGTGGATGCCAGCGGCGCAGGTCGCGGAAGGCTTTGACGCGGCGGAGCGTGCCGTCGGTGTCGGGGTCGGTGGAGATGTCGCCGAGGGCGAGCGCGTTGGTGGCGAAGAGTGCCGGCGGGATGACTTCCGGGGTCCGGGCGAGAATGACGTTGCCGGCGCGGCGCAAATGGGTGGCAAAAAAAACGTCGGATTCCTGAAATGTTCCATTCGCCAACTGCACCGGCGGATGGTCGGGCCGCAGTTCGCCGAATAGCACGTCAAAGCCGATGGCCCCGGCTCCCTGCGCGGCCAGTTCATCGACCAGGTGGCCGTAAACCTGCCGCGGCCAGAGCAGTCCAAAACGATAGCCCAACTTGCCGCTTTGGACGGTCTTGAGGCTGGCTTCCTCAATGGCGACAAAGGCCAGATTGGTCGCCGCCGGCGCGGGAAAATGATGGGCAGCCCGGACGCGGAGATCGTAGGTCATCCATTCCAAGCGCTCGGGAAAATCCAGATGCCAGGCGTGGAAACCTGCTACCAGCGCCAGCACGGAAAACGCAATGAGGAGCGGCGTGAGCTTGGGGCGCTTGAATTTCACCCTCTGGGATTAAACAAAAAACCAGCGCAACTCAAGGCTGCGCTGGTTGAAACAAATTTCTATTGAAACAATTGAACAGTGTCCGCAGCCTCACTTTTGATTGTTTTGGTTGCCTTGGTTGCCCTGACCGCCTTGGTTGCCTTGGCCACCATGCACCGGGGAGACGTAAATAGTGGTGCAGTCCCGGGAAACGAAAGCCACGGGAGAGTAAACCGTTTGCAACGCCGAGAACAATCGGTCCAAAAACGTCGTCACGTCGCCGGGATTGACGGTCAGTTGGCCGGCCGTGGGATCGTAGCTGAAACCGGACCCGACCACCGTGGTTTGAGGCGCTCCGCTGGGCAGAATCAACGTCAGGATCACCCCGCCGCCGGTGCTGTGATAGACGGAGACATGGCCGTCCACGTCTATGCTGAACTGGGTGCCGCGCACGCCGGCAATGCCGCTGGGCAGCTTAATCAGGTATTGGGAGGCGCCGTTGAGTTTCTTGACGCTGCAAAAGATTTTGCCCTTGGTCAGGTTCAACTCTGTGTCGCTAACGGTATCCATGCCGGTGTCAGTGACAGTCAATTTATCAATCGCCAAGGTGGTGTCCGGGGTAAGACGCACGACGTTTTGTTCCGCCGCCGGCTTGTAGCTGATGATGCCGCGGACCGGCTCGTCTGCAGCGGGACCGGGACTTGAGGGTTCCCAGTGCGCCTGCCAAGCTCGTTGGGGCAGGTTAATATCCTTGCCCAGCACGGCGTCCACCGTTCCATTGTGTCCAGTGCGTATGATGGCACCGGCGGGGAGACTTTTGCCCGCCACCAGCGGCGTCCATTTGTCATCGCCCAGCGAATAGCTGGCTACACCTTCCACGCGCACCACGGTGGCGTAACCGGAACTGCCAGCTTGGGCAAAGAGGCTAGAACTTGCACTGATAAAAAGGCCACAAAAAAACGTGCCGACGAGGAATTGAAACTTTTTCATATAATTTGTCTTTCGCACATCACTTCATAAACAGATTAACCGCTGTGCCGGCGAATTGTCAACCGTTTTTCACCTCAATTCTGCGCCGTGCGCCGGGGCGCAAATCAAAAACGGGGCGGCATGGGGCGAAGGATATCTGAGGCCGACCGGAGCAACGGTCGTGTGAAAACGGTTTTTCCCATAAACCCGGGCGGCCGGCCCGGCTGCGGTTCAGGGGTTGCTTCAAAGTTGTGTGCGTCAAGTTCTGCGAATTGGTTCGGGTGAATCACACCCCGACAGCGGGTGCGAACGGTGGCCGGACCCGTGCGGATTGCTGGCCATTTTACTCTGTGCGCAGCCCGGAGTCTGGATTATAATCCCGAGCGGTTTATGTCCATCCAGCTACGCCACCAAGCCACAGGCGCGTTTGACCAGATTTCTCTGGGCGAAGTCATGCTTCGCCTCGACCCCGGCGAAGGGCGCATCCGCACCACGCGCTCCTTCACGGCGTGGGAAGGCGGCGGCGAATACAACACCTCCCGCGGCTTGCGCAAATGTTTCGGTCTCAAAACTGCCGTCTGCACCGCGTTCGTGGACAATGAAGTTGGCCGTCTCATCGAAGATTTCATCCTGCAAGGCGGCGTCAGCACGGACTTCATCAAGTGGCGCGAGGATGACGGCATCGGCCGCACCATCCGCAATGGGCTGAATTTCACCGAACGCGGTTTCGGCATCCGCGGCGCGGTGGGCGTGTCGGATCGTGGCAATTCCGCCGCCTCGCAGCTCAAGCCGGGCGATTTTGATTGGGATTTGATTTTCGGAAAAATCGGCACGCGCTGGCTGCACACCGGCGGCATCTTTGCGGCGCTGTCCGCAACCACTGCGGCGTTGACCATCGAAGCGGTGCAGGCGGCGAAGAAACACGGCGTCATTGTCAGCTACGATTTGAATTATCGTCCGTCGCTCTGGAAATCCATCGGCGGCCTGAAAAAGGCGCAGGAAGTGAACCGTGAAATCGCGAAATACGTGGACGTGATGATCGGCAACGAGGAAGACTTCACCGCGTCGCTCGGCTTCGAGGTGAAAGGCGCGGACCCTAACTTGAGCAAGATTGAAACCGACGCGTTCAAGGCGATGATCGCGACCGCCGTGAAGGCGTATCCGAATTTCAAGGTCGCCGCGACGACCCTGCGCCGCGTTATCACCGCGACGAAGAATGACTGGAGCGCGATCCTCTGGCACGACGGCAAGTTCTTCGAGAGCCGGAAATATCCAGAGTTGGAAATTTTGGATCGCGTCGGCGGCGGCGACAGTTTTGCCAGCGGGCTGCAATTTGGTTTTCTCGAATTCAACGATCCGCAAAAGGCCGTGGATTATGGCGCGGCGCACGGCGCGCTGGCCTCGACTACGCCGGGCGACACGAGCATGGCCACGCGCAGGGAAGTGGAAAAAACATTTGGCGGCGGCAGCGCCCGCGTGCAGAGATGAAGCCGCAGACGGGCACAAATTGACACAAATAAAAATATTCCTTCCCGGAAAATCTGTGGCTCAATTTAACGAATACGATTTATGAAAAATCCAGCAGAACTGTTCTCACTCAAAGGCAAAGTGGCGGTCGTCATCGGCGGCACGGGCGTGCTGTGTGGCGAGATGGCCGAAGGCATGGCGGCGGCCGGTGCCACTGTCGCGCTCGTCGGCCGCGATCCGGCCAAGGCCAAAGACCGGCTCGATAAAATCGCCAAGGGCGGCGGCACGGCGGAATTTTTCCCGTGTGAAGCGACTTCCAAGCCGGCGTTTCAGCAACTGCTGGCAGACGTTTTGAAGAAATTCGGCCGTGTGGACATCCTGGTGAACGGTGCGGGCATCAATTCGCCGACGCCGTTTTTTGATATTCCCGAAGACGAATTTGACCGCATCATCACGGTGAATCTTAAAGGCGTTGCTCTCGCCTGCCAGGTTTTCGGCAGGCATCTGGTCGAACAAAAATCCGGCAGCGTCATCAACCTTGGCTCGGCGTCCGGCCTCACGCCGCTGTCCCGCGTGTTCACTTACTCGGCGTCGAAGGCGGCGGTGCATAATCTTTCCAAAAATCTCGCGCGCGAATGGGCGACAAGCGGTGTGCGCGTAAATGTTTTGGTGCCCGGCTTTTTCCCGGCGGAGCAAAACCGCAAGGTGCTCAATCCCGAGCGCGTGGCGCAGATCATGGGCAAGACGCCGATGAAACGCTTTGGCGAACCGCAGGAACTGGTGGGGGCGACGTTGTTGCTGGCGTCGGACGCGGGCAGCTTCATTACCGGCGCGGAGCTGGTGGTGGATGGCGGTTTTGACGCAATGAGCATCTGATGCCATCTTGTTGCCGCGAAAGCCACGCATCACACAAAAACCCGTTGGAGCCGGAGCTTCAACGGGTTTTTGTGTTCGAAAGTTGTTTTAGCCCGGATATTTCTAGCAGGCCGTTGAAAAACGGGTGATTTTTCAGCGCCACGATTTTTCATGGGTGATTTTTTCAAAATTCAGTGTGCGAACCGTGGTAACGGCTGCCCCAACCGCAGCCACAAGTTGGCGGTTGGCC
>JAJXXW010000037.1 GCA_021780905.1 bacterium
TCCAACTCGGCTTTGAGCGCCGGTTCAACCGTTAGTTTCAGATGTGCGCGGGCCATGCCTCCCTCATCTCATATCGCCACCTTCAAATCAAACATATTGTAACGATTATCGCAAAGAATTGGTATTAGGAATCTTTTAACCGGGCGCCCAGCAAGTGATTTATGCACTCCCATAAATCCCTATGATTGGTAGAAAATCAAAAAAACCTGAAAATTGACTCCCAACCACGAGGCGTTTTCTGAAAATTTTGTCTCAAGAAACCAAGTGTTGGCCAAGCTGCCGGAGAATGTGAATTACGCCGTGAAGATCAGTCTGCCCTTGAGGTTTTGGAGTCCGCCCCGGACGTGACGGCCAAGCCCAAAGAGCCGAACACCAAAGTCAAATCATTTGAGGGTTCGCGCAGGACGCGGCGTTGCTGGTATTGGTGGATTGAAGAACCGCTCATGCCAGCACCCAGCCGGGCTTGATTTCCTCATCGAGCGAGGGCAGCGGGATTTGCACCAGCAGTTTTCTTTCGGCCAGGATGCCGATCATCGCCGCGTTGTCGGTGCACAGGGATTTTTCGGCCAGCCGCAGGGTCAGGCCATTTTTCTGGCAGGCACGTTCCAGTTCGTGGCGCAAGGCGCGGTTGCAGGTCACGCCGCCGGAAGCCGTCACGCAACGGATATGTTCGCGCTGCGCGGCCCGCATGGTTTTTTTCACCAGCACCTCGGTGATCGCCGCCTGCACGCTGGCGCAGAGGTCGCACACCTTTTGCCGGTCGGTGAGCAGCGCGGGATGGTCGCGGAGAAAATAGCGGACGGAAGTTTTCAGGCCGCTGAAGCTGAAATCGTCGTTAGCCTCGTTGAGCAAGGGGCGCGGGAAGGCGAAGGCGGCCGGGTTCCCCTGCTCGGCCAGTCGGTCCATCTCCGGCCCGGCCGGATATGGCAGGCCAATCAGCTTGCCGGTCTTGTCAAAACATTCGCCGGCCGCGTCGTCAATCGTCCCGCCCAGCACGCGGTGATTCAACTCCGATTTCACCAAGACCAGGAGCGTGTGGCCGCCGCTGACGATGAGCGAGACGTTCGGCAGAAATTTTGAGAAGTCGGCGGCGAGGGCACCGCCGACACTCTCAATCCACGGCGAATACAAATGCGCCTCGTGATGGTTGATGCCGATGAATGGCCGGTTCAAAGCGAACGCCACGGCTTGAGCCGCCTTCAACCCGACCAGCAAGGCATTCGGCAGTCCCGGTCCTTGCGTGGCCGCCACGGCGTCCAGCTGGGTGCCGGCCACGCCGGCTTGCCGCAGGGCGGATTGCGCCACGGGCAGGAGATTTTTCAAGTGCTCGCGCGCCGCCAGTTCCGGCACGACGCCGCCATATTCCGCGTGCAGTGCAATTTGCGAGGTGACGACGTTGGACAGGATTTTCCCATCCCGCACGACGGCGGCGCTGGTTTCGTCGCAGGAGGTTTCGAGGGCGAGCACGGTCATGGGCATGGCAAATTCAGAATTATCAGGGTCGAGGTGGTCACGGCCGAAAGCTCATTCGCAATTTGCAATGCGGCCATTTCAATTTTACTTCGCCGCTATTTTCTCCGGCTTCGCCGCTCTGACAACTGGTCGTAAATGAGCAAACCCCGGAGCAGATCCTCGGCGCGCTCCAACTGCGCGTCGTGCACGGCCGAGAATTGACCGCGGGTCGGCGGCGGCAGTCCCACCAGGCTGTCCGGATCGCGTTTGAGCAGCAGCGCGGCCTCCTCGGCATCGGTCAGCGGCACCAGCACATCCGGCGTGATGCCGTGTTCATGGATGACCTTGTGGCTGGGGGTGTAATATTTCGCCACGGTCAGCTTCAAGGCCGAACCGTCGTCGAGCGGAAAGATCGTCTGCACGGAGCCTTTGCCGAAGGTTTTTTCGCCGAGGATGACGGCGCGATGCAAATCCTGCAGACAGCCGGTGACGATCTCCGCCGCGCTGGCGCTGCCGAGATTGACGAGGACCACGACGGGAATGTTTTTCAATTCATCGCCGCTGCCTTCGGCAAAATACTTTTCCACCACGCGCCGGCCCTCGGTGGAAACCACGAGCTGTCCGCGCGGCAAAAATTTTTGGCAGACGGCGACGGCCTGGTCCAGCAAGCCGCCGGGATTCCAGCGCAAATCCAGCACCAATCCTTTCATCCCCTGTCGTTTCAACCTGGCCAGCGCGGCCTCCAGCTCGTCGGCGGTGTTTTCGCCGAACTGCGTGATGCGCACGTAGCCGATCCCGTTCTCGTCGAGCGGAAATTGTTTTTGGCCGTGGATATCCTTGACCATGTCCATCTGGATGACGGCGCGCTGCAAGGTGTAATTTTTCTTCGCGCCGGTGGCCGGCCGTTCGACCGTGATGGTGACGGACGAACCGGGATCGCCGCGCAACAACTTGACGACATCCGCCAGCGGCTGGCCCGCCACATTCTGACCCTCGACCTGCGTAATGCAGTCGCCACTTAAAATCCCCGCGCGGGCACCAGGCGTATCCTCAATCGGCGAAATGACGGTCACCCGCCCGTTGCGCATCGCCACCACCAGACCCAAGCCGCCGAACTGCCCCTCGGTGTCGTCCTGCAACTGCTGGAATTCATCGGCGTCGAGGAACTCGCTGTGCGGATCGAGCTTGCCGACCGCGCCCTTCAACGCCGCATAAACCAACTGCTGATATGTCAGGTTTTTGCCATCCACATATTCGTCACGGATTTTCTGGACGGCCTCGTCGAACAGTTCAAAGTTGGCGCGCCGATTGTCTTTGTCCGACCCGGTTTGGGCGGCGGAAAGATAGATTTTGGCACCGACCGCCAGATTGAGCAGCAGCGCGACAACCACCAGACCGAAAACAAAACGGCGTTTCATGGGCGGAATTTACCACGAAGTGACCCGGACACAAAGTTTTTGAAACTTTCAACCGCCTGAAAGGTCGCCGGCAGCGCTATCGCAACAGCGATTCGACGAACGGCAAGTCCGCCGGCACCGTGACTTTGGGATTGGGACTGGCCGCTTTCACCAGCCGGACCGGCTGGCCAATCAGTTCGCAGGCCGCCGTGTCGTCGGTGAAAAGGAGTCCTTTTTCACGCGCGGTGGAAAGCGCGCGGCGGATGACGGCCACGCGGAAAGTCTGGGGCGTCTGCACCGACCAGAGTTTTGCGCGGTCCACCGTGCGGGCAATGATTTGGCCATCGGCCGATTCCTTGATCGTGTCGGTCACCGGCTGTGCGGCCACGGCGGCGCCGGTTTCGCGGGCGGCGGCGATGGTCGCCGCGATCAAATTCCCTGACGTGCAAGGCCGCGCGGCGTCTTGGATGGCGACGATTTCCGACTGCGGCGACAGCGCTGCCAGGCCGTTCCACACGGAGTCCTGCCGTTCCGCGCCGCCGACAACGAGACGAAATGGTTTGCGAAAATGAAATTTCTTCCCGAGCTTCGTGAAGTGCGGCTGCATCCCGTCGCGGATGACGAGGATGATTTCGTCCACGCAGTCCGCATGATTGAATTGCCGCCAGGTGTGGGCGATCACCGGTTGGCCGGCGACTTCGAGCCACAACTTGTCCACGTTCGGACCCATGCGCGTGCCCTGGCCGGCGGCGACGATAAGGGCGGAAATCATTTGAGTTGCAGGTTCAAAGTTACAGCCTTTTAATTCGACCACCTAGGAAGGAAACTTGCAACCTTCAACTTTGAACCGGCGGGCAAATATCACCCGATCCGCCAGACGATGCGCGCCTTGTTCAGGTCATAGGGCGACATCTCCATCTTCACCCGGTCGCCGGAGGTCAGGCGCACAAAACGTTTCCGCATCTTGCCGGAGATGGTCGCCAGCACCTGATGCTTGTTGTCGAGTTCCACCCGGAACATGGTGCCCGCCAGCACCGTCAGAATCTTCCCTTCGATTTCAATGTGCTCTTCCATTGAACATTTCAGCAAAAAGGCTTGGGCAACATTTTGAGGATGCCGCCCAAGCCAGTGATTAACTTGGCAAATCAATAACGATCGCGACCACCGCCGCCACCATAACCACCGCCGCCGCCTTCGCGACGCGGACCGCGATCACGGCCGCCACCGCCGGGCGGGCGTTCTTCCTTCGGGCGAGCAATATTGACGGTCAAGGCCCGGCCATCCATCTGCGCGCCATTCATCGCCGCGATCGCCTTCTGGGCTTCCTCGGGCGTGGCGTAGGTGACGAAGGCGAACCCGCGGGAACGGCCGGTCATCCGGTCCATCATCAGGGTGGCTTCGACGACTTGACCGTGGGCAGCAAATGCGTCCTGCAGGTCGTTTTCCGTGGTGTTGAAGGAAAGATTTCCCACAAACAATTTCGTGCTCATTTAATGATTTGTTGCTCGATACTAACCGATTTCGTCTGTTCCCGAACTGCCGGGTTTCAAATCATCACTGAACCAAGTTCACTTGAAGATTCACCATGCTCGAAAGGTCAATTTATCTTACAGACAAGACGATTCTAGCCAGAAACTCGTTTCTGGCAAGCCCTTTTCCAGCCTGCTGTCGCGGCCAGGAATTTAAATCATCCCTCCAGTTTGTCCACCGGTTCGGCGTGGCGGGCTTTCCGTTCCATGATGAAGGCGAGGCGGAAAATGCCGCCGGCTGGTGCAATTTTTCCTGCAAATGCTTGATCAAAACGCCTTGCCGGCCGAGAGCATTCCCATCTGGCGTGTTTCCAGCTTGTCAAAGCCCGTCATCAAGATTTCATCCGCCCGATTTTCGGTTTCGGTTCCGTGCCAGTAGATCGCGCCGGCACCCGCGAGTCCGAGCAGCAGCACCACAAAGCCGCCGACCCGCCAGTGGAGAGCACGCCGCCGCGCCCATGCCGGCGACAGATGATTACTGGCATTCATGCATCAAGAATTTACCACGCAAACGCCGGTGGAAAAGCGCTGGCGGAAAAAAATCCGGCCGGCATTGGCAGCTTTCGGCTTGAGTTTGCCTGCCAAGCTGCTTTAGTGGCACGCATGGACAAAGCCGAAATCGCCGCCACGCTGCGGAACGAGGTGGGCGAACTGGAATTCCTGATCAAAAAACTCCAGGCCCGCCTTGAACGCTCAAAGCGCCTGGTGCTGGATATTGAGGCGGAACTGGCCGCTCCGGCAACCACCGAACCGGTGGCCCGCGGCCATTTTAGAAAAGTCATTGACCAGGTGTTCGGCGAAAAGCCCCGGCGCCCCAAACGCTGACGCGTCGAACGGGGGTTGCGGTGCAATGCTCATCCTTTTTGCGCGGCCTTCGCCCAAGCGTCCTTCAGCGTGATGGTGCGGTTGAAAACCAACTTGTCCGGCGCGGAATCGTAGTCTAACGCAAAGTAGGCCATGCGCTCAAACTGGTAACGTTCTTCCGACTTCGCAGCTTTCAAACTCGGCTCCAACTTGGCGTTCACCACTTCGAGCGAGTGCGGGTTGAGGACGGATTTGAAATCGCGTCCATCCTGCTCTGGCTCGGCCTCGGTGAAAAGCCGGTCATAGAGCCGCACTTCGGCGTCAATTGCGTGCGCCGCGCTTACCCAGTGGATCGTGCCCTTGACCTTGCGCGCCGCCGTCGCGCCGCCGGTCTTGCTGTCGAGATCGGCGGTGCAACGCAATTCCACTAGATTGCCGGCGGCGTCCTTCACCACCTCGTCGCACTTGATGATGTAGGCGTATTTCAAGCGCACTTCGCCGCCGGGTTTCAGGCGGAAATACTTTGGCGGCGGCACTTCGGCAAAATCGTCGCGCTCCACGAACAGTTCGCGACTGAACGGGATTTTCCGTTTGCCGGCGGTTTCGTCTTCGGGATTGTTCGTGGCGTCAAGTTCCTCGACTTTGTCCCCGGGATAATTCGTGATGACGACTTTGATCGGCCGCAGCACGGCGAGGCGACGCAGCGCACGCTGGTTCAAATCCTCGCGGATGGCGAATTCCAGGACGCTCACGTCCGTGAGGCCGTTGTATTTCGTGATGCCAATATGGTAGGCAAAGTTGCGGAGCGCTTCCGGCGTGACGCCGCGCCGGCGGATGCCGCTGATGGTGGGCAGGCGCGGGTCGTCCCAGCCGGTGACGAGTTTTTCGCCCACGAGCTGCATGAGCTTGCGTTTGCTCATCAGGGTGTAGCTGAGCGCGAGCCGGGCGAACTCGTATTGATGCGGCAGCGGGCGCGGCAATCCCAGGTTTTCGAGAATCCAGTCGTAAAGCGGCCGGTGCACTTCAAACTCCAGGGTGCAAATGGAATGCGTGATCCCCTCGATGTAATCGCTCAAGCAATGCGCGAAATCATACATCGGATAGATGCACCATTTGCCGCCGGTCTGGTGATGCTCGGCGCGTTTGATGCGGTAAAGCAGCGGGTCGCGCAGCCAGATGTTCGGCGCGTCCACGATGATCTTGGCGCGCAGCACGCGCGAGCCGTCGGGAAACTCGCCGGCTTTCATGCGCGTGAACAGGTCCAGATTTTCCGCCACACTGCGGTCGCGGAACGGCGAGGCTTTGCCGAGGCGCCGGAATTCATCCGTCTGGTCGGGCGCGAGGTCGCAGACAAAGGCTTTCCCTTTTTGAATCAACTGAATCGCAAATTCGTAAATCTGGTCGAAATAATCGCTGGCGTGGAACGGCTGCAACATCCCCGATTCCCGATTTTCGATTTCCGATTTCAGCGTCGCGCCGAGGAAAAAATCATTCTGACCGTTGCGGCTTTGCGCGGCGGGCCTTTGCCCCTGACGCTTGAGACCGAGCCGGTCGTCCGCCCAGCCGGAGATAAGCCAGTGCACATCGGCCTGGATGCTCTCGACATATTCGATGTCCTCCTTCGTCGGATTCGTGTCGTCCAGGCGAAGGTTGCAAACGCCGCCGAACTCGCGCGCGATGCCAAAGTTCAGGCAGATGCTTTTCGCGTGGCCGATGTGCAGATAGCCGTTCGGCTCCGGGGGAAACCGCGTGTGGATGCGCGGATACTTCTTTTCGGCGACATGCGCGGCGACAATGTCGCGAATGAAATCGGAGGGGGTAGGCGCGGTGGATTCTTGATTTTCCAAACTCATAAAATACCGGTGGAGCGTAACAAAGGACTTGGCGGATGTCCAATGACTAGCCGACAATGCGGGCGCGAGGTTTAAGGTATGAACAGCATTGAAACCATCATCTGTCTGATCCTGTTGCTCATGGCCGTGCCGGACGTGTGCCGCAAGCTCGGCCGCCCGGCGCTGGCCAACGTCGGCTTCGTCATCTTTGGCCTGGCGCTGTCATTGCTGGTGAAAACCGATGTCGCCACGATGATCAAAGAGGCGGGCGAAGTCGGCTTTCTGCTGGTGCTGTTCGAGGTGGGCTTGGAAATTGACCTGCCACCGTTCCGGGAATTATTGCCGTCGCTGCGCTTTGCCGGGCTGTGGTCGC
Organism: bacterium; assembly: GCA_021780905.1. Lineage (GTDB taxonomy): Bacteria > Verrucomicrobiota > Verrucomicrobiia > Limisphaerales > UBA11358 > UBA11358. The sequence goes on from JAJXXW010000037.1 coordinate 7,388, forward strand.
TCGCGCAATATCCGGTGGTGCTCGCGCTGGCATGCGTCTCCGGTTTGACGCTGCCGGAAGGTTTGCTGGCGGCGGCGGCGCTGACCGGCTGCTCCATGAGCATGGCCTACTCCGGCTGGAAACATTACCCGGGAATTGCGCCGGCGGCGCGGGCCTTCACCCTCCAAATAATGATCGCGCTGGAAGTGCTGGCCATCGTGGTGTTGAGCCTCGGCGCGGCGGCCGTCAAATCCGGCCTCGGCTGGAACGTTCTCCTGAAACTGGCGGGCATGGCAGTGACGGTGTTTCTCATCAGCCGCTTCGCGTCGCACCTCGTGAAGCTCTGCCAGACCATCATCCAGAAGACGACGCATTGGCGCGTGCATTTTCTGGTGCTGCTCGTGCTGATCATTTGCGCGGTGGGCGAACGCCTGGGCCTGTCGGCGGCCAAGACGGCGTTCTTCCTCGGCCTGTTCATGAGCCGCGCCAAATTTGACGGCGTGGGCATCGAGGAATACATCGCGCCCATCAGCCGCCGATTTTTGATTCCGATTTTTTTCATGTCCCTCGGCCTGCTGGCGGACGTGCGGATGGTGATTTCCCACACGGCGCTGCTGGCCGGGTGCGGCGTGCTCTTGCTGGTGGGTTTCCGCGAGGCGCTCCATCGCCGGTGGCTGAAAACCGGCGGCGACCCCGCCACCTATCTGCTGCTCTGTCCGAATCTCACCATGGCCGCGCTGGCGGCAACGTCCTTGCACGCCACCGGGGCGGCCAACGCCGCCACCTGGGTGACGGTCAGCGGATTACTGATGTCAGTTATCTCCCTTTGCCTCCTACCGAAAGTCGGCGCGGCGGAAAGCCCGCAGCCGGTCTGAACCGGGGTGGGGATGCCGCCGAAAATCCGGGCGGCCGGCAGATTTTTCCCCCACCCACCGGCCGGGCTATGGTTCGCCCACCAACGGCGAAAACTGCCGGGATTCCGGGTCGTAGGCGAACAATTCCGCCGTGGCAATCTTGAAAAACCAGCCGTGCAGCCGCAGCGAACCGTCCATCAGCCGCTCCTGCACGCACGCGTAGCTGTGAAGATTGTCGAGGCCGAACAAAACATTTTCCTCGGCGGCGGCCGTTTCGCGCGCGGCGGTTTCGTGGAGATGGGCATAGTCCCGTTTCAACGTCTCGATCACCGGCGCCGCCAGGCTCAACCAGTCGCGCAAATGCGGGGTGGACGCGCTCACCGGCTTTTTATCCAGCATCGCCGTGATCGCCCCGCACTGCGAATGGCCGCAGATGACGATGTCGCCGACGCGCAGGGTCTCCACGGCAAACTCGATCGCGGCGGCGGTGGAATTCGTATCGCCGCGCACGTTCGCCGGCGGGACGATGTTGCCGACGTTTTTTACGACAAACAAATCCCCCGGCTTGCTCTGCGTGATGAGTTCCGCCAGCACGCGCGAATCCGAGCAGGTGATGAACAGCGTGTGCGGATTCTGGCCCTCCTGCGACAGCTTGCGGAACAGCTTCCGGTAGTTGCCGAACTGGTCGCTGCGGAACTTATGGACGCCTTCGATGAGCCGTTGCATGGAAAATTATTGGACGAGCGTTTTGTTCTTCGCGCGGGATTCTTCCATCAGCTTTACCTTGAATTCCTTCAATTCCGCCTGCAACCGCGCATCGCCGGTGGCGAGAATTTGCGCGGCAAGAATACCCGCATTGCGCGCGCCGTTGACGGCCACCGTCGCCACCGGCACGCCCGGCGGCATCTGCACCATCGAAAGCAGCGAGTCCAGACCTTCGGTAGCCTTGCCGAGGATCGGCACGCCAATGACCGGCAGCGTGGTGAACGCCGCCGTGACGCCCGCCAAATGCGCCGCGCCGCCTGCGCCGCAAATGAACGCCTTGATGCCGCGCGCCGGGGCGCCGGAAACATATTCCTCCAGTCCATGCGGATCACGGTGCGCGGAGATGACCTTGGCTTCGCTGCCGACGCCGAATTCCTTCAGCGCCTCGGCGGCGGCCTTCATCGTCGGCCAGTCCGAATCGCTGCCCATCAAGATGCCTACTCGCGGTGAATTTTCTTTGCTCATGGTTGAAATTAATTATTTGGCAGGAAAAAATAGCAACGACGCGAAACGGACGCAACCCTTACTCGCCAGGCTGGCCGGACAATGCCATGACATTCTGCCAGTCCTCCACACCTACTCTTCAGCATGGTGTCTCGTGGTTGATCGAACCGCATAGCAGCATCGCCTGCACCTGTGACAAGGTGAACACTCCGGTCCGCCGCACTCCATCGTGCAGGAAAATGGTCGGGGTTTCCGCCGGACCCGCCACCGCGCGCGGGGCACAGCAAGTCGGATTCGTTCCGGTTTGATAATGAGCAGCACGCTTTCACTCAAACCATATTGCCGGGCAGATGAAAATACCCGAGCGAAAGAACAGCGGGGTGAAATAAGCCCATCACAGCGACCGGCCGGGAATCAACCATACTCGGTGCGGGGAGTTCAATGCAAATTCTTCACGGAGTCAAGTTGCGCTTTGCAAATTGAATTTCCGCGCCGTTCGGGCAAAGATCATTGCCCATGGCTGCGCTAAATAAAATTTCCGAGTTTCTCGCGCTGCGGCGCAACACTTCGCTGCTGCTCGTCGCGCTGGTGCTGGCCGGCACCGGCGAAAAACTCTGGCTCGGCTTCGCGCCCAAATACATTGAAGTGCTGGCGCACGGCGTTTTGTCGGCGGCGCAAATCATTTTGGTAATTGGTGTTTTCGACGCGCTGCAAACTTTTCTCGGCGCGATTTACGCGTATCCCGGCGGCTGGCTGACGGATCATTGGGGACAGCGAAAATCGCTGTTGCTTTTCAGCGTGATTTCCATCGCCGGTTACATTTTGGTTTTGGTTTGGCAAAGCTGGCTGGCGTTGTTGCTTGGCTCGTTTCTGTTTCTCGCATGGAGCGCACTGTCGTTGCCGGCGACACTTTCGGTCATCGCCACGTCGCTGCAAAGCCACCGGCATACAATGGGCGTCGGCGTGCAATCCATGATTCGTCGCGTGCCGATGATGCTCGGCCCGCTGCTCGGCGGCTGGCTGCTCACGCGCTTCGGCTGGACGGACGGCGTGCGTTACGCGCTCACACTCTGCATTGCGATGAGCCTGCTGACGCTGGCGTTTCAATGGTTCATGTTTGAACCTGACGCTGGTAGGGCTGACCTGCCGATCAGTCAGGCGACGCAGCAGCGTCGCCCTGCCATTTCTTTTTTCGGCGTCGTCAAAACCTTCACGCCCGCGCTGCGCGAATTGCTCGTCAGCGACATCCTTATTCGTTTCTGCGAACGGATTCCGTATGCCTTCGTCATTTTGTGGGCGATGGATCACGGCGGCATCTCGGCGCAACAGTTCGGCTATCTCGTCACGTTTGAAATGGTCACGGCGATGTTTTGCTACATTCCCGTCGCGCATCTCGCCGACAAATACGGCCGCCGACCGTTTGTGCTCATCACCTTCGTGTTCTTCACGCTGTTCCCGCTGACGCTGCTGTGGGCGCACGATTTCAAATGGCTGGCGCTGGCGTTCGTCGTGCGCGGGCTGAAGGAATTCGGCGAACCGGCGCGCAAGGCGCTCATCATCGGCGAGGCGACGCCGGAACTGCGCGCGCGGACTTACGGCGCGTATTATCTCATCCGCGATTGCACGGTCACGACCGGTTCGTTTTTCGGCGCGTGGCTGTGGAGCGTGAGTCCGTCGGCGAATTTTCTTGGCGCAGCCATTTTCGGCGCGTTGGGGACAATTTGGTTCTGGCAGTTTATTTGCCGGAAGAAATAGAATGGCTGCGTCATCCAAATTCCAAAATGAAATTCGGTATCAATACGTTTCTCTTCACCTCGCCGTTCACCAACCGTCGCACGCGGCTGTTTGCCAATTTCAAAGCGTGGGGCTTTGACGGCGTGGAAATCGCCGTGGAAAATCCGGCGGACTTCGATCCGGCGTTCGTCCGCGCCCAATTGGATCGGCACGCGCTGGTCTGCACTTCCCTCTGCGCGTGTTTTCCGCCGAGCCGGGATTTGCGCGGCACTCCGGCGCAGCAACAGGCTTCGGTCATTTACATGAAGCGGCTGGTGGACATCGCCGGCGTGCTCGGCACGGACATCGTCATGGGCCCGCTTTACTCGGCCACCGGTCGGGCGAACGCGGTGCCGGCGGCGGAATATCAGCGCCAGTGGCGCACGGTGCGCGCGCATATCAAAACGATTTGCCGTTATGCCGAAGCACACGGCAAGGTTATCTGCCTGGAACCGCTCAACCGGTTTGAGACAGATTTCATCAACACGGTGGATCAGGGTTTGCGGATGATTCGCGAGGTGAAAAGTCCGGCGCTGAAATTGTTGCTCGACACGTTCCACATGAACATCGAGGAAAAAAAAACGGCCGCCGCCATCCGCCGCGCGGGCGAGCACGTCGGGCACATCCACGCGAGCGCGAGCGACCGTGGCACGCCGGGGAACGACAACGTGGATTGGCGTGGCGTGGCGAAAGCGTTGCGCGACATTAAATATGATGGCGCGGTGGTAATCGAATCGTTCACGCAGGATGTAAAAGTAATTGCGCGGGCGGCGGCGATTTGGCGGAAGATTGAACCCAATCAGAACGACATCGCCCGGAAAGGTCTCGCGTTTCTGAAAAGGAATTTCAAATGAACCTGTAATCACGCGATAAAATTTCCGTCCAGTGAAGCATTCCCATTTTATGAAAACATTCGCCATCCTATTATTATTCTCATGGATTGCCTTTGCCCCGACCACCGGACGTGCCGAGGATAAACGGATTGTGATGATCGCCGGCAAACCGAGTCACGGACCGGGCGAACACGAGTTCCGCGCCGGGTGCCTGCTGCTGCAAAAATGCCTCGCGGGTTTTCCCGGCATCCAAGTGGAAGTCTACACGAATGACTGGCCGGAAGATTCGTCGGTGCTGCAAGGCGCGGCGGCGGTGGTGATTTACAGCGATGGCGGCGCGAAACATCCGGCCATGCAGGCGAATCATTTGCAGCAACTTGAAGCGCTGATGAAACAAGGGGTTGGCTTTGCGTGCCTGCATTACGCCGTCGAGCCGACGATTGAAAACGGGCAGAAGGAATTCATTGATTGGCTGGGCGGTTGTTTTGAAATCAACCGTTCGGTGAATCCCACCTGGGTGGCGGATTTCAAATCCTTCCCGACGCATCCGGTGGCGCGCGGTTTGAAATCGTTTTCCATGCTGGACGAATGGTATTTCAACATGCGTTTCCGCGATGGCATGAAAGGCGTCCAGCTGATTCTCGCGGCCGTGCCGCCGAAGAGCACGATGGATCGGCATGACGGGCCGCACGAGGGCAATCCCGGCGTGCGCGCCGCCGTGGAAAAAGGCGAACCGCAAACAATGGCGTGGGTGGCGGAACGTCCTGATGGCGGCCGTGGCTTTGGCTTCACCGGCGGTCATTACCATAAAAACTGGGGCGATGATAATTTCCGCAAGGTGGTGCTCAACGGCATTTTGTGGGTGGCCAAAGTGGAAGTGCCGGCGGACGGCGTGAATTCAACCGTGACCGCCGCCGACTTGGAACAAAACCTTGATCCGAAAGGGCGGAAGCCGAAGGCCAAACCCGCCGTGAAACCTGCTGCGTCGGCTCCGGCACCGCTGACCAAGTGACGGAAAATTATTTCGCGTAGCCGGGCTTGGGTTCGCCGTTGGCATCCAGTTTGTCGCAGACCCACAGCACGCCGCGCGTCACGAGGTCGAGATAACGGTCATCCGCCACGGTCTGATTATTGTGGCCAATGGTCGTGGAGAAAACCCGTGTCTTGCCCTGATAAGTATTCACCCACGCGACGACGAAATCATTGGTCTGCGCCGCGCCGGTTTTGGATTTGATGACTTGTGTGCCGTGAGCCAGCGCGTGCGCGGTGGCAAACACCTGAATATTGTTATAATGCTCTTCGTTGATGGTCGTCCAATTCTTCAACCCGCTGGTGATGGGATGCGTTGTGTCGGTGAACGTAATGGCGATTGGTTGTTGCGGGCCGTGGCCGCTGGATTGGAGGCCGAGGTATTCAAACCAATGGGCGTTGTCCGCGCCCGCACTCACGGGCTTCTTGAAATCACCGAAACGATAGCAGTGCATGGCGCAGTGGAGGTTCACACCGGGAATGCCGTCCTGATGCGGCTTGAGCACGCCTTGGATGATGGCCGGGTCTTTGATGTCCGCCGCGCATTCGTCGTGGATGACCACGTCGTAGCCTCTGGCATAATCGGGATGGCCATAAATCGGCAGCGCGGGCGCGGTGTTTTTGTCGGCGACGTAAATGACATCCACCACGATATTCGCACGGGCTTGGATCCCGAATTTGAGAATTTCCTTCTGGTTGGCGTAATCATGGCAGCAGCCGCCGGTGATGAGCAGCGCCTTGAGCGGCGGCGTGTTTTCGGCCAGCAACGACGGAACCACGGTCAATGCTGATACCAGTGCGATTAGTCGGAAAAAATGAAGCGGGGAAACATTTGGCATGACTGTTACTAGCACACCAGAAAAAATTGAACAAGCCCGAAGGCCGTTGTCTCCTTGACCGCTGACGGCAAAACGTGTTGATTTAAGTCCATCCAAGCAACTCGAAAATCATTAATTAAGTTAACCAAAATGTTGGTAGTTCCGTCTACCAACTGAATTTAATCGCCTAAAATCATTATGACCGACTCCAACATCATCCCCCGCCGTGACTTCATCCGGAACGCTACACTGGCGGGGGCCGCGCTCGCGACCCTGCCACTGTTCAACGTCCGCGCGCAAGGCGCTGGTCGCAAATTCAAGATCGGCCTGGTCGGCTGCGGCGGGCGCGGCACCGGTGCCGTGGAAAATATTCTGGAAGCCGCAAAATTGCTCGGCCATGAGATTCAAGTGGTGGCGGTGGCGGATTTTTTCCAAGCAAAAGCCGACACGCTGGCCAAAAGATTTCCGGGCTGCCTCGCCTTCGGCGGCGCGGACGCCTACCACAAAGTGCTGGAGCAGCCGATTGAGATCGTTTTGCTCGCCACGCCGCCCGCATTCCGGCCGGTGCATTTCGAAGCTGCTGTGGCGGCCGGCAAACATTGTTTCATCGAGAAACCGGTGGCGGTGGATCCGGTCGGCGCACGCAAGGTGATTGCCATTGGCGAGGAGGCGAAGAAAAAAGGGCTGACCATTGTTGCCGGCACCCAGCGGCGGCATACTAGCGGCTATCTGCGCAACCAATTCGCCATCGTCCAGGGCGCCATCGGCAAAATTACCGGGGGCACCATCAGTTGGTGCGGCGGCGCGCTCTGGTTCAAGAAACGCGAAGCCGGCGAAAGCGATGCCAGCTATCTTGTCCGCAACTGGACCAGCTTTGCGGAAATGTCCGGCGATCACATCGTGGAACAGCACGTTCACCAGATTGATGTCACCAACTGGTTTCTCGGACGGACGCCGGTGTCGGCCATCGGGTTTGGCGGACGCGCCCGGCGCAAGACGGGCGACCAGTTCGACTTTTTCAGCGTGGATTTCAACTACGGCGACGACTGCCACATCCACAGCATGTGCCGGCAGGTCAACGGTTGTTACGACAACATTGGTGAATTTTATATCGGCACCGAAGGCACAACCTACGGTGGCGGCAAAATGCAATCGGCCAAGCTGGCCACGTTGACCATCCCGGAATTCAAGACCCACGCCAACGGTCAGGTGCAGGAACATGTGGATATGCTCGCGGCCATCGCTGCCGACAAGCCGCTGAACGGCGCCAAGGACGTGGCCGAATCCACCCTGACCGCCATCATGGGCCGGATTTCCGCCTACACCGGCCAGCAAGTCCGCTGGAGCGATCTCACGGCCAATACGGAATCGCCGTGGTATAATCTGACGCTGACACCTGCCGCCAAAGATTTTGAAGGCGGAACCGTGATAGCGCCGAAAGATGACGTTTGGCCGGTTCCCGGCACGGCCACCTCGCCGGCGAAAAAGGCGTAGTTTTATAACATTCTCCGAGCTGTTGGCGCTGAAGCCGTGCACAATCAAGGCTTTTGTGTCATGCTCTTTTCGTCATGACGACGGCGAACAAAATCACTATTCTGCGGATTCTGCTGATTCCATTTTTCGTGGTGGAGATTCTTTATTTTGTCGAGACCGGCAACGAACTGCACCGGTTGCTGGCGATTTTATCCTTTGCCGTCGCGTCCATCCTCGACGGCGTGGACGGCTACGTCGCCCGCCGCTACCACCAGCGGACCGAACTCGGCACGGTGCTCGACCCGCTCGCGGACAAATTGCTGCTGGTCTCGGCCATCGTGGTGTTGAGTTTCGACCACGCGCCGAGGCTGGCGATGATTCCGCTCTGGCTTACCGGAACGATCATCGGACGCGATTTGTTGATCTGCCTCGGGGTCATCGTTGTCTGGTTCACCGCAGGCAAAGTGACCGTGCGCCCGCGGATCACCGGCAAAATCGCCACGGTGCTGCAAATGGCGCTGGTGCTGTGGATTCTCCTCAAATGGACGGACGGCCACGCGGCGTGGCTGCAGGTCATCAGTCTCGGCGCGGGGCTGTTCACCGGCGCTTCCGGACTGCTTTACGTTTGGGATTTCATGAAACAGCTTGGCGCGCATCCGGCCAGTGCGCCGGTAAAAAAATGAAACTCGCGGTTGCAATTTTTCCAACCCGGTGTTTATTCAGGGACTTTTATGGCCAAGACAATTGAATTGAAACTGAAGGAAGGGGATGTCGCCCCGAAATTCACCGTGGCGACCAGCGGCGGCGGCAAAATCTCGCTCGCCGACTACAAAGGGCAAAACGTCATTTTATATTTCTACCCGAAAGACGATACGCCGGGCTGCACCAAGGAAGCCTGCGCGTTTCGCGATGACTTCGCCCAATTCAAGAAAAAGGGCGCGGTCGTCTTCGGCGTCAGCCCGGATTCCGTAAAATCGCACGACAAGTTCGTGGAGAAGTTCAAGCTGCCGTTCACGCTGCTGGCCGACGAGGACAAGAAAATCGTCGAAGCCTACGGCGTGTGGGGCGAAAAAACTTTTATGGGCCGGAAATATCTCGGCGTCTATCGCGTGACCTTTCTCATCGGCCCTGACGGCAAGATCAAAAAAATCTGGCCGACGGTGAAACCGGAGGAACACGCGGCGGAAGTGCTGGCTGCGCTGGCTTGACAAGAGGCGTCGAACCTTGGTCAAAAAGCGGTTGGCACCGCTCAATGGGATTTGGAAAAGGGCCGCCAGAATTGATTCGGGCGCACGCCCGTTTCTTCAGTGGAGATCCCCTGTCCCGCCGTTTTGGCGGTTGTGGCCCGGATCGGTTTTCAACAAAACTGACCAGGACCGAAACTTGACAGAAACAAAGTGAAGATGGAGAATCCCGCGTCGGCAATTTTTAACCAAACAAATACAAAAACAATTATGGCAATTCCCGTCGGCTCCAAGGCTCCTGATTTTACACTCAAATCCAAAACCGCTTCCGGCCTCGCGGACGTGAAGTTGAGCAGCAACTTTGGCAAGAAAAACACCGTGCTGCTGTTTTTCCCGCTCGCCTACACGAGCGTTTGCACTGCGGAAATCTGTGACGTCTCCAACGGCTTGAGTTCCTTCGTCGACGCCGAGGTCGTCGCCGTCAGCGTGGACAGCCCGTTCACCCAGGAAGCCTGGGCCAAGGCCAACAACATCAAGGTTACGCTGGCGAGCGACCTGAACAAAACCGTGACCAAAGCCTACGACGTGGTGTTCCCGATGCTCGCCGGTGTGGGTGATACCTCCGCCCGCGCGGCGTTCGTCATTGATAAAAACGGCGTGGTGCAATACAGCGAACAGACCCCGACGCCCAAGGATTTGCCGAACTTCGAGGCGGTCAAGGCGGTGCTGGCGAAGCTAAAATAAAATCGTCCGAGAAATAAATGCGAAGGGTGAAGGGTTTTCCTTTCGCCCTTTGTCATTTTACGTCGCCGCCTTTATAATCGTGCTTTGGCCGCTCCACCCGGCTCACATAATGGCGGCTGGGGCAGGCATTCCGACGGATAAAATCACCTTTTCCGCCACTCCGTCTTCGGCGGCTCCGGCAAACCCTGCGCCCGCAGCGCCGTGCGGAAATGCAGTTTGGAAACCTTCTGCAACTCGCCCGCGCCGCGCGTCTCGACAAATGCCTTCGCCGCCTTGTCCACCAGTTCGCCGGCGCCTTTGGGAAATTTCATTGCGAATTGCTGCTCCAGCTGGGCGATGCCTTTCACAAATTCATCCCGCGCCAGAATTGAGGCCGCCGCCACGGCGATGTCATCTTCCGCCTTGTGGCGCTGCACGAGCTGGATTTCCTTGCCCTGCGACATCAACGCCTTTTCGATGACGCTCTTGGTCGCGGCAAACTGATCGCTGATGGCCTTCACCGGCGGCGGGTTCATCTGATACCGCTTGCCCATGAGATTTTCGATCACGCGCGCGTGACCCCACGCCAGCAGCGTGTTCACCGACTTCATCTTTGCGTAAAGCCGGTTGTAAGCCGCGTTGCCGACGACGACGGTGTCCACCACGCAGCCCGGCGTCTTGCGGATTTTTTCGGCCAGCTCGGAAATTTTCTTGTCGCTGGAAATGTTCTTGGAATCGCGGATGCCGGCATCTTTCCAGGAATTAATTACGGCTTCATTGACATAAACACCGGCGATGCACAGCGGGCCGAAGAAATCGCCCTTGCCGCTTTCATCCACGCCGAAGCGCGGCAGGAGCAGGTCGGGATTCAGCACCGTCTCATAACCGAGCTTGGCCTGCTTGAGGATTTCCGGTTCCAACACGAACTCCACGAACTCCTGCGTGCCCTTGCCCTGCACCACCAGCTTGCCGCTCTCGTAGAAAGCGATATTCGTCTTGTCCGACTCGAACGCAAACCGCGCATACGGCACCGTGCGCGGCTGCCAGTGGCGCGCCACCAGCGCAGCCCGCAACGCCGACGCCTGATCGTCGGTCAATTTGCCCGTGTGCATGGTCAGCGGCTTCACGGAAAAAGCTTAAACGCAAAGGCGCCAAGGCACAAAGGTTTTGACACGGGTTCCTCGAATTAACCCGAATTAAATTCGTGAAAAAATCCGTGCCATCCGTCTCTGAAATTTCCGTGCCGCCCAATCCCGGTGCCCACGCTTGACCGGCAGCACGTCACCCGCGCTCACGGTTGATTATTTCGACAGGTCTTTGGAGATCCGGGCTTCGGCTGAAATCGGAATTCTAATTTTTGCGCTTTGAAGTTTGCGCGCAAACGCCTATAAAACCTCCATGCTGCCGACACTTTTAGCCAATGGCGGGCCGGTTATCTGGCTCATCCTGATCGCCGCCGCTACCGCCGCCGTCGTGTTTGTGGAGCGGGTTTTGTTCTGCCATCGCTCGCAGATCAACTCCGCCGAGTTTCTGAACGGCGTCCGCAACGTCATCAAGCGCGGCAACGTGGTGGAAGCCATCGCCATCTGCGACGCCACCGCCGGCCCGGTCGCCCGGCTCGTCAAGGCGGCGATTTTGAATCGCGAACTCGGCCGCGACCGGGTGCGCGAGGCGGTCGAGGAGGCCGGGTTGGTGGAGGTGCCCCGGCTGGAGGAAAAAATGAACCTGCTGGCCACCATCACGCAGATCGCGCCGCTGCTCGGCTTGTTTGGCACGGTGGTCGGCTTCATTGATGTGTTTGGCCACATCGAACAGGCCGGGTTGTATGCCAACATTGAGCAGTTGTCCCACGGCGTCTGGACGGCGCTGGTATGCGCCGCCGGCGGCATCGCCGTGGCGATTCCCGCGCACGCCGGCTACAATTATCTGGTCAGCCGGGTGAATAAAATCGTGCTGGACATGGAGCGCGCCGCCGCGGAGATCGTCAACATCGTCACCGAAAACGGCACCGGCAAATGAAATTTCCGCGCACCGCCCGCATCCTGCGCAGCCAGTTTGACGCGGCACCCTTTGCCGCCGTCTTTTTTTCCCTGCTCATCCTCCTGCTGCTGGCCGCGCTCCTGCCCGTGCCGGGTCTGCGCATGAATCTTCAGCCGCCCGCCGCCGATGACCTGCCGGGCGTGAACCGTCCGGTCATCGCCCTCGCCGTGGATTCCCAGAACCGGCTTTTTTTTGACAACCGGCTGGTGACCGAAAAAGTCTTGCGCACTTCGTTGGTGGCCGCCATCAAAGGGGCCAGACAGCCGCTCACGCTGGTGATCCATGCCGATAAGTCGGTGAGCTACGAGGAACTGGCCCATCTCGCCCTGCTGGCGCGCGAACCCGAGGCCGGCAACCCCCGCCTCGGCATCACCAACCTGGTGCTGGCCACCTTGCCCCGGCTGGTGGAAAAATCCGCCCAGCCATGAACGGCAGTCCCGCTCATTCACCGCCGGATTCCGGCTGGGGTTGGAAAAAAACCGGGCTGATCATCCTGCTCGCCATGCTGGGCCACCTGACGCTGCTGTTCTTATTCGGTGCGAAAAAAAACAGCACGCCGCGCCCGGCCACCCACGTTCCGGTCTTCCGCCTTGCCGCCGCTGCCAGCGAATTGGTCACGCTCACCGACCCGACGTGGTTTGCGTTGCCGCACGCCGAAGATTTTGCGGCGGCCCACCCCGACGCGCTGCCCGGTGAGTTAAACCGCTCCTTTCGCTATGGCGAGCCGGCTTCGTTTCTGGCGACGCCCGCCGCCGAGACCCTGGGGGCTACTTTCGCCGCCTACAATGCAACCAACGCCCTGGTCCCGGTGCAGCTGGATTTCAAACCGGCCCCGCAGTTTGAGGAGACGCTGCCCGCTGACGCCGCCTGGGTGCCGCCGCCGTCCGTTTGGCGGCTGTCCGGGGGAATTGCCGACCGACGGCTGCTGAACCGCCGATCATTCGCCGCCCCAACCATCGCCGTCAACGATGTGATTCCGCCCAGCCGCGTGCAGGTGCTGGTGGACAAATCCGGAAAAGTCCTCTCCAACGTGCTGCTGGAGCCAAGCGGCAACGCCGATGCCGACCAAATCGCCCTGGCCCTGGCCCGCAGCCTGCAATTTGTCCCGGCCAATGAAGTGACGCTGGGCGAAATCATCTTTGACTGGCAGACCGCGCCGGTCGTCAAGCCATGAGCATCACCGCCCTGCTAACCGTTTATGTAGCGCTGACCCTTGGCGTGCTCTGCGTGGTGGGGATTCTCTCCGAGTTTCAACGGCGGCATTTCGGTCCGGCGCATCCCGAGGACCGCGTGTTTCGCTGCACCAAATGCGCCAACGTCTATACCGACGACGCCGACGTGGACCGCTCCCGCTGCACCCAATGCGGCAAGCTCAACGAGCCGGTGGTGTTTTAACTGCCGGTCTTCACTTCCACCACGTCGTGCGGCGCAGCTTCGCGCTGGCCGGCGGGGCTGACGCGGATGTAGCGGGCCTTGTCGCGTAGCTGGGCCAAATCTTTCGCGCCGAGATAACCCATGCCGCTCTGGATGCCGCCGATCAGTTGCGCGAGCACGCGGTCCACGGAACCGCACGCTTCCTTGAGCGCCTCGACGCCTTCGGCGGCGACCTTGCGCGTGGCGTCGGCCTTTTCGTGACCGTAGCGCGCCGCGCTGCCGGATTTCATCGCCGCCAGGCTGCCCATGCCGCGATAATGCTTATACATCTTGCCGCTGATTTCCACGACGTCACCCGGCGCCTCGGTGCAGCCGGCAAAAATGCCGCCGCAAATCACCGCGCTGCTCAAGGTCAGGGCTTTCACGATGTCGCCGGACTTGGTGATGCCGCCGTCGGCGAGAATGGAAACCTTCTTTTTCGCCGCCGCGCGCGAGCAGACGTAAAGCGCCGTCATTTGCGGTATGCCGACCCCGGCGACAATGCGCGTGGTGCAGATGGAACCCGGCCCCTGCCCCACCTTGATGGCGTTCGCGCCGCAGTCGGCGAGATATTCCACGCCCGCCGCGCTGGTGACGTTGCCGGCGATGATGGGCAGTTTCGGAAAAGCGTCGCGCAGGACTTTTACCGTGCCGCCCACGCCCTGGCTGTGGCCGTGCGCGGTGGAAACGGCGATCACATCCACGCCACGTTCCACAAGCGCGCCAACATGATTTAAAATCCGCTCGCGGTCTAGTTCGCCAAAAGCGTTGCGCGTGGCGCTGACCGCCGCGCCGCAGACGAGCCGAAATTGCCCGTCGCGGGCGGGCTTGAACTGCGCCTTGCGCTCCTGCGTGATGCGCTCGACATCGCTCATGGTGATGAGTCCCAGCATCTGGTCGTGTTCGTCCACAACCAGCAATTTGTGGATGCCGAGGTGCTCGGTGAAAAATTTGTCGGCGCGGGCGATCGGGTCCTTGCCGAGTTCCTTTTTAGTGATGGTGTGAACCAGTTTGCGGGGCGTGAGCGCTTCGGAAACTTTTTTCGCGGCGTAACGCGGCTTCACAACATGACCGGACAGCAGGCCGACGAGCTTGCCGTTTTCATCGACGACCGGGAAGGTGCTGAACCCGAATTTCTTTTCCTCAATCAATGTTAGCACGTCGCCGATCAACTGGTTTGGCGCGATCTTGATCGGGTCTTGGATCAAGCCCTGGACGTGATACTTGACGCGGCTGACCTGCGAAAGCTGTTCGCGCTCCGGCATATTGTAATGGATCAGACCGAGACCGCCGTTCAATGCCATCGCAATCGCCATGCGCGATTCGGTAACGGTGTCCATGTCGGCGGAAATCGCCGGAATAGTCAAATGCAGTCCGTCCGCGAGCGTGGTGTCGAGCTGCGTGTCGCGGGGCAGAATTTCTGAGTAAAGCGTCGCCAGCGTGATGTCGTCGTAGGTGAGGCCAACCTTGCTGTTCGCGGCGAAGAAAGCCTCCGCCTTTTGATAAAACGTGTCGTCGAGATGGGAATTGCGCGTCGCTGCCATGTCGGAAAATGCCTGTCCCCCGCCAGCTTTGGCAAGGAAAATTCCACTCAACGAAAACTTGTCGCCAGCCAGAACACGCCTACGCCCAGCGCCGCGACGCCGCAGACTGTCATCAAGCGGGAATAAAATTGCTGCCCATGGTCCGCCATCCGCAACGCCAGCCGGCCCATGACCCAGGAAAAAGTTGCCATCGCCATCACCGTGCCCGCACCGAAGGCGCCGAGGTAAACGACCGCCTGCGCCGTGGTCGGCAGCGCCAGCGCCGGCAGCACACCCAGAAAATGCGAACTGCCCGCCAGCCCGTGCAATGCGCCGATGCCGAACGCCGCGTGCGGATGCCGGTGCGGCGCGGTTTTCTCCGGCGCATGACCGTGGTGATGACTGTGAAAGTGAACGTGATGCTCGCCATCATGTAAATGTTCGTGCGCGTGGATTTTATTTTTGAAAGCCTGGTGCAACGCCCAGAGGCCGATACCGAAAAGCATCACGCCCACCAGCCGTTCGCCCCACGAGGACAACCATTCCACGGGAATCAAACCGCGCAACCACAAGGAGAGCAAACCGACCACTGCCACGCCGGCCGAATGGCCAAACCCCCAGCGCACGCCGGGAATCCACGCCCGCTGCGGACGACGCACTGCCAGAGGCGCTATCGCCGTCAGATGATCCGGCCCCGTCCAAACATGGATGACGCCCGCGAGAATGCCGGTCAGGATGGCGAACATAAAAATAAGAGCTGGAAAAGCTTCACACGAACAAAGCCATGATACCAGTCTTGTTTTGCCGAAAAGAACCCTTTCCCCGACCGCTAAAATTTCAAATTGCAGGAATGAGCGCTGCGGGACCAGCTAAAAAATGAGACGCACAAACCTCGTCCCATAAAAAAATCAATCTGGATACCCCTTCGGATGCTGGACGTGCCAAGCCCAGGCCGTCTTCACGATGTCTTTTAGTTTGGGATACTGCGGTTTCCAGCCAAGTTCGTTGAACGCCTTGTGCGCGGCGGCCACCAGACGTGGCGGATCGCCCGGGCGACGTGGCTTTTCCACCGCCGGGATTTTTTTTCCGGTGATGATCTCGCACATGGCGATGACTTCCTTCACCGAGTAGCCGTCACCGTTGCCGAGGTTGAAGAAACCGCTCTTGCCCGGTTGCAGGCCGAGAATGTGCGCCTGCGCCAAATCCTTGACATGAATGTAATCGCGGATACAGGTCCCGTCCGGCGTGGGATAATCGGTGCCGTAAATCTCCACATTCGGCCGCTGTCCAAGCGCCACCTGCAGCACGTTCGGAATCAAATGCGTCTCGATGCGGTGATGCTCGCCGAACTGCGCGCTCGCGCCGGCGGCATTGAAATAGCGGAACGCGATGAAATCCAGATGGTAGATTTCGCGATACCAGACCAGCGCCTTCTCGAACATCAGCTTGGATTCGCCATAGGGATTGATGGGGCGCTGCGGCAAATCCTCCGTCATCGGCACGCGCTCCGGCGGGCCGTAGGTGGCGCAGGTCGAGCTGAAGACGAATTTTTTCACGCCGCATTCCACGGCGGCGTCCGCCAGCTTGAGCGCGTTGACAAAATTATTGTGGAAATACTTCTTGGGGTTGGTCATGGACTCGCCCACCAGCGCAAACGCGGCGAAATGCAGGATGGCGTCCGGTTGCACCAACTGGACGGCAGCCAGGATGTTTCCTTCCTCCTCCGGCTTCGCCAGAACGAACTGTGCGCGCGCATCCACCGCCGAACGGTGGCCCTCGGCAAGATTGTCATAAACTGTGACTTGGTGACCGGCGTTGAGCAGTTCTTCCGTGCAGACGGAACCAATGTAGCCGGCACCGCCGGTGACAAAGACATTCATGTGCACAGTCTAGAAGATGGCCGTGCGGGTGAAAGCGCAAAAGTCAACCACCCGGCCGGAACAGCCACCGGAACATGGGCTCTCCTGTTTTTAAGCAACTAGGAATACCCCTAGTCTTGGAGTTGATTCCACTAAAGCAAATCAGGGGTTTCGCCAATTGTTCCAGCGATGTGCTTGCCCTAAATTGTCGTCATGCAAACAATTCTTGCGAAGTCAGAAACCAGCAACGGGGTGGCGGCCAGCCGCACCCTCACCGCCTTCAACCCCGGTGCGGGTGCCGAGAATGGCACCAGCAACCGGTCGCTGGTGGACGCCCTGGCCAGTTCGCGGGTCTATCGCGATTATGAGCGCGCCTTCAGCGACATGACCGGCCTGCCGGTTGCCCTGCAGCCGGTCGAAGCCTGGCAGTTACCGCATCACGCCAAACGCAATGAAAATCCGTTCTGCGCCCTGATCTCCAAAAAAAGCCGCGCCTGTGCCGCCTGCCTGCAAGTGCAGGAACACCTGGGCCAACAGGCCGCAAAAGAAGCGGGGTCGGTGGTTTGTCCCGCCGGCTTGCGCGACACCGCCGCCCCCATCCGCATGAGCGACCGACTGGTGGGCTACTTGCAAGTGGGGCAGTATTTTTTGAAAAAACCCACGGAGACACAGTTCAACAAGGTGGCGCAACTCTGTGAGAAATGGGGCCTGAACGTGCCGCGACCGGTTTTGCGCAAGGCTTATTTCGCGGGCAAGGTGGTTTCTCAAAAGGAACACGAGGCGGTCCTGAAGCTCCTGTCAATTTTTGCCCAGCACCTGGCCATGTTGAGCAACCAGGTATTCATCCAACAGGAAAATTCCGAGCCCCCATTGATCACCAAGGCGCGCGCCTACATTCAGGATCATCAGACCGAGGAGATCAAACTGGGGCACGTCGCCAAAGCGGTGAACATGAGCAGCTATTACTTCTGCAAAATGTTCAAGAAGGTCACCGGCATCAATTTCACCGACTACGTCGCACGCATTCGCATTGAAAAGTCCAAAAATCTGCTGCTGAATCCGAATTTGCGCATCAGCGAAATCGCCTTTGAGGTCGGCTTTCAGTCGCTGACGCATTTCAACCGGGTGTTTAAAAAGATTCTTGGCCAGTCCCCGACTGAATACCGCGCGCAACTGCTGGCACACTGACCAGTTTTGAATTTGAGAGTTCCAGATCCGGACCTGGCGCGGGTGGTCTTAGCAGGCCGTTGAAAAACGGGTGATTTTTCAGCGCCACGATTTTTCATGGGTGATTTTTTCAAAATTCAGTGTGCGAACCGTGGTAACGGCTGTCCCCACCGCAGCCGCCAGTCGGCGGTTGGCCT
>JAJXXW010000085.1 GCA_021780905.1 bacterium
TGTTTTGCCTTCCCCCCGGAAGTGCGTCGGGTAAAATCGTGCCTTCGGTGTCGCTCAACCGGGCGTCGTTTTGCCTTCCCCCCGGAAGTGCGTCGGGTAAAATGAAAGGTGCGGCGACCACCGGCGCGGCCCTGTTTTGCCTTCCCCCCGGAAGTGCGTCGGGTAAAATAGCGCCATGCGGCTGCACAACACTTATCCCGTTTTGCCTTCCCCCCGGAAGTGCGTCGGGTAAAATACGCCAGCATCACGGAAGCGCAGCGGCTCTGTTTTGCCTTCCCCCCGGAAGTGCGTCGGGTAAAATGCACAATCTGGTCGCCAAACAGGTTGTTTCGTTTTGCCTTCCCCCCGGAAGTGCGTCGGGTAAAATGAACCGTGGTTCGGCAATGCCTGCGTCTGCGTTTTGCCTTCCCCCCGGAAGTGCGTCGGGTAAAATACCACCTTCACGCTCAAGCCGACACCTTACGTTTTGCCTTCCCCCCGGAAGTGCGTCGGGTAAAATCCGCCGAAGTGGTTTCCGGCGGCTGTGAGCGTTTTGCCTTCCCCCCGGAAGTGCGTCGGGTAAAATCCCGGCTCTATGAACACTCCGATTGCAACCGTTTTGCCTTCCCCCCGGAAGTGCGTCGGGTAAAATAGGTGCCGCCGCGCCCGGCTGGAGGGAATTGTTTTGCCTTCCCCCCGGAAGTGCGTCGGGTAAAATCGGCTTGTCAGAAGCACTTGATTTTGGTTTAGTTAGTCACAGTTGACGCACTTTCGGGGGGAAGGCTTAACTGAATTTAGAGCGTTCGGACCACTGCTTTGTCACGTCCGAACGCTCTTATTTTATTCCCAGAACTCCACCTGATTGGGAATCTTGGCATTGTTGGCACGCTTGCCTTGCTCATAGTTCGGCCCGATCACCGTCACGCTTTTGGCCCACTGCTCGTCCGTGATGTAAATCAGCCGCACGTTGCCCGCCTCCGGCACCATTTTTTGGATGATGCCGAGATGCTTACTCAACTGTTCAAAGTTGACGCAGGGGCGGGCATAGACAGAGAACTGAATCATCAAAAAACCGTCGTCAAGGAGATCGTTGCGGAAGCGCGTGGCGGTCTTCCGCTCCTTGTCGGTCATCACCGGCAGATCAAACATGGCCATCAACCAGCCCATACTAAAAGGCGAATTGTTCATGGCGCGCGAAGCGCGCATTTCAAATTTGAGATTTGAGATTTGAAATTCACGCGGCCTTGGGCGGATTGGGAAACGGCTTGATGGGGTATTTGGTTTTAAGCAACCGCGTGAACGCATCCGCCCGCTGCTTTTGCTCCGACTGGTTGCGCGCCGCCTGCGTCAGCCGCCGCTGCCCCTCGATGGGTGATTCCTGCAAACCAGCCGCCCATGCCCGCAACTGTCGCGAACACGACTCCGCCGTGGATTTCAAGTTTGAAATTTCAGATTTGAGATGCGCAAAGCGCCCGATCCGCTCCAGCAGACACAGCATTGAGCGCACCTCGCCCGCCGATCCGCGCGCGATGTAAAGAAACATCAGCAACTCCTGCGTGGTGCCGCGCTCGAAACCTTCCGCGATGTTATTGCTTACGGATACCGCCGCCCGCTCCAATTGATCCCGCAAACTGTATTGCTTTTGGAATGCCGCGTCTTCAGTCAGCGCATAGACTGTTTCCGCCAGCCGGATGGCCTCTTTCCACACCGGCAAATCCTCAAATCGCTGATACGTCATAAAGTCATTTCAAATCTCAAATTTGAGATTTCAAATATTGTTCCCGAATCACCCATTTTAAATTTCAAATCTGAAATTTGAAATCTTAAATTGCGGCTACGCCGCCAACGGCAGTTCCGGCACCCAAAACGGCAACACGGAATTTTCCTCATACGCCCGCGCCAACGAATTGGCCGAGGCCTCTATCGCATCCATCAATTTCAGCGTGTAAGCCTGATGCCGCACCCGCCGCTCGCGCAGTTCCGTGCCGATTTTCTTGCTCCACGCTTTCATGGAGACATCCGGCTCCAGCATGAATTCCGCGAGCATCAATTCCACCGCCGGGCGAAACGCCTCCATCAAATCATACACCAGCGGTTCGGAACGGAAACGCGGTTTGTGAAACACACCCAGTTGCGGCAGCAGCCCATGAACCAGCAGGCCGCGATGGCACAACGCCGACAGCACCGCGTAACCGTAATTGAGCATCTGGTTCGGCGCGGTGTCCTCCTTGCGGTCGCGTCGGGTGACGCTCCAGCCGATGGCGGGAAAATATAACTGCCAGTAACGCCGCGCGCAATTGCCCTCGTCAAACACTTCCTGCTTGAGCGCCAATTCCAGGTGCGGCGAACGCAGTTGCTTGTGCTGCAGCACGCGCGACTGGTTGAGCGTCTTGCCGCGCAACATCTCGTGCCAGAGTTTTTCATTCAGGCGCTTGGGCTTGGCCGTCTGGTTTTGAAACGTCTTCAAATCCACCGTCCGTGCCAGCGGCGCCGTCCAGCCGCAAGGCTGATACCGCTCGTCGCAATGCAGCACAATGGCATCCGTCTCCAGCAGGCCGGAGAGAAAATTGGACGAGATTGTCACCCCGCGCGCCGCGATGATCACTGCCCGGACATCCTCCAACGGCAACCGCCGTTCCGCCTGATCATTCGCCTTGCAGGTGATGAAACCGCGCTCCCGGCCTAAAATCGCGCCGTGCTGAAAGACGTGCAGGATGTGGTGGCTCATAATTTTAGTCAGATCGCTTAAAACCAGCAGCAATCATGTTGCCAAGATTGTAGCGGGGAATGTCTGGATAGGTTCTTCCATCAGCCGTAGTCACTTTGACATTTTTGGAATCGGTTAAAATTGTATTCAGCCGATACTTGCCCGGCGGTAATGGCTGCTTGGCGTGTGTCACAAGTTTGTCCACCTCAACCAAACATCCGCTCTGAAAAAATCCGATAACACGGCATTTGTCACCGAGCCTTTCGGTGAGTTCCTTCGCAACCTGTGCCTGTGATTCAAAAGCATAGACCGGGCGCACTTGAGCCGTCTCTTTGGTCTGGCCTTTTTTGTCCGTGTTGGTTTCCACATAGACAATTTGCCCTTTGTGGCCTTTGAGCGCCTTGCGATAGGCTCCGGTTCCATCTTTGGAAAGGTCTTTGTATTCCTTTGGCTGCCCCACATTCATCAGCACGCTCAAAACACGCGAACCAGCCGAGCCGTCTTTGTGCGGTAAATTAAAATTCTCGCAGAATTTTTTCCACGCACCTTCGTCCGGCATTGTGGCGTGAAATGCCGCCAGCAATTTTTGAATGTGTCCATCACGGACGGCTTTGATCTGGTCGCCAAGATAATCGAGGCTGAAAACCTGCTTCTGTTTTACCGTGGTGTAGGCGAGTTTCAAAAGTTCAACGCGTTGGACAATCACCTTGTCGTCGCCCTCACCCCGCGCCCCATAAATGCTTTCGGCCAAGGCCGACTTTTCAAAGCAGAGACTTTGCGGAACGACCGATGAAATTTCCTTTTCAAAAAATCCTTTGGCGTTTTTGTGGATGGGTTCCGGGAAGCGGAAGAAATCTTCTTTTTTCTCATTACGCGCCCAAGTGGGAATAAAGCTAATCACCATTGCATCCAGCGCGTGATGTCGGTCGTCATCCCGATTTTTCATTTCTGCCTCCTCGCGTGTTTTCGCATCGGGATTAAGCACCATATTCAAATCATACTTCCGCCGAACGCGGCCTGTGAGACCGCCCGATATGACGGTAATTTTCCGGCGGCGTTCTTCATCCAGTGCAAATGGCCAGCCGAAGTGAATGCAGAGAATCGCCTGTGCGAGTTTTGAAATCCAAGCGGTTTCTGCCAATGCCGTGTATTTCTGGACAAGTTCGGAAGCATCCGCCTGCGTCAACAGCCGGACTTTCTTTTTGCCCAGTGTGCCTTGTAGCGAACTGACACGGCGGACGTATGCCGCCCATTTTTCCGGCATATCCTGCTGAAACCATTCAAACGGAGTCCGGCATTTTTTCATCTGCTCGTTGACATGGCGTGTCGTGACAACCTTGTTCACGACTGCGTCCGGCCCGTTGTATCCGCCTTGCTGTGGCACAATGTGGTCAATGACCAAATCATCTAAATTCGCCAGACCAATCTTTTGCTCCGTATAAATACACGGTTCATCTGACAACTGCCGCTGGGTGGCGTCAATGTTGAGTGTGCCATTCGGAAAATAAACACACTGAAATCCCTGCGACCGCAATAGCAAATACTTTTGCACGGCATCGCGCGATTTACAGCCAAGCTCTTTGATGATTTCCAGCGCATCTTTGGCTTCTTTTTTTCGCTCCCGCGCCCAACTGCCATAATCAAATTGCGCTTGCTGGCCTAGAAAACTTTCCGGCAAGTTGTCGCGGACAAATTCTAACGCAACATAGGTAGGCACGCCAAAGCCGGGCAGTTTTTCTTTTTTATCTCCATATTGCAATTTGTTCAAACGCGTGGCGAATTCGCTTAAACGATGCCTGACGATTGGATCGTTCTGTTCGCCAATTAAATCACGGATGGCCTTTACCCGCTCATCGGGAGTGGAGCCAGCACGCATAACTTGCATGGCGAGTCTTTCGTTGGGGATGTATGTCTTTTGCCATGAAATTCCCATGCGTTCAGCGCAGAAACTTTTAATGTCATCCCGCACAAGTCCTTTTTTAGGGTCAGCATCAACAGGGATTTTTGTTTCTAACTCGT
Organism: bacterium; assembly: GCA_021780905.1. GTDB lineage: Bacteria > Verrucomicrobiota > Verrucomicrobiia > Limisphaerales > UBA11358 > UBA11358. The sequence goes on from JAJXXW010000085.1 coordinate 4,706, forward strand.
GGCGGAATTCATCCGGGGACAAACCGCCCAAAACAAATTCGCGCAAAAGCCGCAAAGCTGGCCGGGAAAACCGGCTACGACCTTTTGGTTTTGGCGATTCGACTTCTTTGTGGGCTGGAAGCGGAGTTCCATGCAGTTCCTCTTTTATCAAAGCGCCCAGTTTTGACTCGGTCAACTCGTAACTGCGAAGCAGAACGTCACTGAAAATAGAAGCCTTTTCCGGCTGGTTCAATTTTTCAACCGAACCGTTTTTCCGCAAGACTTGTATGTTGTCAAGCTGCCCGGCAAACCATGCCATTAACTGCTCGCGGTTTTGCGGTTTCCCTTTGGACGGTTTGATTGGTTTTGGCAAACAAGAATCATCCCACTTAAATTCTTTGGCAAACTTCCCCCAAGTTTTCGATTCAACGCGATAACAGGCCGGGTCAGGGAAATCGAAAATCTGCTTGAGTTCATCCGGCGTCAGGCTGTCTTCCTTTTTGGCTCGCGTGAAACGCAGATTTTTTAATTTCCAAAGAAATGCGACTTCGGCTGGCAAAAGACTTTCAGGCTTGGGAAGCCCATTGCTATCAAACCGAAAATGAACTGCACAGACTTGGAACCGGGGCAGTAGCGAGCAGTTGTTGACAATGCGATTGTCAAAGCGGGGGATTTTTTGACCTAGCACGCCCTGCCAGTCATTTTTACCACCTTCTTTCAAATCATATTTTTTACGCAAGTCGGGATAGTATGAGGCATACGCTTTTCCTGCCGGACCATAAAGCAAATAATCCGCTTTGCCAGCCAGTGCCGCGTAATGTTTTGCCGCACCATCCACAAGCGCACGAATTTCCTTTTCTACATCCGCACGGTCAAAGCGCACATTCCGTGTGCTTTGCGCCAGACAGTTGATTCGTTCCTGCAAAGGGGCGTCTGGTGCTTCCGGATTCCAAAGTCCCATTTTGGCGGCATCAAAATATGCCGGGTAATGATAGCGTGTATCGGAAATTTCTTGTTTGAATATCTTTGACCACGCTTCGACTGCTGTTTTATATGCCGGGTCTTTTTTAGCCAGTGCTTTATCAATTTCTTCTTCTGACCTGCCTTGACGTTTTTGTTCGCGTGCCGCCCAAGCCACTTTGCCATAACCCCGTTTCTGCATGGCCGAATGGAACGCCTTGAAAACCTGCCACGGTTCCAGCATTTCACCGCGCAATAATTTGATGCGAAGCAGGCAGGAGGTATAACAGGTGCCGTCACCCGGTGCGGGAAATTCCCGTTCCAAGCGCGGATCGCCTTTGGCGGTTTCAGTCCATTTGCCTTTAGTTTTGTGCCAAAGCTCTTTTGGAATAATCTTCCCATTTGCATCCACCTTGCCGACCTGCCGGCCTTTGAGAATTTCAATGCCGGCGTCGCGCATGACTTTTTCCAGCCATTGCTCGCGCGCTTTGTGAGCCTGCCGCGTGCGCCACATCCGGCGGCGACCGGCGGCGGTTTTGGTTTCGGCAAATTCCGCCGGAATGAGCAGGGAGGTCTTGTGCAGAAATTCGTTGCCGCGCCGCACGGCCTCGCCGATGGAGCCTTTGCCCAAATCAAACGCCCAGACGATTTGAGTTGAAGCCGATTCCAGTTTTTTATTCAGAACGTAATCTTTCATAGCCAATCCACGTTGCCAGTTTCCTGTTTGAAGTGTTGGCCGATGCTACGCCCGGCACGGGGAAATTAAAGCTAAAATTCTAAAATTAAAATTAGAAAAAACCACACCACTCTGTCCTTAAATTAGTCAGGCTGTCTGGTTTTTGGGCTGGCTGGGACAGTTTCGGCCGGAAAAGGCGTTTCATCTCGGTGTTTGGTTTCAAAGTCGCAGCGTTTTATCCTTTCATCGCGGCGTTTTGTCTTAAAGCTGCTTTGTTTTGCCATTTCGTCGCGGCGTTTTATGGCCAAGTCCCGCTGGTTTGTCCTTTCATCCCTCGGTTTTGTCTCAAAGTCGCGGCGTTATGAGTCTCCATCCAGCTGTATTGTCATTCCCGCCCTTTGATTGGTGTTTTGGTCGCGGCGTTTGGTCGCAAAATCGCTCGGTTTTATCCTTTCATCCCGGCGAGTTGCCTTAAAACCGGAGCGTTTTATGGCTTCACCTCCCAGTCTTATGCCGTCGAAACGGTTGAGGTCAAATTGGCCGGGGCACATCGCCTAAAAATCAGTGTGATTTATATTAATAAGTATAAACTATTAAAAATTAATCAATGAATTAGATTATATTAACTCTGGCACGGCGGCTGCTATTTCGTCCCGCGTGCCTGATTGTCCGGGCAAACACGTCCGGCCGGTCAGTTTCGGGTGGGGATAATGGAACAGAAATGAAAAAAATAATCCGGGTCGCTCTCTCTTTTGCGACCTACTCAGATAATGACTTGAACAGCTTCGCCATTCTGGTGATTGTCTGCTTCAAAAATAACGCGCTGTTTCCCAATCTGCCAGTGACCCTTGCGGCTCTGACGGCGTTGCAGACGGCGTTTCAAGATGCGGTCACGGCGGCGGCTTCGGGCGGGGTGCCACTCACGGCGGCCAAAAACGAGGCGCGCGATAAGCTCATCGCCGCTCTGCGCCAACTGGCGGGCTACGTCCAAAGTCTAGTGCCGACGCTGACGGTTTCGCAAATCCTCTCCTCAGGCTTTGACATCGCGAACTCCGGCGGCGTGCCCAGCCCGCTGGATCAACCGGTCTTCACATTGGATAATTCCACGACCACGCAACTGACCGTCAATCTCACAGCAGTGCCAAATGCCAAAGCGTATCAGGTGCAAAGTGCCATCGGTGCGGGTGCGTGGCAGGAGTCGGGCATTTATCCCAACACCAAAAATATCGTCCTGAAAAATCTCACGCCGGGGACGATCTACAATGTGCGCATCCGCGCCGTGGGCGGTTCCACGCAATACAGCGATTGGAGCATCACCGTCTCGCTCATGGCGACCTAGCCATCTGGCGTCGGCTTTGCGGCCGGTTGGCACCGGCACGCAACCGGGCAATGGTTATCCGGCGGGAGCACACCGTCCATCGCGAAGGCCCGCCGGCCATTGCCCGGAATCAATTCACAATCCGGACGCCCGCCGCGCCAGCACCTTGAGCCGGGCGCGGAAGTTTTCCACGATTTCGGCCAGCCAGGCGTTGGCGAACCGCTTGCGCACCGTTAGCGCGTAGAACTTTTCCGTCAAACCGGGCACGCGTTGCATGAATTTGATATTGCTCGATTGCAATTCACGCTCGACGACGATTTTGGAAACCAGCGCCAAACCTTCGCCGCTCAATGCGAGCAGGCGTAGCAAGGCCATGTCGTCCACTTCTGCATGCACAAACGGCTCGATGCCGGCGTTTGCGAGAATCAAATCGAAGTCTGCGCGCACATCGCTCTGGCGGCTGGGCAGGAAGAGCGGAACGTCCTTAATAAATTTGGGGAACTTGCCGGGCGAGAGTTTGAGTTTTTTGCCGCCGACGAGAAATACCGGCACTTCGCCAAGTTGATGATTAAAGATGTTTTGTTCCTGGTCGGCGCGCAACGGAATGTTTGACAGCAAAAGGTCAACCTTGTGCTCCTGCAACTGCCGCGTCAATTCGTCCAGCGCGCCCGCGACGACGACAACTTTGGTGCGCGTGTCGGCGAGAATCGGCTGGATGAAATCGAACTGCAAATTTTTCGAGAGCGGGCCGACGGCGCCGATGCGAAGCACGCGCTGGCGCTGCCCGCTGGATTGACGGAAGCGCGTGATGAGTTCGTGTCCCGACGTAAAAATGGTATCCGCGTGCTCCAGCGCCACCCGCCCGGCATCAGTGAGGTGCAACTCGCGCCCCCGCCGGTCAAAGAGCGGCTGCCCCAGCCAGTCTTCCAGTTCCGCGAGCTGCTCGCTCAATGTGGATTGCGAAATCTTTAGCTTCTCCGCCGCCCGCGTGACGTTGCGATGTCGCGCGATCATCCAGAAATGACGCAGATGGTGATAGTTCAGCCACTCCGGGTTTTCAAACGCCGAATTCATCCAATCGGAATAACCGATGGATATCATAGATACAATCTATTTTTACGAATCAGCCGCCTCAACTATGCTGTCGCCATTATTGGAAACCCCATGACCAACGAATACCATCAAATCATCACCGCCATGTTGGCGTCCGCCGGGCCGCTGGCGCTGATGACCTTTGGTCTGCTGCCCGAATCGGCCCACCAGCGCCGCGGAATCCACGCCGCCCGGATGGGGGCGGTCATTGCTCTCGCCGCCTTCACGCTCGCGTTGCTGGCCGCTGCGAACTTGTTGTTTGGCGGGGTGGCCAATGTTGAGTGGCCGGTCGTTGGTGATTTTTATCTGGGCATTTATTTCGACAACTTGTCCGCAGTTGTTCTGGGGCTGGTTTCCTTTTTGCTGGCGGTCGTCGCCCGCTATTCCGTCAACTATCTCGCCGGGGATCCGGCGCAGGGACGCTTCACCAAATGGCTGTGCCTGACCGGCGGCTCGGTGCTGTTCATTGTCATCTCCGGCAACCTCATCCAATTCACGCTCGCTTGGTGCGCGACGAGCCTCTGCTTGCATCAATTACTGGTGTTCTTTCCTGAACGTCCCGGCGCGGTGCTGGCGGCGCGGAAAAAATTCATTATTAGCCGACTCGGTGATGCGTGTCTTTTAACTGTGATCTTTCTGGTTCACGCGAATTTTCACTCCTGTGATTTTTCCGTGCTGTTCACTGCTGCAAACCAATGGCGCGCAACCGGCACGCTGAACAATCCTTTTGCTGTCAACGCCATCTGCTTCCTGCTGGTCGCCGGTGCCATGCTAAAGTCCGCACAGTTCCCGTTTCATAGTTGGCTGCCGGATACGATGGAAACGCCGACGCCGGTTTCCGCGCTGATGCACGCGGGCATCATCAATGCCGGAGGCTTTCTCATCATCCGGCTGAATCCACTGGTCACGCTCTCGCCGGCGGCCATGTCCACGCTCGCGCTGTTCGGCGCGTTCACCGCCCTGTTCGCCTCGCTCGTCATGCTCACGCACGCGAGTGTGAAACGGTCGCTCGCATTTTCCACCGTCGCGCAGATGGGTTTTATGATGTTGGAATGTGGTCTCGGTGCGTTCGGTCTCGCGGTGCTGCACCTCGTGGCGCACTCGCTTTACAAAGCGCACGCATTTCTTTCATCCGGCAGCATCGTCAGCTTGGCCATATCTGCGTGGACGCCGACCGAAAAACCGAACACGCATCCGGTCACGCTGGTCGCCGCGTTCGTCACGGCTATCGCGCTCGCGCTCGGCTGCGCGTGGATTTTCGGCGTGGATTACCGGCACGAACCCGCACTTTTCACCCTCGGCTGCACGTTTGCAATGGCGCTGGCCTACGCGCTGTGGAATTTGTGGAGTCAATCGTTCGACCTCAAGCTCGCGGCGGTCGGTGTAATTTTCAGCGGCGGAATCGTGGCCGTCTATTTCTCGCTGCACAAAGTATTTGCCCAGCTCGTCGGCAAGAACGAGTGGGTCAATTCGCAGCTCAACTCCTGGCCGGGAATGATCTTAATGGCGACTCTGCTCGGGCTGTTCTTGCTGGTGTTGGTCGTGCAAACGGAATTGCCCGCCTGGACGAACCGCCCGTTTTTTCGGGCGATTTACGTTCACGCGCGAAATGGATTTTACTTCAACACGCTCGCCAACCGGCTCATCGCCGCCGTCTGGCCGGTGAAAAAGTCATCGCAATAAAAAGTGAACACAATCCTCGAAACAGAAGCTGTCGCGAAGAACGAACTACTTCAACACGACGTTCAGTCCGCGTGCAAACGGATTCCGCCATTGTGGCCGCTGAAGAATTTTGTCGCGGTCAATCCGTTTGTCGGCTTGAGCAAACAGCATTTTATTGAAGCGACGAAACTGATTCAGCAGGTCGGCCACGGCGAAATGCTCATGCCGGCGGCATTTTATCGCGACCAAATAGACAGTGGACGAATTCAGGAGGAAAATTTTCAAGTGGCAATGCAGCTTGCGCTAAAAAATCTGCCGCCGGATGGGGCGAAGGGAATTGATTTTGTCAGCCTCAATGCCTTGCAACAGGCGCTCACGGAAGCTCCCGAGCCAAAGGCGGCGGGGCGCTTTTTGACCTTCGCTGATTTTCTGGATGCCCAAACCGGAAGTGTCTGGGCGGCGTTTGTGGTCGAGGAAACTTCCAAATGGTGCTCGGCGTATTTTGACCAGGGCCAGTCTTCGTGGCGAATGCCGTGGCGGCATCTCGGTTTGTTCGCCGCGTGGAAAGCCGCGGCGCAGCTCGACGCCAACCCCGAAATGGCAGGACTGAAAAACTTCCGCGAATTTGTCGGCACACTGCCGGACGATAATTTTGAATTAATTGAGCAAGCGCTGGGCAGGCTTCAGGTGACTGGGAAATTGGCGACGGATTTTCTGCACCGGCAACTGATGAGTGTTTCCGGCTGGAGCAGTCACGTCCAGTTTCTTGTGCGCGAGAAAAGCCTGGGCGGACTGGCTGACAATTCGCTCACACAACTGCTCGCCATCCGTCTGGCTTATGACTTGGCGCTCCTGAAGCAGTTTGGCGATGAGAAGCATTTGTCCGTGTGGAAAAAATCTTTTGCCCAACTCGAATATGAAGCGGAAAACACTTCGTCAGGCGTGCTTGCCCGTTACGTCGCGCAACTTGCTTTGGAACATAGCTACCAAAACGGTTTGATCGCGAAGCTTAAAAAACATTCGCCGCAACCCGTCGCGACGGGACAAAAATCCTTGCAGGCAGTTTTTTGCATTGATGTGCGCTCGGAAGTTTTTCGTCGCGCCTTGGAAGCGCAGTCGGAAGACATCGCGACCATCGGTTTCGCCGGATTTTTCGGCATGGCGATTGAATATTTGAAATTTGGCCAACAAACCGGCGGCGCGCAATGTCCCGTGTTGCTCACGCCGAAGTTCAAGGTGCGTGAATCATTGCGCGGCCCGGCGGCGGACCGCGAGGGCGGGCTGCTGCGCCGGATAAATTTCTGGCAGACGGTTAACGGCGCGTGGAACGCGTTCAAGACTTCGGCCATCTCGTGCTTTTCGTTTGTTGAGACCGCTGGTCTGTGGTTTGGGGTAAAGCTGGCGCAGGATTCGCTTGCGCTCGCCGCGCCGGAAACCGGATTTGCGTGCGCCCGGCAAAATTATTTTCCAAAAATCGAACGCGAAGTCTGCTGCCAGGAAAAGCACGGTCACGCCGCAGAAACCGGTATCGCGCCCGCCGACCAAATCGCAATGGCTGCCTTCGCGTTGAAAAATATGGGGTTGGTCGCCAATTTTGCGAAGGTGGTTTTAATCTGCGGTCACGGCAGCGCGACGGCAAACAATCCTTACGGCTCGGCGCTGGATTGTGGCGCGTGCGGCGGTCACGCGGGCGACGCCAATGCGCGCGTCGCGGCGGATATTCTTAATCAGCCCGCCGTGCGTGCTGGTTTGCAGCAGCAAGGAATTAAAATTCCGGACGAAACAGTTTTTATCGCCGGTTTGCACAACACGACCACGGATGAAATTTTGATTTACGAAGACGAGGCGCTTTCGCCGAGTCAAGCGGCTGAACTGGAAAAGATCAAAAACTGGTTGTCCGCCGCCTCCAAACAAGCGCGGCGCGAACGGGCGTCGTCGCTTGGTCTGGCGGGAATCGCGGACGGAAAACTGGATAAAAAAGTTTTCGCACGCAGCCGCGACTGGTCGCAGGTGCGGCCGGAGTGGGGCTTGGCCGGCAACGCCGCGTTCATCGCCGCGCCGCGCGAGCGGACGCAAGGCTTGAACCTTGGTGGCCGGACATTTCTGCACGATTACCACGCGCACCTCGACGCGGACAAAGCCACGTTGGAGCTGATTCTTATCGCACCGATGGTTGTCGCCAGCTGGATCAATCTGCAATACTACGGCTCGACGGTGGACAACCGGCTGTTCGGCAGCGGCAACAAGGTGTTACACAATGTCGTTGGCACGTTCGGCGTGTGGCAGGGCAACGGCGGCGATTTGCAGGCGGGCCTACCGCTGCAATCCATCCGCGACGGCGCACGGTTGATGCACGAACCGCTGAGGTTGAGCGTGTTTATCGAGGCGGCGCGGGCGGACATCGAAGAAATTCTTGCGAATCACGCCGGTGTGCGCGAGTTGGTGGAGAATGGCTGGTTGCATCTGTTCGCGATGGAAAGCGGCTGTAAAAAATTTTACCGTTTCGTTGGCCACGGTTTCGATGGAAAATCACTTTAATAGCTCATGCACGAGACTTACGATTCTGAATTCAACCGACAGACCGGCCCAAAAAAATATCCGGTGCGGCTGGGCATCATCGGCGGCGGGCAGCTCGCGCGCATGACGGCCATCGCCGCCCTGCCGTTGGGCGTGGAAGTCATCGTGCTGGAGAAAAACCCGCACAGCCCGGCGGCGCGGCTCTCGCCCGATTGCATCGTCGGCGATTGGGCGGACCGTGAGACGCTGCTGCGGTTTGCCGCGCAATGCGAAGTCATCACGCTGGAAAATGAATTCGTGGATGCCGGCGCGTTGGCAGTTTTGGAAAAAGCGGGGCACCAAGTTTTTCCGAGTGCCAAATGCATCGCGGTGACGCAGGACAAGTTCGCGCAAAAATCCGCGCTACAGACTGCCGGCATCACCGTGCCAGAATTCTGCGCGGTGAAATCGCCGGAGGAAATTATTGCCACCGGAACTAATTTCGGCTGGCCGGTGGTTTTGAAATCGCGGCGCAACGGCTACGACGGCAAGGGTAATTTCACATTAAAATCCGAAGCCGATATTGCCGATGGTTGGCGAACTTTGGGCGGCGGCAAAAATGAATTAATGGTCGAGGCGTGGTTTCCGTTCGTCAAAGAACTGGCGGTCATCGTCACGCGCGGGCGGAACGGCGCGACGGCGGTTTATCCGGTTGTTGAGACGATTCAGCGCAATCATGTTTGCCATGTCGTCAAAGCGCCGGCGCAGATTTCCGACGAACTTGCCCAGCGCGCCGCCTCGCTGGCAAAGCGCGCCGTGGAGGCCGTCGGCGGCATCGGCAGTTTTGGCGTGGAAATGTTTTTATCTGCGACCGGCGAGCTGGCCATCAACGAACTCGCGCCGCGTGTGCACAACTCCGGGCATTACACGATTGAGGCGTGCGATTGCTCGCAGTTTGAGAATCATGTCCGCGCCGTGCTCGGCTGGCCGCTGGGCAATCCGCTGATGGTCGCGCCGGCGGCGGTGATGGTGAACCTGCTCGGCACAGAGAAAACCTCCGGCCAGCCGCGCGGATTGGATGCGGCGCTGCTTATGACTGGTGTGCGGCTGCATCTCTACGGCAAATTGATGAGCGGGCGGGGCCGCAAAATGGGGCACGTCACCGTATTGGAAAATTCCGTGGAAAAGGCACAAGCCATTGCTGAACGCGCGGCAAAAAAAATCTATTTTGGAGAAAAATTATGAAAGAGAAAAATCCGCCGCTCGTCGGCATCATCATGGGCAGCGATTCGGACTGGCCGACGATGGAAGCGGCTTATCAGGTTTGCCGCGAGTTCAATATTCCTTGTGAAGTGCGGGTCGTCTCCGCGCACCGCACGCCGGATGACATGGCGCGTTACGCGAAAACAGCACACAAACGCGGCTTGCGCGTGATCATCGCCGGCGCGGGCGGCGCGGCGCATCTGCCGGGCATGGTGGCGAGCCACACGCCGTTGCCGGTGATTGGCGTGCCGGTCGAGAGCAAAAGTTTGAAGGGACTCGACTCGCTGCTCTCCATTGTGCAGATGCCGGGGGGAATTCCCGTGGCGACGGTGGCCATTGGCGGCGCGAAGAATGCCGGCCTGCTGGCGGTTTCCATTTTGGGAGCAAGCGACAAGCGCATACGCGATCAGATCCTGACATTTAAGAAGAAATTAGCCGATGAATCCCGGCGGCGCGGACGGAAGCTAAATTTGAATCCAAAAATAAATTGAACACATCTGAAAAAGCGATTCTCGGATTGATTGAATGAGACTTTTCCGCTTTCATCTGCCCTGAATTTATGAGTTTGACTGCCACGCCAAATCGCCAGAGAAAATTACTCGTCGCCAACCGCAGCGAAATCGCCATCCGCGTCTTTCGTGCCGCCACGGAACTTGGCCTGCGCACCGTCGCCATTTATGCGCAAGAAGATCGGCTGGCCATCCATCGCTTCAAGGCGGACGAGGCGTATGTGGTCGGCGAAGGCAAAGGGCCGGTCGGCGCGTATCTGGATATTCCCAGCATCATTGCGTTGGCAAAGGAAAAGGGCGTGGACTTCATCCATCCCGGCTACGGATTTCTTTCCGAGAACGCCGAGTTCGCCAAAGCGTGTGAAGAGGCGGGAATTATTTTTGTCGGCCCGCGCGTGGATTTGCTGCGCAGCATGGGCGACAAAACCGCCGCCCGGGCGCTGGCGCAAAAAGTCAAAGTGCCGGTGTTGCCGGGCACGGAAGACCCGATTGAAGACCGTGCCGAAGCGTTGAAGGTGGCAAAGCAGATCGGCTTTCCACTCATCATCAAGGCGGCGTTCGGTGGCGGCGGGCGCGGGATGCGTGTCGTCCACAAGCCGGGAGATTTGGCGGATTTGCTTGACGAAGCACAAGGCGAGGCCGGTCGGGCATTCGGCAATCCGGCGGTTTTTTTGGAGCGCTATATTCCGCGCGCCAAGCACATCGAGGTGCAGATTCTTGGCGACAAGCACGGCAAGGTGGTTCATCTGCACGAACGCGATTGTTCCGTGCAACGCCGTCATCAGAAAGTCATCGAAATCGCGCCGAGTGTGGAATTAGACAAGAATGTGCGCGCCGAGTTGTGCGCCGCCGCCGTGAAACTATGCCGCGAAATCAAATACGACAACGCCGGCACGGTGGAGTTTCTCTACGATCAGGATACGAAGGAATGGTTCTTCATCGAGATGAACCCGCGCATCCAGGTTGAGCACACGGTCACGGAAGTCATCACCGGCCTGGACCTCGTGCGCTCGCAGATATTGATCGCCGACGGCAAGCCGATGCACGGCAAAGAAGTCGGCATTCCGGAGCAGGAAGATATTCCGCGCAACGGTTATGCCGTGCAATGCCGCATTACGACGGAAGACCCGGAGAACAAATTTCAGCCTGATTACGGCCGCATCCTGACGTATCGCAGCGCCGGCGGTTTTGGTGTGCGCCTGGACGGCGGCATGGGGTATGGCGGCGCGGTGGTCACGCCGTTTTACGATTCGCTGCTGGTGAAGCTGACGGTTTCGGCGCAGACGTTTGAGGCGGCGCTGCAACGCATGGATCGCGCGCTACGCGAGTTTCGGATTCGCGGCGTGAAGACGAACATTCCGTTCCTGGAAAACGTCATTCATAATGAAACCTTCAAGTCCGGTCAGGCTTCGACGACGCTGATTGACACCACGCCGGAACTTTTCAAGCTCAAGGTTAAAAAGGATCGCGCGACGAAGCTGCTAAACTTCATCGGCGATGTGACGGTGAATGGCAATCCTCAGGTGAAAGGTTTTGTGCCGAAGGAAATTTTTGCAGCCGCGCGCGTTCCCGCGCATGACCGCAAGCAAGTTGCGCCAAACGGGACGCGCCAGTTGCTGTTGTCGCTCGGCGCGAAAAAATTCGCCGAGTGGACGCTCAAGCAAAAGCCGCTGCTCATCACCGACACGACGTTCCGTGACGCGCACCAGTCACTTTTCGCCACGCGGTTGCGCGGCTACGATATGCTGGCGGTGGCGGAAGCGGTGGCGCAGCGCACGCCGAATTTGTTTTCGATGGAGATGTGGGGCGGGGCGACGTTTGACACCTCCATGCGTTTTCTGCACGAAGATCCATGGCAGCGCCTGCGCGATTTACGCCAGCGCATTCCGAACATTTGTTTTCAAATGCTTTTTCGCGGCTCGAACGCGGTGGGCTATTCCAATTATCCCGACAACGCCGTGGCGGGTTTCGTCAAACACGCGGCGGCGAGCGGTATGGATATTTTCCGCATCTTCGATTCGCTGAATTATTTGCCCAACCTCACCGTCGCGATGGACGCGGTGCAAGAAACGCACGCGATTTGCGAGGCGGCGATTTGTTATACCGGCAACATTCTCGACCCGCAGCGCGACAAATACTCGCTGAAGTATTACGTCAAGCTGGCAAGGGAATTGGAAAAGATGGGCGCGCACATCCTCGCCATCAAGGACATGGCGGGACTTTGCAAGCCGGCGGCGGCCAGCGCGCTGGTGAAAGCCTTGAAGGAAGAGATTAGCATTCCGATCCATTTCCACACGCACGACACGAGCGGCATCGCGGCGGCAAGCGTATTGAGCGCGGCGGAAGCGGGCGTCGACATTGCGGACTTGGCGATTTCTTCGATGAGCGGTTCCACGAGCCAGCCCAATCTGAATTCCATCGTCGCCGCGCTGCGACTCACCAAGCGCGATACCGGCCTTGACCTTGACGCCCTGAATGAGTTTGCGGATTACTGGGAGCAGGTGCGCGGCTACTACGCACCGTTTGATACTGCGCCAAAATCCGGCAGTGCGGAAGTGTATCTGCACGAGATGCCCGGCGGACAGTTTACCAACCTCAAAGAGCAGGCCGCCTCGATGGGCCTCGCGCACCGCTGGCCGGAGATTGCGCGGACTTACGCGGAGGTCAACCAGCTTTTTGGCGATATCGTGAAGGTGACGCCGAGCAGTAAGGTGGTTGGCGACATGACGATGTTTCTCGTCACCCGCGGCATCAAGCCGGCGGATGTTTTGAATCTCGAACCTGGGGCGACGCCGTTCCCGGAATCCGTGATTGATATGATTGGCGGCGGTCTGGGGCAACCGCTGGGGGGGTGGCCGAAGAAATTGCAGCACGTCATTCTTGGCGACCGTAAGCCGCTGAAAGGTCGTCCGGGTGAATCCTTGAAGCCGCTCAATTTCAAAAAAATCGCCGAGGAACTTTCTGTGAAACTCAAGCGTCCGGCGACGGACGACGATGTGTTCAGCCACATCATGTATCCCGAAGTGTTCGCGGCGTTCGTGAAGAACGAAAATAATTTCGGCGATTTGTCCGCGCTGCCGACGCCGGCGTTTTTCTATGGGATGAAGCCGGGACAGGAAATTTCCGTGGAAATCGAGTCTGGCAAAACACTGTTTATCCGACTGGTCAACATCGGTGCCGTGGACGCAGAGGGCAAGCGGCAGGTGAATTTTGAATTGAACGGCATGACGCGCCAGCTCGCCATCGTGGACCGGTCCGCCAAGCCGACCATCAAGGCGCGCGTGAAAGCGGATGCCGCCAAGCAAAACGAAGTCGGCGCGCCAATTCCCGGCCTCGTTACCGCGCTCGCGGTGAGCGTGGGCGCGAAGGTCGTGAAGGGCGACAAGTTGCTGACGCTCGAAGCCATGAAAATGCAGACGACCATCTATGCGCCGGCCGACGGCGTGGTGGGCGAAATCTTTGTGGCGAACGGTGATGCGTTGGAGAGTAAAGATTTGATTTTAAAACTGCGCGCCGCCTGACCTTTGGTAAATTAAAACAAATATTTAAGCGGATTTGTCTGGTTAAGTCACAGGTTATATTCCAGATTTAAGCGTGATTAAAAGCAAGCCCACGGCGCGCGCGCCGCTGGAACCGTTGGCAGACGGCCAGGTGTGGCACATGGCGGAATCGAAGCTGCAAGTGACCCAGCTCGGCAAGCTTCTCGTGCATTACAAACTCGGCAAGCACAACGCCGTGCGGGTTTCAAATTCCATCGGCAGCATCCGCAGCATCGAAAAGTATCTCAAAACAAACAAGGCCGTGCTTCTGCCGGCCAGCCCGCTGGCCGCTAAAAAGCCGGCCGCCGCCAAAGCCGGAGGTCGCTGACTCGGTCACTGTGCCGTCGTCGTTGGCCGTATATGTCGGGCCGCTGCCGGTCAAATTTTCTTTTCTTCAAGCGGCTTCCCGTTATCCTGTCGCGCTCGGATTCGTTGAATCGTTGAGCGGTCAAGCGATTGACTGGATTCCGATTTAACGATTTGATAATTGAACGATTTAACTAATGGACGCCGCTCACATACGCAATTTCAGCATCATCGCCCACATTGACCACGGCAAGACGACGCTGTCCGACCGCCTGCTGCACCTGACCGGCACGATCGCCACGCGCGACATGTCCGAGCAATTGCTCGACGCGATGGATCTGGAAAAGGAACGCGGCATCACGATCAAGGCGCATCCGGTCACGATGACTTACCAGGCGCGCAACGGCGAAACCTACGAACTGAACCTCATTGACACGCCCGGCCATGTGGATTTTGCGTATGAAGTCTCGCGCAGTTTGAGCGCGTGCGAAGGCGCGTTGCTGGTGATTGACGCCGCGCAGGGCGTTGAGGCGCAGACCGTTGCGAATTACCATCTCGCGGCGAAGTTGAACCTCACGATCATTCCCGTCATCAACAAGATTGACCTCGGCCACGCCAATGTGCCGCAGGCCAAGCAGCAGCTCGAAGACGTGCTGGCGATTCCGGGCGAATGGGCGATTCCGTGCAGCGCCAAGCAGGGCATCGGCATCCAGGACATTCTGGAGGCGATCATTGAGCGCGTGCCGCCGCCAAGGCCGACGGGCGAACCGACCTTGCAGGCGCTGGCGTTTGATTCCTACTTCGACACCTACAAGGGCGTCGTCACCCACGTCCGCGTGTTCAACGGCGAATTGAAAGCCGGCCAGCAAGTGAAGCTCCTGCACTCCGGCAAAAATGTCGAGGTGAAGGAAGTTGGCAGCTTCAATCCGAAACCTTACATCCGCGAAAAGCTGGAAGTCGGCGAGACCGGCTATTTCACCGCGAACATCAAAAGTGCGGCGGAAGTCAAGATGGGCGACACCATTACCGATGCGCGCAATCCATCTGGCGTGCTGCCCGGTTTCAAGGAGATACATCCGATGGTATTCAGCGGGATTTATCCCATCAACACCGCCGACTACGAGCAGTTGAAATCTTCCATGTCGAAATTGAAGCTCAACGACTCCGCCTTCGTCTATTCCTCGGAAACGTCCGTCGCGCTGGGCTTCGGTTTCCGGTGCGGTTTTCTTGGCTTGTTGCACCTGGAAATTGTGCAGGAGCGGTTGCGCCGCGAATACGACATGGACATCATCGCCACCTATCCGAGCGTGGTGTATAAAGTTTATCTGTCCGACGGCACGATGAAGGAAATTGACAACCCCGCCTTCCTGCCGGACGTGACTTACATCCAGAAAATCGAGGAGCCGATGGTGAAGGCCTTCGTCATTTGCCCCAACGAGAACATTGGCGACATGATGGCGCTCATTTCCGAGAAGCGCGGCAACGTGGACCATACCGAGACGCTCGACTCGCGCCGCGTGATGCTGACCAGCCTGATCCCGCTGAACGAAATCCTGATTGATTTCCATGACCGTATCAAATCCATCACGCGCGGTTTCGGCTCGATGGATTACGAGCCGGATGAATACATGGAGAGCGATATGGTGAAGCTGGACATGCTGGTGAACACCGAGCCGATGGATGCCTTTTCGTGCATCGTCCATCGCACCAAGGCGGAGGGCAGGGGACGGGCGCTCGCCGAGAAGCTCAAGGAGGTCATTCCGCGCCAGCAGTTCCAGGTGAAGATCCAGGCGGCCATTGGCGGCAAGATTGTCGCCTCGGAAGTCATCAGCGCGTTCCGCAAGGACGTGACGGCGAAATGCTACGGCGGCGACGTCTCGCGCAAACGCAAGCTGCTGGAGAAACAAAAAGAAGGCAAGAAGCGCATGAAATCCATCGGCAACGTGAACATCCCGCAGGAAGCCTTCATCGAGGTGCTCAAGGCGTGATGCGTAATTTGAAATCAACATGACCAAGAACAAATGGTATCGCGCGCTCGGTTTCGTGATGATTCCGCTGGGGTTGTTTCTGACCATCGCGGCGTTGAGGTCGCAAGGCCGGCCGGTGAACGACATTCCGTGGGTCAAACTCGGCCCGGTCGGACTGATGCTCATCATCGGCGGCATCGGTCTCCTGTTCCTGCCGGCCAAGATCAAATTCAAGTAAGACTTATTTTTTAAACCGGAATCTTGTCTTTAATTCCGCCGTCGAAATTCGTAATTTGATATTTCATGACTATTTTACGCTGGTTCATGTCCAAGGCCGTGCGCGAAGCGACAGCGGTGGCCAAACATTATCGCCGGCTGCTATCAGCGCAGCGCGATGTGCTGGCGCCGGTGGCTATTGGCGCGGTGCAGGCGAAGCTGGACGGGTTGGCGGCAGCCATCGGGGAAGGACACACCGGCAAAATCCGTCTTGCGGCGGAGGAATTGCAGTTTGCCGGCGAGAAGAACCTGAAGCCCTATCCGCACGCGGCGTGGCGGGAGAACGTGGAGGTGTTGCTGGTGGCGCTGGCGGTGGCGATGGGCATTCGCACGTTTTTCCTCCAACCGTTCAAGATCCCGACCGGCTCGATGCAACCGACACTGTTCGGGGTGCAGTCGGTGCCGGACTACACGAAGATTGACCTTTGGACGGGCGACCAGAGCCGGATTGATTCCGAAATCCGGGAACAGGCCCGGGCCAGCGCCGCGCTGGAAATTCCGAACGGCTGGGCGCGTGTCCAAGCGTGGCTGCACGGCGACTCTTACATCCATTTCGTCGCGCCGAATGACGGCGTGATCGAGGCGGTCAGCGGGCCGATGAAGTTTTTGATTTTTAACATCAAGCAGACGATCACGATTGGCGGCACGACGCAAACCATTTGGTTTCCGCCGGACCTGGGTGAGCAGACGCTGATGCGGCGGGCGGGCCTGGTGCCGGGACATTTTTATCACAAGGGCGAGGACGTGGTGAAGTTGAAGGTGAGCGCCGGCGACCATTTGTTTGTGGACCGGTTGACGTATAATTTCCGCAAGCCGGTGCGGGGCGAGATCATTGTGTTTGCGACCAAGGGCATTGATCATCCGCAGATGCCGCAGGACCAATTTTACATCAAACGGCTGGTGGCGCTGCCCGACGAGCAGGTGCAGATCGGCGATGACCGGCACTTGATCATCAATGGCGTGCGGCTGGATGCCGGCACGCCGCACTTCGCGCGAGTCTATGGCTTCAATCCGGACCAGCCCCCGAAGGAAAGCCAGTTTTCCGGCCACGTCAATGGCACGGTCGCCCACACTTACGGGCTGTATCCGAACCTGGCCCCGAATTTTCCGGATGCCGCAACGATTTACCACAATGACGGCAACCGTTACATGGTGATGGGCGACAACACCTGCAACAGCTTCGATTCACGGGCGTGGGGCGGGTTCCCGGCGGAAAATGTCATCGGGAAATCGTTCTTCGTCTATTGGCCCATCACCGAGCGGTTCGGCTGGGGCAACGAATGATTTATGTTAGCAATTCGGCGTTCCGGGTTCAGGTGAAGTGGCCCAATGCCGGACCGGGAACACAAAGCCATGAACGCGGAACAGGTCTTAATCACCGGCGCCTCATCGGGCATCGGACACGAGCTGGCGAAATGCTTTGCGGCAGAGAAGTCAAATCTGATTCTCGTCGCGCGCAACACGGCGGCGCTGGAAAAGCTCGCCGCCGAACTCCGGCGCGACCAGGCGATTGAAGTCCAAGTGTTGCCAGCGGATTTGGCCCGGCCTGAATCGGCGCAAAAGATTTTTGACGGACTGAAGGGCAGGGGAACCGCCGTGGATGTGCTGGTCAACAACGCCGGCTTCGGCCTGCACGGAGCGTTCGCGGAACTGCCGCTGGCCCGGCAACTGGAAATTGTCCAGGTAAACATCGCGACGCTGGTGGCGCTCACGGGTTGGTTGCTGCCCGGCATGGTGGAAGGCCGGCGCGGCGGCATCCTGAACGTCGGTTCCGTGGCCGGCTTTTTTCCCGGGCCAAACATGGCCGTCTATTATGCGAGCAAGGCGTTCGTGCTGTCGTTCAGCGAGGCACTGCGGGTGGAATTGCGCGGGACGGGCGTGACCGTCACGAACTTGTGCCCGGGGCCGACGGAATCCAATTTTTCCCAGGTCGCCCGCAGTCACCGCACGCGGAAAGTTCACGCCCGTAAAATGGCGGCGGCCGAGGTGGCCCGGATTGGATACGAGGACTTTCGGCGCGGCAAGACTTTATCCGTGCCGGGATGCGCGAATAAAATTCTGGCTGGAGTCGTCGCCCGACTTTTGCCCCGCTGGATGGCGGCGGAGCTATCGGGGAATTACAACCGACTGGACTAACCCGCCGGCGGCGGCTCGGGATCATCGCCTTTAAGCATCCGCTCCATGGCATAGGGCGAGATGCCGTGGGAGACGGGCATATTCAAATGCTTGGACAAAAACTCCGTAATGGTGATCCATTCATTGTTGACCTTGATGCGGCTGGTCCAGGCGCAGACGACCTGGGGCTGGTTTTGCAGTTCTTGAATGAAAGCCGATTCGGGAACGGCGGCCTGGTTTTTTTTCGCCGGTTCAGCCGGCTCGGAATGGGGCGCATTCACCAAGTTCGCCCGTAGCAGGACGATATTCACCGTATTAACAAATTCATCAATGGTGCAGGCGTGTTTTAAGAGTTTGCCCTGAACATTCTCAACCAGAGCCTGCTCGCTGTCCTTCAAATTAATATGGCCGGAGAACACCACCACCGGCACATCTCGCAGCTTGGGATGGGGATGCATGAACTTCAAAACCTCGACACCGTTCAAGCGCGGCATTGCCAGATCCAATATCATCAAATCATACGAAGCCTTGTGAAGGCATTTCAACGCTTCCACACCATCGGTCGCGAGGGTGACAACATAGCCTTCCCGTTCCAATACATTTTTATACGCGGTCAGCGACACCGCGTCGTCGTCGACATATAAAATTGATTTGCCGTTTGCCATTTCCACCTCCAGTTTCGCCGTCCAACCGAGCCGACACAAATAAAAACATTTTTCCCGGCAGATTACCAGCATCAGACATACCACCAAACTAATAGCGGCGAGGGAGATCGGTTGAGGTATTTTTCAGGAATTTAATAAACGATTAACAATGTTTGTTATATTTAATTAAACCGTAAGCTTTTGCGGTTTTTTTGGATTGGCGCATTGCTGATAGGCATCCAGATAATTGTGAACAGTCTTTTCCCAGGAAAAATCTGCCCGCATGGCGTTGCGTCGGCAATTGTCAAACAGCTTGGTCTGGCTGAACAAAACCAGCGCCTTGCGGATGGCCTTGGCCAGTGAACGTGCCGTGTATTCAGAAAATTTGATGCCGGTGGCCAGCCGCGGGTTTTGTGTCCAATCAATGACGCTGTCGTCAAGGCCGCCGGTGGCGCGCACGATCGGAATGGTTCCGTAACGCAAACTATACATCTGGTTCAAGCCGCACGGTTCAAACCGGGACGGCATTAGGAAGAAATCGCAGCCGGCCTCGATCCGGTGCGCCAGCGTCTCGTCGTAACCGAATCGCACGGCGACCTTGCCGGGAAAATGGCGGGCCAGTTCCAGATAGCCGCGTTCGTATTCCGGCGAGCCGCTGCCAAGCAACACAAACTGCAACCGGCTGTTGAGCATTTCAGCCAGCGCGCCGAGCTGGATATCCATGCCTTTCTGCTCCGCCAGCCGCGAAATCGTGCCAAAGAGCGGGGTGGCCGGATCCGCCGGCAAGTTAAAATACTTTTGCAGCTCCGCCTTGTTGACTTTTTTCCCTGCAAGGCGTCCGACCGAATAGGCTTGGACGAGATGGGGATTTTTCGTCGTGTTCCATTCGCCGTAGTCCACGCCGTTCAGGATACCGACGAGCTGTTTCTGGCGCCGGCGCAGCAGCCCGTCCAGCCCGCAGCCGAATTCTTCCGTGGTGATTTCGCGGGCGTAACGCGGGCTGACCGTGGTGATGAAATCGGCATAGGCGATGCCCGCCTTGAGGCAGTTCAGCAGACCGAAAAACTCCGCGCCCACGCCGTCCGGCGCAAAATAATCCGCCGGCAGGTTGGTCAGCGCAAAGGCTTCGGCCGGAAAGACGCCCTGATACGCAAGATTATGTATGGTCAGGCAGGTCGGCGGGGGGCTACCCCACCCTTCATTTTTCTGCTGTAAGATCAGGGCCGGCACCAAGGCCGTCTGCCAGTCGTGGACGTGAACCACATCCGGCCGCCACGGCAAATAGCGCGCCAGATGGATAACGCACTTGGAAAAAAAGACGAACCGCTCGGCGTTGTCGGCGTAGTTGAAATGATTTTCCAAATAGATTCCGGCTCGGTTGAAATACCCCGGATGATCCACGAAATAAATCTTCAGCCCGCGCGCAGCATCCAGCTCCCACAATTCCGCTTGAACCGATTTCAAACCTAGCGGCAAATCAAAATACCAGTCCACCTTGCGCAACGCCGGGAACTTTTCGCGGATGCCCCGATACAGCGGCGTGACCACGCGCGCCTCGTGTCCCGCGTGGGCCAGCGCCCGTGCCAGTGCCGCCACCATGTCCGCCAAGCCGCCCGTTTTCGAGAATGGAAACAGTTCGCTGCTGGCGAGCAAGATGTTCATGAATTTACGGTCCAGGCTTACGCGCCGCAAACCGATAACCGCGTCAATTTTATGCCGCAAATAAATGTGCTCATGACGAAATGCGGTCGGTTTTTAAATACGGTTGTAGCGCCTGTGGAATCAGCACGCTGCCATCCGCCTGCTGATGCGTCTCGATCAGCGCCACAAAAAGCCGCGCCAGCGCCGTGCCGCTCCCGTTCAGGATGTGCGGAAATTTATTCTCGCCGGTCTCCGTCTTGAAGCGCAGGTTCATCCGGCGCGCCTGGAAATCTTCGCAGTTCGAGCAGCTCGAAACTTCGAGATAGCTCCCCTGCCCCGGCGCCCAGACTTCAATGTCATAGGTCTTCGCGCTGCCGAAACCCATGTCGCCGGTGCAGAGCATGATAACGCGATAATGCAGGCCGAGCAGTTGCAAAACTTTCTCCGCGTTCGCCACCATCTTTTCTAATTCGTCGTAGCCATGTTCCGGCTTCACGATTTTGATCAGCTCCACCTTGTCGAACTGATGCACGCGGATCATCCCGCGCGTGCCGACGCCCGCCGCGCCCGCCTCGCCGCGGAAACACGGCGTGTAGGCGCAGTATTTGATCGGCAACTGTTTCTCAGTCAGGATTTCCTCGCGATGAATGTTCGCCACCGGCGTTTCGGCGGTGGGAATCAAATATAATTTCCCCAGCTCCTCAGCGCGGCCGCCTTCCGCCACGCCGTAGTATTGGTCTTTGAACTTTGGAAACTGACCCACGCCCACCATGCACTGTTCGCCCACCATGAACGGCGGTGACACCTCGGTGTAGTCATGTTCTGTGATGTGCAAATCCAGCAGAAACTGGATCAACGCCCGTTCCAGCCGCGCGCCCCAGTTCGTGTAGAGCAGAAAGCCGCTGCCGGAGAGTTTCGCCGCGCGGGCAAAATCCACCAGCTTGAGCGCCTCGCAAAGTTCGACGTGCGTTTTCGGCTTGAAGGCGAAATCAACATTCGCGCCGTGCATCCGGATCTCCGGATTATCCTCCGCCGTCCGGCCTGACGGCACCGTTTCGTGCGGGAGATTGGGCAACTGCAGCATCATCGTATTGAGCGCCAATTCAGCTTCAGAAGCCTCTTTATCAAGCTTTTCAATCGCGGCATTGATGTCGCGAACATGCTGCTTTTTGATTTCAGCATCTGCGACATTCTTTTGAGCCATCAAGGCGCCGATTTCTTTTGAAGCACGATTGCGCTCGCTTTTGAGCTTTTCAACATTCGCTAAACGGCTTCTGCGAAGCTCGTCGAGCTTCATTAATTCATCAATTTTCGTCTCGTCCCCTGCCCCGCGCGTGGCCAGGCGGGTGCGGACAAACTCGGTCTTTTCGCGGATCAATTTGATGTCGAGCACGCGACACTTTAAGAAACAAGCTTGGACGCGGCAAGCGGATTGGTTTTAATCTGGCGGGTGAAATTTCCGGGCAAACTCAAATTTCTGTTGCGCGTCCCGCCGGTCACCCGGCCCCGGATATTCGCCGCGTTCGCCGTGGCGCTGGCGGCGGACGGCGGCCAACTCCTGCTCGGCCCGCTCGGCTGGGTGTTTCTGGATCAGGCGATTGATTGCATGACCATGATTGTGCTTAGTCGCCTCCTCGGCTTTCACGTTTTATTTCTGCCCACCTTTGTCGTGGAACTGGTGCCGCTGCTGGAAGACCTGCCCACGTGGACCGCCTGCACGGCGGCGGTTATCGTGCTGCGCCAACGCGGGCAGAAACCCCCGCCGCCGGACCGGTCAGCCATTGAAATTTAATTGAAAACTGCGCCGGCAAGCGGCAGATTTAGGGCATGACGAAATCTGTTTTCACCGGCCCCGTTTATGTGGTGCGCGACAATATTGACACCGACCAGATTATTTCGGCGCAGTTTTTGAATCTCGTGCCGACCATCGCCGAGGAATACGAGAAGCTCGGCAGCCATGCGCTCGACGGCCTGCCGGCTTCGCTTTACCCGAACCGCTACGTCAAGGAAGGCCAGATGGACAGCGACTATCCCATTGTGGTCGCCGGCAAAAATTTCGGCTGCGGCAGCTCGCGCGAACACGCGCCCATCGCGCTGGGATCGGCGAACTGCCAAGTCGTGCTGGCGGAGAGCTTTGCCCGCATCTTCTTCCGCAACTGCGTGGCTACCGGCGAGCTTTATCCCTGCGAATGCGCCGACCGCCTCTGCGACATCCTCAAGACCGGCGACGTGGTGACGGTGGACCTCGACGCAGCGACGGTGACGGCCAAGGCCACTGGCAAAGTTTACCCGTTCAAACCGCTGGGCGATGTGCGGCCGGTGGTGGACGCCGGCGGGCTGTTCAATTACGCGCGCAATAGCGGCATGATTGCGGCGAAGTAAATTCGCCGATGAATCTGCTCCCGCATCCCCGCTCGCTCATCCGGCGACCGGGGATTTTTCTTTTGCCGGAAGGCGATTGGCTCTCCGCCGTCAAAATCGTCCAAATTAAAAGTAGGAGCCGACGTAAGGAGGCTCAAGCTGAATCAAAGACCAGACAGAGACTCCTCACGTCGTCTCCTACAAATCATCCCGAATATTACACGTTGACGATCTCCAAAAGCGGAATTGAAATTCATTTCCAGAAAACCGCCGGAGTTCACGCCGCGCTGGCGACGCTGCGGCAACTGTTCCGCGAATACGGCCGCAAGCTGCCGTGCGTCGAAATCCGCGACTGGCCGGATTTTGCGCGGCGCGGCCTGATGCTGGACATCTCGCGCGGCCGCGTGCCGAAGCTGGCGACGTTGCTCGACCTTGCGGAAAAGCTGGCGGATCTCAAAATCAACGAGCTGCAACTCTACACCGAACACACGTTTGCCTATCGCAAATACAAAGCCGTCTGGCAAAGCTGGGGCGCGCTCACGGCAAAGGAAATCAAAATCCTCGACGCGCGCTGCCGCGAACTCGGCATTGATCTGGTTCCAAACCAGAATTCCTTCGGCCACTTGCGCCAGTTCCTGGAACATCCCCAACTCAGGAAACTCGCCGAGATTTCCGGGCCTTACGAGGACGCCGGCGGCGAATTTGTCCGCCGGCCGACCACACTCGCGCCGAATCATCCCGGCACCCTGCCCTTCCTGCGCGGTTTATATGACGAATTGCTACCCAGTTTTTCCAGCGGGTTTTTCAATGTCGGCGGCGACGAGCCTTGGGATTTGGGCCGGGGCCAAAGCCAACGGCTTTGCGAACGGAAAGGCCAGGGCCGCGTCTATCTCGACTTCATCAAACAACTGCATCGGGAGGTTTTGGGGCGCGGGAAAACCATGATGTTCTGGGGCGACATCATTTTGAAATATCCGGCGCTCATCCGCGAACTGCCAAAAAACATGATCGCGCTGAACTGGGGTTACGAGGCCGATCATCCGTTCGAAAAGGAAGCCGCGCAGTTTGCCAAGGCGCAGAGGCCGTTTTACGTTTGTCCCGGCACTTCGACCTGGCAAACGCTCATTGGCAGGCATGACAACGCCCTCGCCAATCTCCGCGCGGCGGCAAAGGCCGGCAAGAAGTTTGGCGCCATCGGTTTGCTCAACACCGACTGGGGCGACGGCGGGCATCCGCAGCCGCCGGCGGTGAGCTGGCCGCTGTTTGCCGCCGGCGCGGCGCTGGCGTGGAACGCCAGCGCTCTGGATGAAAAAATTCTCGCCCGGGTTTTGAGCCGCGAGGTGTTTGCCGACGCCACCGGCAAAATTGCGGCGGCGGCGCTGGGGCTTGGCTTCGTCCACCAAAAACTCGGCGTGAAAGCTGTGAACGAAACGCCACTCGGCACCGTTATCGCCGCGCCCAAACCGGCGGCGCGCGAATTATTTTGCCGGAACGGTTTGAAATGGTTCGCCAGGATTCCGGCGGAAAAAGTCCGCGCAACGATGGCGGAAATCCAAAAGCAGCGCCGGATTCTGGCGCAGGCAAAACCAAAATCTGCCGCCGGCAATCGGCTTGCGTGGGAGTTGGATTTGGCGGCGCGGATGGCGGCGCAGTCCTGCCACTTTATGCGCTGGCAGCAGGCGGTTGCGGCCGGAAAATCGCGGGAAGCAAAAAGGCTGGCGCAGCAAGGCATCCACGAACTGCAAAAGCTGGAAAAGGATTTCAACGCCCATTGGCGGCTACGGAATAAAGCCACCCCGAAACATTCCACGCCGTTTCTCCGCTGGCGGATGGCCGATTACCGGCGCGGCGAATGGCGTTGATCACCGACCAGGAAACTGCCGGCGCGGCTAGAGCAACGGCGGTGGCGAACACTTTTTCAGAAGCGGCAAGGAGACCGCCGGCGGTTTTGGCCAGTTTTCTCTGCAAATCGTCCGCTTTTGGCACCACTGTTTCCGCCGCTTCCACTGTGGCCGGAGCGACGGCCGGCGATTGTGCTGACTACGTTGAAAGCATCACTGAAATCATCTGTGAATGGACTTGGACTTTACATTCTCATTTTTTAAACCGCGTTCGAGAAATGGCAAAATCGGTAACGCGGCGTTTTCAATCACTCCAATAATTCCGGCTTGCTGCAGGTGGCTGCTGTTGCCATTCTTTGCGCTGAAATGATCAGCTGGAATCTTCAGTGGGCCGGGCAGTTTTTCTCCCGAATCCATTGTTCCATAGGGTTTTTGCTGGTCCGGGCGCGGGGCCATTGTCGGGCCACTTTCCATCATTGGCCGCCTTTTCAGGTCATTTTCATCACGTCATAGATTGCACCGTGCATCAAGAACAGAGCCATCAGCCGCAAATGGTGTGAAAATGAGTTGCCAGAAATCGATGCTCTCCGCCGGCTCGCGAAAGCGCGTGCCGACGATGTGATAGCCGGCAGGAGTTTGCATCCAGAAATTTACGCGATAATCCACACCGCGCTGAGATGCGCGCCAAGCCAAATCATGCACGTCAAAAAAAATGTGTTTTCCGCACGGCCTGGTTCCAGCTGAACAGCAACACCGTGAGAAAAATCGGATTCGAGGAAGAACACAAAATTGCCTGCCGTCGCCAGCGCGGTGCCGAACACATCGCCTGCGAAGGGTGAATACCTCGCCCAGTTCGTGCCAAATTCAAATTCCAGCGCGTTCGGCTTAAAGTCCCGGGCTGCAGTGCATGATGCCGCCGTCGGCAAAAATGGTTGTCGCCGTCATGTAGCTGGCGCCGTCGCCAGCCAGAAACGCTACGAGGCTCGCGATTTCTTCCGGTCGCGCCATGCGTCCGAGCGGAATAGCGGCATTCAGTTTTTTCAACAGTTCCGGGTTTTGCATGGTCGAGAGATTGATCGGCGTGGCGACGGCGCCAGGGCCGACGCCGACGACGAGGATGTTGTGCGGCGCAAGTTCCACACCCGCCGTGCGCGTCAACATGCGCATGCCGCCTTTCGAAAGACAATAGGCAGCATTTCCAGGCATCGGCCAATCTTCATGCACGGACGTAATGTTGATGATGCGTCCGCCGCCGCCCTGCTTGATCATCTGCTGGGCGGCCAGTTGCGTGCCGAAAAACGCGCTCTTGAGATTGATACTCATCACCTTCTCATACTGCGCCTCGGTGGTGTCGAGAATGGACGTGCGCGTCTCGACGCCGGCGTTGTTGACCATGATGTCCACCCGCCCGAATTCCTTCACGGCGGCGGCAAACAGATTTTGCAGGTCGCCGACCTGGCTGACGTCGGCCTTCACGCCGATGACGCAATCGCCCAGCGCGTGAACCTGCTTTTCCAGTTCCAACTCGGCTTCAGGATGCGCGACGTAATCAATGACGAGGTTCGCGCCCTGCCGGGCGAGTTCCAGCACGATGGCCATACCGATGCCGCTGTTGCCGCCGCTGACGATGGCGACTTTGCCTTTCAGACTCATAATTTTTTTCCTTGGTTGATGGGGTTAATGATTGAGCTAATTTTATTTCGTCATGCCCGCCTTGCGCGTGACCGCGAAAGATAACACAGCCATCGCCGCGGCGACAACTGCGGTTCCGCCGTAGATATTTTTCAAATCCCATCCCGCCGTTTGCAACGGGCCGACGCCAAACGCCGCGATACCGTAGCCGATCTGGTAAAACGCGATCAATCCGCCCGCCAGGGAGGCGGCAATGGTGGTCAGTTCCTTCTGGCCAAAACTAGTCGTCAACGGCAGCAGCGCGGAACAGCCCAGTCCCGCGAGCGCGAAAGTCAAAACGCCGAGAATCGGATTTGTTTTTGGCGCGCCCGCGCTGGCGATCAATGCAGCCGTGACGACGAGCGGCAGAATTTGGCAGACGAGTTTTTCCGGCAGCCATTTTTCAATGGTGGCAAAAGAATGCGTTCTGCCGTAACCGTGCTCCAAAAGATTGTCAGCGCCAGCGACGATAGGGAGTTGCTCTCATAAAGATTACGCGAAAGGTAGGGTGGCCAGTCCTCTGTCGGGCACAAAAAGATTTCCGCCGCTTATTGCGCGTTGCCGAAGTTCACTGATGTTAGTGAATCGCCCATGTCGTTGAGAAATTGATTTGGAGAAAAGCTGTCGCAAGTCAAGTTTCATTTTAAATAAATTGATGTAGAAAAAGCATTTGCTTTGAAAATGAGACTGGCGAACATTGGCGGCTGTGAAAGTTGATTTCCTGCCAGACGAACAGGCCAGCTCCGAACAGATTGCCGTATCGCGGCGACTGGCTCCGGCGCAGCGCTGGCACGCGGCACGCCAACTTTACTGGACGGCCCGAAAGCACAAGGCCGCCTTCATTCAAAGTCTCCATCCCGATTGGTCTCCGGAGCGGGTTTCGGTGGAAGTGCGGGAAATTTTTTCTAAAAAACGCGACGAATGATTTCGATGAAAGATATTTTGAATCTCCGCAACGTCCGCCGCGTGGCGCAGGTGTTTTTCTTCGCGCTGTTTTTGTTTTTCGTCTTCGTCACCGACCTGCGCTATCTCAAGGGCTATCCCGTGTCGCTGTTTCTCGAACTTGATCCGCTCGTCGCGTTCGCCACGGCCATCACCACGCACACCGTTTATATGGGCTTGCTGTGGAGTCTGCTGCTGATCATTCCGACACTGCTATTCGGGCGCATTTTCTGCAACTGGATTTGTCCTTACGGCATTCTGCATCACTTCACCGGCTGGCTGCTCGGCAAACGCCGCGCGGAGGAACGCGAGCGCATCGAGGCCAACCGCTACAAAAAGTTGTATTCGCTGAAATACGTCATC
Source organism: bacterium (assembly GCA_021780905.1). Taxonomy (GTDB): domain Bacteria; phylum Verrucomicrobiota; class Verrucomicrobiia; order Limisphaerales; family UBA11358; genus UBA11358. The sequence continues at coordinate 32,327 of JAJXXW010000085.1, forward strand.
CTCATCGCGATGATCGTCGCGGCGTTTTGCCACACGCTGCAAATCGGCTGGCTTGATCCCATCTGCTTGTTTCACCGCTCGATGAGCGTGGTCATTCTGCCGATGATCAATCTGTTTGTGCCGTCGTCCATTTACGTCCGGCAATATTTTCACGTCGGCGCGTGGGTCGTTGGCTTTATCCTGCTGTTCCTCGTCGGCATGAATGTGGTCATCCCGCGCTTTTTCTGCCGCGTGCTATGTCCGCTCGGCGCTTTTTTGGGAACGCTTTCAACTGCGGCGCTTTGGCGCATTGACCGCGACCCGACGAAATGCGTGGACTGCGATCTTTGCCTGAAAAGCTGCGAAGGCGCTTCCGACCCGCACACGCAACTTCGCAAGAGCGAATGTTTCGTCTGCTTCAACTGCATTGAGGACTGCCCGGAGGACGCGATTTCGTTCAAGTTTTTGCCGAAGCTGGAGCGCGAAATCACCGCGCCCGTGGTGCCCGCGCGCCGCGCGTTTCTCGGCACGCTGGTCGGCCTCGGCTTTTATGCCTTTGCCCGCACATCCGGCGCGAGCGACCGCAACTACGATAAAAAAGTCATCCGCCCGCCCGGCTCCGTGGAGGAAAAAGATTTTCTCGACCGCTGCATCAAATGCGACCAGTGCATCCGCACCTGTCCGACAAATGTGTTGCAACCGGCGTTGATGGAATCCGGCCTCGAAGGCATCTGGACGCCGATTCTCGACATGAAACTCGGCGCGTGCGACGTGAACTGCGTGCTCTGCGGCCAGGTTTGTCCCACCGGCGCGATCCAGCGGATTTCCATCGAGGAAAAAACCGGCACCGGGCCGTTTGCCAAGGAAGGCCCGATCAAGCTGGGCACCGCGTTCTTTGACCGTGGCCGCTGTCTGCCGTGGGCGATGGAAACGCCGTGCGTCGTCTGTGAGGAGGTTTGTCCCGTGTCGCCCAAGGCTATTTTCTCGCGCGAAGTCACCATCATCAAACGCGACGGCAACCCCATCACGCTGCGCCAGCCCTACATGGACCCGGCGCTGTGCATCGGCTGCGGCATTTGCGAGCACGAATGTCCCGTGACCGACGAAGCGGCCATCCGCGTGACCGCCGTGGGCGAAACCCGCTCCAAAGAACGTCGCCTGCTCATGGACGGCGGCGTGACCAGCGCAGTGACGGATTTGGAAAAACGGCAAAGATAATTTTATGGCCTCCGGAGAACGCCCGCGCACCGGCCGCGCCTGCGGCAGGAAATTCGAGCATCCCGTCAAGGGCAGCGCCGTCACGCGCCATTTCTAAAGGAAGCGCAGAGAATAGGGAAGGATGAGACGCCGAAAGTCTGCAGACGACATTTCCCGCAGTGCCGGCGGCGCGCGAAAATTCCGTTTCAATAAACCCGGCGCAGATTGGACGGCAGGATGCCCAGTTCGTCGCGGTATTTCGCCACGGTGCGGCGGGCGATGTTGATGCCCTTCGCGGTTAGCATCTTCACCACCTCCTGATCAGACAGCGGCTTGGCGGTGTTCTCGTTCTTAAAAATCTCGGCGATCATGTCCTTGACGCTGGTGTTGGAAACGTCCGCGCCGTGGGCGTTTTGCAGGCCGGCGGTGAAGAAGTATTTCATCTCGAACACGCCCTGCGGGGTCTCGATGTATTTGCCGGAGACCGCCCGGCTCACGGTGGTTTCATGGACGCCCACCGCGTCGGCCACCTGCGACATGGTCATGGGCTTGAGGTGCGCGACGCCCTTCTCCATGAACTCGCGCTGGCGCTTGACGATTTCCTTGCCAATGTTGCAGATGGTCGTTTGCCGCTGGTGCAGGCTCTTGATGAGAAATTTCCCGGCGCGGATTTTTTCACGGATGTAATTTCTCACCTCGGCGTTGTTCTCGCCGGCGGACATCAAATCCTTATAGACATTGCTGATGCGCAGGTGCGGAATCTGCTCGTCGTTGGTGGTGACGGTGAAATCTTCGCCGTTCTTCGCCACGAACACCTCCGGCGCGACATATTGCTCGACCACCGGCAAAAAGGCGCGGCCGGGGCGCGGTTCCAGCCGGGCGATACGGGCCAGCGCGTTCTGAATCTCGTCCACCGGCTGTCCGGTGCCGCGGGCGATGTCGGGAATTTTACGCTTGCCCAGCGCGTCCATGTGGTCGCGGATGATGCGATACTCGATGGTTTCCGTCTTGCCGGCGCGTTCGAGCTGGATCAGCAGGCACTCGCGCAGGTCGCGCGCGCCGACGCCCGCCGGCTCGAATCCCTGGACGACTTTGAGCACCGAGAGAATTTTTTCAACCGGCAGGTTGGCGGTCGCCGCCAGTTCCTCGACGGTGGCCATGAGGTAGCCGTAGTCGTCAATGTTGCCAATAAGCAGCTCGGCGATGGCGCGGTCTTCGTCATTCAAGTCCGTGTCGCGCACCTGCTCCAGCAAATGCTGCGCGAGCGACGCCTCGACGGTGATGGAGTTGAACATGAACTCGCGCCGTTCCTCGTCCTCGGCGGACGAGCGTGTCACCACGTTGGTCTGCGAAAAATGGTCGCGCCAGTCCTGGTCCATCTGGACGAGCTTCTCAAATTCCGCCTGAAAATCGTCCACGGGATCGTTGGCCAGGCGTTCGGCGGCGGCGTCAAATTTCACGTCCTCCGGCGGCTCGGCGAAATCCGGCGTGATCGGCGTCTCGCCGTCGTCGCTGCCCGGCGATTTGTCACGGGCGTCCAGTTCCTGCTCGGAAATTTCCTCGAGGACGGGGTTTTGCTGGAGTTCCTGTTGGACGAGCGCCTTGAGTTCCAGCGACGGCGCCTGGAGTAAAGCCAGCGACTGCTGGAGCTGTGGCGCCAGCACCAGCGACTGCGTCAGCCGTTGCGAAAGTTGTAAGCCTGGTCCCATCTGCGCGCGAGTATGCCCCAAATCGGCGAAATCTCAAGTGATTTTGGCATGAATCCGGCTGTCGAACTTTTCATCAAAGGAAAAACTGGATTTTTGCGCCCCGGCGACGCATTCTTTTTGCATGAAACTTATTCTTTCCACGCACAACGTCACGCTGACCAAGGCCATTGAAGATCATGTCATCGCCAAGCTGGACAAGCTGGACCAGATGGACCAGCGCATTGTGGACGCGCGCGTCATCCTGGAACACGACCACACGCGGGTGGCCGAAAAGCAATTCAGCTGCTCCATTCGGCTGGGCGTCCGCGGCCCCGACTTGTTTGCCAAGGATGTTGAAAACGATCTCTACGCGGCGATTGACGCCGTGGTCAAAAAAATCGAACAGCAGATCCGCAAGCGTCACAGTAAATTCAAGGCGAAGAAACACAAGGTGGGCGCCAAAACCAAACGGATCCGCCAGGAAGCCGATTAAATGATTTTACGGGCCAGAATCGTCCTGCCCGTCACCGCGCCGCCCATCGAGGACGGCGCGGTTTTCATTGCGGGCAATAAAATCCAGTCGGTGACGGCCTGGAAGGATTTGCGGCCGCACCAATGCAAACAAGTGAGGGACTTGGGCGAGGTGACCCTGCTGCCGGGCCTCGTCAACGCGCATGGCCACCTCGACTACACCGACATGGCGGGAGAACTCAGCCCGCCCAAAAACTTCGTGGACTGGATCGGCGCCATCACCGCCGCCAAAACCGCGTGGACCTATTCCGACTACGCCCGCTCCTGGCTGCGGGGCGCGCACCAGCTTCTGAAAAGCGGCACCACGACCGTCGCCGACATCGAGGTCATGCCGGATTTGCTGCCGGAAGTCTGGGACGCCACGCCGCTGCGGGTCTTTTCATTTTTGGAAATGACCGGCATCAAGGCACGCCGCGCGCCACAGGAGATCTTGCGCGAGGCCATCGAAAAAATCGCCACGCTGGGGCAGGGCCGCAACCGGGCGATGCTGTCGCCGCACGCCCCTTACTCCACCCTACCCGAGCTGCTCCGCCTCGCCGCCCGCGCCGCGCAAAAAAATAAATGGCGCGTCAGCATCCACGTCGCCGAGTCCGTGCCGGAATTTGAGATGTTCCAGCACGCGCGCGGCGCGATGCACGACTGGCTCAAGCGCAACGGTCGTGATCCCTCCGACTGCGGCCTCGGCTCGCCCGTCGCTCACCTGGCCCGGCACGGTCTGCTTGGTGAAAACGTGCTCGCCGTTCACGTCAACTGCCTCGCGCGTGGCGACGCCACCCTGCTCGCCAAAAATCAAACGCACGTTGTCCACTGTCCGCGCAGCCATGACTATTTTCGCCACCCGCAATTCGAGCGCGAACGCCTCCTCAACGCCGGCGTCAACCTGTGTCTCGGCACCGACAGCCTGGCGACCGTTCGCAAAGCCGGAAAGCAAACGCCAGAACTGGATATGTTCGCCGAGATGCGCGCGCTGGCTGTCGCCGACAAAGCAGTTTCTCCCGCGACCATTTTGGAAATGGCCACCCTCAACGGTGCCCGCGCCCTTGGTCTGGGCGGCCAGATCGGCGAACTGGCCCGGAATAGTTATGCCGACCTGATCGCTCTGCCCTGCTCGGAAAAAATCGCCGACGCGGTTCAGGCCGTCATCGCTCACACCGGGAATGTCGCGGCCAGCATGATCAATGGCCGCTGGACCATTCCGCCGCCAACGTGACACGCCTGCTTTCCATTGGTGGGCATCTGTGTTTATCTGTGACCAAATGCATTCGTTTGCTGACGAATCAAACCGCCGGTTAAGCGCGCTGCGCGAACAAAATTTGTTTCGCGAACTGCGGCGCGTGGATTCGGCGCAGGGTCCGCGTATTCAAATCGGCGGCCACCCGTATTTAAATTTTTCCTCAAACGACTATCTCGGTCTTGCCAGCCATCCGATGCTGAAAGCCGCCGCCATCGCAGCCGTGGAAAAATTCGGCGCCGGGGCCGGTGCGTCGCGGCTCATCTGCGGCTCGCTCGCGCCCTTTCACGAACTGGAAGAATCGCTGGCCGCCTTCAAGCGGACCGAAGCCGCGCTGACCTTTGCCACCGGCTACGCCGCCGCCGGCGGCACCATCACCGCACTGTGCGGCAAGGACGACATCCTCATCCTCGACAAGCTCGTCCACGCCTGCATCGTGGACGGCGCGAAGCTCTCGGGCGCGAAGCTGCGCGTCTTTGCCCACAACGACCTGGAGGATTTGGAGGACAAGTTGAGGTGGGCAACTTCAACTGCGCGTAACTCATCCATGGTCACCCGTCACATTCTGGTCATCACCGAGTCTATTTTCTCGATGGACGGCGATTGTGCACCGCTCATGGGAATGGTTGCGCTGAAGGAAAAATACGGCGCCTGGCTGATGGTGGACGAAGCCCACGCCACCGGTATCCTCGGCCAACACGGACGCGGGCTGGCGGACGCGCTTGGGGTCAGCCAGCAAATCGAAATTCAAATGGGCACGCTCGGCAAGGCGCTCGGCGCGAGCGGCGGTTACATCTGCGGCAGCCGCGCGCTGATTGATTATCTTGTCAACCGCGCCCGCAGTTTCATTTTCTCAACCGCCCCGGTTCCCGCCGCCGCCGCCGCCGCGACCGCCGGGATCAAACTGGTGCAATCGGCAGCGGGCGAATCGCTCCGCGCGCAACTCCGGCAACGGCTTGCGGAATTCAGATCGGCGACCGTCAACCGGCAACCGGAAATGGCCTGCCCCATCATCCCGGTGATTCTTGGCGACGAGGCAAAGACGCTCGCCGCCGCAGCCCAATTGCGCGCACAAAACATTTTCGTCCCAGCCATCCGCTATCCCACCGTCGCGCGCGGCGCGGCGCGGCTGCGGATCACGTTGACCGCCGCACATTCCGGAGCGGACATTTCCGAATTGGCCGCCGCGCTGGCCGGACTCAAAACTTAAAATCTAGCATTAAAAAATTCATGCAGCCGCTGGCCCAGCTTGACCAACGCTTTGTCTGGCATCCGTTCACGCAGATGCGCGACTGGCTGCGGCGCGAGCCGATTGTCATCACCGCCGGCAAAGGCGCGTTGCTGCGCGATACGACTGGCAGAGCATATCTTGATGCGAATTCCTCCATCTGGACCAACTTGCACGGGCATAATCACCGCACCATCAATTCCGCCATTTCGCGACAGTTGAACAAGATTTCGCACAGCTCCGCGCTGGGACTGGCGAACGAGCCGGCCAGCCTGCTGGCGGAAAAGCTGATCGCAGCGGCGAGTTCCCCAAGCCCCCATTCAAAGTCAACGACTCATGGCGCCCGTCCCTCCGAAAAACTGGCCAAGGTGTTTTTCTCCGACAACGGCTCCACCGCGCTCGAAGTCGCGCTGAAGCTGGCTTACCAATACATCTGGCGCACGCGGAGTGGAGCCTGCCCGCCCGCCTTGATGAAGAAATTTCCGCCGCGTTTTCTGTCTCTCGGCGGCGCGTATCACGGCGACACGATCGGCGCGGCATCCTTGGGGCACATTGATCTGTTTCATCAGGCTTGCAGCGGAATGCTGTTTAAGACGGACAAGGTGATGTCGCCGTATTGCTACCGCTGCCCGTTCAATCAGGCAAAGCCGGAACGCAATGACGCCAGGAACTATCGCAAGTGTGATTGGGAATGCGTCGGCCTGGTGGCGAAAAAGTTTTCTGCGCAGAAGAAAAAGGGCAATTCCTACGCCGCGTTTGTCTTCGAGCCGTTGATGCAGGGTGCCGCCGGCATGATCCCGCAGCCGGCCGGCTGGTTGAAACAGGTGACGGACCTCGCCCGCAGCCACGGCGCATTGCTGATCGCCGATGAAGTCATGACCGGCTTTGGCCGCACGGGCGCCGCCACATCTGAAAATTTCTTCGCCTGCCAGCGCGAAAAGGTTCACCCCGACTTTCTTTGTCTTGCAAAAGGATTGACCGGTGGCTACCTGCCGATGGCCGCGACGCTCACGACGCAACGCGTGTTCGATGCGTTCCTGGGCGAATACGCGGAGTTCAAAACTTTTTTTCACGGCCACAGTTTTACCGGCAACCAGTTGGGCGCGGCGGCGGCGCTCGCGAGCCTGGGTATTTTGCAGACGGAGCAATCCGTGTTGCAACGCACACGGCTGCAAAAATGGCTGGCGGAGGAATTGCAAACTCTCTGGGTATTGCCGCAAGTCGGCGACATCCGGCAGGTGGGGCTGGTGGCGGGCATCGAACTGGTCAGGGACTGGCGGACGCGCGCGCCGTTTGACCTACGCGCGCGCGCGGGCATCCGCGTGTGCGAGGCGATGGCACGGCGTGGCGTGCTGACCCGGCCGGTGGGCAACGTCATCGTGCTGATGCCGCCGTATTGCACCACGCGGGCGCAGTTACAACAGATGGTGGCCGCGCTGGCGGAGGGAGTGGCGGAATTGAAAAACGAGAACTCATAAACCAATGCCAGCACCGCCGCGTCCTGCGCGGACTTGACCACTGGTGGCGGACTCCGGTCGGCCTCCACCACCGACAGCCGAGAAAACCACAACCCAAGGGGATATCTCCTCCTGATTTCTTAATGGGCCTCTTCAAAAGAGTTTTGACAGACTATTTTGCAAATAAAACACAGGATTACTTCCCGATGCAGAACGTGCTGAAGATGGAGTCGAGCAGATCTTCCGTGCTGGTCTTGCCCACAATTTCGCCGACGGCGTTGGCGGCAGTCCGCAAATCAAACGCCACCAGTTCCAGCGTGGCGTCGGCGCGCAAGGTGTCAGCCGCCCGGCGGGCGCTGGTCTGGGCACGGTTGAGCGCGTCCTGATGCCGGGCGTTGATGGCCACCTGCAACATTTCGGCCCGGATTTCGCCGGCCCAAACAAGGGATTTGATGGCGTCCTTCAAGGCTTCAATCCCCTGCCCGTTCAAGCTCGAAACGGTGCCGAGGGATGCGGGATGCGCGACGAGTTGCGCCGGCAGTTCCAATTTTCTCGGCAAATCAATTTTGTTGAGGACTAATATTCTTTTCTTGCCGGCGAACTCGGCCAGGTAATTTTCATCAGCGAGAGTCAGCGGCTCGCTGGCGTCGAGCACGTGCAGGATAAATTCCGCCCGCGCGAGCGATTCAAGGCTGCGCCGGATGCCCTCCAGCTCGATTTCATCGCGCGCCTCGCGCAGACCGGCGGTGTCAATGAAGATGACCGGCAGCCCGCGGATGTTGGCGGTCTCCTCAATGGTGTCGCGCGTGGTGCCGGCGATGGGCGAGACGATGGCGCGGTCGCGGCCCAGCAATTGGTTGAGCAGGCTGGATTTGCCGGCATTGGGCCGGCCGATAATCGCCGCCCGAATGCCGCGCCGCAGAATTTGTCCTTCGTTCGCCGTCCGCAACAGTTCGTCCATGAAGGCAATGCCGTCGTCCAAGCGTTGCAACAATTTCTCCTTGGTGTCCGGGGAAATATCTTCGTCGGGAAAGTCGAGATGGGCCTCGACATGGGCGAGCGTGTGCATCAGGTTGTCACGCAAGTGGTTGATGCGGCGGGAAAGTTTTCCCGCAAGTTGCTCGTTGGCGGCTTCCAGCGCGAGTTCTGTGCGCGAATGTATCAAGTCCGCCACCGCCTCGGCCTGCGCGAGGTCAATGCGGCCGTTCAGGAAGGCGCGCTTGGTGAATTCGCCCGGCTCCGCCAGCCGGGCGCCGTGGACGAGCAACGCATCCAGGACCAGCTTCGCTGGCAGCAGTCCGCCGTGGCAGGAAATCTCGACGGTGTCCTCGCGCGTGAACGTGCGCGGCGCGCGCAGGACGGCGAGCAGCACCTCATCAATTATTTTTTCATCGTGAACAATTTTGCCGAATTGAATGGTGTGACTTGGAGCGGCGGAAGGCTTCAACGAATTTTTGCCGGCGGGCAAAAAACATTGGTCGGCGATGGCGAGGGCTTGTCCACCGGAAAGCCGGAGCACGGACAAGCCGCCTTCACCGAGCGGCGTGGCGATGGCGGCAATGGTGTCTTCCAAAATCATCGGGAAAGAGTCTCGCGCAAAGGTGCAAAGACGCGAAGAAAAAATTCAAACGGGCCGGCGGTTGCCAGCCTGGCTTTCGGCCGCGCGTCCCTGCAAGAAGTGCTGCGCTTTCAGGTAGGATTTTTTTTGCAAATAATGGAGCAAGGTCGGGTCCGTTCCAGCCGGCAACTGACGCGAAAGTTCGTCAATGGCGGCGAAGAGCGGCAGCAGGCTGGGCTTGGGCTTTGCGGTCGCCAGCGATTTCACGGTGGCCTCCAACTGGGCCAGCGCGACCAGCAACCGGTGTTCGACGGAAGTGTTCATTGAAACAGATTGGGGAATTTATGGGTCAGCCAAGAATGGTGGAAGTCCACTTCGCCGAGCAGATACAAGCCGGTCAGCAGCCGGACCAGGCCCGAAGTCAGCACGACCACCACCATCGTCGAAAGATAAAGGCCAAACGCATGGGTCGGGTTCGGCTGCATCACGCGCGGGATGCCCTGATAGAGAATCCAGACGGTGAGCGCGATGCCGATGAGCCACGACGTCCAGGGATTGATGAGGGGGCCGGCGTCCATCAGCCGGGTAAAAAATAAAGGGCCGAAACCGTAGGCCATGACCGTGAAGGCATCGAGATACGAACGCTGTTCACGGAAGGTCTGGCTAATTTTGAGCAGCAACAAAGCGCTGAGGCAAACCATGGCAAGCAGCAAAAGTGCCTGAATAGTTTCAAATGCGATGATTTCATGCAGTGGAAAATCCCGGAATTTTTGAAACCGGGGCTGCCACTTCCCCCAACTGGCCAGGCCCCAACCCTCGGCGGCGGTGGCCATGACAATCATCGGCATCAAATACAGCCCGAGAACGCGCCCCAAACCGGGACGGGCCTGGATTATTTTGTCCCAAGCCACGCTCGGCTCAAAAATCAAGAAAAACACCCTGATCATCGAACGAAATCTAAACCGCCGGCCGGCGATTGTCAGTAAAATCCGCTTTCACTTGCCGCCGGAGCGCCGTTAAACTGGCGGCGTGAAAGTTGATCTCGGCATCTGGAGCAAGCTCACTCAAGCGGTGGTCGCGCTGGTGGTGATGGCGGGTGTGATTTTGATCGGCATGAAATATGTGCCGCTCATCCAGCAAAACGAGCGGATGCGGCGCGAAATCCTCCGGCTCGACGGCGAACTCCAAAAACAGGCAGACACCGCCCGGCAATTGCGCGCGGATATTGACGCGCTGCGGAACGATCCGGCGACCGTCGCCCGGCTGGCGCGCGAAAAACTTGGCTATGCCTGCGCCGATGAAACAGTCGTCCACTTTGAAACCAATCCCGTCGCCGCGCCCAAATGAAAAAACCGCGCCGGTTTTCCGGCGCGGTTCGCAAATCGCAAATTAAAAATCCTTCAGACGGTCATGATTTCTTTTTCCTTGTGGACAACGTGCGCGTCAATCTTGCCGATGTAATCGTCGGTCAGTTTTTGCAGATCTTTTTCCGCCTGCTTCTTTTCGTCTTCGGTGATGCCGCTGTCATGCGCGTGTTTTTTAAACAAGTCCATCGCTTCGCGGCGGTGGTGGCGGATCGCCACGCGCCCATCCTCGGCCATTTTTTTGATGAGCTTTACAAACTCCTGGCGGCGCTCCGTGCTCAACTCGGGGAAGGCGAGCCGCAGCAACTTGCCCTGCACCACCGGCGACAGGCCGAGGTTCGCCTTTTGAATGGCCTTCTCAATCGGCTGAAGCGCGGTCGCGTCCCACGGCTGGATGACCAGCATCCGCGGTTCGGGGGTGGTGATGTTCGCGAGTTCGCGGATGCGCATCATTGAGCCGTAAACTTCGGCCTGGATGTTTTCGACCAGACTGGCCGAGGCCTTGCCGGTGCGGACGCCGGCAAACTCATTGGCCACCGCCTGCTCGGTCTTGAGCATTTTTTCTTCCGCCTCCAAAAGAATGTCGTCGAGTGTCATGGCTTCAAAGTAACAAACCCTAAAGCGCCTGTAAAAATCTTTCGGCTTGTTCGTTGGTGAAACGATTTCTCACCCGCGCCACCGCCAGGCCCACCACCGGTGGATAGGCCAGGTCCGCCTTCATCCGCGGCTCGACGTATTCGATGACTTCAAACAGCAACGCGTTCGCCGCTGCATAATTCAGCCCGGTCAGCTTTTCAATGTAACGCGTGGCGCGGTCAATGAGTTTCAAATTGCTCGGCACCACCCAGACCATGAAGTTTCCCATCACCCGCCCCAATCGCACCATGGTGCAGGTCGAGAGGGCATTCATCACCAGCTTGACCGCCACGCGCGTCAGGCCGTCGAGCAGAAAATCCGACGGCGGCAGCGGAACATGGACGATTGCGGATTGCGGATCGCGGACTGTAAATTTTTTGGAGCCAATACAAATCAAGCCCGCTTGCGCGCCGGCCTTCCGCGCGGCGTCCAGTTGCAAACGCTGAAAGGATTCCGGCGAATGAAAACGTGCGGCCTCGGCCCGGCTCAGAATGGCAATCGCCGAATCGCCTTGGCCCGAGGGGCGATGATTCACGCCGTCCGCACCGAGGCGGAACCGCATTAGTTCTGCCGTGCCGATTTTGCGGACGGTTTCCTGCGTGCGCGAAAGATTTTCCTCGCCAACCAGCGCGCGAATTTCCGCCGCGCTCCATTCCACGCAGCGCGGTGCGCGTTTCAAAATGCTGCGCCACGCGGAAAGCGAATCCGGCTCCGGCAAAAAAAGAAACGCCCACGATTCCGCCGCCGTCGCGTCGTCCTGCTTGCGGAACGGCGGCGTGCAATACGTCGGCGAACGCTCGGTGGTGTCCGTCAAAACGTCCGCGCCAAAATCACCCGCAAAGTAGTTGTTTTTTCCGCCGCCGCGATAAACCGATTCTTCGAGCGCCACAAGCCGGGCCAGCGAAGGCAGAAATCTGGGCTGGCGCAAACCGGCGAGGAGTTCTTCCAAAGCGACCAGAAATCTGGCGGCGACATTCTTGGTCTCACGTCCCGACAACTCCGCGACGACGATTTCCAAAACCGTCAGCAACGCGCAGAGCTGGATGGACGTGGCCTGCATCCGGGTCGAGCCAGTGATGCTCATCGGCCCCGTGGTGAGGTTGATCTTCTCGATGCGCACATCCTCAATCACCTCGCGGCTGCGCTGGACGTGTGTGCACAGCAAATCATCAGGATTGTTATAGACAAAAAAGACTTTTGCACCCGACTTCAGGCCCGCCCACGCCGTGCCGATGACAAAGGAAGTTTCGCCGCCCTCGGTGATGGCAAAGACCACGTCGTTCGCCAAAATACCCAAATCGGCTATCTGCTTTTCGCCGAAGGCCGTGTAATCCTCGAAGCCTTCGACGGATTTGATGAGCGCATAGTCGCCACCGGCCATCACACTGAGCGTGCGGTTTTCCCAGTCGGAGTTTTTTTGCCGCCGCCAGAAATCGCGCCAGATGGAGTCCAGCAGAATGCTCAGCCGCCCGGTGGAGCCGCAGCCGGTGAAAAAGATTTTTCCACCGGAACGCAGCGCGGACAATACGGCGGCGGCGATTTTCTCCGCCTGGCCGGAGGTTGCGAACTCGCGATATTTTTTCACCACGTCTTTGTCGGCTTGAAAAAGCAAGTCGAGCGCGGCGGCAATGTCCGTTTTAGCCACTTCGCTTAAATTGGCCGTGAGCGGATGCGACGCCTCGGTGACCAGGGCGCCGAGCTTAAACTGGCCGCTGATCCGCAAAAATTCCGCCGAACGTCGCTGGGAACTGGCACTCATCCCGGTGAGTTAATGCGATTGTCAACCGGCTGTCACGCCGATAGCTTGGTGGCCGTGCTTTCCACGCAACAGATGTCGTTGCTGAACGCGGCAAATTGCGAGGTCGCGTTTGACAACCGCACGCGCCAGCTTTTAGCGACAGACGCTTCGCCCTACCAGATTGTCCCGGCGGCCGCGGCCTTCCCCAAAAACATCGGCGAGGCGGCGCATGTCATTCAAGCGGCTCTGTCCGCCGGTATTTCGGTCACGCCGCGCGGCGGCGGCACCGGGCTGGCTGGCGGCGCGCTGGGCGACGGGCTGATTGTGGATTTCGCCCGGCACAACCGGGTCATCTGGGATTTCAACAAGGACGCCGCCACCGTCCGCGTCGGCGCGGGCGTGGTGCTGGACCAGCTCAACGATTATCTGAGGCCATTCGGCTTTTGCTTTGGGCCGGACGTGGCGACGAGTTCGCGCGCCACCCTGGGCGGCATGATTGCCAACGACTCTTCCGGCGCTTACACCCCGGTTTATGGCACCACCGGGCAGCACGTCCGGGAAATTGAAATTGTCATGGCGGACGGCAAGGTGACCCGCGTCGGCGCGCACCTGGAATCGCTGCATCGCCAGCGAATGCTCGTGGAGGACCTGGTCGCGCTGAATTCATTGCTGATCACCGAGCGGTTTCCCGACGGTCTGTTGAAGCGCTGGCCCGGCTACGGCCTGACCCGGGCGTTGAAAGAGCCGGGCAACCTGAACCACATGCTCTGCGGCAGCGAAGGCACGCTGGCCGGCATTTTTTCCGCCGAGTTAAGGCTCGTGCCGGTGCCCACGGAGCGCGGCGTCGGTTTGATTTTTTTCGACACCGTCATGGCGGCGCTGGCGGCCGCCCAGGAAATCATGCCATTGCAACCGGCCGCCATTGAGCACCTGGACCGGCCGTTGTTCGACCAGACGCGCGGGCAGCGGGAATTTCAAGCCGTGCGGGATCTGCTGGATCTCGACGCGCAACCGTGCGGGGCGATTTTGCTCGTGGAATTTTTTGCCGGGGCCAAAGAAAAGCTGGCGCAACTGGCGGCCATGCAAATCGGAAGCCGCCGGTTGATTTTGAAATCCAGCCGCGAACGCGAGCTCGTCTGGGCCATGCGCAAGGCCGGACTCTCGCTGCTCACCAGCCGCAAAGGCGGCGCCAAGCCGGCGTGCTTTATCGAGGATGCGGCGGTGCGGCCGCAGGATTTGGCGGCGTATGTTGGCGCCCTTCAGGAGCTCCTGCACCGGACCGGCGTCGAGGCGTCCTTTTACGGCCATGCGGCGGCGGGGCTGCTCCATGTCCGGCCCGTGCTCGATTTGCACAGCGGGCAGGACTTGAAAAAATTCCGGCAGATCGCCGACGAGTCAGCCGCTTTGGTTGCCCGGTTCAAAGGCTCGCTTGCGGGCGAACACGGCGTGGGCATCGCCCGCACAGAGTTTCTGAAAACGCAGGTGGGACTGGAATTGCACCGCGTGATGCGTGAAATCAAAAATTCATTCGACCCGAACAACCTGTTCAATCCCGGCAAAATCATCGGCGACGGCCGGTATAAAATTGACCGGCATCTGCGCCAGGGGCCGGATCCCAAGCCGGTTTTGCCATTCGCGCCCAAGCTCGCCTTTGCCGCGCGCGACGAATCGTTCGTCGCCAATCTGGAGCAGTGCAACGGCTGCGGCGGTTGCACCAAATGGACGCCGACCATGTGTCCCACCTACATCGCCACCGGCGAGGAAGGCATGTCCACGCGCGGGCGCGCGAATCTCATCCGCGCCGCGCTGGAGCTGCGCGATATCGCCGACCCGCTCCGCTCCGAAGAACTGGAATATGCGTTGAGCAACTGCCTGGCCTGCCGCGCTTGCACCCGCGAATGTCCGTCCAACGTCAACCTGCCGCTGCTCAAAGCCGAGCTGCTCCACGCGCGCATCCGGCAGACGCATCTGACCCAGCTGCAACGGCTGGTCAGTTCGGTGGACTCAATTGGCCGTCTGGGTTGCGCTTTTCCGCGCCTGGCTAATTTTCTGTTCGGCTCGCGCTCCGTGCGCCGCATTTTCTCCAAAATGTTCGGACTTTCCAACGAAAGGCCCACCCCGGAATTTGCCCGCGAGCGTTTTGACCGCTGGTTTGCCAGGCATCGCAGTGTCACATTGGCGAATCGCGGCGGCGTGATTTTGTGGGACGACACCTTTGTGCGTTATCACGAGCCGAACATCGGCCGGGCCGCCGTGACCGTGCTGGAAGCCGCCGGTTTTGCCGTCACCCTGGTCCAGCAAAGGAAATGCTGCGGCCGCCCCGCGTTCAGCGTTGGCAACCTGGACGAGGCGGAAAAGCTGGGGGTCCACAATCTGGCCCTGCTTGCCGCCACGTCCGGCACCGAACCGATCATATTTCTCGAACCATCCTGCTACTCCATGTTTGCGGAGGATTACCGGGAATTAAAGCTGGCTGGAGCCGGGGAAATTGCCGCGCGCAGTTTCCTGTTCGAGGATTTCATCGGACAACTGCTGGACCGCGAGCCGGCGGCGCTGCATTTCACGCCGCAGCACGAGCGGCTCGTGATCCACTCGCATTGCCATGCCCGGACGCTCACGGATGTGACCGCCATGCAACGGCTCGCCGCCCGTCTGCCTGGTCGCACCGCCACGCTGCTTGACACCGGCTGCTGCGGTATGGCCGGCGCGTTCGGCATGATGGAAACCCAATACGAACTGTCTCTGAAAATTGCCGGGCCGCTCATCCAGCAAATCACGAGCCAGCCATACGGCACCACCGCCGTCATTTCCGGCACAAGTTGCCGTCATCAGGTGCGCCACCTTGCGCCGGTGCGCATCAAGCACATGGCGGAAGTGCTCGCCACCGCGCTCGGCGGAGAAATTGAATAACCTTTGCCGGAAAAGTCAGGCGACAATCATTTCGGGCAGGAACTCTTGAGCGGGCATCCCGGTTTGTTTGCCAATCGGCGGAAGAACCGGATCAAGCTGTCCGCCTTGTTTCATCTTCGGGATTTTTGATTGGCTGGAATCGGAAGTTGAAATTTATTTCAGTGAAGGCGATTCAATTTTTCGGCGCCACCAAAACATCCGCTCCTTGCCGGTGCGGTTGGAATACGAGCGCGGCGTCCAGTCGGCCAGCAGATCAAAGTGCGGGGTAAACCGCGCCACCTGCTCCGCGCGCGAGGTCGGGAACGGCGGACCGTCCGGGTCGCAGTCGAAATAATTCACGGCCAGATAATGTCCGTCCGGTTTCAGCCACCGCAAAACGGCGCGCACATAGTCGTCCCGCTCCGCCGGCGGGATGGCGCAGAACAGCGTGTGTTCAAAAATCCAGTCGAACGGCTGCGGCGGCTCGTCGCGGAGAAAATCGGCGAGCTGAAATTTTGCGGCCAGGCCGCCGGCCCGTGTTTTTTCTTCGGACAACTGGATTGCGCTCGGTGCGATGTCAAAACCATGGGCGTCAAATCCGGCTCGCGCAAATTCCCGGACATCGTGCCCCGTGCCGCAGCCGGGAACGCAGACAGCACCGCGCGGCAATTCGGGATGCGCGGCCAGAAAATCCACCAAGCCGGGCGACGGCGCGCCCTTTTCCCAGGACATATCCTTGGTCTGATAACGATGTTCCCAGTAGTCGCGCGACATAGGATCAGGCGTTGGCAATCATACCGTCCACCAATTCAATGACGCGCGGCGCCAGCGCCGCCACCCGGGCATCGTGCGTGGCGATGACGAGCGTGGTCTGTTTTTCCGTCCGGAGCGACTGGAGGAGATCCATGATTTCGCCGCCGGTGTGCGAATCCAGATTGCCCGTCGGCTCGTCGGCCAGCAGCAGCACCGGTTCGTTGATGAGCGCGCGGGCGATGGCCACGCGCTGCTGTTCGCCGCCGGAAAGTTCGGATGGCTTGTGGTCCAGCCGATCTTTCAGGCCGACCCGCGCCAGCAATTCCGTCGCGCGCGACCTAGCGACCGCCGGAGGAATCCGCGCGATGCGCGCCGTGAGACAGACATTCTCCAGCGCGCTCAACTCCGGCAACAGATGATACGATTGGAAAACAAAACCCACGCTGCGGTTGCGGAAATGCGTGAGCCTGCTCTCGGCGAAACCCGACAGTTTTTGGCCGCAGAAAATGATTTCGCCGTCGTTCGGCGTGTCGAGGCCGCCGATGAGATGCAGCAACGTGCTCTTGCCGGCGCCAGATGCGCCGCGTAGCGCGAGGAAATCGCCGCGCGCGATCTCCAAGTCCACGCCGCGCAGGACCTCCAGCGAACGCCGGCCCATGACGTAGGTTTTGGTGAGTCCGCGGGCGGACAGCAGCAGTTCATTCATAACGCAACGCCTCCACCGGTTTCAAGCGGCCCGCGCGGATGGCCGGCAGCACGCCGCCGAGCACGCAGATGACGAATGAGCTGACACAGATGATCGCCACGTCCCGCGGCGCAATGACTGCGGGCAGTTCGCCAAAGCCATAGACGGATGCGGGAAACAGTTCAAAGCCGGTCAGGCGGTTCATGAAATGCAGAAATTCGTTGCGATACGCCAGCGCCAGCATTCCCAGGCCGAGACCGGACGCCACGCCGATGACGCCGATGATGCCGCTCTGGCCAAGAAAGATGCCGGAGATTTGCAGGTTTGACGCGCCGAGCGCCTTGAGCATCCCGATCTCGCGCGTTTTCTGAACCACGAAAGTGATTTGCGCGCTCAAGATGCACAGCGCGGCCACCAGCACGATGAAAAACAGCAGGTAGAACATGACGTTTTTCTCGACGATGAGCGCGTTGAGGATGCCGGAATTCTGTTCCATCCAGGTTGAAATCACATAGTCGCCGCCCAGCGCCCGGCTCAATTCGATTTTCACCGCGCCGGCCTGATACGGATCGTTCAGCATGATGAACAAACCGTGGACCGAGTCATTCAGGTCATACAAATCCTGCGCGTTGTCCAGCGACGTCACAATGACGCGGGCGTTGTATTCGTAATAGCCGGCGTCGAAGATGCCGCGCACCTCGTAATCATCCGGCAGAATCGCCTCGTCGCTCTGGTGGTCGTGTGCGGCCTTCATTCTCTTGATTTCACGCGCGGAATAAATCGAAAGATGATCGCCCACCGCAAGATGCAGGTTGCTGGCAAAATCCACGCCCACGATCAGGCCGCGCCCACTCAAATCAAATTTTCCTTCCACCAAGTCATGCGGCAGATTGCTGATTTTCCCCTCCGTCACCGGATCAATGCCGCGGAGCATCGGCGCGTCCTGGAGCGTGGCATGGTTCGTGTCGCCGGTTGTCTCCACGAGCACCGGGCCGAACACAAACGGAGAAACGCCGCGGACATGCTGGTTTTGCGAAATGGTTTTGGCGACCGCCGCATAATTCTTCATCGTCGTGCCGAACTGCGCGACAGTGAGATGCGCGTTGAAGCCGAGAATCTTGTCGCGCAGGTCATGGTCGAACCCGCTCATGACGCTGATGACGATGATCAGCACCGCCACGCCCAGCGCCACGCCGAGGATGGAGATGAGCGTGATGACCGAGACAAACGTCCGTTTGGGCCGCAGATAACGCAGCGCGAGGAAAAGTTCAAACGGCAGTCGAGACATCGGCAAAGCGTAAAGACGCGGCCTGACGGTGTCAATTTTTGCTGATGAGGATTTCAGCAGGGCCGGCCTTTCACCGACTGTTTGCCAGGTCAACGATGCCGCACCAGGAAATTTGCTTTACAATCCGCCGGGGACGTGGAAATTGGAGTGACTCGCACAACCGGCACGGAAAATTCAACCACGATTATTTCAACCGCCATGCGCCGATTGCAGAATCGTTCTAATAAGCAGCCGCTTGGCGTGTCTAATCGGCGGGACGTCATGTTAAAATCGTTCACCGCCCCAAAATACTTATGAAAAAACTGACTCCGATGTTTCTGTTTTCCCTCGTGTCCGCGGCCGTCGGCTTGACGGCGAATGCCGAACCCGCGCTGACCATCTACAACCAGAACTTTGCCGTCGTGCGCGACACCGTGCCGCTCGACCTGAAGGCCGGCGCGAACGCCGTCGTCTATTCCGGCGCCACCGCGCAGGTGGAACCGGATTCAGTGATTCTGCGCGATCCCAGCGGCAAACATTCGCTGCAAATCCTCGAACAGAATTACCGCAACGATCCCGTGTCGCAGGAATTGCTGCTCTCGCTGTTCGAGGGCAAGACAATTGATTTTGAAAAAATGCGGCTGAAAGACAACACGCAGGTCACGGACATCATTCACGGCAAGGTCATCCGCAGCGGCTTCGTGCCCGGCGGCGGCAACGAACAGCCCATCATCGAAGTGAACGGCAAACTGCAATTTTCCCTGCCGGGCCAGCCGCTGTTTCCCGACCTCGGCAATGACACGATTCTCAAGCCGGCGTTCAACTGGCTGTTGCAATCGGACAAGTCCGGCGTGTTCGACGCGGAAGTCGGCTACGTCACCGGCGGCTTCGACTGGAGCGCGAGCTACAATCTCGTTTCGCCCGAAAAAGGCGATTACTGTGATTTCGTCGGCTGGATCACGATGAACAACACCAGCGGCAAGACGTTTGAGAACGCCAAGATCAAGCTGATGGCCGGCGACGTGAACAAAATTCAGCCGCAAAACCGGCCGATGCTGATGATGAGAGCGATGTCGGCGATGCCAATGGCCGACCAAGCGCCCGCCGTCAGCGAGAAAGCCTTCGACGAATTTCATCTTTACAGCATCGCCCGCGAAACGACCCTGCACGACCACGAGACGAAGCAGGTGGAATTTGTCCACGCGGAGAAAATGTATGCGCCGACGATTTACGTCTATGACGGCGCGGAAGGCTACCGCTTTTACGGACTGAATTACGACCAGGGTTACGGCCAGTCCGGCAACAAAAAAATCGCCGTCATGCGCGAGTTCAACAACGCCGAAACCAATCAGCTCGGCATCGCGCTGCCCGCCGGCAAGCTGCGCTTCTATCGCCGGGATGCCGACGCGCAGTTGCAGTTCGTCGGCGAGAACACCATTGACCACACGCCGCGCAAGGAATCGGTGCGCGTCACCACTGGAAATGCTTTTGACCTCGTCGGCGAACGCAAGCAGACGAACTTTCGTGTGGACACCGCCGACAAATGGATTGACGAGTCGTTTGAAATCAAGCTGCGCAACCGCAAGAAAACCGACGTGGTGGAAATCCGCGTCGTCGAGCATCTCTACCGGTGGAGCAACTGGGAGATCACCGCCAAGTCGGATGACTTCATCAAGAAAGATTCGCAGACCATTGAGTTCCGCGTGCCGGTGAAGCCGGACGAGGAAAAGGCCGTGACCTACACCGTGCATTATTCGTGGTGACGACTCCCGCTCTTGGTTGAACTTGCGGCAGGTTGAAATATTTCTCGTGGTTCAAATCAGATGGACAATCGGCGGCTACGAATTATGCTCGGGCCGTGAACCATTTTGCCCGATAAATACGCGCCCCAATTTTTCAACAATTCAAACTCATGAAAAAACTTCGCCGTCATTCTTTCCTCTCCGTCACCCTTCTCGCCGTGGTCATCGCCCTGCAGTTGCCAGGCGCGGTGCGGGCAGCCGACTACGAGCCGAAGCCGACGAATTCTTATTTCCTCAAGTTCAATCCGCGCCAGGCTCCGGCTCCCGGCCCGTTGCTGCTCAAAGCAGGCGACAAGCTCGCCATCATTGGCGATTCAATCACGGAGCAGAAAATGTATTCCCGCCTCATTGAGACTTACCTGACGGCATGTGTGCCCGAACTCAAGATCACCGCGCGGCAATTCGGCTGGAGTGGCGAAACCGCCGAGGGTTTTCTCAAGCGCATGACCAATGATTGCCTGCGCTTCGAGCCGACCGTCGCGACGCTCTGCTACGGCATGAACGATCACCGTTACCGCACCTTCGACGTGGTGAACTCCCGGTGGTATGTGAAAAATTATTCCGCCGTGGTGGCCGGTTTGGAAAGCATCGGAACGCGCGTGGTGCTCGGTTCGCCGGGCTGCGTCGGCAAGGTGCCGGCCTGGACTCATTCCAATGCCTATACGCTCGATGAACTGAACATCAATCTCCTGGCCTTTCGGGATCTGGACATTGACATTGCGAACCAATTAGGCGCCCGCTTTGCCGACGTTTTCTGGCCGATGTTCACGGCCGGTTATGAAGGACAGTCGCGCTACGGCACCGAGGAAAATCGCTACATGATTTCGGGCAAGGACGGGGTGCATCCGGGTTGGGCCGGTCATTTGGTGATGGCCTACGCTTTCCTCCGGGCGATGGGACTCGACGGCGACCTGGGCACGCTGACCGTGGATCTCGGCGCGCAAACCGCCACCGCCACCGCCGGGCATACGGTGGAAAGTTTCAAGGACAACACGCTGACCGTCGTGAGCACCAAATATCCGTTTTGCGCCGGCGGTGAAACCAACAGCGACAATTCCGTCCGCTCCGGTGCCACGCTGGTTCCGTTTTTTGAAGAACTGAGCCGGTTCCGCCTCGTGGTTCAGAATGCCAGCGCCGCGCGGTATCAAATCATCTGGGGCAACACGACGAACAGCTACACGGCGGCACAGCTCGCCAGCGGGGTGAATCTCGCCGCCGACTTCGTGGACAATCCGTTTTGCGACGCGTTCAAGCGGGTGGATGAGGCGGTGGCGGCCAAACAAGCTTACGAAACCACCCAGATCAAAACGGTTTTCCACGGCAAGGAAGCCAAAGCCGACATGGACAAGGCCGTCGCCGACACCGAAGCCGTGCGCGCTCCGCTGGCCCAAGGCATTGCCGCCGCAATGGTGCCGGTGCGGCACCGCATCGTCATTCAAGCGCTGCCGTAATCGCGATTCAAAAAGAAAGGAGCCGCGCAAAAGGTTTGCGCGGCTCAACTTTTAGAGTCTGGCCGTGAACTACGCAGCCACCGGCGCGGAATTCTCCGGCAACAGCGGGGTTTCCTCCGCCTTGTGGAATTTCACGCTGACGATCTTGCTCACGCCGTGTTCCTGCATGGTCACGCCGTAAAGCACGTCGGCCATGCCGATGGTGCGCTTGTTGTGCGTGATGATGATGAACTGCGAGTGCGCGAGGAACCGCTGCAAAATCTTTACGAAACGGATGACGTTGGATTCGTCGAGCGGCGCGTCCAATTCGTCCAGCACGCAGAACGGACTGGGCTTGACCTGGTAGATGGAGAACAGCAGCGACACGGCCACCATCGTCTGTTCGCCGCCGGACAGCAGCGAGATACTTTGCAACTGCTTGCCGGGCGGGCGCGCGACGATTTCAATGCCGCTTTCCAGCACGTCGTTTTCGTCCGACAAAATCAGGTCCGCCTTGCCACCGCCAAAAACATCTACGAACATCAGCCGGAAATTGTCGCGGATCTTCTCGAACGTCTCGACGAACATCTGGCGCGTCTGGGTATTGATGCGGGTGATGATTTCCAAAAGCTGGGTCTTGGCGTTCACCAGGTCGTCATACTGCTGCGACAGGAATTGATGGCGCTGTTCCGTTTCCTCATATTCCTCGATGGCCACCAGGTTGACCGGTCCCATCTCGTCAATCTTCTGTTGCAGCGCTTCGACTTGCTGGCTCACGGCCGTCCAATCCGTCGCCGCGCCGGCCGCCGCCATTTGTTCCGGCGTCAGCGTCTCGACCTTGGCCGGACCTTCGTCGGCATAGGTGATGGTGATGCACTCGCTGCGGATGTCGTCGAGATTCAGGTGGTATTTCTCGCGCACCTTGTCGCGCAGATTTTGCACGGACATGTTGCGCTGCGCGAGTTCCACGTCGAGCGCGCCGCGCTGGTTTTGTAATTCCGTCAACCGGCTGCGCTGCGTGCGCAAACGTTCGTCGCGCTGCGCAATCTCGGCTTCCTGCGAATTTTTCCGGCCAATCGTCTCCGCCGTCTGCGCGCTGACCTGCTCGCGCTCGTGCTGCAAACGCTCAATCTTCGCCTGCGAATCCTGAATTTCCGATTCCGCCTGTTCCTTGCGCGAAACAAACGAGGAACATTCGTTGCGCCGTGCCTCAACCAACTGCGCGAGTTCGCGCAACCGCTGTTCCAGCGCCGTGCGCTGCTGGCGGAAGGACGAAGCGAGTTGTTCGTCGGAAGCGAGCGCGACTTTGCTTTCGGTCAACGCGGCATTAGCGGCGTCGCGCGCCTGACGGAGATTTTCCAATTCCGTCGTCAGAGCGGCGACCTGCTCCTGTGCGGTGCGTTCGCGCGTTTCGAGGTCGTTCAAACGAACCGCGAGCGCCTCGCGTTTCTGCAAACCTTCGCGTTCCTGCGCGGCGAGGCTTTCAACCTCGAACATGACCGTCTCAATTTTCTGGCCCAGCAGCCGCGAAGAATTTTGCAGCGCCTTGAATTCACCTTCGCGCGTGGCGATGGCCACTTCCTGCTGGCGCAATTCTGTCTGTGCCTGCTGCAAGCTCGCCGACAATTCTGTTTGCTCGCTCAACAGCGCGCCGCGCTTCCGGCTGGCTTCTTCAACACGCTGCTGCAATTCGGTGAGTTCCGCCTGCAATTCGGTGATTTGATTTTTGCGACCGAGAATTGAACTGGGCGCTTTGCCGTTGGCGCTGCCGTTCAAATAGCCGCCGGTGTAAATGCCGTGCCGATTCAGCAGTTCGCCGTGCATCGTCACGAAATCGCAGCCGGCGTGGCCGTTCTGGATTTGCGCGGTCGCGGTGCCGAGATCGGACGCGATGAACGTGCGGCCCAGCAGCGATTTCAGCAGCGGTTCCACGGTCGGTTCGGCGTGAATCACGCTCATGGCGTGAACGATCTGGCCGGATTGCAATTCATTCACCGGGCCGGCGGCCGGTGCCATGTCGCCTTCAAAAGCAAGCTGGTTCGCATCTTTGTATTGCTGGAACGACAGCGCCGCGACGCTCGCGCGGCCGGATTTGTTGGCGTTCAGGTCCGCCAGAATTTCCTGCGCGGACGACGGCTGCTCGGTGAGCACGAGTTGGAGATTGTGCCCCAGCGCATTTTCCACGGCCGTCACAAATTGGTCAGGCACGCGGATGCGATCCGCGAGCGAGCCAATGACCGAACGCGATTGCCGCAGTGCCGCGACCGCGCCGGCGTCGAAACCTTCGTGCGAACCTTCGAGTTGTTCAAGCACATGCAGGCGCGAACGCTTTTCGGCTTGGTGCTGCAAAAATTTATCCTGTTCCTGCGATGAAACCTGCAATTCGGTCTGTAATTCCTTCAGCCGATTCTGCCGCTGCTCCACGGAACCGCGCGTGGTGGCGACGTTGAGCTTTTCCAGTTCAACGCTCGCGGTGAATTCCTGCAACCGCGCTTCGAGCCGCACGCGCTCTTCTTCCAGCTGCACTTTTTCGGCGGACAATTTTTCCAGCCGGACGACGTTGCCCTGCTTCTGGAGATCGAGCGCGGACAGTTCATTGCGAACTCGCGACAAATCCTGCGCGGCGGCAAACGCGGCGGACTGCGCCTGGCGCAACTGCTCCTGCCGTTCGCGCAAATCGTCTTCGATCTTCTGCAACGCCTCGCGCTTGGCCTGCAAATTCTCCTTGTGCTGCGTCAGCGCGGTTTCGGCAGCGGTGAGCCGCTCGGTGACGGTAAGCAGTTCGGACGACGCGGCGTGGCACCGCTCCTCGGCCTGGGCGATTTCGGCAAGCGCCTTGGCGTTTTGCGATTCGATTTCGTGCAGCCGTTCCTGATTGAAATGGATGCGGCTTTCGTTGCGGTCGGCCTCTGCCTTCAATTCCAGTCCGCGTTGCTGCTGCGCGGCGACTTCGTGTTCGAGTTCTGAAAGATGTTCGCGCAGCTTGGCGATTTCATTTTCAAAACGCAGAATGTCGTTTGAGCCGGTCTCGATTTCTTTGCGCAGATTTTCGACGGCGGAATTTTTCTCGGCGATTTCCGATTGCAGCACGTCAAACTGATGCCGCGCAAGTTGTGTGTCAAGATGTTGAAGTTCCTGCGAAATTTGTTTGTAGCGACGCGCCTTGCCGGCCTGGCGCTGGAGCGAACCGATTTGCCGTTTCACTTCCTTGATCGTGTCGGCGATGCGCAGCAGATTTTGCTCGGTGTATTCCAGTTTGCGCAGCGATTCTTTTTTCTGCGATTTGAATTTCGTGATGCCGGCGGCTTCCTCGAAAATCATCCGGCGGTCTTCCGGTTTGCTGGAAAGAATCTGCGTGATGTGGCCCTGCGCCAAAATGCTGTAGCTCGTGCGCCCGATGCCAGTGCCCATGAACAGTTGCTGGATGTCCTTGAGCCGGCACGGCGTGCGGTTCAGAAAATATTCGCTGCCGCCGTCGCGAAAAATCCGGCGCGTAAGCGTCACTTCGTCGTAGGAAACTTCAACCCCCGCCGCCTTCAAACTTTCTTCGCCGACACCGCCAAGCGTGAGCGAAACTTCGCCCATCCCCATCGGCTTGCGGCCGTCGGTGCCGTTGAAAATCACATCGGCCATTTCGCCGCCGCGCAACGCCTTGGCCGACTGCTCGCCGAGCACCCAGCGGATGGCGTCCGAGACGTTGGACTTGCCGCAGCCGTTCGGCCCGACGATGGCGGTGACGCCGGGCTGAAAATTCAGCGCCGTCTTGTCGGCGAAAGACTTAAAGCCAAAAACTGTAAGATTTTTGAGATACATAGCTCGTAAAACTTGCTTGCGGCAATCCAAACAAAGCGGTCGTTACATGTAAAGAGAAAACCACAATATGTTGTGCACAACCCCGATTGTAGCGCAACTAATTGGTGAGGAACCGAGGCTTTTATTGCGCTAAAACCGTGCTTATACCGTTAATACACTTTCTCTTTAAGTCCAATCACCTTGTTCGTCAAATGAAATTTTGGCACGATTTTAAGCGAGAAATTGTGCGTGGGGGGGCGGGGTGCGCCTACTTGACCAAATTCATGAGCGGCGCAAGCCCTTGAATCCGCACTTCCAATTTGTCGCCGGATTTGATCGGGCCGACACCGCTGGGCGTGCCGGTGAGAATCACGTCGCCGGGCAGCAGCGTCATGTTCGTGGAGACGAAGCTGACGATTTGCGCCGGCTTGAAAATGAGTTCGCGCGTGTTTGAGTTCTGCCGGAGCTGGCCGTTCTGAAACTGCTGGATTTTAAGTTGCCCCGGATCAATCTGGGTTTCGACGAACGGCCCAAGCGGTGTGAACGTGTCAAACGACTTGCACCGCGCCCATTGCGACTCGGCCTTCTGGATCGTGCGGTCACTGATGTCCTGCGCGGCCGTGTAGCCAAAGATGTGGCGCGCGGCGGTGGCCGGCGAGACGTTGCAAGTTTTGCGGCCGATGACGATGGCGAGTTCCGCCTCGAAGTCCGTGCGATGTTCGGGAAATGGGATTTCAATCTTGCCGCCATCCGGCAACAGCGACGTGGTGGCCTTGAACCAGATCAACGGTTCCTTTGGCAACTCGCGGTTCATCTCGCGTGCGTGGTCGAGATAATTGATGCCGACGGCGATGACCTTGCTCGGCACGACCGGCACCAGCGTCTTGACGCCCCGGCGCGGCGTCGGCTGACGGTCAAAGGTCGGCGCGCCGAAGATGTCTCCGTGCGCGCGGAAAATCTCCCCCTCCACGACCTTCGCGTAAAACACGCTGGCGTCTTTGAAAAACCGGCCGATGGCAGCCATATAACTTTGCGATTTTTGATTTGCGATTTACAATTGCCTGACCGGGGCAAGTTTGCCGCTTAAACCACGAATCGTAAATCGCAAATGCGACGGTTGCCGTTGGCAGGATTTACGCTACATTATCCCCATGAACTGGCTGACGAAGCAGGAACAATTGATCATCTGCATTGTCATCGGGCTTTTGGTAACGGGACTGGCGGTGAAATTTTACCACGCCGCGCATCCCGCCACGCTGAGCCGCCAGCCAGCCAAACACTGATTATGCAAGAAGTTAATTTTGACGAAGCCGTGGATCATATCCTTGCACAGGACGAGCGGTTTCACCGCGATGCCTATGTTTTCATGCGCGAGGCGCTGGATTTCACCCAGAAGCTGGTCGGCCGGGAAAATCAGGGCAAGGTGCGCCACGTCACCGGCCAGGAACTGCTGGACGGCCTGCGCCAACACGCCCTGCTCCAGTTCGGCCCGATGGCCATCACCGTGTTTGAGGAATGGGGCATCCGCACCTGCCAGAACTTCGGTGAAATTGTGTTCAACATGGTAGAAATCGGGCTGCTGGCCAAAACCGAGAAAGACTCCCGGGACGACTTTCAAAACGGCTATGACTTCACCGAAGCTTTCTGCAAACCTTACTGGCCGAAAGCCCGCCGCCAAACGGAGGTCAAGTCCTCCGTGGCCTGAATCCGCTTCCCGCCGATGAGAATTGCATTGCCCCGGCGCGATTCCCGTCTATTTTTCCCGCCCGAACATGGCTGACCAAACCCATCGCGAAATCCCCTCCATCCCGCCCGGTGTCACGCTGACCACGCTCGACAACGGCCTGACCCTCATCGTGCGCGAGGATCACCATGCGCCCGTCGTGTCTGCGCAGGCGTGGGCCATGGCCGGCAGCATCCACGAAGACCGCTGGCTCGGCGCGGGACTTTCGCACGTCCTCGAACACATGCTGTTCAAGGGCACGACGACGCGCCCCGGCAGCCGCATTGACCAGGAAGTGCAGGAAGCCGGCGGTTACATGAACGCCTACACAACCTTCGATCGCACGGTGTATCACATTGACGTGCCGAACACGGGCGCGGTGAAGGCGATTGATATTTTGTGCGACATCATGCAGCACGCGACTTTGCCGCCCGACGAACTGGCGAAGGAGATGGACGTCATCCGCCGTGAAATGGACATGTGCCACGATGATCCGGGCCGCCGCGCGGGCCGCCGCCTGTTTGAAACGGCTTACACCAAAAGTCCGTATCGCTACACGGTCATCGGATATCCGGACATTTTCAACGAGGTCAAGCCCGACGACATCCGCAATTATTACACCGAAAAATACGCGCCGAACAACGTCTTCTTCGTCGTTGCCGGCGATGTGAATACCGCAGACGTCATCGCCCAGATCAAAACCGCCTACGCTAACGCCAAGGCAAAAGCCCTGCCGCCAGTCGTCCTGCCACTGGAACCCCGGCAGACTGCGGCGCGCGAAATCATCGAGACCGCCGCCATCGAACTTGGCCATGTTCATTTCGCCTGGCACATACCCGAACTGCGCCACGCCGATGTTCCCGTGCTGGATGTGCTCGCCGTCCTGCTCGGCAGCGGACGCAGTTCGCGACTCTTCCAGCAGGTGCGCGAGAGGCAGGGCGTCGTGCATCACGTGGACGCGTGGACTTACAGCCCCGGTTTGCCGGGATTGTTCGGCATCAGCGCGGTCGTGGACGGCGACCAGTTTCAAGCCGCGAACTTGGCCATTCTTGCCGAGATCGAAAAAATTAAATCGCTTTCTGTTTCAGCCGATGAATTACACAAGGCCATCAAACAGTTCATTTCCGCGACGCTTTCGGCGCGCAAAACCATGGAAGGCCAGGCGCAGAATCTCGGCGGCAACTGGCTCGCCGCGAATGACCTGAATTTCTCCGAACGTTATCTTGCCGCCGTGAAACGCGTGACCACCGCCGACGTGCAGCGCGTCGCGCGCCATTATCTCACGCCGGAGAACCGCACGCTTTACGCGCTGCTGCCCGATGGCAGCGCGCCCAAAGCCGAGGCCGACACCGAAAAAAATGCCGACCACGCGATTCAGAAAATCACTTTGCCGAACGGCCTCACGCTGCTGGTGAAGGAGAATCATCGCCTGCCGTTTGTGGAATTTCGCGCCGTGTTCAAGGGCGGCGTGCTCGCGGAAACCGCCGCGAACAACGGCACCACGATGCTGCTCGCCAAGATGCTCATCAAAGGCACGCAAAAGCGCAGCGCGGAGGAAATCGCCACGGAAATCGAGTCTGTTGGCGGCAGCATTAACAGCTACGGCGGCAACAACAGCTTTGGCGTGAACGCCGAAGTGTTGAGCGAGGATTTTGCGACCGGCCTCGATTTGCTGGCCGATGTCATCTTGCATCCCACTTTCCCCGCCAAGGAATTGGAACGCGAAGTCGAGGTGCAGGTCGCCAGCATCCAGGCGCGCAAAGATAAACTGCTCAAGAGCGCCAGCCTCGCGATGCGCCAGGCCCTTTTCGGCAACACCGGCTACGGGCTGGATGCGCTCGGCACGGAGGCAACCATCACCCGGCTCAAGCCGGCGGACTTGCAGGCGTGCCACCGGCAATTCACCGTCCCGAACAACTGTGTCCTGGCGGTGTTCGGGGATGTGGAAACGGCGAAAGTGCGGGCCGCCGTGGAAAAAGCCTTTGCCGGTTGGAAGACAAATCCGGCTTCCACCATCCACCATCCACCTTCCACCTTCAACGCCGCCAAGCGGGTCGAAGAAACGCGCGACAAGAAGCAGGCCGTGCTCGTCATCGGTTTTCCCGGCACGACGATGGCTGCGGAAGATCGTTACGCGCTCGATCTGCTGCAGGAATGTTGCAGCGACCTCGGCTCGCGACTGTTCCTGCGCATCCGCGAACAACTCGGCCTGGCGTATTATGTCGGCGCGCAGAATTTCGCCGGCCTCGTGCCCGGCTACTTTGCCTTCTACACCGGCACCGAGCCGGACAAGTTGGCGCAGATGGAAAAGGAATTGCTGGCCGAAGCCGAATTGCTCCGCACCGAAGGTCTGACCACCGAGGAATTATCCCGGGCCAAGGCCAAGATCATCGGCCAAAAGAAGATTGCCCGCGCCGATCTGGGCCACTTGGCCGCGACCGCCGCGCTCGACGAACTCTACGGCCTCGGCTGGCAGCAGGCCGAGGTGGACGACGACAAATACGCGTCCGTAACACTAGAACAAATTAAGGCCGCCGCGCAGAAGTATCTAAGACCCGAGGCGTTGGTGGTTTCCGTCGTCAAGCCTTGATGCCTCCGGCAGACTGGATTCGCCCCCCAACGTCCTCCGCCCGCCGCCGGCCAGGGTTGGTGGGCGGATGCTGACTGGGTGTGACGAGCAGCGTGGCACCGTTGGACATCGTCAGTGTCCCGGTGTATGTCCAGACCGTGAAAGTGCCTTTGGTGATGGCATTGCTGATGTTGATCGTGTAGGTGCCGCTGTTACCGATGATCGTGTCAGCCATGGCGTTACCCGCGAACATCCACAGCATCACGGCGGCGGCGGCAATTGCTTGCTTTTACTGATGCACCCATGCGTTTTATATTCATGTCATGCTCAAATATCTAATCTGGCATTCCAAATTGTTGTTGGCCACCGCACAATTTGCCCCAGCATCGGGACAAGTCTAAAAAATTCCTCGTGGCCGACCTCGGTCCAGATGCCATCGCCCGGTTGAACCCATTGCTATCGCCGGCCGGAACGCCGACGGGCCTTTAAAATCGGACACTCTGGCGTTCGCTTTGATAATTATCAAGCCATGGAAAAGGTTTGAAAACGACGCAAGCCAGGTCGGGGCCGGAAAACTCTGCAAGTTTTTCATCGCCGCTGTCCGGTCGTTGTAATCGCGATTCCGGTCACCAGAAAATCCAGTTCAAAATCACGCAGCAAATGAGCAGCGCGATGCCAATCACACCGGGCTGTTGGTAGAATGGCAAATGGTCAGCCTTGATTTTCGGGGTCAGCGAATAGACGAGGCCTTTCAAATCCGCGTCGGATTTCGTCGGCTCCGTTACCAGCGAAATCACCAGCGTGAGCGTAAAGCAGGCGATAAACGCAAACGCCGCAAGCCAGAAATTCTGCGCCATGTCACTGGGAAAAGTCTGCACGACGCTCAAGTAACCGCCTTTCACGCCCGGCAGATTCCCTTTTGAAATCGTCAGCGCATGAAACAAGGCCGAGCAACCGATGCCGCCGAATAGACCAAGGAACGCGCCGGTGGCCGTCGTGCGTTTCCAAAACATACCGAGTAGGAACGTCGCAAACAGCGGCGCGTTCACGAAGCCGAACACGAGCTGGATGATGTCCATCGCGTTGTTGTATTGCGCGGCAAAATACGCCGCGCCAATGCTCAAGACAATGCCGACGACCGTGATGGCTTTGCCCATCCAGAAATAATGCGCGTCGCTTTTGTTCCGCGCAAAATAGGCCTGATACAAGTCGTAGGTGAACACGGTGTTGAAGGCGGTGACGTTGCCCGCCATACCGGACATGAACGAGGCGAGCAACGCCGTCAGCGCGAGACCGAGCAAACCGGCCGGACAATATTTTTTCACAAGCGAAAGAATCACACCGTCGTAGTCGTATTCGGAAATGCTGTTGTAAAGGCCGGCTTCAATTTCCTTGTCCGTCAGTTTGCCCGCCGCGCTGGCCTGGATAAGTGAGCCGATTTTTTCGCCGTCCACTTTTTTGCCAAGCGCGACGCTGACCGCCACCACTCCGGCAGTCGGATTCGCCGCATCCGCCGCTTTCACAGCGGCCATGGCCTTGGCATAATTTGCCGGCGCGACCATCGGCGGCGGCACACGATAACCTTTGTCCGGCATCGAGGTCAGCGCGATGGCGATCATGCCCGGCACGATGACCAGGAACGGAAAAAACATTTTCGGCACGGCGGCCACCAGCGGCGTGTTGCGCGCGGCGGTCATGTTGCGCGCAGCCATCGCACGCTGGACGACGAGAAAATTCGTGCACCAGTAACCGAAGCCCAGCACGAAGCAAAGGCCGAACCCCATCGCAAAAATATCCACACCCATCGGATTGGCGGTTGGCCCGGCTAGCAACGGCTGCCAGGCGCTTGACCAAGCATTTTCGCCGTAGCCGTTGGCTTTGGAGACACCATGGAGCGCGGCGGTCATCTTGCCCCAGCCGCCGACATCTTTCAGGCCGAGATAAACCACCGGCGCGAAGCCTAGGACGATCATGAAAAACTGCAGCACCTCCGTGTAAATCGCCGAGGTCAAACCGCCTTTCAAAACATAGAGCAGCACCACGCCGGAGCAAATCCACAGATACACGTCATAACTGCCTAGGTGAAGAAGCCCCAAATGGATGTTGAATTGCCACGGCAGCAAATTGGCCAGCAGTTTTGCCAGCGCGTTCATGGAAATACCGGAAGCAAAAATCGTCATCACCGCGAAGGCGACGGAGTTTAACGCACGAACACGTTCGTCAAAACGCATCTTGAGATATTCGGGAACGGAACGCGCCTGGGAGCCGTAATAAAACGGCATCATGAACACGGCGAGAAAAATCATCGCCGGAATCGCGCCCGCCCAATAGAAGAAGCAGGTGGCCATGCCGTATTTCGCGCCGCTCGCGGCCATGCCGACGAGTTCGAGCGCGCCGAGGTTCGCGGAAATAAACGCTAGGCCGGTGACCCACGTTGGAATTGAGCGTGCGGACGTGAGGAAGTCCGCCGCCGTCTTCATGTAACGCGACAGCATCCAGCCGATACCGATAACAAAGACGACGTAAGCGACGAGAATGGTGTAATCAATCCACTGAAGTTGGATGGGTTGCATAGATGTTTTGGTAAAAAATTAACTGTCCTGCATCAACGCGCTGCGGCCGCCGTCCACGAGCAGCGTTGTGCCGGAAATGAATCCGCCGTGGTCGCTCGCCAGAAACGCGCACAGCACACCAATTTCATCCACCGAACCGAGTCGCCCGACCGGATGCAATTTTTCCGTCCGCGCCCGTTCCGCCGCCGGGTCGGGAAATGAATTAAACCAGGTATCGTTGCCAGCAGTGTCAATGAAGCCCGGCGCGATGCCGACGGCGCGTATGCGCGGCCCCCATTCAATCGCCAGCGACTGCACCAAACCGAGCAATCCCGCCTTGGCGACGTTGTAAGGAAAGCAGCCGGGAATCGTGCTCCACGCGTGATTCGAGCCGATGACGATGACGACGCTAGGGCTGGCTTTTTCTAGCTGCGGTCGCGCGGCGCGCGCCAGCCGCCAGTGCGAAGCAAGGTCGAGATTCATGCACTCCACCCAGTCGGCTTCGGTGCAATCTTTCGCGCTCTTGAAAATATTCCGGCCCGCGTTGGAAATCACGAGATCGATGCCACCCAGTTTCTCGGCGGCGAATTTCACGAACGTTGCCGGGCCGGTTTCTGTCGCGAGGTTCACGGAAAAATAATGAGCGGTGCGTCCTTGCGCCTTCACGGAGTCTACGAATGCCCGCGACCCGGAGTCGTCCGCTGGCCGGCTGCCGCAACCGGCGACATCGCAGCCGGCCCTTGCCAGTTGCATCGCGATGGCTGCGCCGATGCCGCTGCTAACGCCGGTGACAAGCGCGCGTTTGCCGGTGAGATTGATTTCAAGGGGCATAGATTTTCAGACGTAGAAATTGGGCTTGGCCTTAAGTTGCCGGATGCCGGGATGTTTCTCCAGTTCGGATTCCACCAGGTCCACGCCGAGGCCGGGGCGGTCGGAAAGTTTCAGCACGCCTTTCTTCACATCAATCGGATGCGTAAGCATCTGGTCGCGCCAGGGCACATCATTGACCATGAACTCGCAGCGGAAAAAGTTCGGGATGCTCGCGCAGACGTGCGCGCTCGCCAAGGTGCTGAGCGGACCGTTCGGATTGTGCGGTGCGATGAGCACGCCGTAAGCCTCGGCCATGGTGGCGATGCGTTTCATTTCCGACGGGCCGCCGCAACGCGTGATGTCCGGCATGATGACGTCGCAGATGTGGTTTTCCAAAATGGGCCGGAAACCGTGGCGCGTGTAATGCCGTTCGCCCACGCAGATGGGCACGCGGCTGGGCAGGCGTTCGCGGAAGGCGCGGAGCGTCTTGGCGCTCTCCGGGCCAGCGGGTTCTTCATACCACGTCACGCCCAGCGGCGCGAGGCGCTCGGCCATCTTCACGGCAACCTCGAAGTTCAGCATCGCATGCGTCTCAATCATCATGTCGAACTCTGGACCGACGGCTTCGCGCACGGCTTTGGTCACGGCGAACGCGGTGTCCTGCTGCGCCGGCGTGAGCGTGAGGTTGGTGTGCAGATCTTCGCCGTAGAGATAATTCGTGTGCGCGAACGGATCGAATTTCAGACCGGTGAAGCCGAGGTCTTTTACGCGCCGCGCCTGTTTGGCGTAATCTTCCGCCGTGTGGCCACCGCCAGTGAACCAGTAGTTCGCGTAGAGTAAAATGTCTTTGCGGAACGCGCCGCCGAGCAGTTCATAACACGGCACGCCGAGCACTTTACCTTTCAGATCAAGCAACGCCATGTCAAGTCCGCTGATGGCGCAGAGCGACGCGCCGTATGGCCCAATCCAATTTAGGTCACGGTAGAGTTTTTGCCAGATGAAATCTGTGCGCATCGGGTCGAGGCCAATGACGCGCTCGCCGACGTGGCGCGCGGCGGCTTCGATAATCGGGCTGCCCGGCCAATTGGTCGCTTCGCCAACGCCTGTGTGGCCGGTGTCGGTGATGACCTTGAGCATGGTCCAGTTGTATTTGACGCCCTCGACGAGCCAGACTTTAACTTCGGTGATTTTCATGTTAGTTGAGTTGTAAATTAAAATTGAGATTTATTGCGTGCCGAAGGAAGCAATCCATTCGACAGTAGCATTTTTTGACCCGGTGAGGCTGAACTCGACAAGGCCGTCTTTCGGAGCAGATAACTGCACCTTGACCTGCTTGTCCTTGCACTTAATTTCCTTCAGCGAATGACCGTTCAAGGCGAGCGTCACGGTGTATGGATCGTCGCCGACGATTTTGCTCACGCCAGTCAGCGATGGATGTTTTTCATTCCATTCCTCGCGCAGCAGATCGAGATAGCCCTGCATGACGTGGCGGTCGGTGGAGAGCACCTGCGGATGGCTCAACGCCTCGCGCACGGACATCATCCGCGCTTCGCCGGCGCGGAGTTGCTGTTCGATGCGGGAATTGCCCTCAAATTTACCGAGAAATTTGTCATTCCAAAAATCATAGGCATAATATTCGCGTTCGGGCTTCAGTCCCAGCGCGCCGGTGAACGGCTCGCCGGAAAGATTAATGCCCACACGCTTCGGCGCAGTTTTATCCGCGTTGAAAAATGTCACCTGATGCCACTGCGGGTTCACTTCAAAGTCATAGACCGTCGGCCGGTCAGACACAAAGGCATCCACGGGCCGCGCGCTCTTGGGCGCGGTGTGAAACGGGAATACGCGGGTCAAATCATGCAGCGTTTCCGGTGTGAATTGCGCGAAGCTGTTCGCCAGCAGCAACCGGCCCGAAACCACATACATCATGGTTAGAATCGCGCGAACCTCGTCGCGATTTGTTTGCGCCCGCGCGAGATTTTTTGAGTCGGTGTCCTGGTTGAGCAACACGCGGTTTTTATACCAACGCAGGCCGCAGCGGGTCACGGTTGTGCCGTCCATTTCATCCGTGTCGTTCTCGGTGCGCATCGAAGCGATGGCGCCGATGGTCACGTCCGAGCCGAATTCCATGTTGCGTTCGTGCACATAGGAATTCGGCCCCAGGCCGTCATGTGCCAGTTCAAAAATTTTTCGATAGGCGGCGGCCATCGTAGAATAATCATCTTCCATGCCGCCCGCTGTGGCGCGGCCATTTTCGGGATAATCAAACATCAAACCGCGAACGCCGCCGGCTTTGAGGTTGGCAAATACGTCACGCATGTGGGCCACAAAACCGGGATCGGTGTAGTCGTAGCCCCAGAGCAGGCCGTTGCGCTCCCAGGTTTTATGCCAGTCGGTGAAAATAGCACTGTTGGTTGGCACGGGATTTTTTTTCCAGGCAAACTGTTTGTTAAAGAGCATATGGCCGGGAAATTCTTTGGCGTAATCTTCCGAGCGAAAGCTGGTTTGAAAATACGTCAGCGGAATGCCGCCCAACTTGGTGACGGCACCAGCCCATTTTTTGGTGGTTTCATACGGCGCGACATAACGTCCGTTCTTTGTAAGCTCGCAATCCGTGTCCGGGCGCTGCCAGTGTTGGTCGTCCCACCAGCCTTGTTGATTGTTCGGCATATAGGAATCCGGCACGAGCCGGACCGCCGCGCGGCTGTATTTCAAAAAGCCGCTGGCGGCGATACGTTTCATCTCGTCCACCGCGCCCGCCGAAGTGTTGTCTGCCGGGCTGGCGCTGTTATTTTTACCGTATTCCTTGTCGGCGGCATACCACATACAGACGGTCGGAAAATCATACATGGACAACTCGATTTGCTGCGCCTGCCGCACGCGCTGGCCATAATTTTCCAGCGCGACGAACGGGTCGTTTCCCGACACATCAATGTAAAATTGATCCCGCGCCACATAACGTTGGCCGGGGTCAACGCGCTTGCCAACCGGATCGCTGGCGAACAACTGCGCCGTGAATTTACGCCGCGGCTGGGGACAATCTTTCATGGCGGTGGGCTTCGCTGGCAATAGCGGTTCGCCGCGGCCGTCGCGCAGCCAGATTTCGCTCAAATAAACATTGGCATCCGCCGCCTTGTTCGTGGCGGTCATGCTGGCTGTTCCCTTTTCCACGACGATGCGTAGCTTTCCCGCGCGGATCGCCTCGGCCGGCAAAGGCAATTCAAACTCCTCCACGTCTTGTTTTTTCAGCGAGTCGAAGCGGGGCAACATGTGATTTTCCAGCAAAGGCAATTTCTGCGCAACGCCGTCTTTCTCAAACTCCACAAAGATGGATTGCACGAGGTCGGGAAACTTGCCGTGCTGCAATCCTTCCCACCAGGAGAAGCCAACGAGGTAAGGCCGGTCCGCCTGCAATTGACGCGCCGCGACGATAATTTTTTCAGGCTCCACCACGGAAGTCGCCGTCTCTTCGCAGCGAAATTTATGATCCTGCCAGACGCGCGCTTTGCTGCCCTTGGTCAAGGCGAGGGTTTCGCCGCCGACACTAGCATCCAACTTGGTCGTGGGTAAATTGAGGTAACACAACAGGCTGCTCTTTTGATCCTGGCCAAGTTCCAGTTCGCCCCGCCGTTTCTGCGCGATGGTGGCGAATTTTTCAAAGTCCCGATACGTCAGCCCGCCCAGCACCAGCGCGCGCCGCCGCTGCGCGTCGGAGAACGTCAGCAGAATATTGTTTCGGGATTGCAACGCATTAGCACGTGTGAGCGGCGAGTAAGAACGGGAGCCGTATTCCACCGGCTCACCGCCGCTAAAACCATCCACCATCGCGAAATCCTTCGTCATGTCCACGCCGGCATAAACGAGCCCATCCGCCAGCACATGAACGTCTTTGATGCGAACGATCTCCTTGGTGGCATTCACGATGCCGCCGCTCGCGCTGAAAAAATCCTGCCCTTCGTAGAGCGCGAAGGAAAATTGCAATTCTGGCGCGGTTGGAGATTTGAAACTCAAATCAAGTGCCCGACCCTTGCCGTTCGTATCCTTTACCGACCGCTGTTTCCACGTCCGCTCCACGCCGGCGGCGTCCGAAGTCCATTCGTTGATTTTCAGCCGCGCCTGGGAAATGGCCGGATGCGCGTCGCCCTGGTTGAAAATGCGGTAAGTGCCTGCCGCCAGATCGAACTCCAGCCGCACCCGCTCGTTTTGCAGCGTCACCAGGTTGCCCGTTTGCGTGATTTTCGGCGTGGGCGTGGCGAAGCATGACGCAGCCAGCAGACTCGCCAGCGCGACGATGAGAAATTTTTGGATATGGAATATTTTCATAGGTGATGTTTCGCGTCGGTAAAAGTTGTCAAAACTAAATCTTTGCCAGCGTCGGTGCCTGACCGCGAACGCCGGGTTCAGCGACAAAAATTCCGCCGGCTTGCGGCTCGGCGTCGCGCGCGGCTTTGTCGTAATCTTCCCACGCGGTGGTGATGAATAGCCGGTCAAATTTTTCGCCGCCGAAGCAGCACGAGGAGACGCGCCGCGCCGGAATCGGAATCCGCTCCAGCGATTTGCCGGTGCGCCCATCGAAACATTCCACCGCGCCGCCGTCCCAGAGCGCGAGCCAGAGGTTACCGTGCGCATCGGTGCACAAACCGTCGGGCCAACCTTGGTTGGGGGATAACTGCACCAGCGGCCGCCGGCCGCTCGGGGTGCCGCTCGCGAGATCGTAATCAAAAACATCCACGCGCCCCGTTAGTGTGTCGGTGTAATAAATCCGCGTGCCATCCGGCGACCAGTCGAGACCGTTGGAAACGGTTACGCCGCCGAATAATGTCTCCAGCTTGCTGCCGTCCAACCGGTAAAACGCTCCCCGCTCGCGCGCGACATTTCGGTGCATCGTGCCGACAAAGAAACGTCCGCGCGGATCGCATTTGCCATCGTTGAACCGCAGGTGTGGCTCGGGATTCTGCAGCTTGGCCAGTGACGAAATTTTTCCCGTCGCCCAGTCGAGCCGGGCAATTTCATGCCGTCGCGCCAGAAGCCAGCCGCCTTGGTCGTCCGGCACGGCCACGCCGAGGAAATCGCCGGTGGCGCGGCTGGTGTTCAAGCCGGTGCGGACATCGAGCCGGTTGAGCGTGCCGACGTTGATGTTGACCCACCAGAACGCGTCGTCGTGCCAAACTGGCCCTTCGGCGAGTTCCGCCTTGGCGTCGCAAATCAGTTCGGCACGCAGGCTCATCAGAGAATCACATGATGCCGAATTTATCCCACGCCGCCTGCGCGCCCATGCCGCCCTTGATGGCCTCGAACACGCGTTTTTCGCCGTGTGCCTTTTGCCACGCGGCTTCGATGACTTCCTTTTCGATCGCGCGCGGCACCACGCAGACGCCATCCATGTCGCCGAAGATGATGTCGCCGGGCGCGATGCTGACCTCGCCGAGTTTGATACGGCAGCGGAGGTCAATCACCTTGCCGCGCGGACGCTGGTCCTGGGCGTAGCGGCCGTAGGAAAACACCGGAAAGTTCAATTGCAGGATGCCGCGCGTGTCGCGCGAATAGCCGTCCACCACCGCACCGACCGCGCCGCGATTGCGCGCCGCCGTGCTCATTAATTCGCCCCACAGCGCGTAGGTGGGTGACGAACCGGTGCAGACATAGATTTCGTTTTGTTTGAGGTCGTCGAGCGCCTTGAGCATCAGACCGAACGGCTGGTTCAGCATGGCGTTGGTCCGACCCGGGCCTTCGCCGCCCGCGTCATCCGCTTCGAGCACTGGCATGGCGCGGCCGAGCACAATCATGTCGTCGCGCAGCGGCTGGATTTGTGGTGGCAGGAACTGATGTTGATAGCCCATCAAATCCATCACGTCACCGACCACCGCGGTGAACAATTCTGCGTGGCAACGGGCAAACAGCTCGGCATCGTCTTTCCAAGTGATCATGACAAATAAAATTGGGTCGTCATTAAAATATGAATGGTCGGGTTCTGAATATCTATTTCTCTCCCGGTCTAGTCAATGGGCAAACAAAATGATCCGCTTAACGAACACACCAAGAACTAGGCAAAAACTTGTCCACCCACTTTTATGGGGGATTTCGACATCATTTTTCGAATGGCTGGCAGCTCAACTGGCAACCGTCAGGTGAGTTTGCCAACACACTGTGGCCAGCCACATTCCACAACCATCCGAATGTTTCAGGCACTTGTAGCAACTTGCGTTTCAGCCAAGTGCCCTGATAGCGAACCTTTATTTTCTCCAGAATGCTGCGGCGGCGCGGTGCTTTTGCGTTCCACAAATTCGGCGGCGAGTCGCTTCAATTGGATAGGTTCGCCGCGGATCAGCTTCATCATGGCCTCAATGGCGGCGGTGCCAAGCCGGTGCTTGGGCTGGCTGACCGTGGTGAGCGGCACCCGATAATGTTCTGCCGTAAGGATATTGCCAAAGCCGACCAGCGATATGTCCTCGGGAATCTTGATGCCCTGTTGGAGCAGTGTGTCGGCGCAGCCGATGGCCACCAGGTCGCTCACGGCCATGATGGCGGTGGGATGGCAGCCTTCGTTAAGCATCTGCAACGCGGCGGTGGTGCCTTCCTCAATGGTGTTGCCGGCGGCAAACACCAGCTTGTCGTCCAGTTCAAAGTTCGCCTCGCGCAGGGCGCGGCGATAGCCCTCGAAACGCTCGTGGGCCCACGGCGCGGCCGGCGGGCCAGTGAGATAAGCGATTTTTTTATGGCCCAGGCCAATGAGATGTTTCGCGGCGTGGTAGCTGGCGACCTGATCCTCAATCTCAATGGCGGGAAAATTCCGGCAGAACGGCGCAGGCGTGCCCAGCAACACGGTCGGGATTTTGCGCGCGATTATTTCCTGGTAAATCCGCGCCTCGGCCTCGAATCGATAGACCGGCGTGATGAACAGTCCGTCCACGCGGCGCGACAACAGCCGGCGCAGGCCGGCGTCCTCGCGTTCGGCCTTGTTGTAGGTGTGGCAGAGCAGCAGGTCGTAGCCGAGTTCGTGGGCGCGTTCCTCAATGGCGAAAACGATGCGCGCGTAAATCGGATTGGTCGTGGACGGGATGACCAAACCGAAGAGCTTGGTGGTCTTGGTGCGAAGTCCCTGTGCGCTGGAGTCGGGCACATAACCCATGTCCGCTGCGAGCTGTTTTATCCGGGCCTTGGTGGTGACGGAGACGTCGGGTTCGTCGCGCAGCGCCTTGGAAACCGTCATCACGGAGACGCCGACGATTTGGGCAATGTCTTTGAGTCGGACCATGTTTAGAAAGACGAAGTATGAATGAGGATTGATGAAGTGGGAAGAAACTCCGCCGCACTTGGGTTTAATAGAAAATTCATAATTCCCCCTGCATCATTCACAAATAGGTTCCGCGCCAGTGGAGTTTGCGACGCAGGGCTTCGAGGAACGAGCCGTCTGCCAGATGCACCAGGCGCACGGTGCTCTGGCTGCGGCGGATGGTGATTTCATCGCCGTTCACCAGCTCGCCGACAATCTGGCCGTCGGCGTTCAGAAACGTCGCCGGCTCGGTCTTGACGGCCTTCACGCGCAGCGTGGCAGACAGGGGCAGGATGATGGAGCGGTTCGAGAGCGAGTGGGGACTGATCGGCGTGAGCACAAAAACTTCCGCCGTCGGCAATACAATCGCGCCGCCCGCCGCCAGCGAATACGCGGTGGAACCGGTCGGCGAACTGACAATCAGGCCGTCGCAGCGGTAGCGCGTGATGGGTTCCCCGTTCACGCTCACGTCGAGCGCGATGAGCCGTGAGGCCGCGCCACGGCTGATGACCACGTCGTTCAGGGCGGTGGCGCGGATTTTTTTCCCGCCGGCGACGCCGGTGGCGGCGATGAGCGCGCGGGCTTCCAGCCGGAATTTTCCCTGCCAAAGCAGTTTCAACGCCGGGGCCAACTGGTCGGACGGCACGGCCGTGAGAAAGCCGAGTCCACCCAGGTTGACGCCGAGCATCGGCGTGTCGGAGCCGGCGATCTGCCGCGCAGTGTGGAGCATCGTGCCGTCGCCGCCGAAGACGATGAGCAAATCCACCGCGCGGGCGAGCGCGGCGGTGTCGGCCACGACCTCGCCCGTGGTGCGGGCAAAACTGGCGGTGATGGCGTCGCAGAAAACCTTGCGTCCGGCGCGGCGGAGGAGTTGCGCGGCGGCCCGGACACGTTCGGCGGCGGCGGGTTTTTCCGCGTTGCCGACGAGGCCGATCCGGTGGAAATGGTCAGCGGTCTTTTTCAATCAGAGCCAGAAATTCTTTGTTGCCGGCGGGGCCGAGCAGGGGAGATTCAACCACACCGCGCCAGCAAAGGCCAGCCTGCGCCGCGACAAATTCACGCAGCTCCGTCAGCACGCGCTTGTGGATGGCGGTATCGGTGATCACTCCCCTGCCCTTGTCCGCCTCCGCCTTGCCGGCCTCGAACTGCGGCTTGATGAGTGCGACAATTTTTCCGCCGGGCCGGAGCAGCGGCACGGCGGGCGGCAGGATAATCTTCAGCGAAATGAAGGAGCAATCCACGACCACCAGATCGGCGGGCGGTTCGGCGGAAATATTCGACATGGAACTTTCAAGGCCCCACGCCGAAGACGGCGGCGTTGCCACAGACGGCTTGGATGTTTGCGGTTGAATGTTGAATGTTGGATGTTTTTCCGCGTTGAACTGCTCCGGTTTCAAAAACCGCGCGTTGGTTTTTTCCATCACGACGACCCGTGGATCGCTCCGCAACTTCCACGCAAGCTGGCCCTGGCCCACGTCCACGGCGAAAACCCTGGCCGCGCCGCGCTGCAACAGGCAGTCCGTGAAGCCGCCGGTGGACGCGCCGAGATCAATCGCGGTCAGGCCGGTGACGTCGAGTTTGAAATGCGCCAGCGCGTGTTCGAGCTTGTGGCCGCCTCGGCTGACGAATTTTTCCGGCGCGTCCACGGTGATTTCGTCGCCCGGCTTGATGGTGTCGCTGGCTTTTTTCGCCGGGTGGCCGTTGACGCGGACCGCCCCGGCGAGGACGAGGCGTTTGGCTTGTTCGCGGCTGTCGCAGAGGGCGCGCTCGACGAGCGCTTGATCCAAGCGGGTCACAAAAACAGGTTGGCAGAACCCGGGTTGGCAGGAAATCAAAATCCTTGTCCAAACCGCCCCCGCTGCCCGGTTGGATGTAACCGTTATTGACCCACACAACATCGGGACTGGCCTGTGACGTGGCATCCGGTCCGTTGAAACTGGTGTCCATCGTGCCGTCGTGGTTGGCATCCACATTCATGGAGACGCAATACACCGTGCCGGTGCCGCGTGCGCCCGTGTCCAGATCAGGCATGGTCACAAGCGCGGCCTGCCCAGCTTCCGTGGTCAAGAAATTCATTTTGGCTCTAAATTCTGGGTGCCGTCGGGATTGATGGCGTAGGTCAGAAAAATTGTTTCTTGGGAAAGATTTGACTCAATGCGTAGCCATCCATATTTGCGCGGCTGGCCGAATACAATGTAAAACTGTTTGGACACTTGGGTTGTCCAGTTGGTTCCACCTTTCGTAAAGTTATATTCCACTGTTGGTTGATAGCCAGATTCCGGCGCTGCAAATTGAAACTCGTCTTGATTCTCAACAAGACCGCCATCAGGAATGCTCAAACTAAACGACCAATTTGTTGCCGTTTGAAATGGCGGTTTGATTTGACTAATTTCCAACTGGCCAGATGAACTGGGTCGCTTCTGGAAAAAATCAATCTTTACTGGCGTGCTGTCTTTTGGAATACGCGCATCCACTTTTAACTGCATACCATTTTCAGACGTAACTAACTCTACTCCTTGACTTTTTTTTCGAAGATGAAAAACTACAGGTTCTAACTGTCTTGCCTGAAACGGATTGCCTCCATCGTAACGAAAACTATCTGAAGTTGAATGTGAGGTATAATAGCCATTCTTGCCGATTGAAACCGATAAAGTTGGGCCAGCCGCACCAGTCAATGAAAATAAGCCTTCGGCATCACTTTTTACACATAATGATCGGCTGCCATTTTCGCCAAAGGGTGTTTCCATCCAGTAAAAAGTTATGTTGGCATTTGCAACCGGATTTGTGTTTTCATCAACAACTTTGCCGTAAAACTCAATCGGCCTCTGCCAATCTGTTAGCAACTGCTGATTTACTTCTATCAAAGTCGGGCGATGAGATTTTTTCGCTGGAGATGAAACATTTGTGGTTTGCGGCTCTATTATTTTTTTTGGAAGTGTGGATTGTTGACTCGCCGCTTGTTTATTTGTCAGAGGCATTTGCGCTTCGGTTGAATTGCTAATTACTGGCTCTGTTCGATGCAGCAAAAGCCACAGACAAAAAAGTAAGATGATTATGCAAATGATTAAAATTGGTTTTCTCATGGTTTTATTGCTTCACGAACTTGTTGATAGTAGCCAATTGTAGTCTGAATTGGCCAAACCCACTGTGCGCTGTGGTCATCAAAAGACGTGTTGCCGAAATTAAAACGTGCATGGAGATCAATGGCTGATCGAATAACACCGTGGGGAGTTTCAGGCTCACTTTGACCAATCGGCAAAGTGCGCGAACGGGAAACTTCAGCCCGCGATTCTTCCGGATCAGTGACCAGATAATTGAAGCCGATGAATGGGTCATAGTAACTGTTGGTTCCATCGAAAGTATAATTTGAGGTATCGAAGTAGATTGACGGTTTGAGGACTTCTTGATCCTTCACCCAAATATCTAAAACTGGGTCTTGCGGATTATAGAAATTCACGATGTTGCCAGTCAGATTTGTATAAACACCGAGATAACCCATCGGCTGCGATTCGGGCGTCGGAGCGCGCCCAAGCAAGTCAGGGTCGTTCGTGGCATTTATATCATAAGCACTATCGGGCAACGCACCTTGCGTCAAAATATAGGTGTCAAATGACAAACCATACTTCAGTGCCTCGCTCACCACGGTGTTGCCCTGACTGTGGGCAATGATGTTCCGGCGGTAATTTGGAAAACGAAAGCGCAAGTTGTTCATGTAAGCAGTGAAGGCTGTGCTGGATTTGTAGCCTTGCAATTCGCTGTCGTTGAAATTGGCGGGAGACAGCGGGCTTGGGATCGGCGTAAGCAGATTACAAGGCCATTTCACCGTGGAAAATTTCCCCTGATAGCCCGCCCAATACAACCGTTTGAAAACCGTTTCGCTGGCGTTCAGCCAATGCCAGTTGCCCACATTGATGCCGTGAACCATGACGATGAGATTGGTATCAGCCCCCAAACCAGAAGCCGAGGCTGGCTGCACAATTTCAATTCCGCTCGTCCAACCGCTTTTTGCGCTGCTCGTATTGTTCGTAATGACCACCCGCTCATAAAAATCCTTCACGTCATGCAAGTCGAGATAAACCGAGGATTGGCAGATGGCGTTGGTGCCTTGATAAATCGTCAGCGTGAACTGACCTTCGCCAATGCCCGCGCCTTCAAAAAGCAGATGCTTGGTTGAGCCGTCAAAGAAACTATTTGGAAAAACAAGTGTTCCGCTTCCTGACGTGGTTGCCCCTACTGTGCCCAGTTTCGTCTGATTGACGAGGCTTTGCGCGGTGTTGGTATCCGTGAGATAGAGGATGCCGCCGTTGGTTTCCGCTGCAAAGATGTTGATGGCCGGTGAGCCTGTTATGGCAGAACATGTCAATGTGGCGGAAAGATTGTTGGAATAAGTCATCGCCGGCACGCCACATATCCACAGCCGGAAGAAGTTCTCCAAGTCCCGCGGGCAGGTGATCTGGCCGAAGTTGTAATTGGTGGTGGTGGGTGCCACGGGCAGATCCTTGTCCAAACCGCCCCCGCTGCCCGGTTGGATGTAACCGTTATTGACCCACACAACATCGGGACTGGCCTGTGACGTGGCATCCGGTCCGTTGAAACTGGTGTCCATCGTGCCGTCGTGGTTGGCATCCACATTCATGGAGACGCAATACACCGTGCCGGTGCCGCGTGCGCCCGTGTCCAGATCAGGCATGGTCACAAGCGCGGCCTGCCCAGCTTCCGTGGCAAAGAAATAACCG
The DNA here is from genome assembly GCA_021780905.1 of bacterium. Taxonomy (GTDB): domain Bacteria; phylum Verrucomicrobiota; class Verrucomicrobiia; order Limisphaerales; family UBA11358; genus UBA11358. The sequence continues at coordinate 77,212 of JAJXXW010000085.1, forward strand.
TAAGACGAAAGCACGCCCGTCGGGTTGGTGGTGGCGTTGCCGTTCGCGTCGGTTGAGTAGGCTTGATCGAAATATTGGCCGAGATAGCCATACACGCCGGCATAGCCGTTTTGGACGGCCAGCTTGGCGTAGCCGGCGATTTGAATGCTGCCGCCCACCGGCACCAGCAATAAGGGATTGCTCTGATTGGTGGGTGAAAAGCCGACCCCTTCCGGCAACGGCTCGGGTGTTTGCCAGACATAATTGACATCATTATGACCATCGTTCGGGTTCCAAAAATCGTATTCCACCAATTGCAATCCCGGCTGCGCGGTCTGGGTATAATAAAATAAACCATTCGTTGTGCTTTGGCCGGGATAGAGGGTGGCTATCTGGGAACTGCTGCCGTTGCCCCAGGCAATTTCAGTGGAAAGAAAGGGCAGGCCGAAAATATTTCTGACACCCGACTGCATGGTGTTGGTGCCGCTGTAATTTACGTTGCTGATGCCAACTTCATAACGCCAATTGTCCCAACTGCAATAAGCGCCAGACTCCAGCCACTGCGCCTGATCCGGCCCGAGCGCCGGAATGGCAGCGCCATTGGTCGCTGGCGGAATAAACGTATAGGCAAGGCTGTTCGAGAAAGCCAGGTATTCCACAAAATACGGCAGCCATTCTTGTTGAATTATGCCTGTGTTTAAGAAGCCCCATGGATTTAACTTGGTCTGGTCAAAGGCACAATTTGCATAAAGATAATTGTCCTGAAAGGGCTGAAGGGTGTTTAGAAAAGGCGGGTTGACCGCATAATAATAGCCGCCACTGTTACCACTCGCATAGCTGAAATTCTGATAAAAGCTGGCTTCGCAAAAGTTGGTGGGGAAAGTCCGCGCATTGTAACCATTGTCATAAACGGTGCCCGTATAGTAGCCGAAGGAATTGTCCACCGTGGCCGCGCGCAGCAGGAATTTCAAATTCTGCTCCAATTGCGCCCGGCCGTCAAAGAAGAGCGGCGACCAGAACTCCCCGATCCAGCCGCCATTGGCAATGGGATTGCCTAAATCACTTGCTTCCGTGCCGACAAAACTACTTGCGCCGGGATTGCCGCTGGCATCCACGCTTTGCACAAATAAATCATATTCGGCAAAACCGTTGGCATCCTCGGCAGGCGGTTCCCAGGCCGCAGGCAACAACGCCAGTCCATTGGTAAAAGACGCAATCGGCAGGTTTTCCGCGTAGGCGAACGATGAGCCAACCGTAAGGTTAATGTTGTCATCCATGACCAGCAACCGCACGGTGGCGGCCGTGGCTGGCAAGCCAGCCACAGCCAGAAGGGTTGCTCCATTCGGCCCCGGTATGATCGAAGCCGTCAGAGTGGAGGGTTGCAGCGGAACCGACGCGCTCCATGCAGAATTGATGCCGTTGGTGTAATTGCCCCGAATGCGATAGGACACATCGTAATTGTTGCTATTGTTGGGATCGAGACTGTCCCCGGAAAGGTCATCCAGATAACGGGTGCCGCCAGCGGCCACGGTGAAATCCTGCACCGTGCCGGCATCCGTTTTTTCCACCGTGTAGTTGGCCACCGCGCCTGACGACGGCAGCCAGCCCACGGTGGCGGTATTATTGGCTTGGTTTAAGGCGGCGGTCAATCCTTGCGGCGCGGCGGGGGTGTAAAAAACATTCGGATTTAGGCCGTTTTGGAATTTATACAAATTACTATAACCATCACCCGCCGGATCGCCGTAAGGGTCCACGCCGTTCGTCCCGAAGTATTGCTGTTCCCACCAGTCCGGCAGGCCGCTCCCGTCGCTGCTCATCCAGGACCGCAGACGCATAAACAAGGTGGGCCGGCCATCCTGGGCGACGCTCGCCGGAGTCCAGTTCGTCAGTTCCGAGCCATAAACAAAGCCTTCGGACTGCCAGTTGGTTTGGGTGAGGTTCGTTTTCGATTGCAATTCATACAGGATGTCCGCCGTGGTGTTGACCACAAACAGGTTGGCGAGGTTGTTGGAAATGCTGGGCGGTGAAAGCGCCAGGTTGCTGCCATACTGGTTGGTCAGCGATTCCACGTCCGACGCGAACATCGCGGCGGCGTTATAGGGGCTGATCAAATAATCCGGGTAATACCAGGCGTAGATTTGCTGGACATCATTGGAACTGAGCGGATAACCGTAGGTTTGCACCGTGTTGAACAAGCCGTGTGCCTGACAGACGCCGCTGCTGTCACTGCCAATCCAAAATCCATTGGTCAACACCTCCGGGCCGGGATAAACCGTCACCCCGGGGCCGTTGGTCGCCAGCACCCCGTCGAAATACAACGCGGTATTCGTCGCCGAATACGTCAGGGCCACGAAATGAAAATAATTCGTGGTCCACGAAATCGGGCAGGAAATGTAGGTGGTCAGGTTGCTCGACAGGTCGTTGGTCTGGGCAGCGAAATACAGGTTGGCCCCGGCCGGGTCCACAAAAATGCTCCACCAGCCCAGACTGGAATCCGGCGTATAACTGCCCGCTTCCAGCAAGCGTCCCCACTCGCCCGGCCCGGTGCCGCCGGCATTGGTGCTGCTCCACGAGCCGGGGGCGAACCAAAAGGCCACACTGCCAACATCCACGGTCAGGTTGGTCAGGTTGGTTTCCGTGACATTAAATTGCAACCAAGCGGACAGATTGGTGTCCACCACGAGCGAGTCTGCGCTGGCATCGCCAAGGTGGGAATAACTGATGTTTGTGAAGGAAATGGGGGAATCGCTCTGGTCGCTCGTCCAGTTGGTGTGGTCATAAAACGACCATGAATCCAACGGCGTGTTGGTGGGGGCATTGTTGCCGCCGCTCGGAAAGGATTGGGCTGGGACACCGCCACACGAAAACCAGAACGCCAGCAGAATGACAACAGCAAATTTGACCGGCTTGATCCCACGCATATTTATCTTTCCTGCAAACCCCGGATCGGAACTAAAGAGCGCGGACTTGACGCGCCCCTATCCAGGCACCGCGAAGCGCCTTCACAGATGACGCGCCAAGCCGCGCCATCGGGCGCGCGCTTGAGCAATCTGTGAGGGCTTGGAAATTCGCGGTTTCGGATAGGCCCCGTAGCCAAAGCTACGCAAAGTTGTTTTTAGTTTTGAATCGTTTTTTTATTTAGCTGACGAGGTTTGTTCTACGCCTTTCGCCGGATAATGCCAAGCAGTATTTTCAGTTTCGGTCTGATCCAGGCAAATCCAGGTTTTTTGGCCGGACAAAATATGGTTGGTATTTCACAACTGAGCATTTGTTTTTAAACGCCTTCCGGTGCGAGGCTCTTTCTGTAAACAATCAAAATGAGCCAGCCGCTCACATGGTCAACGAAATACCGGTGGAACCAAAAAGATTCCCAAGGTGATCCGCTCCGTTAGAACGGCCTCGCTCCCGACAACAGCAATCCTATGCCAAATACTGACATCAATACCGCGCAACTCACCGCCGCCGACCTGACGGACATCAAAACATCCCTGTCCGCCGTGGACGCCAAAATGCCCTTCTACCAAACGCTCACGATGGCACAGCGCAAAAAATTGCGCAAAGTCGGCCCCGAACGTCTCTCCTTCGTCGAAAACGCGCTGGCCGCCGCCCAAAACCATCCCGACATCTTCCCGGCCACCTTCGACACGGCGGGTTTTGCCGTCAACGTGGGCACGTTTCAAAACATGACCGAAGTCAACAGTCTCACGGCCGCCCTCCATTCCAAGACCGACGACACCCGGATCGAGTTGGGGGTGATTTCCATGGACAAGGCTTCAGACGTGTATAATTACGTCAAGGCCGCCGCCAAGAAGACGCCCGGTCTCAAGCCGCTGGCCGATCAGTTGGGGGTGCTTTATGCCAAAGCCGCCGCCACCCGCCGCGCCAACGCCAAGGCCAAAGCCGCCACCACCACGCCACCGGCAAAATGAGCCCTGCCACCGGGGCGGGCGAATCGCCCCAAAAACGGACAAAAAATGACCGTTTAAGGATAAAACATTGATAATCTGTCAGTTAATGACAAATCACCTGCAGATCTGAACTGCAAGCTGGTAGATCGGATTAACGCGCTTGTAGATCAGAACTGCGAAATCACAGATCCGAGCTACGAGCTTGCAGATCGGAACTAAAAAATCGTAGTTCGGATGAACGAGCTGATAGATCGGAACTGCGAAATCGCAGATCAAAGCTACGAGCTTGTAGATCGGAAGAGCGAACTCGTAGATCGAAACTGCGAGCTGGTAGTCCCGAAGCGCGAGAAAGTCGCCCTAACCAACCTGCAAGCCAGCCTCAAATGCAACCCTCAACCCCACTGGATTAAAATCATGGCCTTTGACCTGACCCTGCCCAAAGTAGATGCACCCCTCGACGCGGCCGTCATGTGCGCCGGACATCTGACGTTGGGGGATGGTGCTTTTAGACAGGTTGGGTCAAAACCGGGTGCCGCTGGCGAGCACGCGGCTTTGAATTTCGCGGAAGCTGTGCAGCAACGTGTCGTTGTCGGCGACAGCCTTTTCCACGAGCTGTTTGAGTAGAAACAGTTCCGAACTGTTGATGACGGCGTGGACGCTGTGCTTGAACGCCTCCAGCGGCGTGAAGGTCTGGAAGGCATCGCCAACGAGCAGCATGGTCGCGTGCCGACGCTGGCTAACCGGCATATTTTGGATCGCCAGGAGGGTTTGATTTTCCTCGGGCGTGTTCGCCCCGAAAAGCTGCTCGATGACGACGACCTGATAACGCGCCTGGCTGAAGCGGTTCAGAAAATCCGTGTGGGTGGCGGCGGTGTGGACCTTGTAGCCCAGTTCCGTCAGCGCCTGCTTGACCGCCTCCAGCCACTCGGGCGTGGAAAAGGCAATCAACGCCGGCTTGTCGTTGCTGCTGACGAAATCAAAGGTGCCGTTCATTTTAATTTAAGGACGGGCGGGGCCGCCACATGGTCGCCGGTGTCGCCGGCCCGGCTGGCCTTCATGCGCAGGGTGTTCGCCGAGGCGTTCATTTCGCCCCGCGTCTTCTTGATGGCATCAATGCCGCGCGAGACGACACTGCGTTTGGTGCAATACAACAGCGCGGTCTCTTCGGTGATTAAGCCCTGCTCGAAGGCGTCGAGACAGGCATTGTCAAACGTGCGCCAGCCGAAGGGATAACTGGCCTCGATGATTTCATAAAACGTCTTGCCTTCGGATTCCCCGAGCCGGATGGCCTCCTGAATGCGGAGATTGGAGCCCATGAGTTCGACCAGCGCGAACCGGCCGCCGCTCACTTTCGGCACCAACCGCTGACTGGCAACCCAGCGGAGCGTGTCGGAAAGCCGCGTGCGCACCTGCTCCTGCTCCTCCGGATCGAACATGCCGAGAATGCGGTTGATGGTTTCGCCGGCATTGACCGTATGCAGCGTGCTTAAAACCAGATGGCCGGTTTCCGCCGCGCTCAAGGCGATTTTCACCGTTTCGCGGTCACGCATTTCGCCGACCAGAATCACCTTCGGCGCCTGGCGCAACGCCGCGCGGAGACCGCTGGCATAGGTGTCGAAATCCAAACCCAGTTCGCGCTGGTTGAACGTGGCGACCTTGTGCGGATGCAGATACTCGACCGGATCCTCCAGCGTGACGATGTGAACCGGCTTGGTGCGGTTGATCTCGTCCAGAATGGCGGCGAGGGTCGTGGACTTGCCGGAGCCGGTGGCACCGGTCACCAAGATCAGGCCGGTCTTTTCTTTGGGCAGCTCCTTGAACACGAGCGGAAAATTCAACCGCTCCAGCGTGGGCACCTGGGCGTTCAACTGACGGCACACGATGGAAAAACTGCCGCGCTGGGAAAAAATATTCACGCGGAACCGCGCCCGGTCGGCCAGGGAATACGAGGCGTCGCACGAGCCATGCCGCAACAGATCCTCGATGTGCCAGAGATTGTCGCCGATCATGTTCAACGCGATGGTTTCGATCTGGAACGGCGTCAGCTTGTCAATCGGCGGATCCAGGATCACCGGCTTCAACTCGCCATAGGCCTCCACCTGCGGCGGCCGGTCCACCGTGAACAGCAGATCCGAGACCTCCGGCTGCGAGGCCAGCATGGCGGTCAAAATTTGGTCTAGCTCGGGGCGACGCATAAATCACAGCCCATCTTCGTCATCCGGCGGATGCGCCATGAGCGGGCGAAACCGTTTTTTATCGAGCGACTTGTCGTAGGCATCGTCCGGCGACACCCGTTTCATGCGAACGTGCTCCATGATGTGGTCGTCCAACTGCTGGTTGCCGAATTTCTTGCCGACTTGGATCATGCCCTGAATCTGGTGCGTCTTGCCTTCGCGCACCAGATTCGCCACGGCCGTGTTGAACACCAGAACCTCAAACGCCGCCACCCGGCCTTTTTTGTCCGAGCGCTTGAACAAGGTTTGCGCGACCACGCCCTTGAGCGCCTCGGACAGCGTCTGCCGGATCTTGTTCTGCTGATCCGCCGGAAAAACGTCAATGATGCGGTCCACCGTCTTGGCCGCGCTTTGCGTGTGCAGCGTGCCGAACACCAAGTGACCGGTCGCCGCCGCCGTGATGGCCAGCTCGATGGTCTCCAAATCGCGCATTTCACCGACCAGAATGATGTCCGGGTCTTCGCGCAACGCGCCGCGCAGGCCGGAGGCGAAAGACTTGGTGTGGACCCCCACTTCGCGGTGGTTCACGAGGCAGCTTTTGCTCTCGTGGACAAATTCAATCGGATCTTCCAGCGTGATGATGTGGTCTTTGCGGTTGCGGTTGCAGTAATCCACGATCGCGGCGAGCGTGGTGGATTTGCCGGAGCCCGTCGGGCCGGTCACGACCACCAACCCGCGGTTGAGCATCGCAAATTTTTTGAAGACCGGCGGCAGCGGCGCCTCCAGCTTTTCAAAATCCTCGAAGGACAATACCCGGCTGGGAATCTGCCGGAACACCGCGCTGACGCCGTTTTTCTGGTTGAAGAAATTGACGCGGAACCGCGAGATGTTCGGAATTTCGTAACCGAAGTCCACGTCACCGGTTTCCTCGAACTGTTTGATTTTGTAATCCGGCGCGATTTCGTAGAGCATCGTCTTGAGCGAATCGTTATCCAGCGGCGGATAATCCACGCGCATGAGTTCGCCGTTGATGCGGAGCATCGGCGGGTTGCCGGAAGCCATGTGCAAATCGGATGCCTTCTGCTCGAACATCAGATTGAAAAACGCATCAATTTTAGCCATAAATCCTCTCGGTTGAAACGACATTAGCCAAAGCCATGATCCTCTGCAAGCAATGAAAATGCCGACTCAAGCCATCCGCGAGGAAATTCTGGCCGGCGGCGCGATTTCCTTCGCCCGCTTCATGGAACTCGCGCTTTACTGTCCCGAAACCGGCTATTACGAGTCAGAAAAGGACACGGTGGGCCGGGCCGGCGACTTCATCACCAGCATCAGCACCGGCAGCTTGTTCGGCGAGCTGCTGGCGGTTCAATTCGCCGGCTGGCTGGAGGAATTGCGGATTGCGGATTGCGGACTGAGGATTATCGAGGCCGGCGCGCACGACGGCAAACTGGCCGCCGACATTTTGTGCTGGCTGCAAACGCACCGGCCAAAACTTTTTTCCGAAATCGAATACGGCATCATTGAGCCGTCCGCACGTCGGCAGGCCTGGCAACGGGAAACTCTGAAAGCTTTTGCCAGCGTCCGCTGGTTTTCACATTTCCACGATTCGGCAATTCAGCGCTTCAACGGCATTCTTTTCAGCAACGAACTGCTCGACGCCCTGCCCGTCCGCCGACTCGGCTGGGATGCGAAGGCTAAACGCTGGTTCGAGTGGGGCGTCACGCTTGCCGGCGATAAGTGCGTGTGGTGTAAAATGCCGACAGATGATTTGCCATCCTCCATCCTCCATCTGCCACCTTCGCTTTTAGAAGTGCTGCCCGACGGCTATATCCTCGAAACATCGCCCGCCGCTGAAAACTGGTGGCGTGAAGCCGCGAAGATTTTGGCGCGCGGCAAACTGCTGGCGATTGATTACGGCTTCACCGCCAACGAACAGCTTTCGCCCGCACGACGGAACGGCACGCTTCGCGCCTATCATCGCCACCACGTCGCCGATGACTTGCTGGCGCATCCCGGCGAACAGGATTTGACCGCGCACGTCAATTTCTCCGCCATTCAAAAAGCCGGCGAGGAAGCCGGTTTGACGACGGAATATTTTTACACCCAGCCGCAATTCCTCACGCGCATTTTAGAAAGGGCCGTGGTGAAAAAAACCTTCGGTCGTCTGAACTCAAAACAGGTGCGCCAGTTCCAGACGCTCACTCATCCCGAACACCTCGGCCGCGCCTTCCGCGTGCTGGTGCAATCACGCGGCTGATGCTACCATTCTCGCATGGGCGCATTTCCCGTCAGCCTCGAAAAAGAAAGCCAGCTGGCGCAGCGCATGGCCGCGCTCGGCGTGCGCGAGGCGGACATTGAGGAAAGTTTTGTCCGCTCCGGCGGCCACGGCGGCCAGAACGTCAACAAGGTTTCCACCTGCGTCATGTTGCTGCACCGGCCGACTGGCGTGTCGGTGAAATGTCAGGAGACGCGCCAACAGGGTCTCAACCGGTTCATCGCCCGCCGGCGGTTGCTCGACAAGATTGAAGAACGGAAGAGCGGCTTCATCGCCGCGCAACGCGCTGAAATTGAGAAGATCCGCCGCCAGAAACGCAAGCGTTCACGCCGTGCCAAAAATAAAATGCTCGCCGACAAGTCCCATCACGCCGGCAAAAAGGCCGCGCGCCGGCCGGTGGCGCTGGATTGACCGCAACGGATTCTGGCGACCGCCACAGCAAAATAATGTTCGCTTTGTGTGCCGGAATCCGGCGAAACGTGCTAAACTGTCCGGGCATGAACATCCTCATCGAAAATGCCGACAGCCTGGAATACCTCGCCGGCGACAACCACTGGACCAAAAACGCCGCCGCCGGCAAATTTTTTCCGGGAACCAGTCTGGCCTTTGACGCCGCCAAAAAAGAGGCGATTAACAAATTCAACATCGTCGGCTATATCGCCGAAACCGGGCAGTGCATCAACCTCAACCACGGCCGCGGCCGGGGTTTGCCCGCGATCGTGCCGGCTTGATTTGTCCCGCCTTGGCCACCACCGCAATCCGGGCTGGACACCGAGGAAATCATGGTTTTAATTTTGAGGCTGTAAATCAAAATTGAAAACGAGCGATCTGGTAAAATCTTTGGGCAAGCTACTGTTTCCCCGCCAGCCGCCCTGGCAGCAGCGGAAGCAAATCCGGGCGTTGCTCTGGGCAGTGCTGGCGGCGGTGGTTTTTGCGGTTGTCATTGGAGCCATCATGCTCTGGCAGAATGCAAGAAGATGATCCCGCGCCGAATGGGCAGCGGCTGGCGCGCCTACACCACTGCTTCCTGTTCCTCGACAGCGGATTGTTTTAACTCATCCAGCGCGCGGAAACGGCTGGCGGCAAAGCCGGCCTCGACGCCAAGATGGTTGGCCGGATTGTAAAGGCCGACGAGCAATAACGAAGGTTCCAACACGCGGCGCATATCCATGATGAGTTCATCCGCCTTCACGCCCACGCGCACGGCCCGGACGACGTAAATGCTGTCTTTGACCGGCAGCGCGAGGTAAAGCTGCTTGACCGTTTCCGGCCATTGGTCATCCACCAACACGACTTTTTGTCCGACGTTGAACATGGCCTGCTGATTAGTATGGCAGCGGAAATTTCGCCGTCAACTCCCGCACGCGGGCACGAACCTGGCGCGCCGCCTCGACGTTTTTGATGTCCATCAAGACCTCGGAAATCATGTCGGCGATTGCGGCCATCTCGGCCTCCTTCATGCCGCGCGTCGTGCAGGCGGGCGAGCCGAGCCGAATGCCGCTGGCCTGGAATGGCGAGCGCGTCTCGAACGGAATCGTGTTCTTGTTCACCGTGATGCCGGCCTCGTCAAGCGCGATCTGCGAATCCTTGCCGGTGATGCCCTTCGCGCCGACGTCCACGAGCATGAGATGATTATCCGTGCCGCCGCTGACGAGGCGGTAGCCGTTGCGCTTCATGCCGTCGGCGAGCGCGGCGGCGTTCTTCACAATCTGCTGCTGGTAAGCCTTGAAACCCGGTTGCAGCGCTTCGTGGAAACAAACCGCCTTGCCGGCGATGACGTGTTCCAGCGGTCCGCCCTGAATGCCGGGGAACACGATGGAGTCTATCTCCTTCGCGTATTTTTCCGCGCAGAGAATGAGGCCGCCGCGCGGGCCCCGCAGCGTCTTGTGCGTTGTCGTCGTCACAAAATCCGCATGACCGACCGGACTTGGATGCACGCCCGCCGCGACGAGACCCGCGATGTGCGCGATGTCCGCCAGCAGATACGCGCCGACTTCGCGGGCGATTTCACCCATGCGCTGAAAATCAATCACGCGCGGATAAGCGCTCGCTCCGATGGTAATCATCTTCGGCTTGTGCTCGCGCGCCATGGCGGCGATTTGTTCATAATCAATCCGCTCGGTTTCCTTATTCACGCCGTAGTGGACGATCTCAAAAAATTTACCGGAAAAATTCGCCTTGTTGCCGTGCGTCAGATGACCGCCGTGGCTCAAATCCATCGTCAGCATCTTGTCGCCGGGCTTCAGGAAGGCAAAATATACTGCCATGTTTGCGCCGGAGCCGGAGTGCGGCTGGACATTGGCATGCTCCGCGCCAAACAGCTTCTTGGCGCGGTCAATGGCCAACTGCTCAATAACATCAATGTTCTCGCAGCCGCCATACCAGCGTTTCTTGGGATAACCCTCGGCATATTTGTTGGTAAGCACCGAACCCTGCGCCTCCATGACCGCCGGGCTGGTAAAATTTTCCGACGCGATCAGCTCGATGTTTTCCTGCTGGCGTTTGCGCTCGTGCTCGATGGCGGCGGCGATTTCCGGATCCACATTGACGACGCGCAGGCTGGCAGGCGCAAATTTTGAATCCATCTTCAGCACGCGCCGTTCGTGGCGTCCGCCCTCGAATTTTGCGCTAATGAAAGCGGCGAGGATTTTTTTACCAAGCTCAACGGGAGTTTTCTTACCGCTCAAACAAAGCACGTTCACGTCATTGTGCTGGCGGCAGAGCGCGGCGGATTCCTCGTCGCCGATCAGCGCGGCGCGCACGCCGGCCACCTTGTTCGCGGTGATGCTCATGCCAACGCCGCTGGTGCAAATGAGCAGACCCAGTTCGGCCTGGCCGGCCCCAACCGAGTCTGCGACGGACCTGGCAAAGTCGGGATAATCATCCGCCGGGTCTTTGCTCGTCGCGCCAACGTCGGCGACGGTCAGGCCGCGTTCGCGCAGAAACGCCTTGAGCGCCTCCTTGAGTTCGAAGCCGCCGTGATCCGCGCCAAGCGCAAAGTGGGTGACGGCCGCCGCCGCCGGATTTTGATGTTTCGACAGGAAGTTGTGTTGTTCCATAAATTTCAAAAGCGTGACGATGCCTTGCTCAATTTGGTCGCGGCAATCCGCATAGACATGATACGGGCTGCCGATCGGATCGCTGATGTCTTTTTCGTAAGGTTCGAGCGTTTCGTCGAATTCGCGCAGCAGGAAAGTTTTTTCCGCCGCTGCCGGATAGAGCAACGCCACCGTGTCCGTGTGGCTGTGCGTCATGCCCAGAATCAAATCCGCCGCGCGCACCAGTTCCGCCGTCAGCGCGCGGCTCCGTTGCTGCGAAATATCAATGCCGATCTCGCGCATGGCCTGCACCGAATGGTTCGTGGGCGGCTGGCCGTCCACCGCGCCCAGCCCCGCCGACAGAATGCGAAACTCGCCCCGGCCCCGGACGGCGTGCCGGAAAAGTCCCTCGGCCATCGGGCTGCGGCAGACATTGCCGGTGCATAGAAATAGAATTGTTTTCATCCCAAACGCGGACGGAAAAGGTGGTTGGTTGGAGGCAAATCGTCAATGCGAAAGGTTGGGTCCCTAAGGTCGCAATCAGGCGAGTCATCGGAATCTTCAGCCGTTATCGTCGGCCACGAGCACCCTGAGCCGGCCGGAAAACCGTTTCAATGCCGCCAACGGTGACGGGCTGGCGCCTGCGCGCCGGCCGACCTTCCGCAGCAGCAAAGAGGGAATCACCAAGAATCTTGATGTCATGGCCTGGGTCGGGATGGGGCGAAACGTGGACGCTTCCCTTTGCCGGCCAAGGCGCGCCCAAAACTGCTCGTCGCCGTCACCAATGCGGCCGGCACCTGCGGCATGGCTTTTCTCGCCGGCAACTATGACCGCAATCCCTTCGACAATGTGCGCGTGCCTCCGCTCCCCGCCAACGACCTTGCCAAGCTTTGAAGCTTCGCGGTATAACAATTGCCAGTTGCAAACTTCAATTTGATGAAAAGTGTGAACTCGCACCGCATGCTTAAACTGATTCCCGCCGCCGGTCTGGCCCTGCTGCTATGGTTGCCCGGTTCAAGCGGATTCGCCGCCGGAACCAACGCGCCGGCCAAGTTGAACATCCTCTTCATCACCGCCGACGACATGAACTACGACACGCCGGGCTTTACCGGCAACCGGGTGCCGGACATCACGCCCAATCTTGACCGACTGGCCAGCGAGGGGATGTGGTTTGAGCAGGCGCATGTCGCCGTGGCGGTTTGCCAGCCCAGCCGCGAATGTCTGATGACCGGGCGTTATCCGCATCACAACGGCGCGACCGGCTTTTATCCCGTCCGAGCCGACGTGCCGACGCTGGCGGAATTGCTCAAAGCCGGCGGCTACCAGCTGGGCATTCTCGGCAAGGTCATTCATCTGCGGCCGGCGTCAAAATTTCCGTGGGACTTTGCCCATGACCAGGCCGAGTTGGGCAATGGCCGCGACCCGGCGAAGTATTACCAGTTCACGAGAGAATTTCTCCAGCAGGCGAATGCCTCCGGCAAGCCCTTTTTTCTCATGGCCAATTCCCACGATCCCCACCGGCCTTTTGCCGGAGCCGAGTCCCCGGCCTTTCTGCGCCAGTCGCCCTTTCCGCCCCCCAAACGAACCTACACGCCGGATGAAATCGTCGTGCCCGGCTTTCTGCCGGATCTGCCGGCGGTGCGGAAGGAGATGGCGCAGTATTACACCTCCGCCCACCGTTGTGACGAGACCATCGGGGAAATCCTACGCGCCCTGGATGAATCCGGTCGGGCCGGCAATACCCTGGTGATGTTTCTCAGTGACAACGGCATTTCCGAGCCTTTCGGCAAGAGCAACTGTTATCTCACCAGCACCCGCACGCCGTGGCTGGTGCGCTGGCCCGGCAAAGTCAAACCTGGCCGCGTGAACCATGAGAATTTCATTTCCGGAATTGATTTCATGCCGACCATTTTGGAGGCGGCGGGATTAACCATACCGCCGGACACGGACGGACGGTCTATGCTCCGGCTGCTCAACGGCGGCCAGCAGGCCAGGCGCGACCACGTCTTCACTTGTTACAACGAAGCCTTCGGCGGCAAGCCTTACCCGATGCGTTGTCTCCAGAACAAACGCTTTGGCTACATTTTCAACGCCTGGGCTGACGGTAAGACCCGTTACAACACCGAGCCCATGAGCGGGCTGGCGTTCAAGGCGATGAAGCAGGCCGCTCCGGGGGACAAGGCCATTGCCGACCGCGTGGAGCTGTTGGTCCACCGGGTCCCCGAAGAACTTTACGACGTCTCGGCCGACCCGGCCGCGCTGCACAATCTCATCGCCGAACCCGCCCACCATAATGAACTGGCACAAATGCGCCAGATGATGCTCAAATGGATGGAAGACACCCGCGATCCCCTGCTACCCCAATTTCGCGCGACGCTTGAAGCCCGTTTCGCAACATTTCCAAAATCGGATTAGCCCGGAAGATTTCGGTGCTGCCCCTGATACGCCAGCCAACTTGACGGTGCCAATATCTTTTTAGAGGCGAAGTCAATACTGTCCCGTTAAGATTTTCATGACAACGATTCTGGCTCAGTAAAATCTGCCTGTTTTCGCTGTCTGGTCATTTTTCGATTTCAATTCTGCGACGACTCCCCGAGGGTGTTCCACCGCCAACCGGCGGCTTACGCGCTGGGTTCCACCACCATTGACCTCTGCCTCTCGCTCTTTCCGTGGGCCACCTTCCGCCGCGCCAAGGCCGCCATTAAACTCCACACGCTGTTGACCTTGCAAGGCAACTTTCCCACGGTCATCAGTGTCTCCACGGGCAGTGTGCATGATGTCCACCTCCTCGACCAACTCGTCTGGGAAGCCGGTTCGTTCTACATCATGGATCGCGGCTACCTGGACTTCGCCCGCTGGCAGCGGATTCATCAGTGCGGAGCTTTCTTCGTCACCCGGGCCAAGCAAAATTTCCGTTGCGTCCGTCGTTACTCCCGGCCCGTGGATAAAACCACCGGCTTGCGCTTCGACCAGACCGTCGTGCTGACCGGGTTGGACGCCCAACACAATTATCCCGCCCCGCTGCGGCGCGTCGGTTACCGCGATCCCGAAACCGGCAAGATGCGGATCTTCCTGACCCACAACTTCATCGTCCCGGCGCGGACCATCGCCCAACTCGATCGCGGACGCTGGCAAATTGAACTCTCTACTTCAAATGGATCAAGCAGCATTTGCGCATCAAAGCCTTTTACGGCACGTCGCCCAACGCGGGGCGCACCCAAGTCTGCAGTGCCATTGCCATTTACCTGCTCGTCGCCATTTTGAAAAAACGGCTGCGTCTGGAGGCCAGCTTCTACACGATTTTACAGATTTTGAGCCTCACCCTTTTTGAGAAAATGCCCATTTCAAAGGCGCTTGCTCAACTTCCATCACCATCCCAGTCAACTGACTGTCACAATCATCAATGTTTGATGGTTTTTAAACGGGACAACAGTGATCGCCAACATATTCAAAATAGCTTAACAGGTAAGGCCGGCCGTCGGCCAGGGCGCGCAGATATATCAAATAATTTTGAATCTGGCTGTGCTTGATAATTAGGAGCACATCCGCCACGCGGCGGCGTGCAACTATTGGTAGCGCGCAACTTGGGCTGGCTTGATGCCGACCACCGTTCCGAAACGTTTCATTTTCGTTCCTCTGGTTTTAGATTGTTGAGGTCATTTGGGCGGAAATAGCTTGAACTCAAAAATGGTCGGACCCTCCGTGGCCTCGGTAATGTTCAGCCGGAATTCCTGGGCCGTCACCGGCTCAAAGGTCGTGTCGAGCGTGGCGCCAAGATTCTCACCCCGGTAACACACCTTCCAATCCGCGCCGTCCCGGTATTCGATGGCGAATTTCTTCACGCGTTGCAGCTCCGGAAACGCCTGCTCAATGACCGCGCGACCAACCTTGGCCGGTTGGCCGAGATCCACGGCGAGCCAGGCGGACGTCGTGCCGCTGTCGGTCGCCCAGCGTGTTTGGATATCATTGTCAAACGCCTTGTCGGCAGCGTAACCGGCCATATTCAAATACACATTAGAGGCCGTGGCCTTCTTTCCGCTAGTCAATGACTGGGACATTTCGACGACATCAACCGGCGCAATCGCCATGGCCGGTTGGTCCAGTTGAAGCGCGATGATCGTTGCCGGTTTCGCCCGATCAGTCACCTGTAAAGAAACTTTGATTTTGCCGTCACCCTGTTTCACCGTGACATCGCCGCCGGTCAACGCGCGGCTGCCGATGATTTTCGCGGCAATGTCCGGCAACTCCAGCGGGTCGTCCGGCCAGTTCTGGATGAGGAGGTAGATCGTGTTGCCTTTGCGGGTGGAGACGCCGAACTTGCCGGGCTTGAACGGCCCGCCGCGCGTGCCGTAAATGCTCTCGCCGTATTTCGACAGCCAGGCGCCCATTTTGTTGAGGGGATCGACTTGCACCGGTGCGATCTCGCCATTCGGCATGGGGCCGACATCCAGCAGCATGTTGCCGTCGCCGCCCGCGCAGTGAATCAGCATATTCAGGCATTCTTCAAAGGACTTGGTGGTTTTCGTGTTTCCATCCCACGACCATTGGCCGACAGTCGAAACGGTCATGCACGATTCCCACGGGTGTTGGTTGTCGAAGCTACCGATGCGCTGTTCTGGCGTGTAGAAATCCGTCCACGGCCCGATGCTGGCCGGATTGGCCGGGTCGCTGAAAAGACCTCCTGGGCCGCAATCCAGCCGGTTGTTGATGACAATATCCGGTTGCAGATGGCGGACCAGCGCATAGGTGGCTTGCTGGTCCCACGGAACGGTTCGGCCATCAAAGTCGAACCACAGAACATCGATCTTGCCGTAGTTGCTTAGAAGTTCGGTCAACTCCGACTGCATGCGCTTGACGAACTCGGCGTTTTTCGCGTTGCGGCAATCCGGGTCCTTCCAGTCCATCGGCGAGAAATACCAACCGATCTTCAACCCCGCCTCATGGCACGCCTGCGCCAGTTCCGCGCAAACGTCCCGGTGGAAGGGCGTGTGCATGATGTTGTAATCACTAACTTTGGAGTCCCACAGCAGAAACCCGTCGCAATGCTTGGCGGTGAGCACCAGGTATTTCATCCCGGCTTCCTTTGCGATCTGCACCCACTCTTTGGCGTTGAAATTTGTGGGGTCGAAACGCTTATAAAGCTGGTCATACACCGCCACCGGCGTCGGGCCGTAGTTTGGGCACTGCGGGTTTGAGTTGGCGCGGGACCAACTGAGTTCCTTTCCGGTGAGGCTGACCGGTCCCCAGTGGATGAACATTCCGAATCGCGCGTCGCGCCAAGCCTGGAGGGACGCCGGACTGGTTTTCTCCGGTGCGGCACTGGCCGGTAACGCCAAGAGCAGCGCCACCAGTATTGAATATAAGTTGAGGTATGTTTTCATTGTTTGGTGAGGTATGGTTTCAATTCACTGCCAACCCATGGCGAATGAATTCGGCGCGATTTTGCGCGGAATGTCCTGAAAAGCCAGCTGGAAAATGAAACAGCGGTTTAAGATTTTGTGTTCGGGGCGCGGCGGCTGTCCCCTAGACTTCGAGCAGGCTGCGGAGTTCGCAGTTTTGCCAGAGGGCCGAACGGATCAAGGCGAACAGCCGGGTGAAACTGTGCGGCCAACCTCGCTGCGCTTGGCCTTGACGGCCAGCTGCGCGCGGTCGTGAATAACTTTGGAAACCGTATCATGGGGATTGATTCCCGCCGTGCTGCGGGCGATTCAATGCCCCGGCAAATCTTGAAAACACCCGTTCCAGACTTAAACTTCCCGGATGAACCCACACCCCAGTGGCTGCCATGACCTATTCCCGTTTTGCAGAACTTTTGAAACACTGCCCTTGATTTTCCGTCGGCGGTGAAGCAAGCTGCTTTGCACAAATTGGTTTAACCTCAACTATAAAAGTAAAATTATGGCCCACGAACTCCCTGTTTTGCCTTACGACAAAGCCGCCCTTGAACCGCACTTCGACGCTCTGACGATGGAAATCCATCACGGCCGCCATCACAAGGCTTACGTGGACAATCTCAATAAGGCCATCGCCGGCAACGCCGCGCTGGAGGCCAAGTCGCTCGAACAGATCATAAAGGATTTGAGCGTGGTGCCCGACGCCATCCGCGGCCCGGTCCGCAACAACGGCGGCGGTCACTGGAACCATTCTTTCTTCTGGAAAATTCTCGGCCCGAATGCCGGCGGCGTGCCCACGGGCAAGCTGGCAGACGACATCAAGGCCGCCTTCGGCAGCTTTGACGACTTCAAGGCCAAGTTTGAAGCGGCAGGCCTGGGCCGTTTTGGCAGCGGCTGGGTCTGGCTCGTGAGCAACAACGGCAAGCTGGAAATCGTCACCACGCCGAACCAGGATAATCCACTCATGGGCAAGGCCGTCGCCGGTTGCGAAGGCAAGCCGGTGCTCGGCTGCGACGTGTGGGAACACGCCTATTATCTCAAATACCAGAACAAGCGCACCGACTATCTCAAGGCGTTTTGGAACGTGGTGAACTGGACGGAAGTCGCCAAGAATTATTAAACAGCGGGTCGCCTCTCCCAATCAAAAAGCAAAACGCGCCGGTGAAAACCGGCGCGTTTTGTCGCTTTGCAGATAATTAAATTCCCCGAGTGCTGATGATTTCATTTCCCCTGCCAAGCACGATGACGCGCGGCTTCCATTTTTTTGCCTCCGCCTTGGTGAAGGCAGCAAAATTCATGATGGTCAGGACATCGCCTTTCTTGCCAAGATGCGCCACGGCACCGTTCATGACGATTTCGCCGGAGCCGCGCTTGCCACGGATGGCGTAGGTTTCCCAGCGGTGGCCGTTAGCCATGTTGCCGCAGAGAATTTTTTCGTATTCCCGCAGGCCGCACTGGTCCATGAGGTCGGCGGCGATGGTGAGGCTGCCCTCGTAGTTCACATCACCGCCAGTCACGGTCGCGCGGTGGATTTTAGATTTCAGCAGGAATACGTTCATAAAGTTTATTTCAGCTTCAGAAAATTCAGGATGATGGTGCGGCCACTCTCGGTCAGGATGCTTTCGGGATGAAATTGCACGCCCCAGATCGGCAGCGTCTGGTGTTTCACTCCCATGATTTCTCCCTCGTCGGTCTCAGCGGTGATTTCCAGGCAGTCGGGCAGCGTGTCGCGCTTGATAACCAAGCTGTGATACCGCGTGGCGAGAAAGGGATTCGGTATGCCGGCGAACAAATCCTTCCCGTTGTGCTTAATGGGCGAGACCTTGCCGTGCATCATCCGGTAATTCACGACGACTTCTGCGCCGAACGTGTGGCCGATGCACTGATGACCGAGGCAGACGCCGAAAATCGGAATGCCTTCGCCGGCAAAGGTGCGGATGACGTCGTTGGACAAGCCGGCTTCGCGCGGCGAACACGGCCCAGGCGAGACGAGAATACGTTCCGGCTGGAGCGCGCGGATTTGGTCGAGGGAAATCTCGTCATTGCGGCACACCTGCAAATCCCCGCCCAGTTCGCCCAGGTATTGCACCAGGTTGTAGGTGAACGAATCGTAGTTGTCCAAAACCAAAATCATGGGCGGACAAATTACTTCACGGCGGCAGCTTTGCAAATCTTGAATGTTTGGCGGCACGGGTGTCCCGCCCGAGCGTTTGACCCCAAGCCCTGGCTTTGCGCCAGCCAGAACCTCACGGACGGAACGCCCGTGACACTGACAGCACCCGCCCGCCGGCGGCGCTTCCCGGCTTGGGTTTCAATAAAGCAAGATGCGCCCCGACGGGTCTTGCTTAACATAACACCCCCCCCCGGCTCCGGCCAAAACCGCCATCACGCCAAATATTTTGTTGACCGGTTGTATAAATATATTACCGTGCCCCGGCGGTTGCGAATTCCGCGTATAATTATGGGCCGAACCAGTGATGCCAAAGAAAAGCTTTTGTCCGTGGCCTTTGATCTCATCCATGAGAGCAGCTACGGCTCGGTGAGCGTGGACCAGATTTGCACCCGCGCCAAAGTCAACAAGGGCAGCTTTTACTATTTTTTCAAGACCAAGACCGACCTGGTGGTGGCGGCTTACCAGGAAAACTGGCGGGTCCGGCGGGCGGATTACGAAAAGATTTTTTCCACGGAACATCCGCCGCTGAACCGGCTGGAACTCTGGTGCGAGAACATGCGCCGCGTGCAAAAACAACGGCACGCCAAATACGGCCACGTCTGCGGCTGCCCCTACGCCAGCCTGGGCGGCGAACGGGCGACGCACGATGCCAAAATCGGCCGCAGCGCCCGGGAGCTGTTTGAAAATCACGTCAAATTCCTAGCCGGCGCGATTGCCGACGCCCAGCGCGACGGCGTGGCCGCCGCCGGGGACGCCCACGCCAAAGCCGAATTGGTGCATTCGTTCGTCATCGGCCTGCTGCTGCGCGCGAAAATTTACAACGACTTGACGATTTTGCGTCAGGCCGAGGATGCCGTTTTCGCCCTGATTGGCGCGAAACAATAAACTGGCTTCGTTTCCTTTTTTTACAGAGAGGCGTTTGAAAGAATAAATTATGTGGATCGTTCGTCTAGCCTTGCGCCGGCCCTACACGTTTGTGGTGGCGGCCTTGCTGTTGGTGTTGCTCACGCCGCTCATTTTGCTGCGCACGCCCACGGATATTTTTCCCGCCATCAACATCCCGGTCGTCAGCATCATCTGGCAATACACCGGGCTGGACGCCAACCAATTCGAGAATCGCATCACCTACACCCACGAACGCATTCTCACGGTCACGGTCAACAACATCCAGCACATCGAGTCCACCACCTACAACGGCCTGGCCGTCGAGAAGGTGTTCCTGCAGCCCGGCGCGTCCGTGGATGCCGCCGTCGCGCAGATCACCGCCTCGGCGCAAACCATTTTGAAAGCCATGCCGCCGGGAATGCAGCCGCCGTTGATCATCCAATACAACGCCTCGACCGTGCCGATCCTGCAATACAGCTTCAGCAGCCCGAAAATGTCCGAGCAGCAGCTCTTCGACATCACCGCCAACCAGGTCCGCATCGGCCTGTCCAACGTGCGCGGCGCGATGATTCCCTGGCCTTACGGCGGCAAGACGCGCGTCGTTGCGGTGGATTTGAACCTGTCCGCGCTCAAGGCGAAAAATCTGCTCGCGCAGGACGTGGTCAACGCCATCAACGCCCAGAATCTCGTGCTGCCCAGCGGCACCACCAAGATCGGCACGACGGAATACGACGTGGCCGTGGACGCCAACCCGCGCCTGATTGACGAGTTGAATCATCTGCCCGTCAAGGTCGTCAACGGCGCGACGATTTATGTGAGCGACGTGGCACAGGTTCACGACGGCTACACGCCGCAGCAAAACGCCGTGCGCCAGGACGGCGTGCGCAGCGCGCTGCTGACGATCATGAAAGCCGGCAACGCCTCGACACTGGACGTGGTGCGCAACCTCAAAGCCGTCCTGCCCCGCGTGATGACGACGGTGTCCTCGGATCTGCACGTGAAAGAATTCGCCGACCAGTCGCTGTTCGTCCGCGCCGCCATCAACGGCGTGTTGCGCGAAGGCGTCGTGGCCGCCGCGTTGACGGCCCTGATGATTTTGCTCTTTCTCGGCTCCTGGCGCAGCACGCTCATCATCGCGCTGTCCATTCCGCTGTCGGTGCTGTGTTCCATCGCCGCCCTGAGCGCGCTGGGCGAAACCATCAACCTGATGACGCTTGGCGGCCTCGCGCTGGCGGTCGGCATCCTGGTGGACGACGCGACGGTGGCGATTGAAAACATTCACCGCCACATGGCCCTGGGCCAGCCACTGGAAGACGCCATCCTCGTCGGCGCGCAGGAAATCGCGCTGCCGGCGTTTGTCTCGACGCTGTGCATCTGCATCGTGTTCGTGCCGATGTTCTTTCTGACCGGCGTGGCCAAGTTTCTGTTTGTGCCGCTGGCGGAATCCGTCGTGTTTGCGATGCTCGCCAGCTACGTCATTTCGCGGACCCTGGTGCCGACGCTGGTGATGTGGTTTTACCGCAACGTGAAATTGCACGGCGAACACATTGATGAATCCAATGTGCCCTTCTGGTTGCTGCCGTTCGTGACCCTTCAGCGCGCGTTTGAAAACGGCTTTGACCGCTTCCGCCACGGCTATCGGGCGCTGCTCGCCAGTTGTTTTGAACACCGCAAGCCGTTCGCCTTTTTCTTCCTACTGTTTTGCGT
Organism: bacterium; assembly: GCA_021780905.1. Lineage (GTDB taxonomy): Bacteria > Verrucomicrobiota > Verrucomicrobiia > Limisphaerales > UBA11358 > UBA11358. The sequence continues at coordinate 98,747 of JAJXXW010000085.1, forward strand.
GGCTTCGGCGCTGCTCACGGAAACGCTGGGCCGGAATTTTTTCCCGGCGGTGGACGCCGGCCAGTTTCTCCTCCACCTCCGCGCCCGCACCGGCACGCGCATCGAGGAAACCCTGCGGCTCACCGATCAGGTCAACCAAAACATTCACCATGAGATTCCAGCGGCCGAACTCGGCGGCATCCTGGACAACGTCGGCATTCCGGTTTCCTACATCAATCTCAGCTACAACACCAGCGGCGTCATCGGGCCGGGCGACGCGGACCTCCTCGTCTCGCTCAAGCCCGGCCACGCGCCGACGGAAAATTACGTGCGCCGGCTGCGCGAGCGTTTGAACCGCGAGTTCCCCGGCACGATGTTTTATTTTCTGCCGGCGGACATCGTGAGCCAGACGTTGAACTTCGGCCTGCCCGCGCCGTTTGACGTGCAAATCGTCGGCCGCGACCAGGCGGGCAACCGCGCCGCCGCCGTGCAGCTCGCCGCCGCCATCAAAAAAATTCCCGGCGCGGCGGATGTGCGCGTGCAGCAGCCGGACAACTGGCCGCAGTTCAAGATTTCCGTCGAGCGCACCAAGGCCGCCGAAATGGGATTGACCGAGCAGAACGTCGCCAATTCCATCCTGCTCGGCCTGAGCGGCAGCACGCAGGTGCAGCCGGCCTACTGGCTTGACCCGAAAATCGGCATCCAATATCTGATCAACGTCCGCGCGCCGGAATACGCCATGGATTCGGTCGCCCAGCTCAACGCCATGCCCATCAGCGCCAGCCGGCCCGGCGCGGAGAACGCGCAGATTCTTGCCAACCTTGCCACCGTTTCGCGCGTGAACGTCCCGCCGGTCGTCTCGCATTACGACGTCATGCCGGTCATTGACATTTATGGCAACGTGGACGGACGCGATCTCGGCGGCGTGTTGAACGACATCCAGCCGTTGCTCGCCAAAGCCCGCGCCAACCTGCCGCGCGGCAGCACCCTGGTGGAACGCGGCCAGGCCGAAACCATGCGTTCAAGTTATCTGGGACTCGGCATCGGCCTGCTCGGCGCGATGGTGCTGATCTATTTCCTGCTGGTGGTGAATTTTCAAAACTGGCTGGATCCGTTCATCATCATCACCGCGCTGCCCGGCGCGCTCGCCGGCGTGGTGTGGGGCTTGTTCCTGTCGCAAACCACCTTGAGCGTGCCCGCCTTGATGGGCGCGATCATGAGCCTCGGCGTGGCCACGGCCAATTCCGTGCTCGTCGTCACCTTCGCCCGCGAAAATCTGCTGCGCGGACAGAATCCCATCACCGCCGCGCTCGAAGCCGGCGTCGGCCGCATCCGCCCCGTGCTGATGACGGCGCTGGCGATGATCATCGGCATGTTGCCCATGAGCCTCGGCCTCGGTGAAGGCGGCGAACAAAACGCGCCGCTCGGCCGCGCCGTCATCGGCGGACTTGTTTTCGCCACCATCGCCACGCTGTTTTTCGTCCCGGTCGTTTTCAGTTTTATGCACCGGAAGCACCAGCACGTTCACCCCCCAGTAAACCCATGAATCCAAATCCTCCTGCCGCCGCGCCGCCGCCGGTTCGTTTAACCCGCATCGGTCTCGTCGTGATCGTGCTCGTCCTCATCGGTCTGGTCATCGGCCTGGTGCCGCGCTGGCTGGCCCGGCACAAACTGATCGCGGAAACCCGCACGGATGCCGTCGTCACCGTGGATGTGGTTTCGCCGACCGTGTCCAAGGCCGACCTGGGCACGCCGTTGCCGGCGGAAGTGCAGGCGTTCATGGAAGCTTCCATTCATGCGCGGGCCAGCGGCTATTTGAAAAGCTGGCTGGTGGACATCGGCGCGGTCGTCACCAACGGCCAGTTGCTCGCGGAAATTGACACGCCCGAACTGGACCAGCAGCTCGCGCAGGCGAAGGCGCAACTGGACCAGGCAAACGCCGCGCTGGCGCTGGCCAAAATCACCGCCGACCGCTGGACGGATCTGCTCAAAACCGCCAGCGTGAGCGAACAGGAAACCGCCGAAAAAACGAGCGATTTGGCGTTGAAACAGGCGGATGTCGCGGCCGCAAAAGCCAACGTCCGGCGGCTGGAGGACCTGAAAAGTTTTGACCGCGTCACCGCCCTGTTCGACGGCACGGTCACCGTGCGCAACACGGACATCGGCCAGTTAATCGCCGCCGACAGCGGCCCCGAACTGTTTCACCTGGCGCAGATTGATCCGTTGCGGGTCTATGTCCGCGTGCCGCAGCCGATGATCCACGCCATCGCGCCGGGCCAGGCCGCCGAACTGACGTTCCAGGAACTGCCGGGCAAAATCTTCACCGCCACCGTCACCAGCACGGCGGGCGCGGTGGATGCCAGTTCGCGCACCCTGCTGGTGGAATTGCAGGTGCCCAACCCGCACGGTGAAATTCTGGCCGGCAGCTACGCCCAGGCGCGTTTCACCCAGAGCGTCGCGCCAAACGGGCTGACGATTTCCGACAACGTGCTCATTTTTCGCGCGCAGGGAATGCAGGCCGCCGTCGTCGGTCCGGACAACAAGGTGCAGTTGCGTTCGCTGAAACTGGGCCGCGATTTCGGCAACACCGTGGAAATCCTGAGCGGCCTCGCCACCACCGACCGCGTCATCCTCAATCCGCCCGACGCCATCGCCGACGGCATGACCGTGCAGGTCGCGGAACCGGGAGCCACGAAGAATCCGGCTCAATGAAAATCGTTTCATTCATCAGCGCCATCACGGTGGCGGCGGGGCTGGCGGGCTGCGCCGTCGGCCCGGATTACAAACGTCCCGCCGCGCTGCCCCGCCAGCCGGTGCCGGAAAAATTCAGCGGTGACGCAGCCGTCAGCACCAACCAAGGCATTTGGAAAGTCGCCGCGCCGTCCGCGCATCTGCCTCGTGGCGAATGGTGGCAGAACTTCGGCGATTCGGAATTGAACCGCCTGGAAACCCTGGCGCTGACCAACAATCAAAACCTGGTTGCCGCAGCGGACCGGTTTGCGGAATCCCGGGCGCTCGCGTCGGCGGCCAACGCGAATTTTTATCCACAACTCACCGCCGGCGGCACGCCCAGCGGCGACATCAATCGCCAGCAAACGAGCGCCAACCAGCCGTTTTTGGGAAAGCCGGCGGGGAAATCATTCACCTACGACAATTTCACCGCGCCGATTTATCTCGGCTGGGAAATTGATCTCTGGGGCCGGGTGCGGCGGCAGTCCGAGGCGGCGCACGCCCGCTTCGTGGCCAGCGTGGATGATTACGAATCGGCCCGGCTGGCGGTCGCCGCCGAGGTCGCCAACGATTTCTTCGCCTTCCGCACATTGGAGAACGAATACACCGTGGTCACCAATACCATCGAGGCGTATCGCCGCTCGCTGGAACTCACGCAGAACCGGCGGCGCGGCGGCGTGGCGTCCGATCTGGATGTGTCGCAGGCCGCGACGCAACTGCACAGCGCCGAAACCCAACTGCCGGACATCAAACTGAATCGCGCCCAAATGCTGCACGCGCTGGCCGTGCTGTGCGGCGAATCGCCGTCCGGTTTCGTCGTCGCGCCCGGCGCGTCAAAAGTTGCAACCGTCCCCGAGGTGCCGCCCAGTTTGCCCAGCGAGCTGCTGGAACATCGCCCGGACATCGCCGCCGCCGAACGGCACATGGCGGCGGCCAACGCGGATGTCGGCGTCGCCAAGACCGCCTTTTTTCCGGCCGTGCGCCTCAACGGTCTCGCCGGTTTTCAATCCGTGGATTCCGGCAGCTGGTTTGAATGGCCGAGCCGTTTTTGGTCGGTCGGGCCGTCCGTGCAATTGCCGCTGTTCACCGGCGGTTTGAACCGCGCCCATCTCGCCCTGGCGCACGCGGCCTATGACGAAACGGTGGCGAACTACCGGCAGACGGTGTTGTCCGCTTTTGGCGAGGTGGAAGACGGACTGGCCGCGCAACAGTTGCTGGCGGAAAAGTGGACGGCTGAAAACGCGACGGTCATCGCGGCGCGGCGCACGCTGGAAATCGCGAGCAACCGCTACAAATCCGGCCTGGTCACCTACCTCGATGTGGCGACCGCCCAGGCCGACGCGCTCCTCCACGAACGCACGCTGGTCCAGTTGCAAGGCACGCGCCTGACCGCCAGCGTGAACCTGGTCAAAGCCCTGGGCGGCGGCTGGGCCGGCACCAATTCGCTGGCCGCCCCGAAATAAAACCCGTTTCAAGCGCTGATCGCGTCGAGCGCCTGCTGAAGTTCCACCGCCGGCACCGGCTGGCCCCAGACGGCTTGGCCGATTTTTTTCGCCAGCACAAATTTCACTTCGCCGCCGCTCACCTTCTTGTCGAGCAACATGGCGGCGAGCAGTTTTTTGCGGCGGATGGCATTCAGCGCCAGCGTCACCGGCAAACCGGCCTGGGCAAAGAGTTTGCCGATCCGCACCGCGTCGCGTTCCGGCAGGTCCAGCCTTTTCACCGACAATTGCGCCGCTGCGACCTGGCCGATGGCAATCGCCTCGCCGTGCAAAAACTTGCCGTAGCCGGAACTGTTTTCAATCGCGTGGCCGATGGTGTGGCCGAAATTCAGGATGGCGCGCAGGCCGCTTTCCGTCTCGTCCTGCTCCACGACCGCCGCCTTGATTTCACAGCAGCGGGCGACGATTTCCCCCAGCGTCGCCGGGTCGCGCTTCAGCAGTTTGGGCAGGTCGCGTTCGAGGCGCGTGAATAATTCCGCGTCGTAAATGATGCCGTATTTGATGACCTCGGCGAGGCCGGAACGGTATTCGCGTCTCGGCAAGGTTTTGAACGCGTCCAGGTCGCAAAGCACCAGCCGCGGCTGGTAAAACGCGCCGACGAGGTTTTTCCCGGCCTTCAAATTGACGCCGGTCTTGCCGCCGACCGAACTGTCCACCTGCGCGAGCAAGGTGGTCGGCACCTGCACGAACGGGAGACCGCGCAGATACGTCGCCGCCACAAAGCCGGCCAGGTCGCCCACCACGCCGCCGCCGAGGGCGACGATGAAGGATTTGCGCTCCAGCCGGTGCGCTGCCAACTGGTCGTGGCATTTTTCCACAACGGCGAGCCGCTTGGATTCTTCCCCGGCGGGAAAGGTGACCAGCGCGGTTTCAAAGCCGGAAGCGGAAAGTGATTTCACCGCGAGTCCGGCAAAATGCCGGCCGGCGTTGGCGTCCGTGATCACGGCGCAACGACACCCCAGCTTGAGCCGCGCACACTCAGCCCCGAGCCCGGCCAGCAAACCGGTGCCGACCTTGATGGCATAGCTGCGTTGGCCGAGCGGAACTTGAACAATGCGCATGGCGGCAGGATAAACGGCGGCAGCCGAGTGTCAAAAAATGAAATGAACCGCCGGAACGATTTTTACTCCAGCTGATGCCTGCTTTGCGAATGAAGGTCTGCTTATTTCTGTGCGGCCGGGCCGGGCGATTTGCTGTCGCGTGACAGGCCGCTCGCGCGTTCACTGCGGCGGACGTAACCCATCGCGCCATAGAGGTCTGGCAATGCGGACAGACCAGTCGTCCCGGCTTGCAGCCCAGGAAGAGCCGGATGCAGCTCTCGCCGTTTTCGGTCCGCCAATACTCGCATCCTTCGTGAACGCCAAACGCATGAAACCACAGCCTTTGACTCGTGCCTCATGATACAAGATCGTCCGCCGGCGGGCGCTTGCCTCTCTCGCGGGCGAAGGCGGGATGCCGGGGTGGCGCGGCTTCTCTGCCCACAAAAACATCAGCGCAAAAACATTTCCGCCGCCGCATCGGCAAAGCGCAGGCCCTGAGGCGTGAGGTGAAAACGGTCGTCGGAAATCTTTGCCCAACCATGCGCCTGCAGCTTGGCCATTTCGCCTTGCCATTCCTGACGCAGATCGAAACTGGTGGTGCGCTGAAAATCCGCAAACGGCCAGCCGGCGTTCATGCGCAGGCCAAACGCGGCGATTTCGCCGGCGCGACGGAGTGGCGACAATTCCTCGCTGGATTCGATGGCGCGTTGGCCCTTCTCCAACTGCTCGCAGTAAAGCTGGGTGTTGGCCCAGTTTTTCGTGCGCCGGCCGCGCACGTAGCCGGTGGCGCTGGGTCCGAGGCCGTAATAGGAGCCGCCGCGCCAGTAGTTGACGTTGTGCTGGCAGGCGTGTGATGGAAGACGGGGATTATCGCGCGCGAAGTTGGCGATTTCGTATTGTTGAAAGCCGGCGGCGGTCGAGCATGAAATCAATTCTTCATACATCGCGCTGGCGAGTTCCTCGTCCACGGAAAATTCACCCGCCTGGAGCTGCGCGAACAACGGCGTGTCGTCCTCGTAAATCACCTCGTAGCTGGACAGATGCTCGCTCTGCATCGCCATTGCCTCGTTGAGGGTGTCGCGCCAGTGCTCCATCGTCTGGGTCGGAATGGCGAACATCAGGTCGAGGTTCACGTTGTCAAAACCGGCGGCGCGCAAGAGGTCGAAAGACTTGAACACTTGGGCGCGCGAGTGGATGCGGCCGAGGCGGTCGAGCAGTTTTTCATCCAGCGATTGGACGCCCATCGAAATGCGGTTCACGCCGAAATCGCGGAGCAGTTTGCACTTGTCCGCGGAGACGGTGGCGGGATTGCTTTCGATGGTGAACTCGGCGGCGCCGAGGAGATGGAGTTTTTCCATCGCCTGCAAAAGGGTTTTCCACTGGGCCAGGGTGAGCAGGGAAGGAGTGCCGCCGCCGAAGAAAATGGTCCTGGGTTTGAGATCGGACGCGACCATGGCCAATTCCTGGACCAACGCGGCGACGTAGCGGTTGATGAGTTCGCCGCTGGACGCCTCGGAATAAAAGGCGCAATACTCGCACTTCTGCGCGCAAAAGGGGACGTGGACATAAAGGCTCGTGACCGGAGCCGTGAGATTGACCGTCATGGCTTCAGGTTACTCCAGCCACCGGCAGACGCGAATGAAATTCGCCGGCGGTCAGGCCGGATTGGCGCGCTGGACGTTCTGCGCCTTCAAACCTTTTTCGCCGGGAATGGTTTCGAAGGTGACTGTTTCGCCCTCGGCGAGGGTTTTGTAGCCTTCGCCGATGATGGAGGTGTGGTGCACGAAGACATCCTGGCCGGAATCCCCGGCAATGAAGCCAAACCCCTTTTTATTGTCGAACCACTTTACTTTGCCGCTGGCCATAACTGCTCCTGATTTGCGAGGCACCTGAAAAACGAAACGGACGTGGCTGGTTCAGCCGCGTCCGTGATCCATCATTTTTCCCAATAAGTCATGCCTCAAGGTTGTGAGCCGACTATGGAACCAAAAAAAATATCCGTCAAGGGAAAATCATCAGATCATTCGACGTGCAGTGCCTGGTCGAGCATCTGGGCGAAATGGCCGGTCAACGCACTTTCGGTCACCGCCAGGTTGGCACCTGCCGCTTGGGCCGCCGGCAGCAGTTCGGGGCGGTGATCCGGCGCGAAGGCGATGATGGATATGTGGTTCGTGGCGGCTTCCGCCCGGATTTTCGTGATGGCGTCGGCCACCCCGCTTTGGGCGTCGAGATCCGCGATCACGAGCAGCGGCATTTCCCGCAACACCGTGGCCGCCAACCGGGCGGCGTTGGCGAGGGCCAGGACGCGATAGTGCATGTCCTGGAGCCGGTTCACCAACTGGCTGCCGGGCATGACGCGTTCGTAGAAAACAATGGCCAGCGGTTGCAACATCGCCCACAGGATGGATGTAAAAATCGCGAAACGCAAAACGCTTTTTGGCAAACCGGAAGGGACAAGGGCACCGGGGCACCGCTGGCAGCAGTTTTTCAGAGGTTTCAAAATTATGAAGCGGCGGATCGCCTTGACGCAATTGTTCCTTTGCCCGTCGGATCAAATTCACTTTACGGGAGGGCTTTGGCTGGTATGATTGCAAGTCTTGTTTGCAGTGCAGACAAGACTTGTATGGCAAAATTATTCATTGAAGACCTCGATTTGAAAGGGAAACGCGCCCTCATCCGTGTGGACTTCAACGTCCCGCAGGACAAGGTGACTGGTGCCATCACCAACACCAAGCGCATTGAAGCGGCGCTGCCGACCATCCGCTATGCGCTCGACCAAGGCGCGTCGGTGGTTTTGATGAGCCACCTCGGCCGCCCGGACGGTAAGCGCGTCGAAAAATTTTCCTTGCGGCCCGTGGCTGAAGCGCTTGCAAAACTCCTCGGCCGCCCGGTGCAATTCCTCAATGACTGCGTCGGGCCGGAAGTGGAAGATGCGTGCGCGAAGGCCAAACCCGGCGACGTGATTTTACTCGAGAACCTCCGCTTTCACATCGAGGAAGAAGGCAAGGTGAAGCTCGCGGACGGCTCCAAGCTGAAAGCCGAACCGGAAAAAGTGAAAGCCTTCCGCGCCAGCCTGACGAGGCTCGGTGACGTTTACATCAACGACGCGTTCGGCACGGCCCATCGCGATCACAGTTCGATGACCGGCGTGCAGCTTCCGCAGCGCGCCTGCGGTTATTTGATGAAGAAGGAACTGGACGCATTTGGTGCGGTGCTGGAGCACCCGAAGCGTCCGCTGCTGGCGATTCTCGGCGGCTCGAAAGTCTCCGATAAAATCCAGCTCATCAACAACCTGCTCGACCAGGCCGACGAAATCATCATCGGCGGCGGCATGGCCTACACCTTCCGCAAGGTTCGGGACAAGATGGAAATCGGCAAATCCCTGTTCGACGCCGAAGGCGCTAAGATTGTGCCCGAGTTGCTCGCCAAGGCGAAAGCCAAGGGCAAGCAAATTCATTTGCCGGTGGATTGGGTGACGGGCGACAAGTTCGGCCCCGACGCCAACATCGGCAGCGCGACGCTGGCCACCGGCATTCCCGCCGGCTGGGAAGGCATGGATGCCGGCCCGGAATCGTCCAGGCAATTTGCCACCGTCATTGCCCGCGCCAAGACCATCATCTGGAACGGGCCGCCCGGCGTGTTTGAATTTCCCGCGTTTGAAAAAGCCACCAGGGCGATGGCGGATGCCATGGTGGCGGCCACCGCCGCCGGCGCGACGACCGTGGTCGGCGGCGGCGACACCGCGACGGCGGCGAAGAAATTTGGCGCGGATAAAAAAGTTTCCCACACCTCGACCGGCGGCGGCGCGTCGCTGGAATTTCTCGAGGGTAAGGTGCTGCCCGGGGTGGCGGCGCTCACTGAAAAATAATTTCCAGCCCAAATCCATTTTACAATGAACAAAGAACGCAAACTAATCATTGCCGGCAACTGGAAGATGAACAAAACCGTCGCCGAGGCGCTGACCCTCGTCGGCGACCTCAAGCGCGATCTTGCCGGCATAAAAGAGGCAGACATCGTTGTGTGTCCGCCGTTCACGGCGTTGAGCGAAGTCTCCAAGGTCATGCTTGATTCCAATCTCCGGCTGGGGGCTCAAAACATGAGCGAGAACAATTTCGGGGCATGCACCGGCGAAATCTGCGCGGGCATGTTGAAGGAATTTTCCGTGCGCCACGTCATTCTTGGCCACAGCGAACGCCGCCAGTTCCAGAAAGAGTCCGACGCGCTCATCGCCAAGAAGTCGGCGGCAGCCCACGCGGCCGCGCTCAAGCCGATTGTCTGCGTCGGCGAAACCTTGGCCGAACGCGAAGGGAATCATACCGAAAAAGTTTTGGAAACACAGGTGCGCGGCAGCCTCGCCGGATTGACGAAAGAACAAATGGTGGAAACCGTCGTCGCCTACGAACCGGTCTGGGCCATCGGCACCGGCAAGACGGCGACCACCCAGCAGGCGCAGGCCGCACACGCGTTCATCCGCAAGACGCTCGTGGCGATGTTTGATGCCGAGGTTGCACGCAAAGTTCGCATTCAATACGGCGGCAGCGTGAAACCGAACAACGCCAAGGAGCTGATGAGCCAGCCGGATGTGGACGGCGCGCTCGTCGGTGGCGCTTCCTTGGAGGCAAGAAGTTTTGCTGACATCATCAAAAATTCCATCTAACCTATCCATCCTATGGTTTTCATCACTACTCTTTTAACACTGGTCATGGTGCTCAACGCGCTGTTATTGATCCTGCTCGTTTTGGTGCAGTTACCGAAGAAGGACGCGGGCGCGGGCATGGCCTTCGGCGCAGGCACAGCGGACGCGCTGTTCGGTGCCGGTTCCGGCAACGCCCTCACCAAGATCACCAAATACGCCACCGTCGTGTTCCTGGTCCTCTGCCTGTTTCTTGGCTATCTGCACGACAAGGTGCATGCCGACAACAGCGCGGCGGATTTTGCGAAGCAGCTTCAGCAAAAACAAATGATGGCTCCGGTGCCGCCGCCTGCGGCCAACCCGGCCACGGTGGCGACTCCCGCAGCCGCCACGCCGCCGGCCAACAACCTCCTTTCCACCCTGCCGGTGCAGACGAACACGCTCCCGGCCAAGTAAAACAAAGCCGCCAAATATTTCGCCACCGCCCGCCCTCAACGGCGAGCGTTTTTATTTGCTGACCGGGCGCAGCGCGTCAAAATCCCCGCTCGCGCAGGCCACCACCAAACTTTCCGTGGCGCTTTTCAACTTCTCCCAGCGTGCGCGAATCTGTTCCGCCGCCGGGCAACCGTTGCCGCACCATTCATAGCGGCGGGTGAAGCGGCCCAGATCGGTGAGCGAAATGACCTCGCAGAATTGCTGATCCAGGGCACTCAACGGGCCCAGTTCGTCCGTGAGCGCGGAAAAAAAATGGTTCATCCGGGAAGTTGGGTTCTGGAAAGGGTGTTTTCAAGATTTGCCGGGCCATTGGATCGCCATGCCCAGAGCGGCTGTCTTGAAAATGAAACGATTTGGGACACTTTTGCCTTTATATGAGCAATGAGGCTCTGGGCCGGGCGATTCAGACGCGCCGCACAACTTTCCGTTCAAACAAATCAAAAATAATCCCCAACAAACCAGGGTTTTGAAAGAGGCACTTGGGACTTTATCCGTTTGATTGATTAGTGGGGATTCCGGCAAAGTTGAATCTGGACATTGGCACGGACATTGCTATGATGGTGTTGCGCGGTTGCGTCAGGCAATCAAGTGAATAAAGTTGTCATCATATAACCCTCCTGACGCGCTATTCCTCCGCGTAAACAGAAAGCACAAAGCAAAATGAAAATGACCAAGAACATCCGCAAAGCGGGTTTCACCCTGGTGGAAATCATGATCGTCGTGGCCATCATCGGCCTGTTGGCGGCGATTGCGATTCCGAACTTCGTGAAAGCCCGGACCACCTCGCAGTGCAATGCCTGCATCAACAACCTCCGCCAGATTGACGCGGCGGCCAACCAGCTCGCCTTGGAAAAGGGCATGACCACCGGGCAGGCCATCACCTACCCGACCGACCTGTTGCCCTACATCAAGCTGAACTCGAACGGCAGCATTCCGCCGTGTCCCGCGGGCGGCACCTATGCCGATCCCACAGTCGGCTCCAATCCGACCTGCACGCTGAGCACGCTCACGCCGCCGCACGCGCTCCAGTAAGCCGGGAA
>JAJXXW010000082.1 GCA_021780905.1 bacterium
GGCGGCCTCGGCCCGGGTGCCCCCGCCTCGAACAAACTTCACCACCCGTTCACGCAAAGCCATCGTGTAGGCTTTCATGCCCACACCTTACCAACTATGCTGCCAATTTCAATGTGAAATACTATATGTAGCGCAGTCCGTCCCGGCTGCGGATTTAAAGCACCGTCCCGGTGCCTTTGGGAGACCGGGCGGCGAGACGCCGCCGCAACGTGCAGGCGTGGACGCCTGCGCAACGTCATCTTCGGAAACGCTCTAACTGCGGAGTTTAGGGTCACGCAAGCGGGCCGCCGGAAGCGCGGCTTGACCAGCGATAATCAATTTTCTGCCGTTGCACCGGCCGGCGGCTTGCGACCAACGCCTTGGAGGTGAAGCCGGGGCGTGGCGAAACTGTAAATGAACGCCACCGAGGCGGTCGTGTAGTTGCGGACGTTGTCGCGGTAGTAAGCCAAGTCGGCGTAGTCGCGGCCGGGCAGAATCACATACGAATCACTACCGGCGCAACGGGCCATGTTGAGCCAGGCGATGTAATACTGACTCACTTTCTTTTTCAGCGCGACGTCATCGGAAGCCAGCACGCCGGCCAATCCCCAGGTAAAACCCATCATCGCGTCGGCGTGTCCGTCAGGCAGATCCTTGAAGGAATTGTTGATGTGCGCAAGGTGCAATTTCATCATCGTCGCCGCGTCCGGCCGGTTGGGCGAAAGCATGTAAGCCATGTAGGCGAGGCCCGACTTGGCGGAATAGGTGTCTTTGTTGTCGGGGCCGGTTTTCCATTTTTCAGGATCAACCGGGCCGTTGTTGAGCGTGAATTCACCACCGTAGGCGACATGGCCGTTAACGGTGGTGCCGTGCTCCAGAAATACAAACGCCTTTTCCAGCCCCGGATGGTTCTCCTGGATGCCGCACGGCTTGCCCAGTTGCCAGGCGTCGATGGCGAGAATGGTGGGCCACTGCATCGGGCCGTAGCCGCCGCCGCCGCGGGGGACGATCACCGTGGTATAGGGAGCGTGTCCGAAGCCGCCATCGTAGAGGTCCATGTGCAACTGCAAAGTTTCCTGATCCACCTTGATTTTCTTCTTCGTGAAGTCCTCCAGCTTGTAGCACACGATGTTGGGGGCCTTCCACTGACAATTGCGAAGCAGGTCGCAGGTGGACTGCAGCGTCGGCAGAACCGACTTGTCCTGGGTGAGCAGATAATACTCCGCCAGCGTGATGCCTTGGAAATCCAGATGCCAGGACCAAGTTTGATCGTCGTAGGGTTTGTTCCAGGATAGCGCCAGCTGCTTGCCGGCGGCAAAGACTGCGGGATCGGGCGAGCTGAGGAAGGCGAGCGTTTTGACGCAACGGCCCTGGGAATCAACCCCGCCGGGGTGATCCACTAAATATTTATAGGCCCGCGCCCGGAGAATCTGGATTTTCTTGCAATCCTGAGACAGCGAGTCGCCGAAGCGTCCGAGTTTTTCAAGTTGAACATTGACCGTGAGTTTCTGCCCGCTGCGCTGGACCATGAGGTGCAGCACGCCATCACTGCCGCCTTCACTGTCTTCAATAGCCAAGCCGAGATCCTGAATCGGGCCTTCGATGCCGTGAACCCTGCCGCCGAAAGTGTGCTCCGAAAATTCCTTGCCATTGGCACCATAGACCACGTCATCCAGCTTCAGCGCGTTCGCCGCCGGCGTGTCCGGAAAGATAAACTTCACCACAAACGTTCGCTTGGTGAGAATGCCGCGCGCGCCGGTCGGACCCATGTTGACGAGAAATCCCGGCACCGCCGCATCCGGCCCACTTTCGCAAGGCTGGTTCCAACGGCCCTGATTCGTCTCGTCGCGCAGCGCATGGACATTCGGCGCCCAGGCCAGCAAGGCGAGGAGAACGACACTGACTCTCGTAAGGGTTTGGCTGATGAAGAATCGCGAGTGTGACATGGTTAAACTCCAAGAATTTTTATTGTTGAGGCAACAGACCAACCACAGCTGCGGAGCCAGAGTTGTTGGTCGATTTTTAAAGCGTAAAAGATCGGAAGTCAAGTTTTCCAGTGGGGGATACGACGCCAGGGTTTCAACCGGAAATGGCTCTCGTTGAAGCCGCACATGGCTTCCACAAACCGGATTGGAAGGCAAAGGCAATAGCAGCATTCCTTCGCCGCCCTCGCGGCCTGATCGGCCCGAACGGCGCGGGCAAGACCACCACCATGCGCGCGGTTTCGGGCCTGCGGGAATTCACGCGCGGTTCCGTGCGCGTCGGCGGCCACAAACTGGCGCGCGATCCGGGCTCCATCGCGCTCTGGCAGTTTGCGCCTGGTGTCCTCGCGCTGGTTGCTGCGGACAATGGCAATGCCCCGACGAACGTGGCCCTCAATCATCTGCTGCTGACCGTCCTGGCCCACTGCGGCATTGCCGGGCTGCTGTTCCTCGTCTGGCAACGGCAGTGGAAACGATGAGAGCGTTTCCGAAAATGAGGTGGCGCCGGCGTTCGCGCCGGCGAGTAGCGGCGGCTCACCGCCCGGTCTCCTCAAGGCACCGGGACGGCGGTTTAAACTCGCCGCCGGGACGGACGGCGCTACGTAAAAAGTGAAAACGCTCTAACGTGCAAAACCTGTCATCAAATCCGGCCGGCGCGGACGATGCGCATCTCCTTGCTGCTTCGTGATGCCGGCAAACGGCCGGCTCCCCAAACAGCCGTCGCCAGCACCACGGTTCCCCACCCAAAACCACAACCGTGGAGAGTCTAGCAATGGCGATGCCAATCGGGCCAGAGTCAAAGAACCCTGAAAATCCAAGCCGGCTCCAGCCCGGACGGTTCCACGACTGTTGCGCTCTTTCCATGCCGGACAAAATTATCCGGCGACGAACCCTGCATGGACCGCCGGAATCTTTTACGCCAAGGCCCGCGCGATGAGGTCTGTTTCGCGCGTCCCCAAATTTAGCTTCAGCGCCTCGGCGCGGGCGGCGTCCGTCATTTTCGCCCAGGATTTGCGCAGCGCGTTAATCATCTTTTCGTCTTCGCTTTTGGCGGCGAGCGGCGCGAATTGAAATTTCAGGAACACCAGGCATAGGGCGTCCTCCAGCACGCGGCACTCCGGGTCGGCGGGAAAGTTTTTTTTGAGGTTCAACTCCTGCACGCAGCGAACGGTGTTGTCGTCATAGCCGACGTCGCGAAGGATGGCACCGGATTTTTCGGCGTGAAATTTTTTCAGGTCTGCCCGCCATTTTAGGTAGCCGGCGCGGGTTGCGGGATAATCTTCGCGCGAACTTTCCCAGCGGCAGATGTGCTGGCAACGCGCGGCGAGCAACAAGGGTTCGGAGGCATTGGGCGCGAGTTTCAAAACCCAGCCCGTCAGGCGCTCGGCGTAAAGCAATTCGCGCGGACGACCGTTTTCCAGGTTCGGGTCGCGGGAGTTTTCCGCGTCGAATCGGGCGATGGCGGCATGAAATTTCTCGGTCACGCGCTGATATTTTCCGATGCGGCGGAAATTGCAAGCGGCATGAGAACAAAAACCCGCCGCCGGTTGGCCGGGGCAGGTTCGGAGAAGAGAGGTTTTTCAGTGGCAACCGCAGCCACCGCCGCTGCTGCAGCAGCCGCCTTCGGCCAGATCTTCCGCGGTCGGAATGCGGCCCAGTTCGATGGTCTTGGCGACGGTTTTTTTCACCGTGCTTTGCAATTCGTGCATCTCTTCCTGGGCGTCCAGGAAGCCGTTGGCCACGGGGTTTTTGAGCAGCGCGTCGCGTTCCGTTTCAAACGCGGAGATCTCGGCCGGCTCCAGCGCCTGCCCGCCGTGCTGTTTTTCCTGCAGCGCCTGGCCCTTGCTCATCAGGCTTTCGTAGGCGCGACGGGCGGAGGCGTCGGAAAGGAAGGTGTCAATGCGCGACTTGATGCCGCCAGTCTGAAGATGTTCGATGATGGCTTCGCAGAGTTCGCGCGTCTTGGTTTCAACTTTGTGGGACATAAATATTTTTATTTTGGCCGGGCAATTAACCATATTCGACCGCCAAATGCAAACGCCAACCGAAATAATAATCGCAAGCGCCCCGCTCGCCGCCGTTGCCGGAATGGGCGGCCGATGGGCGGCCGTTTTACAACCTATGAATTTGACACCGGATTCAAAAAAAGCTAAACCCTTGCCCATCACTTATGCAGGCCATCCAACTCGAGTGGATTGATTACACCATTCTCGTCGCTTACGTCGCTTTTGTCATCGGCATCGGCTGGATGCTGTCGCGTTACATGAAGACCTCGGCGGACTTCCTCACGTCCGCGCGCTCAATTCCAACGTGGGTCACCGGCCTGGCGTTTATTTCCGCGAACCTCGGCGCGCTCGAACTCGTCGGCATGGCCGCGAGCGGCGCGAAATACGGCATCAGCACCGCGCATTTCTACTGGGTCGGCGCGATCCCGGCGATGATTTTTCTGGCGGTGTTCATGATGCCGTTTTACTACGGCTCCAAGGCGCGCTCGGTGCCGGAGTATTTGAAAATGCGCTTTGACGAACGCGTCCGGGCGCTGAACTCCGTCGCCTTCGCGGTGATGACGATTTTCGCCTCCGGCATCTCGATGAACGCGCTGGCGAAGCTACTCCATTCGCTGCTGGGCTGGGATTACAATGTCGCGCTGTGGGTTTGCTCCGGCGTCGTCCTGCTCTATGTCTTGAAAGGCGGATTGACCTCGGCAATTTACACGGAAGTGTTGCAGTTCTTTATGATCGTGCTCGGTTTCGCGCCGGTCGTTTATCTTGGGCTTGCAGACGTGGGTGGCTGGGACAAAATGACTTCCGCACTCCACCATGTTTCTACGGAAAATGGTTTCAAGGAAAACGCTTGGTCGAGCGCGTGGCAGCCGCTGATCGGTGGCTCGTCACAAAATCCGATGGGCGTGGATTTGTTTGCTATGGTCTTCGGCCTCGGTTTCGTTTTGAGCTTCGGCTATTGGTGCACCAACTTCCTCGTCGTGCAACGCGCGATGGCGGCGAAGAACATGACCGCCGCCCGCAACACGCCGCTGGTGGCCGCCGTGCCGAAAATGGTTTTTCCGTTTCTTGTCATTCTGCCCGGCATGATTGCCATTGCCTTGACCTCGATGCCGGATAAGGGCTACCGCGTCCCGCCACCGATGGTGGCGCAGGCAAATTATGACAAGGCGATTGCCTTGGTTAAAAATGCAAACTACTCGGCACCTTTGAACTACCCTGAATTAGGTAAATCAATTTCGGCCGCACTCGGCAAGAAAGTGGATGCGATAAAAGTTCAACAGGTATGTGTATCGTATGGTGGTAACACCTCCAAGCCAACAGACGAGCAAATCCAGTCCGGTCTCTATAACAGTATTTCCGAATACGACTATGACGGCGTCATCCTCTCGCTCGTGAAAAAATATTGTCCGCCCGGCCTGCTCGGCCTCGCGCTGACGGCGCTGCTCGCCTCGTTCATGTCCGGCATGGCCGGCAACGTCACGGCGTTCAACACCGTGTTCACCTACGATTTGTATCAGGCGTATTTTGCGAAGGGCAAGAGCGACCACCATTATTTCATCACCGGCAAGATCATCACCGTCGTCGGCATCATCCTGAGCATCGGCGCGGCGTATTTCGCCTCGATGTATAACAACTGCATGGACATCATCCAGCTCGTGTTCGGCTTCGTGAACGCGCCGCTGTTCGCGACGTTCCTGCTGGGCATGTTCTGGAAACGCACCACCGGCACCGGCGCGTTCCTCGGGCTCTTTGGCGGCATCGGCTGCTCCGCGTTGTTCCACGCGCTGACCAGCGTCCGCAGCAACCTTGACGCCGCCGGCCACGTCATCAACTCCCTGAAGGGCGGCTACCTCCATGTCGTCCAGGTTTTCCCCAGCGAGATGGCGCAGAACTTCTGGCTCGCGGCGTTCGCTTTCATCGCCTGCTTCGCGTTCACACTGTTGATCTCGCTCGCCACCGCGTCGCAGAAGACCGACGCCGATTTGAAGGGCCTGGTCTATTCGCTCACGCCGAAAATCGTGGACCCCAACATCCCGGTTTGGCAGAAGCCCGCCGTCGTCGGCGTCGCGCTGCTCATTGTCTGCATCATTCTCAACCTGATTTTCTGGTGAACCCAGCCGCAATCCACAATCAACCAAAATAAAATTATGGGACTCGATATCCGCTGGCCGATTGGCCTGATGTTCACGCTCATCGGTGTGCTGCTGTCCAGCTACGGCGCGACCGTGAAATCCGACCACGCCATTTCGCTGGGGATCAACATCAACCTCATCTGGGGCCTGATCCTCTTGGGCTTTGGCGTGCTGATGCTGCTGGGCGCGGCCAGGGGCAAAAACGGAAATTGACGATGGCTGATGGCGGAGAAACGCCCGCATCTCCGCGATTTTTCCATCTTCAAGCCACCCTCCGTCCGCTTCGTTTTATGAACCTGAAAGAACTCGCCGCCCACATCGCCGCCAAATTTCAAAACCATTATGGCCGCCCGCCGCGCTGGATCGTCGCCGCGCCCGGCCGCGTCAACGTCATCGGCGAACACACCGATTACAACGACGGCTTTGTCCTGCCCATGGCCATCGAACGTTACGCCATCATGGCCGCGGATTCGCCGCCGCGCGGCTCCGTGTCCGCCCAGTCGAAAATCACGGTCTTCGACGCGCACTTCGACGAGACCGCCACGATTGACATCACCGCGCCCGTCACCAAAGGTTCGCCGAAGTGGTCCAACTACCTCCGCGGCGTGCTCGCCGGTTTCCAGCAGCGCGGCGTGAAGATTCCCGCGCTCGACGTGGCCTTCCTGTCCACCGTGCCGCTCGGCGGCGGCCTGTCCAGCAGCGCCGCGCTGGAAGTCTGCACCGCGACGCTGATGGAAGCGGCGACCGGCGAGCGAATAGACCCCATTGAAAAAGCCCTGCTGGCGCAGCAGGCCGAACATGATTTCGCCGGCGTGCCCTGCGGCATCATGGACCAATTTATTTCCGCGCTGGGCCGCGAAGACCACCTGCTGCTGCTCGACTGCCGCACGCGCCAGACCGAGTTGGTGCCGATGAGCGACCCGTCCGTGGCCCTGCTCGTCATCAACACCAACGTCAAGCACGAGTTGAGCGGCGGCGAATACGCCGAGCGCCGCGCGCAGTGCGAGGAAGCCGCCGCCAAACTCGGAGTAAAATCCCTGCGCGATGTCACGGCGGACCAGCTTGAGCAAGGCCGGGCCAGGTTAAGCGAAATTGTTTTCCGCCGCGCCCGCCACGTCATCGGCGAGATTGAGCGCACCGTCCACGCCGCCGAAGGCATCCGCCAGAACAACTGGCCGACCGTCGGCCAGTTCATGTATGCCAGCCACTACTCGCTGCGGGATGATTACGAAGTGAGCTGCGCCGAGCTGGACGCCGTGGTGGAGATTGCCGAAGCCATCGGCGCGCAGGGAGGCGTCTATGGCTGCCGCATGACCGGCGGCGGCTTTGGCGGCTGTTGCGTGGCACTCGTCCAAGCCGGCGCGGCGGAGGCGATCACCCGGAAGATCGGGGCGGATTACAAAACCAAAACGGGAATTGATCCGACTATTTTCAGCTCCCGGCCGGCCGCCGGCGCAACGATCATCAAGGGCTGAAACCGGCGGCCGGCGCAACCGGCCGGTATCATTCACCTGACATCCTCATCAATGTCCAACCGGCGGCGGGCAATCTGGCCAAGCACCCCACCAGCTTTCAGAAAGCCACCACGGTTTTTGGCGATCCGGTTTCCGTCACCATTCCCGACCCCGCACTCGCAAGCCGAGACGGTTCATCATTTTTGGGCGGCAGCATCCAGGCAGGATACTGATTATCGTCCACACCGAACGCGGCGACAATATCCGCATCATCAGCGCGCGGCCTGCGATCCGCCGCGAAAGAAAACAATATGAGCAAGCCAGCCGTTTTGAACTTTCACAGACTGGCCTTGTTGTGATTGGGTGGGTTCGCTAACAAGGATGCGTGACGTCGCCGGTTCCACCTCAATATTCCACGATGGAGCGGACGGGGAAACCCTTCAAATGCTTGCGGCTGTCGAGAAATTTCAGCTCGACGAGGAAGACGGTTTCGCGGATGTCGCCGCCGAGATGCTTCACCAGCGATACGGCGGCACCGGAAATCGCGCCCGTCGCCAGCAAATCGTCCACGGCTTTGGATTGGCGGCGGCTCATGGCCGCCAGAATGTGGCAGCATGGCTGGGGACCACAAAACCCAGGGCAGCGCCAGGGATAAATAAACATGAATACCACGTCAGCCCTGACGGACTTCACCAAAATGCTGCCGGGAGGCCGGCTGGTCGTTCTCCGTCAACCCGACCAAACAACCCAGCAGGGCAAAAGCCGTCCAAGCCAGTGCGGGAATATACAGCCCAAACTCGCCCAATCCTTGCGCAAACCAGCCGAACAGCCCGGCCATGATGGCGAAAGAAATCGCCTCGCGGCGGCGCCAGATTTTTTCCCCAACGGCCGCCAGGGCCAGAAAAATCCAGGCCGCATAAGTCAGTCCGCCGACGAGGCCGGAATCGGAAAATTGTTCGAGGTAATCATTGTGGGTCAGCCGGGCCATTTCCGACTGGGGCGATTTGAGCTGCGCGTAAGACTGTTGGAAAGTTCCCGGGCCGGAGCCGAACACCGGCTTGGCGGCGGTGGTCTGGACGGCCGCCCGCCAGTAGTCGAGGCGCGCGCCGACGCTGGTGGCCCCGGCGGCAAAATAGCCTTGAAAACGCAGCGCGAAAATCCCCAGACCGGCCGTCAGCACAACGGCCATCGCGCCCCGCTTGAGCGTTCTTGGCCAGTCAAGCCGCAGCACAAACAACCCGGCGACGCCCAGACCGATCAGCCAGCCCAGTTTTGAGCCGCTCCAGAAAAAAGCCGCGCCGTTGAGAAAAAGGGTCAGTGCAATTACGGCCATACGGACGGGCGGCTTCAGTTTTTGGGTCGAATCGAAGGCCAGCGCCAGCGTCAGCGGCCCGAGCAGCAGGACGATGCCGGCCAGCGCGTTCGGATAAACGAGCGTGCCGGCGACGCGGCCTTTTTTGATTTTTTCGAGAATGATGGGATTGGCGACATCGAGGCCGTTGGTGTTGACGATCAAATTTTCATTTTTCATTTCCGCCAGGGTGGCGGGCGGAAAATTCGTCCAACCGGTGCGTTGCCCTTCGGTGAGCAGTTGATAATTTTGCGGAAATTCAAAAATATGCTGGTCCACGCCGCGCACCAGACAGAAGGCGAACGCCGCGAGCAGGCCGGGCAGCAGCCAGCGCCACAATTGGTCGCGCGCGAAAACCCGCGCACCGAGAAAATAGCCCGCCACGCAGCCGGAAAACTGCCAGAGGGTGGCGCGGGTCAGATCCGCATCCACGGTGTGCGTGGCGGCAATGAACTGCCAGCCCAGCCAGGCCAGCGGCAAAAAATAGAGGGTGGCAGATGAACGTTGGAGGATGGTGCCGGCCGTTGCCGGGGTGTCGGCACAGTTGGCCTTGCGATTTTTGAAGGCGAGCCATCCTCCAATCATTCCCAAGGGCGGCAAAATCCAATTGGCCCAGTGCAGCGGCCAGGGTTCGCCGAAAAATTCCGCCGGCGTGGCCGGCGCGGAGATTTTGTGGTCGAGAATGACGGGGTTGCCGAATTTCCAGATGGCGAGGCCGAGAAACAGCCCGAAGACGAGCGTGTAAAGTTTCGTCGCGGACTTGAGTTTCATCGCATCAAAGCTGCAGTTTCAGCAGGCCGACTTCAAGCGCGAGCGCCTCCTGGACGTTGCCCTGCAGCAGCCGCTGCGTCTGTTCCAGCACCGCGAGATTTTCCTGCGCCTGGCGCGGGCTGAGGCGTTTGGCGACCTCATCCGCCCCGGCGATTTGGGGCAGATGCAGCAGTTCCTCGCCCAGGGCCAGGGTGAACAGCCAGACATCGCGCAGCCACCATTGCAGGAGCAGCAGCGCCTCCGCGCGCTGGCGGCGGTATTCGGCCTCAATGCCGGCCTTCAATTCCTCCTCCCATTTTTCGCGCAGCGCCTTTTCCGCGTCGTCGTATTTTTCCAGTGGCGAACGGGCGGATAAATTTTCCTCCACGCGCTCGCGGAGCGTGTTGAGATGCTGCAGCAAGGCGTCCAGCAACCGGTAGCGGCCAAACAGGGTTTTCTGCTCGCCGGCGGCGGCGGAACTGAATCGCTGCAGCCAGAGCGACTGCTCGGCGGAAAGCGGGCGGGCGGTTTCGGCGGAGAAATTCAACCGCAGGCAGCGGGACAAAATCGTTTCCAAAATCCGCGCCGGCTCGGTGGAAAGCAGAATGAGCACGGATTTCGGCGGCGGTTCCTCCAGCGTTTTCAGAAAGGCGTTCGCCGCCTGCGCGTTCAGCCGGTCGGCCCCGGCGATGACGGCGATTTTGTAGCCGGCCTCGGTGGGTTTGAGCTGGATTTCGCGCGTGAGTTCGCGCGTCTGGTCCACCGAAATGATGCGGGACTTGGATTCCGCCCGCGCCCAGTGCAGGTCGGCGTGGTTGTCGTCCGCGATTTTCTGACAATTCGGGCATTCATCGCAGCAGTCCGTCGCGACGCCGGCGGTTTTGACCGGCTGCCGGCAGTTCAACGTCTTCGCCAAAATGCGGGCGAGGTGCTCCAGTTCTTCGAGCTGATGGCCGGTGAACAAATACGCGTGACCGAGGCGGCCGCGGGCCAGCGAGCGTTGCAGCAACTGCACGCCCTGGGATTGCGCCGAAAAATCATTAAAGGTGCCTTTCATCTCCATGGGCCGGCGGATTCCGGTCAACGCGCTGCTCCACCCGATAACCGGTGTAAAGTGTCCCCCGGCGATTTTTCACCGTGGCAAATTAACTCCGGCCGACGGCTTTCACGACTTTTTGCGCCGCATCGGCCATTGAATCGCCGGTGATGATGGCCACGCCGGATTCGGCCAGCGTTTTTTTGCCGGCGACGACGTTGTTGCCTTCAAGCCGGACGACCAGGGGAAGTTTCAAGCCGGTTTCCTTCACCGCCGCGACGATGCCGGTGGCGATGACATTGCAATCCATGATGCCGCCAAAAATATTCACGAGAATGCCCTTCACATGCGGGTCGCTCAAAATGATCTTGAACGCCGCCGTGACCTGCTCCTTGCTCGCGCCGCCGCCCACGTCGAGGAAGTTCGCCGGGCTGCCGCCGAAATGCTGGATGATGTCCATCGTCGCCATCGCCAGGCCCGCGCCGTTGACGAGGCACGCAATCGAGCCGTCGAGCTTGATGTAATTGAGATTGAACTTGCTCGCCTCGATTTCCAGCGGCGCCTCCTCGTTCAAGTCGCGCATTTCCTGAATGTTTTTGTGGCGGTAGAGCGCGTTGTCGTCCAAAGAAATTTTGGCGTCGAGCGCCATGACGGTTTCCTTGCCATCGCGCAACTCCACCACCGCGAGCGGATTCAGTTCCACCATCGAGGCGTCGCATTCCCACCAGGTGTGATAGACGCCGGTGATGAGTTTCACGCCGGCGTTGAACAAATCGCCTTTGAGGCCGAGCGCGGCGGCGATCTTGCGCGCCTGATACGGCATGATGCCGACCGCCGGGTCAATGGTTTCCTTGCAAATCTTTTCGGGATGCTTTTCGGCGACTTCCTCGATGTCCATGCCGCCCTCGGTGCTGGCCATGATGAGCGGGCGGGACGTTTCGCGGTTGAGCAGCACGGCGAGATAAAATTCCTTTTTGATCTTCGCGCCTTCGGCCAGCAACAACGTCTGCACCCGGCGCCCGTCCGCGCCGGTCTGCTTGGTGACGAGCACGTTGCCGAGCATTTTTTCGGCGAACGAAACGGCTTCGTCCACCGAGCCGGCGACTTTCACGCCGCCCTGGAAGCCGGATTTGAACGTGCCTTTGCCGCGACCGCCGGCGTGGATCTGCGATTTGACGACAACCTTGGCGCTGCCGCCGGCGGTGATTTTTTCCGCCGCCGGCCGCACCTCGGCGAGTAACTTGGCGGGGATTTCATACGGGACGTTGACGCCGTATTGGGCGAGCAACTGTTTGGCCTGGTATTCGTGGATGTTCATGAAAAAACTTGTAAAATCAGAAGCGGATTGTTGCACGACAGTAATCCCTAATCAACCATGAAACCTCATGTTTTACAACCCGTTTTACAATCCGCCCATGATTTACTGATGGTTGGTTGTTCGTCAGAAGAAAGAGTTTGCCCGGCCTGGTCGCGGAGGCAAACTACGCTGCGGAATCCACCCGAGAACGCAAAGCCTGCCTCCCGTCCGTTAAAAAAATTTCGGCCGGCACAAACTGCGGCTTGCATCAAGGCGGCCATCAGGTCTAAAATTTTTGCGAACTCGACCCAATTTTTCTTATGTCACAAACTGGCCGCCAGTCGCTCAACCTCAGCAAGGTTCTCTGTGTCATCCTCGGCGGCGGCCAGGGGTCGCGCCTGTTCCCGCTCACGAAGGATCGCGCCAAGCCGGCGGTGCCGCTCGCCGGCAAATACCGCATCGTGGACATCCCGATCTCCAACTGCATCAACTCGCGCTTCCGCCGCATCTACATCTTGACGCAGTTCAATTCCACGTCACTCCACAGCCATATTTCGCGGACCTACAAGTTTGATCAGTTTTCGTCCGGCTTCGTGGAAATCCTTGCCGCGCAGCAGACGTTCAACAACACGTCGTGGTATGAAGGCACGGCGGACGCGGTGCGCAAAAACCTGGTCCACTTCATGAACCACGACTTCGACTACCTGCTCATCCTCAGCGGCGACCAGTTGTATCGGATGGATTTGCAGGAGGTCATCGAGCAGCACCGCGAAACCGGCGCGGACATCACCGTGGCCACGCTGCCCGTCACGGCCGCCGAGACGCCCGCGCTGGGCATCATGCAGATTGACGCCACCGGCCGGGTGATAAAATTTTTAGAGAAACCCAAGGACTCCGCGCTGCTGGAGCCGTTCAAGCTGCCGCCGGAAATCCGCGCCAAAGCGGGCATCCAGGCGGACGGCGAGCGGTATCTTGCCTCCATGGGCATCTATGTTTTCAACCGGCAGGTCATCGCCCAACTGCTGGATAATCCGCTTTCCGATTTCGGCAAGCACATCATCCCCCACGCCATTGCCACGCACAAGGTTTTCTCCTATGTTTATCAGGGCTACTGGGAGGACATCGGCACCATCCGCAATTTTTTTGAGGCCAACCTCGATCTCGTTAGCGAGCTGCCGCGCTTCAACTTCTTCGACATGAGCGCGCCGATTTTCAGCCGCCCGCGCTACCTGCCCGGCTCCAAGATCAACGGCGCGCAGATCGACCACGCCGTCATCTCCGACGGCTGCATCATCAACCGCGCCCGCATCAACCAGAGCATCGTCGGCCTGCGCACCCTCATCGGCGACGGCACGGAACTCAACCGCGTCGTCATTCTCGGCAGCGACTATTACGAGGCGCTGGAATCCGTCGAGCGCCACGAAAAGGAAGGCATCCCGCGCGTCGGCATCGGCGCGCACTGCAAGATTGAGAACGCCATCATTGACAAAAACGCGCGCATCGGCAGCAACGTCGTCATCTCGCCCGCCGGCAAACCGGAGAACGTGGACCATGAGCGCTACTTCATCCGCGATGGCATTATCATTATCCCGAAGGACGCGGTGATTCCGCATGGGACGGTGATTTGATTTGCACGTTTTGCGGTGCTGGTTAAAACTGGCGCGTGCTCAATTCCGCCGTCATCTGGAAAAATCTCAATGCGCCGCGCCGCCTGTTTCTCCTCGCCGGGCCGTGCGTGATTGAAAACGAAATACTTTGCCACACCGTCGCCGCCTCGCTGGTCAAAACCTGCAAACAACTCGGCATCTACTATGTTTTCAAAGCCAGCTTCGACAAGGCCAACCGCACCTCTGGCAAGGCGTTTCGCGGGCCGGGCATTGCCGACGGATTGAAAGTGCTCGCCAACATTCGCGCGAAATTCGGCGTGCCCGTCGTCACCGACATTCACACCGAGGAACAAGCGCGGCTCGCCGGCGAAGTAGCGGACATCCTGCAAATCCCCGCGTTCCTCTGCCGCCAGACTGATTTGATCGGAGCCGCCGTCGCCACCGGTAAGATCGTGAATATCAAGAAAGGCCAGTTCCTGTCGCCGCCGGAAATGGGACGCGTCGCCGAAAAAGCGCGGCTGGCCGGCGGCAAGAAAATTCTCCTCACCGAACGCGGCACGACCTTTGGCTACAACAACCTCGTGGCCGACATGCGCTCCATTCCGGTGATGAAAAGCTTCGGCTTTCCGGTGGTGTTCGACGCCACGCATTCCGTGCAGCAGCCCGGCGGCGGCGGCGACAAGACCACCGGCCAGCGCGAATTCGCGCCCGTGCTCGCCAAGGCCGCACTCGCCGTCGGCGCGAACGGCCTGTTCATCGAGACGCATCCCAAGCCGGACGAAGCCATGAGCGACGGCCCGAACATGATTCCGCTTGGCGAAATGGCAATGGTTTTGCGCTCGCTGGTGAAAATTTACAAGGCGACGAAATGAAAAATAATCAGCCAAATCCTTAATGAACATCAATGGGTCAATGTTCGGAAAAATACCGGTGGCGACGAATCCGATACGCGCACCGCTTTTGGGCGATATGCCAATGCATATTCGGCCAAGCTGACTGTTCCATCTAAAGGAACCAAACCATTGCCGCGAAGGTTCGCAGTTTCCCCGGTGCTTCCAACTTGAAGCGAAATCAATCGCCTGACGGAAACCTCCGCGCCCGGCCCGGCGGGTGCCGGCGGGGGGAACGGTGCTGACCACGCTCAAACTACCCGGGCCGGCGATGAAGGGGGCCGCGTTGCCAAAGTTGCAAACTCCCGGAGCCAGAGCGACGCCATTCGTAATAAAGCCTGCCACGGTGTTCTCCCGTTCTAACTCCTTGAGCCGCCGGGCTTCGTTGACTTTCAGGTGTCCAAACTGCTTCTTCCACCGGTGAAACGTTACCTCCGATACATTTACCTCTTGGCAGATCGCCTGGATGCTTCATTCGCCGCGATCCGTTTCCCGCAGTATGCGGATCCAGGATCGGGAGAGACTCGAAAGCGAGCTAGCCACGGGTGCATGTTAAGGTCTCAGTTCCCGCTCGAACCACAAACTCGCGAACACGCCAGCCGATAAAATTCGTCCGTCCTGCCCGGCTGGATGAATCAGGTGGTTCGTCGCGGTGACGCCCTGAGAGTTTGTTTAGGTTCTGCAAGCGCAGTCCGTTCGGGGAAGATCCGGTTTGGCAAGCCTAGACGTGGAGCAAACTCAACAACAGGCGACGACAAATGCTGCTGCCATTCGGCGGGGGTGGTGGCCGCCGGTGTTCAAATGATCCGCACCATCAACGCCGTGGTGTTGTCGCGCCCGGAATTTTTCAAGGCCGCCGACACCACGGTCTGGGCGGTGCCGTCGCCGGCGCGCAATTGCTCCACCAGTTGCGAGTCGCGCAGGCCGTCCACCAGGCCGTCCGTGCAGAGCAGGAAAAAGTCGCCGCGCCCGTAAGCCACCGCGCCGACCTGCGGATCCACGAACTGGTTTTCGCCGCCGAGGGCCTTTTGCAGCACGTTCCGGCGCGGATGCGTGCGCGCCTCGTATTCGCTGATTTTTCCGTTGCGGAAGAGCCAGCCGACGTGTGTGTCATCCTGGGTGAGCTGGACGATTTCATTTTTCCGGGCGGGCAGATGATAGAGGCGGCTGTCGCCGACATGGCCAAAATACATCCAGCCGGGCGTGAACCAGCACAGGCTCATGGTCGTCTGCATCCCGTGACATTCGTCATACGAACGGCCGAGATAGACGAGCGCGCGGTGGATCTGATCGTAAAGCTCCGCCAGCACGTCCGCGACGCCGGCGTTGAGTCCCTGGGCCGAGCTTTTGAAGGCGCGCGGCAGCAGGGTGGTGATCTTGTCCACAGCAATCGAGCTGGCGTATTCGCCCGCCTTCGCGCCGCCCATGCCGTCGCACACGGCGAACGCGAAATCGTGCCGGGCGGTCGAGGCTTCGCCATATTTTCCCAGCCGGTGCATCTCGTGCGCGTCGAACCGCAGGCCGAGAAAGGCGTCCTCGTTGTTCTGGCGCACCCTGCCGATGTCGGAGCAGCCAGACCATTTCAGCGTGACGGGCCTCGGTGTTTTTTGCTTTTGGGGCGGGGGCTTCATAAAATCACGACCGAGGCGGCCGGCAGCAGGGTCGCGCGCAAGCCGCCGGGGTGGCGTAGGCAGAAACTTTTCGTTCCTTCGCCCGCTTCGCGTTCTTCGCGCGCCCCGGTTGTAGGTTGAATCATGTTTTGGCCGGCGGCTGGCCGGGTAGCAGGGTGGCGAACTCGAAATCAATCACGCAAAAGCGTCCATCGCCAAATCGGTAGGTGACGTTGCGCACGTCCGGGTCGTCGTGGCGGACGCCAAATTTTTCCAGTTCGGCGAAAATTTCCGCGCGGCGTTTTTCGTCCAGTTGCTCGACGCGGGCGCCGCAGTTGGTGGTGACGATGCGGAGATTTTCGCGGTCGGCCTCCAGCAGGCGCGGGACGAACGGGCAGCCGCGCGCCTGGAGATGCCGCAGCACGCGCACTTCGTTGTCGAAGCGCTCTTCGGCGTTCGGGCCGTGGTAGGTCTTGAACACCCGACCGTCGAAACTCAAATGCACGGTCGCGCGCAATGTGTCTTTCACCTTCAGCATCCCGTTGCGAATATTACGCATCCGCCCGGCGATGCAAAGCCGCATTCTTCAAAAAAGCATCATTTTATTCACGCTGGCAAATTCCCCGCAGGAATTTCAACGAAGCTCAGGCCGGCGCGAAGCCGGATAAAATTTTCCAGGCGGGCAAAACCATTGCCAGATGCGGGAGGAACCGTCGGCGGCACATTCGCCAAATAAAATTCTTGCGGTCTGGCATCGTCCCTGCTCAAATTTTCAAACTGTAGATCAAGGGATGCCCCGGCATCGTTTGAATCAAAAAATAAATCAAAAACACATCACACGCACATGGCCAAATACATATTGGAATACCTCTGGCTGGACGGCTACGAACCCGTCGCCAATCTTCGCGGCAAGACGCAAGTCAAAGAATTCAAGAGCTTCCCCAAACTCGAAGAACTCCCCTGGTGGGGCTTCGACGGCAGCTCCACCCGCCAGGCCGAAGGCCGCAGTTCCGACTGCATGCTCAAGCCGGTGGCGGTTTATCCCGATGTCGCCCGCGGCGAAAATTGCGCGCTCGTCATGTGCGAAGTTTATATGCCGGACAAGAAAACGCCGCATCCGAGCAACGGCCGCGCGACCATCCCCGATGATCCCGGAGCGTGGTTCGGTTTCGAGCAGGAATATTTTCTCTACCAGAATGGCAAGCCCCTCGGTTTCCCCAAGGAGGGCTTTCCGTATCCGCAGGGCCTTTACTACACCGGCGTCGGATATGATTCCGTGGGCAGCATCGCCCGCGAAATCGTGGACACGCACCTCGAACTCTGTCTTGCCGCCGGCATCAACCACGAGGGCATCAACGCCGAAGTGGCCAAGGGCCAGTGGGAATTCCAGATCTTCGGCAAAGGTTCCAAGAACGCCGCCGACCAGGTCTGGGTCGCCCGCTATTTGCTCATGCGCCTGTGCGAACAATACGAAGTGGACGTGAACTGGCATTGCAAGCCCCTCGGCAAAGACGTGGACTGGAACGGTTCCGGCATGCACTCCAACTTCTCCACCGAATACATGCGCACCGTCGGCGGCAAGGACTACTTTGAAGCGCTCATGGCCGCGTTCGACAAATACAAGAACGAACACATCGCCGTCTATGGCCCGGACAATCATCTGCGCCTCACCGGCCTGCATGAAACCCAGTCCATCGACAAGTTCAACTACGGCGTCGCCAATCGCGGCGCCTCCGTGCGCGTGCCGCACAGCTTCGTGGAAAACGGCTACAAAGGCTACCTCGAAGACCGCCGGCCGAACTCCCAGGGCGACCCCTACAAGATCGCCGGCCGCATCCTGCAGACCATCGCCACCGTCCCGACCAAGGGTGGTAAGAAGAAATAATCCGGCGGAAAATTGACACGAACGGCGTGAACCAAAAGTTCGCGCCGTTTTGCTTTCGCGTTTGACAGCGCCCGGCCGGCCTTGCCAGCCTTGCGAGTTTGGCACCGTGACCATTGACACCCTATTGACGCCGGCGGAATTGCCCGCGCTCGCCCGCCGCGATTTGTCCGGCACGGCCTGCGTGGTGTTCGACATCCTGCGCGCGACCAGCACCTTTGTCACCGCGCTGCACCACGGCGCGGACGCCATCCTCCCCGTTTGCGAAATCGCCGAGGCCGTCGCGCTGCGCCGGCGGTGGCCGGAAGTTCTGCTCGCCGGCGAACGCGACGGCGTGAAGATTCGCGCCGCGCAGTCCGGCGGCGTGGATTTTGATTTCGGCAATTCTCCGCGCGAGTTCACGCCGGAGCGCGTGCGCGGCCAGACCATCGTCAGCACCACCACAAACGGCACCCGCGCCTTGCGCGCCTGCGCCGGAGCAAAGACGGTTTTGGCCGCGTCGTTTCTGAACCTCGCAGCCACGGCGGAGTTTCTGCACAACGAAAAAGAAATCATCCTCGTCTGCGCCGGCACGGGCGAAAACGCCGCGAAGGAGGATTTTCTGGCGGCTGGCGCGCTGGTGGAGTTACTGGTGCCGCGCCTCGACGCCCGGCCTGTCTTGTGGCGGGCAGCGGATGCCGCACGGCAGACTTTTGCGCACTTCAAAACCGATTTGGCCTCCGCCATCGGCAGTTCCGAGAACGGCCAACGCCTGCTGGCGCTTCCCGAACTGCGCGACGATGTGGCGTTTTGCGCGCAACGCGACCTTTTCAATCTCGTGGCGCGGTTGGATGCGGACGGCAAACTCCGGCGCATTTGAATTGCCGCTTGCACCGGCCGGCTCCGTCCTTAACCTGTCCGGCATGGCTTGGTTCACCGACCGGCATTGTTTTCTGCTCGCCGTGACTTTTTACGGCCTGGCAACGATTTACTCCGTTTTTCTCTGGCGGAAAGGTTTTCGCCGGGACGAATGGGTGAACTACCTGCTGCTCGCGGCCGGCGTGGCGCTGCACACGCTGGCCATGCTTAAACGCGGCCTGTCGCTGCATAGTTGCCCGGTCAACAATCTCTACGAGGCCACCGCCCTGATGCTCTGGGCGCTCGGCCTCGCCTGCCTCGTGTATTCGCTGCTGCCGCGTTTCAAGTTTCTGGCCGCGTTCACCGCGCCGGTGCTGTTCACCGTCGGGATTTTCGCGTTGATGCCGTCGCTGGATCCACCGCCCGGGCCGAAGCCGGATTTTTCCAACTGGCTCCGCAGCCTGCACGCGGCGACGATCCTGCAGGCCTACGGCGCCTTCGGCCTGGCGGCGGTGGCGGCGGCGATGTTTCTGATGCAGCGGCACGACCTGAAAGTTCACAAGCTCCGCGCGCTGCTCTCGCTGTTGCCGTCCATCCAGCGGCTCGAACTCATCACCTTCCGCCTCGTGGCGGTGGGCTTTGGGCTGCTGACCATCGGCCTCGCCGCCGGCTCGCAACTGCCGCGGCCCGCAGGCAAGCTGTATTTTTCCGACGCCAAAGTGCTCTGGTCCGCGCTGCTCTGGCTGGTGTATCTGGAGGCGCTCTTGGCGTATAAAATTTCCGGGCGGTCGAGCCGGCGGTTCGCCGCCGGCGTCATCCTCGCCTTCGTCTTCCTGCTGCTGACGTTCGGCGTCACCAATTACTATTCCGGCCTGCACAACTAATGAGCGTCGTCGTCATCGGTTTGAGCCACCGCTCCGCGCCCGTGGAATTGCGCGAACGCTTCGCCTTTGCCGGCGAAACCATCCCGCAGGCGTTGCGGGCATTGCGCGATGCCGGCCTCGCCACCGAGGCGGCGATCCTTTCCACCTGCAACCGCGTGGAGATTTACGCCGCCACGCCGCTCGCGCCGGACGCGGCGTTTGCCGAATTCAAAAAATTCCTCGTCGCCCACCATGCCTACGACGGCGCGCTGGGCGACGAGCTTTACACCCTCGCCGAACCGCAGAGTTTGCAGCACCTGTTCAAGGTCGCCGCCGGGCTGGACTCGATGGTCATTGGCGAGACGGAAATTTTCGGCCAGCTCAAGGATGCTTATGAGCTGGCCTTCGCACACCAGTTCACCGGCGCGCGCTTGAACAAGGCGTTTCAACGCGCCTTCAACGTGGCCAAGCACATCCGCACCGCGACGAACATCCAGCGCGGCAGCGTGTCCGTGATGTCCGCCGCCGTGGAACTGGCGGAAAAGATTTTCACCGAGCTTGCCGAGCACGAAGTCCTGCTCATCGGCGCCGGCGAGACCAGCGAGAAAACGGCGCGCGCCCTGCAATCGCGCGGCGTGAAAAAAATCACCGTCACCAACCGTTCGCCCGAACGCGCCGCCGCGCTGGCCACCGAACTGGGCGGACAGACCGTGCCCTTTGAGCGTTGGCCGGAGGCATTTGAGCGGATGGACATCGCCATCAGCAGCACCGCCGCGCCGCAGGCGATTCTGGACCGCGCCACGCTGGAGCCCCTCATGAAACGCCGCCGGCACCGGCCGCTGCTGCTGATTGACATCGCCGTGCCGCGCGATATTCACCCCGCCGTCGGCGAACTCGACAACGTCTATCTCTACAACGTGGACGACCTGCAAGGCATCGCGAACGAGTATCTGAACCTGCGCCGGGAGGAAGTCGCGCGTTGCGAAGCCATCATCGCCGAAAAAGTCGCCGCGCTGCTGGCGGCGAACCGGCATTCCGCAGCCGGAGGCCCGCGTTGAAGTCTGGCCGCGGGACCGGTGTTGCCCGCCCCGATTTTGTCGCCTTGGGCAACCTCAAGTTGCCGATACAGAAAATCCGGTTCATTGAGACGGCGGCCGGAACCAATCGGTGCGACGTCCACCGTGACCGGCGATTGTCTGTCCGCGACGTTTGCCACGGAAATCATCCGGGTCGGGTTTGCGGCACTCGATTACGGCCATGTGCATTATACGGTCTGCCGGCTCGGTTGGCGGGATGTTCCGGTATCTCGTCTTGCATACGCCATCAATCGTTGACAGTCTCGCCGGCAAAAATTACATAACACGGGTGCCGTTTTACTGGGTCATCCCAGGATTTTCATGTTTGAACTTGTTTCCGATTACGCGCCCGCCGGCGACCAGCCGCAGGCCATTGAGAAGCTGACCGCCGGGATTTTTTCCGGCGCGAAGCATCAGACGCTGCTCGGCGTCACGGGTTCCGGAAAAACTTTCACCGTCGCGAACGTCATCAAGAACGTCAACAAACCCACGCTCGTCATCTCGCACAACAAAACGCTCGCCGCGCAGCTTTACGCCGAGTTCAAAAGTTTTTTTCCGAACAATGCCGTCGAATACTTTGTCAGCTACTTTGATTTTTATCAGCCGGAGGCCTACATCCCGCGCACCGACACGTTCATCGAAAAGGATTCCAGCGTGAACGACGACATTGAGCGCCTGCGCCTCTCCACGATGGCTTCGCTGTTTTCGCGCCGCGACGTGATCGTGGTGGCCAGCGTCTCGTGCATTTACGGCATCGGCAGCAAGGAAGATTACGAATCGCTCGTCGTTCCGATCCGCGTCGGCCTGGACATTTCGCGCGAACAATTCCTCGCGCGCCTCGTGGACTTGCAGTATTCGCGCAACGACATCGCCTTCGAGCGCGGCAATTTCCGCGTGCGGGGCGACACCGTGGAAGTCTGGCCCGCCGGCCGCGAAGACGGCTTGCGCTTGGAATTTTTCGGCGACGAAATCGAAAAGCTAACGCGCTTCGAACCGTTGACCGGCCATAAAATCGAATCCTTGCAGGCGAACATGATTTTTCCGGCAAAACAATTCGTGACGACCGGCGAAAAGATGAAGCGCGCCATTCTCGCCATCCGCGAGGAACTCGGCACGCGCATCGCCGAGTTCGAGCGCGACGGCAAACTGCTTGAAGCGCAGCGCATCAAGCTGCGCACGGAGTTCGACCTGGAGATGATGGAGGAAATGGGTTTCTGTTCCGGCATTGAAAATTATTCGCGTCACATCGCCAACCGCCCGCCCGGCTCGCGCCCGACGACGCTGTTCGATTTCTTTCCCGACGATTACCTGCTCGTGCTTGACGAATCGCACGTCACCGTGCCGCAGATTGGCGGCATGTATGAGGGTGACCGCTCGCGCAAATCGGTTTTGGTGGATCACGGCTTTCGCCTGCCGAGTGCGCTGGACAACCGGCCGGTGAACTTTCTGGAATTTCAGGGGATGCAGAACCAGACGATTTATGTCAGTGCTACGCCCGCGCCGCGCGAAATCGGCTGGTCGCAGGGCAAAGTCGTGGAACTCGTCGTGCGCCCGACCGGGCTGATTGATCCGAAAGTGACCCTCAAACCGCTGAAGGGGCAGATTGACGATCTCATCGAGGAATGCCGCCAGCGCGGGGAGAAAAAGGAGCGCACACTCGTCACCACGCTCACCAAGCGCACCGCCGAGGAACTCACGGATTACCTGCGCGACATCGGCGTGAACGTGCGCTACCTGCACAGCGACATTGACGCGATTGAGCGTGTCGAAATCCTTCGCGCGCTCCGCAAAGGCGAATTTGATGTGCTCGTCGGCATCAATTTATTGCGCGAAGGTTTGGATTTGCCGGAGGTTTCCCTCGTCGCGATTCTCGACGCGGACAAGGAAGGTTTTCTCCGCAGTGTAACAAGTCTCATCCAGACCGCCGGCCGCGCCGCCCGGCATTTGAACGGCGAGGTGATTCTTTACGCCGACGTGATGACGGACAGCATCAAGAAATTCCTCACCGTCACCGAGAAACGCCGCGAACGCCAGATTGCCTACAATAAAGAACACAACATCACGCCGCGCAGCGTCAGCCGCGCCGTAGAAGAAAGTCTCGCCGTGCAGGAAGACCAGCACGCGACGGCCACGGGTCTGTTGCGCGAGACCACGACCGATCTGGACGTGACCGAAACCATCCGCGAACTGGAAGGCGAGATGCTTAAAGCTGCCGAGGATTTGCAATTCGAGAAAGCCGCCCTGCTGCGCGACCAGATCAAGGAACTCAAACACCTGATTGACGGCACGAAACCGGAAACCAAGCCGGTGAATTATCGTAAATCAAAACGGGCGCGAGGCCGAGGATGAGTTTGTGGGTTGCAATAGACAAAAAACCCGAAGATTTGATTCTTCGGGTTTTATTTAAAAAGACTGGCGGCTACCTACTCTCGCGGAAGCTATACAACCACTACCATCGGCCATGCAGCGTTTGACGGCCGTGTTCGGAATGGGAACGGGTCGGACCACTGCGGTAATGCCACCAAATTATTGCGCACGCGTTTGAACGTGCAAAATTTTATTTTAAAAAGATCGTTTCGTAGTGATTCGGCAATTCTCTGAAAACTACACACAGGAGTCTATTGGCTTACAATTCGCGAGTTGAAATTGTTTTTTCAAATCAATGAAAAAAGCAATCAAGCCGCACGACCGATTAGTGCTGGTCAGCTGAACGCCTCGCGGCGCTTACACTCCCAGCCTATCAAACGGGTGGTCTGCCCGTGGTCTTTAGGGACTTTCGTCCGGGAAACATTATCTTGGGATGAGCTTGGCACTTAGATGCTTTCAGCGCTTATCTCTTCCGCACATGGCTA